>NZ_JALEGT010000010.1 GCF_022763305.1 Marivita sp. | reverse complement strand
TGCCCGAGGTCATTCAAGGGGTTGTCTTCAAAGACGGCATCAAGCAACTTCAAAACGCCGCCTAATGATGGCCGTCACCAACTTTTGGGCATAGCTCCTGGAAATTCCCGACACCTATACGCCGCCCAAGAAAAAGCCGCTGCCCACAGCCCCGGTCGAAGAGATTGATACAACCGAGGCGCTGCTGTTCCGCTATTCGGCGGTGACGTTCAACGCCCACCGCATTCATTACGACCTGCCCTATACTCAGGAGGTCGAGAAATACCCCGGACTCGTGGTGCACGGGCCTTTGCAAGCGACGCTGCTGATGCGTGCCGCGGTCCGTGAGCGCGGCAGAACGCCCAAGTATTTCGACTTCCGCGGTGTTCATCCGATGTTTGCAGGCAATCCCTGCGAAATCGCGATGGAAGCAGAAGACGCGGTTCTGAGCCTCTGGACCGGGCAGGATGGGCATCAGTGCATGCAGGCCACGGCCATCTGGGCGGACGCCCAATGAGCGTGCTCAAGGGAATGCGGGTCGTCGAAGGGTCGGCCTTTGTCGCGGTGCCTCTGGCGGGAATGACGCTGGCGCAGATGGGGGCGGAGGTGATCCGATTTGACCGTCTGGGGGGCGGGTTGGATGCCGGTCGCTGGCCGCTGGCCCCCAATGGCGAAAGCCTCTTTTGGGCAGGCATGAACAAGGGCAAGAAATCCATTGCCGTCGACATGAAATCCCCCGAAGGACGCGAGTTGATCACCCGGATCATCACCGCGCCGGGCGACGATGCGGGGCTGTTTCTGACCAACCTGCGAGTCCGCGGCTGGATGGATTACGAAACCCTCAGCCAGCAGCGCCGCGATCTGGTCATGGTCACCTTGACCGGGGATCGGCATGGACGGCCACAGGTGGATTACACCGTGAACCCGGCCCTTGGCATTCCGCACATGACCGGCCCCGTGGAAAGTGACGAACCCGTCGCCCATGCGCTGCCTGCTTGGGATCTGATCGCGGGCAATATGTGTGTCTCGGCGCTTTTGGCGGCAGAACGGCATCGACTGCGCGGGCATGGCGGGCAAGAGGTCGAGATCGCGCTCAAGGACGTGGCGGCGGCCACGCTGGGCCATCTGGGCATGATCGGCGACGTGACCCTGAACACCGGGGACCGGGGCAAATCCGGCAATGCGCTTTATGGTGCCTATGGTCAGGATTTCGTCTGCGCCGATGGCCGCCGTGTGATGGTGATCGGCCTGACCGACCGTCAATGGCGTGGCCTCTGCAAGGCGACAGGCACGGTTGAGGCGATGGCCGCGTTGGAGCAGCGCCTGGGCGTGTCCCTGGCCGACGAAGGCAACCGCTGGCGCTTCCGCGACGAGATCACTGCGATCCTGACACCGTGGTTCGCCCAACGCCGCGTGCCCGAGTTTGAAGCGGCGTTCAACGCTGCCGGGCTGACATGGTCCGAGTTCCGCACCGTTCGCGAGGCGGTTGAACAGGACCTCGATCTGAGCACTGACAACCCGATGTTCTCGGAATTGCTGCAACCGGGGATCGGCACATATCGCGTTCCCGGACATCCGGCGGCGTTTGGCGCGCTGCACCGCAGCCCGGCGAGGCCTGCGCCGACCCTTGGGCAACATACCGAAGAGATCCTTGCCGATGTTGCGGGCTGCACGGGCACCGAGATCGCAAAGCTCTTCGATGCCGGGGTCGTGCAATCCCCGAGTTTCGCCAAACCCCGCAACGCGGCCTGACCGGGCTGTCAGGTCACGGGAGCCGAGCCTTCCAAGGCGGCCGTCCGTGTGGTAGCCGCGCAGGTCTCCTCGAAGAAGTCCTGCAGGATACGGTTGAAGATGCCCGGCTTTTCCAGATGTGCGGCATGGGCGCAATTCGGGATCACGGCGAGGCTGGTGTTGTCGATGGCGGTCCAGAGCTGCTCGGTCTGGTGCCACGGATAGGTGCGGTCGTGGTCGCCCCAGATTACGAGGGTCGGATGCGTGATCGCGGCAAGATGCGGCTCTCCGTTCCATCCCTCCATGGCGTTCAGACCCGCTTCGATGGATTGCAGGCTGCTGCGTTCCGCAATGGCGGCGCAGGCTTCGAAACCCGCCGCCGCTTCACGGTCGAGGAACCATGTGGCGGCGATGCGGCGCGCCGTCCTGCGCGGGCCATCGGTCTGGGCCCGGGTTTTCGAGATGTGGATCGGTTCGAACCGCCCGGGCAGGACACCCGTCGCTCCAGTGCCGTAGAGAACCAGCCGGTCCACGCGATCCGGTGCAAGCGCGACCATTTCCTGCGCGATCATTCCGCCCATGGAGTGTCCCAGAAGGTGGAACCGGTCGACTCCCTGCGCGCGCAGGTGATCCAGCACCCATGTGGCAAAGGCGGTGATCGTGTCGGGGGCGCGCAGATCGGCATTGTCGCCATAGCCCGGAAGATCGACGGTCACGACGTCAAGACAAGCGGCGAGCGCCTTGGTCTGTTCGGCCCATTGGCGGCTGCCGCCCATGAAGCCGTGCACCATGACCAAAGGCGTCATTTGCGCGCCCCCTGAACGATGCGATCGAGGATCATCGCGCAGAAGAGGATCGAGAACCCGGCGAGGATACCCTGCCCCACATTCGCATATTGCAACGCTTCGAGCACATCCTCGCCCAGCCCTTTGGCGCCAATGAGGGATGCGACCACCACCATCGCCAGCGACAGCATGATCGTCTGGTTGATCCCGGCGCGGATGGACGGGCTGGCCAGCGGCAGGTCCACCTTGGTCAGCAGATACCACTTGTTCGCGCCGAAACTGATCGCCGCCTCGCGCACGCTTTCCGGCACGCCGCGCAGGCCAAGCACGGTCAGGCGCACCACGGGCGTGCCCCCGAAAATCATGGTCACAACCACGGCCGCCGGTTTGCCGACGCCGAAGAAGGCGATGACCGGAACCATGAACACGAAGGCGGGCATGGTTTGCATGAAATCCATGATCGGCTGGATGAAGGCATAGAATCGAGGGCGCCGCGCGGCGAACATACCCAAGGGGATGCCTATGGCAATCGACAGACAGGCCGCCGTGCCCAGCAGGGCAAGCGTTGTCATCGCCGCCTCCCAGAAGCCCAGCAGGCCCATATAGGCAAGGAACGCGCCCGAGTAGATCGCCGTGCGGATGCCTGCGGTCAGCCAGGTGAGCAGCACGATAAGGCTCGCGATCACGATCCACGGGGTCT
This sequence comes from Marivita sp., assembly GCF_022763305.1. Lineage (GTDB taxonomy): Bacteria > Pseudomonadota > Alphaproteobacteria > Rhodobacterales > Rhodobacteraceae > Marivita. The sequence goes on along the minus strand of NZ_JALEGT010000010.1, from coordinate 143,402 downwards.
GAACCAAAATCACCTCAAGCGCATCGAGCAGCGACCGGATGCCGAAAGTGAGCCATTCGAAGAAGGTTTCGCTGTTGCGGACGCAGAAGGCGATGAACTCCTCAACCCATGCGATGCTGGTCAGCCGAATGTCGGGATCGGTCGGAAACGCGCTCAGCAACGAGAAGCGCCCCGGAAAGCTGTAATGCACCATGGCGGTGGACACGATCAGGATCATGAAGACCGCGCTGAAGACGATCTGCTCGACCGGCAGGCCGGACCGAATGGACCTGTCAGACAGCCAATCAGAGAAACGCGCCTCAAGCGCCCAATTGGCGACGGTGGCCTGCGCCAGCTTGGCGAGGATCAGGATGATCACTCCGGTCAGGACAATCCAAGGGCCTTGGGCCGCAAGGGCCGCCGCCTCCTCACGGATGCCGTCGATATTGGCCTCCAGCGAGTCAACAGTGCGCCGGAAGGCGTCCACCCGGTCGGAGTTGTTTTCGATGGCGGCCGCCAATTGCTGACGGCGCAACTCCAGCGTGCCTTCGATAGACGCGATCCGTGCCATGGCATCGGCGGCGAGGTCTCCGAACAGTCCCCTTGCAATCTGTACGAAGGCCAAGGCTTCGAGGATGAGGAACGGCAGCGCCCAGGACCAGAGCCCCCGTGCACCGAACCAGATCGGACCAAAGAGCCCCGCCATGAGATTGAAGGTCGGCGTGAACCGCGACGACGCGCCGATCCTGTCGAAGTTCTGGATGTAGTAGTCCGGGCTGGTGCGCACGAAGGTGCGGATATTCTCGCGGCGCTCTTCGGCATAGGCCAGAGCGGCGTCGCTTTGGGTATCTTCCAGGGGATTGATGTCTTTCTTGTTCATGACACTTCCGTTCCCTCGATCACGGTGCGCAGCAGATCCTTGCGGGTGATGACGCCGACATCCTGTCCGTTCTCCTGCACGAGAACCGCGCTTTCAGTGTCGATGGCAAGGTTGATCAGTGTGCTGAGCGTTTCCTGCGCGCCCACCCGTGGCGCATCCGCGTTTATCGGGCCGTGGGCCGCGATATGCGCGTCGATGGGTTGCATGACCGCATGGGCATGCACCACCTTGAGGCGCGAAATGCCCGCGACGAAATCAGCCACGTAATCGTCGGCGGGATGCATCACGATGTCTTCGGCGGTTCCGACCTGCACCAGCTTGCCATCACGCATGATCGCGATGCGGTCGCCAATGCGCACTGCTTCGTCCAGATCGTGGGTGATGAAGACTGTTGTCTTCTTGAGGATCTTGCTCAGCCGGATGAATTCATCCTGCAACTGTCGCCGGATCAGCGGATCAAGCGCCGAGAACGGCTCGTCCATCAGCAGGACATCCGGGTTCGCCGCAAGCGCGCGCGCCAGCCCGACCCGTTGCTGCATCCCGCCGGAAAGCTCGTGGGCGAATTTGGACCCCCACGCGCCCAGTTCCACGATGTCCAGAATGGCCGCCGCCTGACGCATACGTTCGTTTTTGGCGACCTGACGGATCTCCAAGGGCATCGCGACATTGTCCAGCACCGACCGATGCGGCATCAGCGCAAAGTTCTGGAACACCATGCCGATCTTGCGGTTGCGGAAGGTCTGCAACTCCTTCGGGCCGAGCGCCATCACGTCGGTGCCTTCGATCTCGATCTTGCCGGCGGTCGGCTCCAAAAGCCGGTTGAAGTGGCGCACGAGCGTGGACTTCCCGCTGCCCGACAGGCCCATGATGCAGAAGATCTCGCCGCGTTTGACCGACAGGCTCACATCCGCAACACCCACGACGGCGTTGTGCCGTGCCAGCACTTCGGCCTTGGTCAGACCCTCTTCGCGGATTGCCCGCAAGGCCGCTTCGGGACGGGCCCCGAAAATCTTCCAGACATCAGAAATTTCTATGACGGTTTCGTCATCCATCAGGCCACGCCTCGTCATCGGTATTCATTGGGTGGCCACCGGGACCCTGCCCGATGGCCTGTCGTCAGCAGGTGGGGATCAGAGACCCAGCCATGCGTCGACGCGGTCGGAATTGGCGTCGACCCATTCGGCCGCCACCTCTGCCGGATCGCGGCCATTGGCGCTGATTTCGAAGGCCAGCGCGCTCACATCCGACGCTTCAAGACCGAAGTTCTGGAAAAACTCGGCAATCGCCGGGGAGCGATCGACCAGCGAATTCGACCATGCGATCTGCACGTCCTTCAGCGCGTCTTTCGAGGCGACCATGGATTTGTTGTACCAATCGGGATCATCCGACGGCTGCACCATGATGTACTTCTCGGGGTCATAGGTCGGCTCGGTGAGCATCATCACATCGAACATGTACCAGACCGCGTGCGGTTCGTAGCAGTAGAAGGCGTATCCTTCGCCCTTGGCGATGCTGTCCTTGATCCGCGCCGTCTTGACCGCTTCTTCGGCACGGATCGGTTCGATGAAGTCCAGCAGACCGTAATCGCGGACCTTGACCTCGTTCACGTTGGCCGAGGCCCAGCCCGGCGCACCGATCCAGAGTTCGCCTTTGCCGTTGCCATCGCTGTCCATCAGCGCCGCAACATCCGGCCGGCCCAGATCGGCAATGTCGGTGATGTTGTTGGCTTCGCCGAACTGCTTGGAGACGCAGAAGCCCTGATTGCCCTTGTACGGATTGGAGGACAGGGTGACGGTGCCCGCGTCGTCGACATATTGCTTGGTGAAGCTTTCCTGGTTCGGCAGCCACACGTCAGGGTGCACGTCGATATCGCCCTTGCCCTGATCCATCGCCTGGAAAATCGTGGCGTTGTTGCCCGGCACGTATTCCACGGTGCCGCCGATGCGTGTTTCCACGACATGGCCCAGCACATGCGCGATGGCCTGCGCACCGGTCCAGGACGGCACGCCGATCTTGACCTCTTCCGAAGCGAGGGCCGGCCCCGCCAACGCGCCGATCACGGCGGCCAGACCCAGGCTCTTGATGTTCTTGATCATGGTAGTCTCCTCTGTTGATGGCTGGGCATTTTCGCCCGCTCGACTGTTCTTGGTGCGCGCAGCGTCAAGGCCACACGCTGGCACCAATCCCTTGCGCCATGTCCGCAACCGGAAAGACGGGGCGGCCAGGCAGGGACTCAGGCCCATGTCAAAGCGTAGGAACAGTTTTTCCGGCCACTCCAATTCAAACATTTCATCAAACTATTCCTCATTTGCATAGTTTTCTGTATCATCCTCGAAAACGTCCTGTTTTCAGAGGCATGGCATGGATCTCAACTGGTTGCGCGATTTCGAATGCCTGGCGCGGACGCAGAACTTCACACGCGCTGCTGATGAAAGAAACATCACTCAGTCCGCGTTCAGCCGAAGAATTAAGGCTTTGGAAAGTTGGGTTGGCATGCCCTTGGTGAATCGGGCGACCTACCCGGTACAGCTGACCGATGCCGGCAGACAGTTCCTCCCGATTGCCGCGGGGGCTTTGACGCAGCTGTCAGAGGCACGCCAGACCCTGCGCGATGCGGATCGGGGCGAGCACCGGTTCATCCGTTTTTCGGTGCTGCACACGATCTCGGTGCATTTTCTGGCCAATCGGATCGAGACCCTGCAGCACAGCATGCCCGACATCCGGACACGGGTGATCTCCGATTCACTCAGCACCTGCTGCGAATTGCTGGTCGAAGGGGCGGTGGACATCATGCTGTGCTACGCCCATCGCGCGGTGTCGCCCACGATTGACGAATCCGCATTCGAACGGAAGGATCTGCTGACGGATCGGATGCTTCCCGTGGCTGCGGTTGCACCTGCAAAGGCCCATGGGTGGTCGCTGGACAACACCCGCCAAAATCCGATCCCCTACCTCGCCTATGAGCAATCCAGCTTTCTGGGAATGGTCGTCGAACATGCCATCGGGCGCAAACCCTTCCATCCGCAGACGATCTATGTCGACGGACTCGTGGAGGCCATCAAACGACGTCTGATGGCGGGCAGCGGTTTTGCCTGGATGCCGGAAACGGCGATTCACGCAGAACTGGCCGAAGGCAGCCTTGTGCAGATCGGGGATGAGGCTTGGGTCGAAGACCTGACGATCGCAGCCTATGCCAATCCCGCGCCTTTTGACGCAACGGCCAAGCGCCTGTGGGATGTCCTGTGACGATCAGGCAGGGTGTTCGGCTGGATCAAGGGGGAAGTGGCGGACCGAGGAGGATTCGAACCCCCGACCCCTTGATTCGTAGTCAAGTACTCTATCCAGCTGAGCTATCGGTCCGTGAGGCGTGGAAATAGACCCAGTGCCGGGGTGATGCAAGCGCAAATTCCAAGAAATTTTTATACCTTGCGCAGGACCGCTCAGGCGAGCCCGCCCATCGGCAGGCGGATGCGGAAGGCCGTGCCGGTTGCGTCGGTTCTGACCAATGTCAGGGTCCCGCCATGGCCCCGAACCAGTTCCTCGGCGATGGCCAGTCCAAGCCCGGATCCGCCCTTGCGCGCCCCGCCCTGGAAGGGCTGGAACAGGTGCTCCACCGCTTTTGGCGGCAGACCCGGCCCGGTGTCGGTGACGTCAATGCACCAGGCGTCATCGCAGATCTTGGCCGCCACGTTGATCTCGCCCGGTTTGCCGGTGCCGATGATGGCCTGACGCGCGTTGCGCACGAGGTTCGAGAGCACGCGGTACATCTGCTCGGGATCGGCCCGGACCATGAGGTTGCCGGGAACATCCTCGCTGAGGCTCAGATCGAATTCGCCAATGGCCAAGCGTTCGCTGTCGAGCACGTCGGACACGAGCTGCGCGAGATTGATCAGTGTCAGAGTCGGCGCAGGCTCCTCGGCGCGTCCAAATGCAAGCGTGCTTTCGCAAAGCGACACCGCGCGGGTGATCGAATTGACCAGTTTCGGCGCCATACGCTTGACCGCCGGGTCCTCGCTCATCTCAATCCGGTCGGTGAACAGCTGTGCCGAGGTCAGGATGTTGCGCAGGTCGTGGCTCACACGGGCCACCGCTCCGCCAAGCTGGGCCAGCCGCTCTTTCTGTTTAAGCGCCTGTGTCAGTTGGGTCTGCAGTGATTGCAGCGCCTTTTCGGCGTCGCGCAATTCCGTCACTCCAGCCGAAGGCTGGATAATCCGCCGGGCATCCTCGGGGGCCTTGGCATAGCTTTGCATATGCCCGACCACCCCCTTGATCGGCTTCACCAGCAGCACCCGCACCGCCAGGAACAGCAACCCCGCTGTCACGATGGAAATTACTGCCGACAGGACAAGGATGCGCAGGCCATAGTCGATCATCGCCATGCGCAGTTCCGTGGTGTCGAGCGTGATTTCGATCAGCAGACCGCCGTCGCGGAACGGGTTGCCGATCACGCGGATGGTCTCGGTCTCGGGCGTGGCCAGCCGCGCCATTGCATCCCGGATCAGGGACAGCGCCGTGGCCTCGCGGAGATCGAAGGTCTGCGACACCTCGCTGGGCATGGGGGACGAGAGCACAAGCTGCCGCAACTCGTCACGCCGCAGCACCACGTTGAACACGCCCGCGTTCAGCAGCAGCTCAGCCTCGAGATCGCTGTCGATCATGTCGTCCGCCAAAAGCGCCAGCGACGCAATCTGTGCCCGTTCCAGCCGGTTCAGAAGGAAATCCTCGCGGTAGCGGGCGATCGAGGGGACAAAGATCATCACCTCGGCCAGCATCACGAAGATGGTGGTCAAAATCAGGAACCGACCGGACAGGGAGTTCAGCATGACCTTCGCCCCGGGCCCGTCACGTCAGGGCAGCCATTTCTGAACAAATCCGACAACTTTCTTCACCGTGTCACTTTCAAACAGTCGGGGTGAAAAATAGGCTCCCGCCGCCCGTTTGTTAAGTTCCCCGATTGTCGGATAGGGCGCGACCATGTTGGCGATCTGGCCCATCTTCATCTTGTTGGCGATCACCAGCGCCCAGAGATTGATCAACTCACCCGCCTGCTCTCCGGCAATCGACGCACCGACCGGACGGCCCTTGACCACCATCACCTTGATCAGTCCGCGTGTCTTGCGCTCGGCAATCGCCCGGTCGTTGTGGTTGAAGTGAAAGCGCACGACTTCAAGCTTGGTTCCATGCTCCTTGCGCGCCTGCGCCTCGGTCAGACCGACCTGCGCCAGCTCCGGCTGCGTGTAAGTGGCCCAAGGGATATGCCGTGTCGACGCCTTGGCAGGCAGCCCGAACAGCATGGAGCGGATGATCACCCCGGCATGGTAGCCCGCGACATGGGTGAATTGCAGACCGCCCGCCACATCGCCGATGGCGTAAACCTTCTTGTTCGAGGTGCGCATCGTAGCGTCCACCTCGATGCCGGTCCGCGTTGTCTTGATTCCCGCCTTCTCCAGATCAAGACCTGCGGTGTTCGCTTTGCGGCCGACAGCAACAAGAATATGCGTGCCTTTGTAAACCTGACCGTCTTCTGTCTCGACCTCGATCGCGCCCTCTTTGCCGCGCACTTCTTTGGCATTCGAGCCTTCGGCAATCTCCAGACCCTCTTCGCGCAGGCTGTCCAGCACGATTTCGGCCATCTCGGGGTCATCCTTGCCCAGCGCCTTGGCGCCTTCGATCACCGTGACTTTCGACCCAAGCCGCAGATGCGCCTGCGCCATCTCCATCCCGATGGGGCCACCTCCGATCACCAGCAGATGCTCGGGCTGTTCGCGCAGCTCCCACAGGGACTCGTTGGTGATGTAGGGCACGGTGTCGAGACCGGGGATCGGCGGCACGAAGGGCGATGATCCGGTCGCGATGACCACCCGACGCGCGGTGATGCGATACTGGCCCGCCTCGACCTCGGTCGGGGACACGAAGCGCCCGAATTCGCGGATCACCCGCACCCCCAGACCTTCGAACCGTTCCTGGCTGTCCACGGGTTCGATCTGGCTGATGACATCAGCCACATGATCCTTGGCGGCCGCGTAATTCACCTGAGGGGTCACAGTGGCGATGCCGTAGCGATCCCCATGGGTCATGGCATAGGCCGTCTTGGCCGAGGCGATCAGCGCCTTCGAGGGCACACAGCCGTAGTTGAGGCAGTCGCCCCCCATCTTGTGCGCTTCGAGAAGGACAACGCTTGCCCCCATCTGCACCGCACCTGCGGCCACCGACAAGCCACCAGAGCCCGCACCGATCACCAGAACATCCGTCTTGATCTTCTCCATGATCACAGCCCCTTCTTGCCGCGCACGGCCTTCAGCACGATCGGCAGTGCCGCGAGGGCACAGAGACCAAGGATCGGCAAAAGGATGTGCGGTTCGAAGATGATGCCGAGGTTCGGTGTCTCGCCCCGTGCAAAGACCTCGCCCAGACCGGCGCCGACCGAGGTATAGACAACACCGCCGGGAATGATGCCGAGGAAGGTCGACACGAAGAACCGGTACAGCGGCACCCCGACCAATGCGGGCACAAGGTTCGCCACGAAGAACGGCACCGCCGGCACCAATCGGATCAGGAACAGCATCGACCACTGGTTCTCGTCGATCCCGTCCTTGATCTTGCGCACGGCACCGTCGCTTGCGTCCATCTTGGCGGCCAGCCGTTCGCCCAACCCGTAGCGCGCTGCAAGGAAGATCACCGTTGCGCCAACCGTGGCAGCCAGCACGTTGAAGAGCGCACCGGGGAACACGCCGAACAGAAACCCGCCCGTCAGCGTCGCGATGGTGGCCCCGGGCAGGGAAAACCCGACGATCACAACATAGGCCAGCATGAACACACCCGCCGTCAGAAGGTAATTCGCGTCCCGAAACGCCTCGAGCGCTTCGCGATTCGCCGCCAGCGTTTCAAAGCTCAGGTAGTCACGCAGCGTAAACGCACCGACCAGAGCCACGGCACCGATGGCGATCAGTGGCGCATAGCGTTTCCACGCAGGGGTGTCTTGGGTGTCTGTCATGTTGGTCATGTCATACAGGCCGGGGAGGGCCGCCTCTCTATCTCATGTGATTGTCTTGGCTGAAACATGACCCTTGACGCAGCGCGGCAACACCCGGCTCACGCCTGCTTGATCGGGCGATCCGTTTTACGTGAGAATCCCGACGTCATGGGCGAAGATTGAAACAAACGCGCCTCTGGCATCCGGGCTTTGTTGCAGTCTGTGTCAGGTTCACACGCCGCCGTGTCCGAATGTTTCACGCAAGGACATCCTTCATGCGATCCTGATGTCCCTTGCCGGATTGCAACTGTCCTTGCGGTACGGCCGTCAGGCAATTGGCCCGCACCACGACTGTGTTCCGCCACGGAACGCGCAGGATGCGGCCACGTCTTGGTCGCCTGTCCAAGAAAATCACCGAAAATCCGCGACACAGCGTTTGACAACCCAAAGTCACCTGCCTATAGCACGGGCTTCGAACACACCCGGTCGCCGAATCCGCGCGGCCCGGCCCGATGAAACGGAGTTGGACGCGATGAAACGCACCTATCAGCCCTCGAACCTCGTTCGCAAGCGTCGCCACGGTTTCCGTGCGCGCATGGCCACCAAGGGCGGCCGCAAAGTCCTGAACGCGCGCCGCGCACGTGGCCGCAAGTCGCTGACCGCGTAAGCGTCCCGCGACATCGCAGGCAATCTGACATGACACCGCCGGAGGCCTCCTTGGACACAAGGGGAAACACGCCTCCGGCGGTGTTGTCATGTCCACCCGTGACCGTATTGCGGAACCGCGCCGACTTCCTGCGCGCGGCCAGAGCGCTGCGTCGTGGCACCGACGGGATGCTCGTACAGGCACGGGACCGCGACGACGGCGACCCGACGATCCGCGTCGGCTATACCTGCTCCAAGAAGATCGGCAACGCCGTCGCCCGCAACCGCGCCAAACGCCGTCTGCGTGCTGTGGTGGCCGAAGCCCTTCTGCCGGGGGCGCAACCCGGCTGGGATTATGTTCTGATCGGCCGTCCCGGCGTCACGATCGACCGCGACTTTCGGGCGCTCAAAGGCGATCTGGCCTACGCGCTGCGCAAAATCCACGCGTCCGGATGAGCCCGCTTGCCTGGACTCTGTCCCTGCCCATCCGGGCCTATCGCCTGATCTTCAGCCCCTGGGTCGGGCATAATTGTCGCTACCATCCGACCTGTTCGGCCTATGCTCTCGAAGCGCTGCGCAAACACGGCGGGATCAAGGGCGGCTGGCTGACGGTCCGGCGCATCGCACGGTGCCAGCCTTGGGGCGGCTCCGGCGTGGACAACGTGCCGGACTGATCTCTGCCGCAGGTCCCCGTTGGGAACCATGCAAGGAACCTTACCCGCTGCCAATCCATTTCCCTGATACCCCGTGCGTTTCGCGCGGACGGCACGACAGTGCCAGAGGCAAATGATCGGACGATGACACAAACCGCTTTCTTTGAGACTTGGCACAGCGCCGCGATCACCACGCTCGGACTCTTCTGGACAGCCTTCTGGGCGTTCGGGTTTGGCTACCTGATCTCATCCATGATCCAGGTCTTCGTGACCCGGGACAGGATGCAGCAGGCCATGGGGCAGGACGGGCCGAAATCGGTGGCGCTTGGTACCCTCTTCGGGTTTCTCAGTTCGTCCTGCAGCTTTGCCGCCCTGTCAGGCGCCCGCGCCCTCTTTGCCAAAGGGGCCGGGTTCATTCCCGCCATGGCATTTCTGCTCGCCTCGACAAATCTCGTGGTCGAGCTTGGGATCATCATCGCGATCTTCCTGGGCTGGCAATTCGTGGTCGGTGAATATGTCGGCGGTGTCCTTCTGATCCTGCTGATGTGGCTGGTCGTCCGCCTGACCCGGCCGCTGGCCCCTATCGACACCGCCCGGGACACAGCCCGGGCGCAGGAAGACTCAGGCGCGGGAATGGCGGATCCGAACCGTCCCCTGCGCGAGAAGCTCACCTCATCCAAGGTCTGGGGCCAGGTGGCCATGCGCTATTTCATGGAATGGCAGATGGTGTGGAAAGACGTGACCGTCGGCTTCACCGTCGCCGGGATCATTGCCGCCTTCGTTCCTCGCCGCTTTTTCGAATGGCTCTTCATCGGTGGCGACGATCCAACCGTCCTCGACGTGCTGGCCCAGGCCCTTGTCGGCCCGGTCGCGGCCTTTTTCACCTTCATCGGCTCCATGGGCAACATTCCCTTGGCTGCGGTGCTCTACGGAAACGGTGTCGCCTTTGCCGGGATCATGGCCTTCATCTTTTCCGACCTCGTCGTGCTGCCCGTTCTGCGGGTCAACGCGAAATATTACGGATGGCGGATGGCGTTCTATATTCTTGGCGTCTTTCTGGTGATCCTCGTCACAACCGCAATGCTGCTGCATTACGGCTTTGCTTTTCTGGGCCTTCTGCCCTCGGCAGATCAGGTCCGCGCTGTGACGGATCGGGAGTTTTTCGCCATCGACTACACGGTCTGGCTCAACATGGGCTTTATCGCGCTGTCGGCCCTTTGCGTGGGCACACATGTCCGGAGGAACGGGTTAGACACGTCCATCGGCGCAGGAGGCCTCGAAAAGGCGCTCTTCGCGCTTGCGATGCTGGCCTATCTGTGGCTGATCGTCGGTCTGTTCGTCGGATAATGGGTCCGAAGCGCGCAGGGCGCGCGCCCCGGACAAAGGATCGTCACACCCCCAGGCAATAGCGCATGATGGCCTTCTGTGCGTGCAGACGGTTTTCCGCCTCGTCAAAGATCACCGACTGCGGTCCGTCCATGACTTCGGACGTCACCTCTTCGCCGCGATGCGCCGGCAGGCAATGCATGAACAGCGCATCGGGTTTGGCGTGGCGCATGAGGTCTACATTCACCTGATAGGGCCGCAGCATGTTGTGCCGCCGTTCCTTGGCCGATTGCGCATCGTGCATGCTCACCCATGTGTCCGCGACCACCAGATCAGCCCCCTCGACCGCCTTGAACGGATCTCGTTCGATGGCGACCTGGACACCCGCGTTCCGCGCCAGCCCCACGAATTCCATCTCGGGATCAAGCTGCACCGGCCCGGTGAAGGTGAAATCGAACCCGAACTGCGCGGCGGCATGCAGGAACGACGCGCACACGTTGTTGCCATCACCGCACCAGACCACCTTCCTGCCTTTGATCGGCCCGCGATGTTCCTCATAGGTCATCACATCCGCCATGATCTGGCAGGGATGGGTGCGGTCGGTCAGACCATTGATCACCGGCACGCTGGCATTCTCGGCCATCTCTTCCAGCACCGCCTCGTCAAAGGTGCGGATCATGATCAGGTCGACATAGCGGCTCAACACCCGCGCGGTATCCGCGATGGTCTCACCATGACCCAACTGCATGTCAGACCCCGAGAGCACCATGGTCTGACCGCCCATCTGCCGCACACCGACATCGAAGGACACCCGCGTCCGCGTCGACGGTTTTTCAAAGATCAACGCCACCATGCGACCCGCCAGAGGCTGCTCGTCATCCGGTGCGCCCTTGGGGCGACCGTTGCGGCTGCTTTTCATCGCGATGGCTTGATCGATAACCGCCCGCAGATCACCCGCGTCGGTTTTGTGAATGTCGAGAAAGTGCTTCATGTCTCAGCCCTTCGCCTCGAGAACCGCGTCCGCTGCGAAATCCAGCCGGTTCACCGCCTCGGAAATCTCGTCCTCGCTGATGTTGAGCGGCGGCAGCAGGCGCACCACGTTGTCCGCCGCAGGCACGGTGATCACCCCGCACTCATACCCCGCCTTGACCATGTCGATCGGGGCCACCTTGCATTTCAGCCCAAGCATCAGGCCCATGCCGCGCACCCCCTCGAACACGTCGGGATGCGCCGCAACCAGCCCTTCCAGCTTCTGCCGCAGGAACCCGGCCCGCGCGTTCACCGTCTCCAGAAATTCCGGCGTGCTGACAATGTCTATGACCGCGCAGCCCACCGCACAGGCCAGAGGATTGCCGCCATAGGTCGACCCATGTGTGCCCGCCGTCATGCCGGATGCCGCCTCTTCGGTGGCCAAAACCGCGCCCAGCGGGAACCCCCCGCCGATGCCCTTGGCGACCATCATGATGTCAGGCGTCACACCCGCCCATTCATGCGCAAACAGACGCCCGGTCCGGGACACGCCGCATTGCACCTCGTCAAGGATCAGCAACAGGCCTTTTTCATCGCACAGCGCCCGCAACCCCTTGAGGCACTGGTCCGGCAGCGGCCTGATCCCCCCCTCGCCCTGCACAGGTTCGATCAGGATCGCACCGACACTGTCATCAATCGCAGCGTGCAGCGCATCGTGATCCGCCCAAGGCACATGTTTGAAACCCGGCAGCAGCGGCGCAAACCCCTTGGTCATCTTTTCCGATCCGGCCGCAGCAATGCCCGCCGAGGACCGACCGTGGAATGATCCTTCGAAGGTCAGGATCGTGGTCTTCTCGGGATGGCCCTTCTCGTACCAGTACTTGCGCGCCATCTTGACGGCGAGCTCGCAGGATTCCGTTCCCGAATTGGTAAAGAACACCGTATCCGCAAAACTGGCCGCCACCAGCTTGTCCGCCAGCGCCTGCTGCTGCGGGATCTCGTAGAGGTTCGACACATGCCAGAGCTTCTGAGCCTGTTCGGTCAATGCCTGGACAAGCGCGGGATGCGCATGGCCCAGCGCGTTGACCGCGATGCCCGCGCCCAGATCAAGGAAACGTCGCCCGTCCGCCTCGATCAGCCAGGTGCCTTCGCCCTTCACAAAATGAAGCGGCGCGCGGGAATAGGTCGGCAGGACAGAGGGGATCATGGGAAACCTCATTTCAGGAAGCCCAAGCCGTGCCAAGCGGCGCGGGCCAAGTCAACGGAAAGGATGTGAATTCAGACAAAAGGTGACGGATCGCCCACAGTTCGGGGCGGCAAAGCAAGATCAGAAGTCTCGTCGGATAGCGGTCAGGTTTGTCATGACCTGCCTCATCGGGCAAAACCGCCCGCAAAACAAGTCCCATTCTTCTCTGGTTCAAAAATACTTCGGGGTCTGGGGCAGCGCCCCAGTCGGATTTTTCAAAAATCCGACGCCCGGCGATGCGCCCCGCGCAGCGCAAATCCTTTCAGCCCCCGAACGGATCGTCCGGATAGCCAACCCCCACCAGATATAAGCCCTGCGGCGGACAAACTGGCCCACAGGCCGCCCGATCCCGGGCTTCCAAAGCGGTCTTCACATCCTCCGGCGCCCATGCACCCGCCCCGACCCGTTCCAGCGTGCCGACAAAACTGCGCACCTGATTGTGCAGGAAGGACCGCGCGCGCAGTCGGAACTGGAACTCCGCGCCCCAGTCGGTTTCCACGCAGCTGATGTCCAGCGCATCCAGCGTCTTCACCGGCGATGCCGCTTGGCACATGGTCGACCGGAAGGTGGTGAAGTCATGCAGCCCGATCAGCTGCTGCGCCGCCTCCTGCATGGGCGCAAGCTCCAGATCGTGCTTCACCTGCCAGACCTGTCCGGCTTCCAGTGTCAGCGTCGCACGGCGCGACACCAGCCGAAACAGATAACGCCGCTCCACCGCAGAAAACCGCGCATGCCAATCGCCCTCGACCTCGGCCGCAGCGACAATGGCGACTGGCAGGGGCTTGAGGTGATAATTCAGCGCCTCGGACAACCGAAACGGCGACCAGTCCTTTAGCAGATCGCAATGACAGACCTGCCCGCGCGCATGCACGCCCGCATCCGTCCGTCCCGCCGCCGCAATCGTATGCTCGCCCGGCTCCAGCCTGGCCAGCGCCGCCTCGATCGCACCCTGTACCGACGGCTGCTCTGCTTGCCTTTGCCAACCGGCAAAGGGCGCGCCATCATATTCGACTTTCAGGGCAAATCTGGGCATGCGCCCCGCTTATCCTGACGCATTGCGCCGAACAATCCCCCTTGCGCAGCACTGGTAACCGGGGACCTGCGCCTTTATCTCTGGACCCAACGCAAAGAAAAGAGGCCGCCCTTGGTCATTTCCACCATCGCCGACACGCTGACCCGCGGCTTCGAGAATGTCACCGACACAGTATCGGGCGCGTTTTTCGAACCGACAATCCGGCTGGGTGTGACAGGCCTCGCGCGGTCGGGCAAGACGGTGTTCATCACCTCGCTGGTGGCCAACCTGATGGACCGGGGGCGCATGCCGGGGCTGCTGGCGCAGGGCGAAGGGCGCATTCTGTCAGCCTATCTGCAGCCACAGCCCGACGACACGCTGCCACGCTTTGATTACGAATCCCATCTGGGTGCCCTGACAGCCCGCGACCCGCACTGGCCCGACAGCACACGCACGATCAGCGAATTGCGCCTGTCCCTCAAGGTGCGCCCTTCAGGCCTTCTGTCGGGGCTTCAGGGCCCCCGGACCATACATCTCGACATTGTGGATTATCCCGGTGAGTGGTTGCTTGATCTTGGGTTGCTGGAAAAAACCTACAGCCAATGGTCTGAAGAAACCCTTAAGCGGATCGAAAACCGCGCCCTGGCGCAGGACTACCTCGCTCTTGCCAAAGCCGAAGACACCACAGCGGCACTCGAAGAACCCCGCGCACAGGCGCTTGCCGCCCGTTTCACCGCCTATCTGACCGCCGCGCGGCAGGCGGGGTTCTCCGATTGCACCCCAGGCCGTTTCCTCCTGCCCGGCGATCTGGCCGGCAGCCCTGTCCTCACCTTCGCCCCCCTGCCCGCCACTCCAAACCCGCCGCGCAAATCGTTTGCCCGCGAGATGGAACGGCGGTTCGAGGCCTACAAATCCCAGGTCGTCAAACCCTTCTTCCGCGATCATTTCGCCAAGATCGACCGCCAGATCGTGCTGGTCGACGCGCTTGGTGCGATCCATGCCGGTCCGCAGGCGGTCGAGGACATGCGACAGGCGATGGCCGACATTCTCGGCGCGTTCCGCCCCGGTCAGAACCAGTTTCTGACGCAGCTTCTGATCGGCAAACGGGTTGAGAAGATCCTCTTCGCCGCCACCAAGGCCGACCATTTGCACCACACCCAGCACGCCCGCCTGACCGCGATCATGGAGGCGCTGACCCGCGACGCCCGCGACCGGGCACAATTTGCAGGGGCCAAGACCAGCGCCATGTCCATCGCGTCCCTGCGCGCCACGGTCGAGGAGATGCGCGCGCACAACGGCACCGACCTGCCCTGCGTGCGCGGCACCTTGCTCGACAGCGGCAAACAGGCCGCCTTCTATCCCGGAGAGCTGCCGCAGGACCCGTCCCACCTGCTTGGCCCGGCGCGGGACGGCGCCGAAAAGTGGCTGGATCAGGATTATCAGGTCATGCGCTTTGCGCCTGCACACCTGAACCTCAAACCCGGTGATGGCCCGCCACATATACGGCTGGACCGCGCCGCCGAATTCCTGATCGGAGACCGGCTGTGACCCGGCTCCGCCCCGCAACCCCACTTGATGCCGGTCGCGTCGGTGCGATCCTGTCCGCTTGGGTCGACGAAACCCCGTGGATGCCCCGCATCCACACCCGCGCCGAAGACATCGGTTTTGCGGGCCTGATGGTCGAGCGCGGCTGGGTCACTGTTTCCGAAAGCGAAACAATCACCGGGTTCCTTGCCCGCAACGGCGACGACATCCATGCGCTTTACATCGATCCTGCCGCGCGTGGGCAGGGCATCGGATCAACGCTCCTGACCGACGCGATGCGCCGCAAGGACCAGCTCACGCTCTGGACCTTTCAGGCCAACACCCGCGCGCAGGCGTTTTACGAACGCCACGGCTTTGCCCCTGTCGAACACACTGATGGCGCTGGCAATGACGAAGGCCTGCCCGACATCCGGTATCACTGGCAAAGGATCGACGCATGAGCACCGCCAAAGGCCCTGTCCTTTTCGATCTCGACGACGACGCGCCCGCGCCCACCCCGGCAGAGGCACCCCCGGTTCCCGACCTGCTGGAACCTGCGCCACAAGGTCAGGCCATGACCACCGTCGCCGCCCTTGCCGCGCGGCCCGTGTCGCGGCTCGCCCGCTGGTTCTGGTCGCTGCTGCTGATGCTGATCACCACCGTGGTGTCTGTCGCCGCGTGGAACTTCGTCACCGATCTGGTCAGCCAGAACCTCTATCTCGGGTATGCGGTGGCAGGGCTCTTTGGGCTTTTCCTGCTGGTGGTGCTGCTGATCATTGTTAAGGAGCTGTCCGCTTTCGCCCGACTTGGCCGCATCGACCGCATCCAGCACGCCGCCGATGCCGCCCTTGCCAGCGAAGACCTGAGCGCCGCGCGTGCCGTCATCAAGGACCTGACCGGGCTCTATGCGTCGCGCGACGACACCAAATGGGGCCGCGACCGCCTGAAAGAGCGCGAGGCGGACATGTTCGACGCCTCGGCGCTGATCGCGGTGGCGGATCACGAACTTCTCGGTCCGCTTGATGCGGCAGCCCGGCGCGAGGTCGAGGCCGCCGCGCGCCAGGTCGCCACCGTCACAGCGCTTGTGCCCTTGGCGCTGGCTGATGTGGTGGCGGCGCTTGGGTCGAACATCCGCATGATCCGACGCATCGCCGAGATCTATGGCGGCCGGTCCGGCACATTGGGCAGCTGGCGGCTTACTCGTGCAGTGCTGTCGCATCTGGTCGCAACGGGCGCCGTTGCGGTGGGAGATGACATGCTGGAGCCGATTCTTGGAGGCTCGATCCTCGGAAAGCTCTCGCGCCGGTTTGGCGAAGGGCTCGTCAACGGCGCGCTCACCGCACGCGTGGGCGTGGCGGCGATCGAGGTGTGCCGCCCCCTGCCCTTTGCCCCCGGGAAACGCCCCTCGGTCCGGTCGATCGTCAAGACTGCGCTGTCCGGCTTGGTCGCCCGGAAAACGTGACACACTGAACACCAGCGCCAGCACACACATCAGATCGCCGGAACGGCCCTGCCCGACGCAACGGGCAAAGCCTCGTTTCAACAGACGGCCGTATGCCGGATCAGAGCCGGGTTATTCGGTTTGCACCGAAGCGGCGGGATTCTCTGTCGGGGCCGCCTGCGGCGTGCCAGACGTCAGCCCGGGAGGTCCCGATACGGGGCTTTCCCCCCTTGGCAAAAGCGCGATCAGGGCGATGAACCCGAGGAGCACAAGTGCGGCGATCAGGAGGCCCATGCCCGAGCCGCGCGACGTTGTGACATCCACGGGAGGACGGTGCGCCCCCGGCAGGTCACCAAACGCACCACGCGCCCCGGATGCCCGGCGACGGGTGTCTTCAGATGTCTCATGGTACATGGCTTGTCCTTTCGAGGTTGTTCAGGCGCGGCCGACAAACTTCAGCAGCCGACCGCACCGGATAGAGACAGACTGCCAGTGCCATGGCTTCAGTTCACGCGGCGCGACACACCTGCCTGAATCCGGCCAAAACCGGCCGGAGTCCGCTGCACAGGTCGGCAGCATTCGGCGGTGTCCGGGCTGCGGTTTGGCAACGGGCGGAAACTTGCTGTCGGTGTGATGGGCAATCGGCAGGAAGCGGCCTTGCCCAGCCCCTCTGGACGTTGGCCCCTCCCGCTCCTATAACGCGCCGCATGACGCATCTGATCGCGATCATTATTCGAATTACATGCCCGGCGCTCTGAGCAATCGAGTCGCCGGGACAAGGCGTATAGACTGCCGCGCCGCTCCTCTCACAAATTTCTGATCCGTATCCCGAGGACGCTCCCAATGTGCGCCGAAACACCTGACTACAAAGACACGCTGAACCTGCCCCAGACCGATTTTCCGATGCGTGCGGGACTGCCGAACCGCGAACCCGCCTGGCTGGAAAAATGGGAGAAGATGGGCATCTACGACCGCCTGCGCGAGAAGGCCTCGCAAGGGGCCGCCGAGCGCAAGCCCTTCACGCTCCACGATGGCCCTCCCTATGCCAACGGCCACCTGCATATCGGCCACGCGCTGAACAAGATCCTCAAGGACATGGTTGTGCGCAGCCAGCAAATGATGGGACGCGACGCGCGCTACATCCCCGGCTGGGATTGCCATGGTCTGCCCATCGAATGGAAGATCGAGGAACAGTACCGCGCCAAGGGCAAGAACAAGGACGAGGTCGATGTCGTCGATTTCCGTCAGGAATGCCGCAAATTCGCTGAAGGCTGGATCGACATCCAGCGTGACGAGTTTAAGCGGCTCGGGATCACCGGCACCTGGGACAAGCCCTATCTGACGATGGACTACCGCGCCGAGCGGATCATCGCGGAGGAGTTCCAGAAATTCCTGATGACCGGGACCCTTTATCAGGGGTCAAAGCCCGTGATGTGGTCGCCTGTCGAAAAGACAGCACTTGCCGAGGCCGAGATCGAATACCACGACCACAAGTCGCACACGATCTGGGTGCCGTTCCGCGTGGTCGAACCGCTGATCGATGATGGCGGGGATTTCCCGCATGCCGACCAGCGGATTGTGACTGGCGATCTTGCCAGCGCCAAGGTCGTTATCTGGACGACCACCCCCTGGACGATCCCGTCCAACAAGGCGGTCGCGTACAACAACACCATCGCTTACGGCCTCTACGAAGTCACTGGCCGCCCCGAGGAATGCTGGGCGCGGATCGGCGACCGCTACCTCTTGGCCGATGCGCTGGCCGAAGACGTGCTGTCCAAAGCGCGGCTGGAGCCGTCGATGTACCGTCGCCTGCGCGACGTGTCGGCGGACGAGCTGGGCGCGTTAACGCTGGCGCACCCGTTCCGGGGTCTCGACGGCGCGGATGGGTTCTGGGATTACGACGTGCCGATGATCGACGGCGATCATGTGACCGACGACGCGGGCACGGGGTTTGTCCACACGGCCCCAAGCCACGGTCAGGAAGACTACGACGCCTTTGTCGCGCGTGGCTGGATGGACCGGATGACCCACAATGTGGGTGAGGAATCCGAATTCCTGCCGCATGTGCCGTTCTTCGCCGGTCTGCGCGTGCTTGACCACAAGGGCAAGGAAGGCAAGGCCAACACCGCCGTGATCGACAAGCTGGTCGAAGCCGGTGGCCTGCTGGCGCGCGGTCGGATGACGCACAGCTATCCGCATTCGTGGCGGTCGAAAGCTCCGGTGATCTACCGCAACACGCCGCAATGGTTCGCCGCCATCGACCGCGCCGTTGGCGACGGGCAGGACGAGTACGGCAAGACGATCCGTGAACGGGCGCTCACCAGTATCGACCAACTGGTAAAATGGACGCCGCAGACCGGTCGCAACCGGCTTTATTCGATGATCGAAGCCCGCCCCGACTGGGTTTTGTCCCGTCAGCGCGCATGGGGTGTGCCGCTGACCTGTTTCGTCAAGAAGGGCGCGTTGCCGACCGATGCCGATTTCCTGTTGCGCGACGAAACCGTGAACGCCCGTATCCTCGACGCGTTCGAGGCCGAAGGCGCGGATGCATGGTACAAGCCCGGCGCGAAAGAGCGGTTCCTCGGCAACGACTACGATCCCAACGAATGGGAACAGGTGTTCGACATCCTTGACGTCTGGTTCGACAGCGGCTCGACCCACGCCTTCGTCCTGCGCGACCGCGAGGACGGGTCCGAGGACGGTCTCGCCGATCTCTACCTCGAAGGCACCGACCAGCACCGCGGGTGGTTCCATTCCTCGATGCTGCAGGCCTGCGGCACGCGGGGCCGTGCACCCTATCGCGGGGTTCTGACCCACGGGTTCACGCTCGACGAGAAGGGCAACAAGATGTCCAAGTCGCTGGGCAACACCGTCGCCCCCGAGGACGTGACCAAGCAATACGGCGCAGACATCCTCCGTCTGTGGGTGGCGCAGGCCGACTATACCGCCGACCTGCGGATCGGGCCGGAGATCCTGAAAGGTGTGGCCGACAGCTACCGCCGCCTGCGCAACACGATGCGCTATATGCTCGGCGCGCTGTCGCATTTCACCGAGGCGGATCGGGTCGAGCCTGCGGATATGCCCGAGCTTGAACGCTATGTGCTGCACCGTCTGGCGGAGCTGGATGAGGTTGTGCGGACCGGGTACGATTCCTACGATTTCCAGGGCGTGTTCCAGCAGTTGTTCAACTTCTGCACCGTGGAATTGTCGGCCTTCTACTTCGACATCCGCAAGGACGCTCTGTACTGCGACGGCGACACGCAGCGCCGCCGTGCCGCGCGGACGGTGATGGACATTCTGTTCCACCGCCTGACCACATGGCTTGCCCCGGTGCTGGTGTTCACGATGGAAGACGTCTGGCTTGACCGCTTCCCCGGGGACGACTCGTCGGTGCATTTGCAGGACATCCCGGACACGCCCGCATCGTGGAAAGACGACGCGCTTGCGGCCAAATGGGCCAAGGTACGACGTGCGCGGCGTGCGGTGACTGCCGCACTCGAAGTGCAGCGGACGGACAAGGTGATCGGTGCATCGCTTGAAGCGGCGCCGGTGGTGCATATCGAGGATGCCGAGATGCTGGAGGCGTTGAAGTCGGTGAATTTCGACGACATCTGCATCACCTCGGGCATCACCCTTACCGGCGATCCGGCCCCGGCCGAGGCGTTCCGCCTGCCCGAAGTGGCGGGGGTAGGTGTGGTCTTCGAGAAAGCCGAGGGCGAGAAGTGCCAGCGCTGCTGGAAGATCCTGCCGGATGTCGGCACGCACCAGCATCCGGGCACCTGCCAGCGGTGCAATGACGCCCTCGGATAAAGACATCGCGGATGTTCTGCTCGACCTCGCGCATCAGCGCGGGGTCGGGAAAACCTTTTGCCCCTCCGAAGCCGCGCGAAGGCTCTCCGACGATTGGCGTCCCCTGATGCCCGAGGTGCGGCGGGTGGCGGCTCAGCTGAATCTGGTGGCGAGCCAGAAAGGCGCGCCGGTCGATCCGGTGACAGCCAAGGGGCCGATCCGGTTGGGGTTGCCGGGATGAGCCGGTTTGAACAGGCGGTCGACTCGCCTTTGGGGCCGCTGACGCTGGTGGCGGATGCGGTGGGGATCACGGCGCTGGACTGGCGCGAGGGGCGGCGGGACGGGACGCCGGTCTTGGTGCAGGCTGCGGCGCAACTCTCGGAGTATTTCGCAGGGAAACGGCAGGACTTCACCGTTCCGATCCGGCTGACCTGTTCGGAGTTTCAGCGCACCGTCTGCGCGGCCATGTCGGCGATTCCGTTTGGGGAAACCCGCACCTATGGCGATCTGGCGGCGCAACTGGGTGTTCCAGCGCAGGCGGTCGGGCAGGCCTGCGGGGGCAATCCGATCCCGATCCTGATCCCGTGTCACCGCGTTCTGGGCGCCAATGGGCTTGGGGGCTATTCCGGCGATGGTGGCGTCGAGACCAAGGTTTGGCTGCTCAAACATGAGGGTGCGGCCGGGTTGTTGATCTGAGCGGGGTGTGTGCGCACACGCATCTGAAGAAAATGTTTCGCGCGCGAAACATTAGGTCCGAAGCGGACCTAACTTTGCGAACCCGGTTAAAGGCGCGTTAGGCTTTGCAAACCCTTACGGAGTGGTAAACACGAGCCCTGCACAGTCCTTGTTCGCGCAGAGCGCTTGTGTGTCCCCCCGATTGTGCTAGTCCGAAGTCTATCCCGCATTCCGAACAGGCGCATTGTGATGCGCGTGGCATCGGCTCAAGAAAAGCGCAGCATGACGGAACAGAACCGTGCCATCCTTCTGATGATCGCCGCGATCTTCTGCTTTTCGGTCATGGATGCGACGGTGAAGGCGCTGGCCCCGAATGTCGGCGTGCTGCCGGCGCTTTGGGCGCGCTATGCGGGACAGATGCTCTTGGTGTTCCTGTTGGTGCTGCCCCGGCTGAAAACGGTGGTGCAGACCAGATATCCGGTGCTTCAGTTTCTGCGGTCAATCCTGCTGATGGGCGCAACAGCGTTCTTTTTTACCGGTCTCAGCCTGATCCCACTGTCGGATGCCGCCGCGCTGATGTCGACCAATCCTGTTCTCATCACCCTGGGGGCGGCGATTTTTCTGGGCGAAAAGCTCGGGGTACGCCGAATTGCCGGGATCGCCGCGGCGATGATCGGCGCGCTGATCATCATTCGGCCCGGCAGCGATGTGTTCAGCCCGGCCGCCCTGTTCCCGCTGGGTGCCGCTGTCTGCTATTCGGCCTATGCGCTGCTGACCCGACGCGTCGGTGCGGACGAGGATGTGTGGACATCTCTTTTCTATACCGGGTTTGTCGGCACCGTGCTGTTGAGCCTTCTCGTGCCGTTCCAATGGCAGCCGCCCAGTGGGACGGATATCGGGTTGATGGTTATCGTGGCCATCGCCGGAACGACCGGTCAGCTTGCGTTGATCCAGGCCTTCACCAAGGGAGAGGCCGCGATGCTGGCGCCCTATTCCTATACCGGACTTGCCTTTGCCGCCGTCTGGAGCGTGATCCTGTTTTCCGAGTTTCCGGATTTCTGGACCATTGTCGGCAGTCTGGTGATCGCAGCTGCGGGGCTTTACGTGTGGTATCGCGAAACCCGGCAGAAGATCCGCTGAGGGCCGGATCCCTGCACGCCAGCCTGACAGCGGCGTGCGGCGGGCCTTAATCCCTGCGGGAATCGCGGGGATAGGTGCCGAGGATGTTCAGCATGTCGGTGAAGTAGTCGAGCTCTTCCAGCGCCAGTGCAACAGCGGGATCGTCGGGATGACCTTCGATGTCGGCGTAGAATTGCGTTGCCGTAAAAGAGCCGTCGACCATGTAGCTTTCCAGCTTGGTCATGTTCACGCCATTGGTCGCAAAGCCGCCCATCGCCTTGTAGAGCGCCGCAGGGATGTTGCGGACCTGGAAGACGAAGGTGGTCATCATGCCGTGTTCGCCACGGCGGGTCTGATCGCCCTCGCGCGCCATCAGCAGGAAGCGCGTGGTGTTGCTGTCGGTGTCCTCGATATGACGGGCGAGGATGTCGAGGCCATAGATCTCGGCCGCGAGTTCGCTGGCGAGGGCGGCGGCGTGTTTTTCACCGCGTTCGGCGATTTCGCGGGCGGCGCGGGCGTTGTCGGCGTTCACGCGCCCCCGGATGTTGTGCTGGGTCAGGAAGGTCGCGCATTGCGGCAGCAGCACCAGATGGGAATGTGCCTCGGTCACATCTTCGAGTTTTGCGCCCGGCACGCCGAGAAGGTTGATGTGCACGCGCACGAAGGCTTCGTCGATGATCTTGAGCCCGCTTTTCGGCAAGAGGCGGTGGATGTCGGCGACCCGGCCATAGATGGTGTTTTCCACCGGCAGCATCGCCAGATCCGCCTTGCCGGTCTGAACCGCAGTGATCACGTCCTCAAAGGTGCGGCAGGGCAGCGGCTCCATGTCGGGGCGTTTGTAGCGGCAGGCCTCGTGGGAATAGGCGCCCAGTTCCCCCTGGAAAGCGATGGCGTTGGTCATGCGGACTCCGGATATTCTGGCCCACCGGGCGTTTGGTCGCGGCTTCTACACCTTGCCTTGCGGAAGGGGAAGCAATAGATACCCGCGCGACACGCAAGAAACACAAGCGGACGGGTACGCACACAATGTTGGATACAATGACCTTCACCAAGATCGTCGGCAGCTTTTGTGGCGCGCTTCTGATCTTCCTTCTTGGTAAATGGGCGGCTGAGACCCTCTATCACGTGGGCGGCGCCCATGGTGAGGAAGTCGCGGTCTACGTGATCGAGACCGGTGAAGAAGAAGCGTCGACCGAAGAGGTCGTCGAGGTGAACTTTGACACCATGATCGAAACCGCCGATGCTGGCGCAGGCGAGCGGGTGTTCGGCAAGTGCCGCGCCTGCCACAAGCTGGAAAAAGGCGAAAATGCTGCTGGTCCGTACCTCTACAACGTCGTCGGCCGCGACGTGGGCACAGCAGAAGGGTTCAACTATTCGGGTGCGCTGAACGAAGTGGCCGATGTCTGGACGCCGGAAAACCTGTATCACTTCCTCGAGAACCCGCGCGGTTGGGCGCCGGGCACGTCGATGGGCTTTGCCGGTCTGAACAAATCCGAAGACCGCCAGAACCTGATCGCCTATCTCGCGACTTTCTCTGAATAATACGACATTCAGAGTTGCATGATCTTGCCGCTGCCCCACCGGGCGGCGGCTTTTCTTTTTCACAATCGCGTTTTTCCTTCGGTATTTGGGACTGCGTCGCGCATTCTCGCCTTGAATGTGGGCAAATTCGTTCTTTAGCTTACATGGAGGTGCAGACCTGCACACACGAGCTACGGAGACACGAACATGCCCAACAGACCTGGCCGTCCATCCTTTGCTGACCTCAACCGTCGACAAACGCTGCAACTGTTGGGCGGGAGCGCCGTCGCGGCAGGTGCGGGTGGCGCTGGTTCTCTGGCCTTTGCCGAAAGTCATTCCGCAGCCGGAGACGAGATCATTCGCGCGCATGGCTATTCATATTTCGGGGATCTGAAATATCCGCCTGATTTCAGTCACTTCAACTACGTGAACCCGAATGCGCCCAAGGGCGGGGAAATCGTGCTGAGCGCGCGGGGCACGTTCGATGGCTTCAACCGCTGGGCGTGGCGCGGCAACCCGCAGACAAATTCGGATGTTGTGGGGGAATCCCTGCTGGCCGGCGACACGTTCGGGACGGCGGTTCCGGCGGACTCCCTGACCGACCAGTACTGCCTGATCGCACGTGAAGTGGAATACCCGAAGTCCAAGGAATGGTGCGTCTTCCACCTGCGGGACGACGTGGTGTTCCGCAACGGTGCGCCGCTGCGGGCACAGGACGCAGCCTTTACCTTCAACCTGTTCATCGAACAAGGCATCCGGTCGTTCTCGCGCTCGGTGAGCGAGCGGATCGAAGGGGTCGAGGTGATCGATGACCTGACGCTGCGCTACAAGTTCGTGGACGGGATTTCGCGCCGGTCGCTGATCAGCCAGGTGGGCGGGATGATCGTGCTGTCCGAAGAGTGGTACAAGGAAACCGGCGAACGGCTGGACGAGCCGTCGGTTCTGTCGCCGATGGGATCGGGGCCGTACCAGGTGGGCGATTACGAGTTCAACCGCTACGTCGTCTACGAGCGGAACCCGAATTACTGGGGCTGGGATCATCCGGTCAATGTGGGGCGGCACAATTTCGACCGAATCCGGATTGAGTATTTCGCCGACGCGACCGCCGAATTCGAAGCGTTCAAGGCGGGCGAGTACACGTTCCGTTCCGAGGGTTCGAGCAAGCGATGGGCGACGGGTTATGAATTCCCCGCTCTGGAAGAGGGGCATGCGGTGCGCAAATCCCTGCCCGACCAGACCGCACCGCTGAATTCCGGGATCATTTTCAACACGTTGCGGTCTCCGGTCGACAATCGCAATGTGCGCCATGCGCTGACGCTGGCGTTCAACTTTGAATGGACGCGCGAGTCGCTGGAATTCGATCTGACGACCCAGCGCAGTTCCTTTGCCGAAGGTCAGGAATGGGAAGCCAAGGACGTGCCTCAGGGTGAGGAGCTGGCCTTCCTGCAGGCTTTGGGCGACGTGGTGCCGCCCGAAATGCTGACCGAGCCGGTTGTGATGCCGCACACGTCGGACAAGGACACGCCGGTGGATCGCCGCAACAAGCGCACCGCGCTGCGGATGCTGGCCGAGGAAGGCTGGACGGTCGACGATCAGGGCCGGATGGTGAACGAGGCGGGCGAGCAGATGTCGCTGGATTTCCTTGTTCTGTCGACATGGGACGACACACGGCAGGCGACCATCGAGACCTATGTGAACACCCTGCGCGACTGGGGCATCGAAGTGAACGCCAACGCGGTGGATTCCGCGCAAGGGCAGCAGCGGTTCCTCGACAAGGATTACGACCTGATCCAGACATCGATGCAGACGTTTTCGACCATCGGGACGGGGCTCAAGCAGTTGTTCGGTTCGGAAACGGCAGAGGTGTCGTCATGGAACCCGTCGGCGCTGCGCAGCCCGATGGTCGATGCGATCATCGAAGCGGCGCTGAATGCGGAATCGCGGGAAGCCGAAGTCACGGCGATGATGGCGCTGGACCGCGCCTTACGCTACGAGCGGGTGATCGCCCATGCGGGCTATGTGCCGGAATACTGGATTGCCTATTATGACATGTTCGAACACCCCGAAGAGCTGCCGCCGTTGGGCATTGGCGTTCTCGATTTCTGGTGGTTCAACGAAGAGAAATACGAGGCCCTCAAGGCCGCTGGCGCGTTGAGGTAAGAGACCCTTGGGCGCCTATATCCTTCGACGGCTGTTGCTGATCATTCCGACGTTGTTCGGGATCATGGTCATCAATTTTGCCCTGACGCAATTCGTCCCCGGCGGACCGATCGAGCAGACGCTTGCGCGGTTTCAGGGCGAAGGCGACGTGTTTTCAAGCTTTTCGGGCGATGGCGGCGGCAACCAGAATGCCGAGGAAACCTTTGGATCGGACAGCGACTATATCGGCGCGCGGGGTCTTCCGAAGGAATTCATCGAAACGCTGGAAATCGAGTTCGGCTTTGCCCGGATCGTCTGCGAGGACGGCTTTACCGGAGAGCCTGATCTGGATGAACCGGCCTGTCAGAAGGAAGACATCGGCGCGGTCGAACGATTTGGCATCATGATGTGGAACTATATCCGGCTGGATTTCGGAGAGAGCTATTTCCGGTCCATCGGGGTGATGGAACTGGTGCTGGAAAAGATGCCGGTGTCGATCACGCTGGGCCTGTGGTCCACGGTCATCGCCTATATCGTGTCGATCCCGCTGGGCATCCGCAAGGCGGTCAAGGATGGGACATCGTTCGACACCTATACGTCGGCCGCGATCATCGTGGCCTATGCGATCCCGGGCTTCCTGTTTGCGATCCTGTTGCTGGTGCTGTTTGCGGGTGGGTCGTATTTCCAGATATTCCCGCTCAGGGGGCTGACCTCGGAAAACTGGGATGAACTGACCCTCTTCGGCAAGATCGCGGATTATTTCTGGCACATCACGCTGCCGGTTCTGGCCTCGACCATTTCGGCATTCGCGACCCTGACACTGCTGACGAAAAACAGCTTTCTGGACGAGATCAAGAAGCAGTACGTGATGACGGCGCGGGCCAAGGGGCTGGCCGAACGGAAGGTGCTTTACGGGCACGTGTTCCGCAACGCGATGCTGATCGTCATCGCGGGCTTTCCGGCGGTGTTCATCGGTGTCTTCTTCTCTGGCTCGCTGATCATTGAGACGATTTTCTCGCTTGATGGTCTGGGGCGGCTTGGGTTCGAGGCGGCGGTGGCGCGGGACTATCCGGTGATCTTTGGCACGCTGTTCGTGTTCGGGCTGATCGGGCTGGTCGTGGGTATCCTGTCGGACCTGATGTATGTGCTGGTCGATCCGCGCATCGACTTCGAGAAGCGGGAGGGCTGACGCATGGCGGCCAATCCCGAACCGAACGACCGCGATATCGTGACCGAGCCCAGCCCGGCAGTGGCGGTTGCCCCGGCGCGCAGCCGGTTCACGCTGTCACCGCTCAATCAGCGGCGCTGGAACAACTTCAAGCGCAATCGCCGGGCGTTCTGGTCGCTGATCATTTTCTGCGTGCTGTTCGGGCTGTCGCTCTTTGCCGAATTCATCGCCAACGACAAACCGATCCTCGTGCAGTATCGCGGCGAGTTTTACACCCCGATCTTCAACTTCTACGCCGAAACAGAATTCGGCGGGGATTTCCGCACAGAGGCGGCCTATCGTGACCCCGAGGTGCAATGTCTGATCCGCACAGGCGGGCTTGAGGAATGCTTTGACGACCCCGAAGGATTGATCGAACAGGTTGATCAGGGCGTCATTCTGGATGGCGATTTCTACAAGGGCTGGTCGATCTGGCCGATCATTCCCTATGATTACCAGACCCCGGTGGACCGCCCCGGTGCAGCCCCCCTGCCCCCGAACGAGCAGAACTGGCTGGGCACGGATGACACCAAGCGCGATGTGATGGCGCGGGTCATCTACGGGTTTCGACTGTCGATCTTCTTCACCCTGATCGTGACGGTGCTGGCCAGCGTTGTAGGGATCGTCGCGGGTGCCTTGCAGGGGTATTTCGGCGGGTGGCTTGACCTGATCTTCCAGCGGGTGATCGAGATATGGTCGTCGACGCCGTCGCTTTACATCATCATCATCCTGTTCGCGATATTGGGGCGAAGTTTCTGGCTCCTTGTATTCCTGACAGTGCTGTTCGGCTGGACCGCTCTTGTGGGCGTGGTCCGGGCGGAATTCCTGCGGGCGCGGAACCTTGAATATGTGCGGGCGGCAAAGGCCCTGGGCGTTTCGAACACGACGATCATGTTCCGGCACATGCTGCCCAACGCGATGGTGGCGACATTGACCATGCTGCCCTTCATCGTGACGGGCACGATCAGCACGCTGGCCGGTCTGGACTTCCTTGGGTTCGGTCTGCCGTCGTCGGCCCCGTCGCTGGGGGAGTTGACGCTTCAGGCCAAGCAGAACCTGCAAGCGCCGTGGCTGGGCTTTACCGCGTTCTTCGTGTTTGCGCTGATGCTCTCGCTGCTGGTGTTCATCTTCGAAGGCGTGCGCGACGCGTTTGATCCGAGAAAGACGTTTACATGAGCCGCATCCTCGAGGTGAAAAACCTGACCGTTGGCTTCCGGCAGGACGGGCATACCGTGCCTGCGGTCAAGGGCGTGTCGTTCCATATCGAACGCGGAGAGACCGTAGCGCTGGTGGGCGAATCCGGGTCGGGCAAGTCGGTCACGGCGCTGTCGACCGTTTCGCTGCTGGGCGAGTCCGCGCGGGTCGGGGGATCGGTGCTGTACAACGGCGAAGAAATGGTCGGGGCGGATGATGCGCAGTTGCGGCGCATCCGGGGCAATGACATCAGCTTCATCTTCCAGGAACCGATGACCTCGCTCAATCCGCTGCACACGCTGGAAAAGCAGTTGGCTGAGTCACTGGCGCTGCATCAGGGGCTGGCCGGAGAGGCGGCGCGGACGCGGATCATCGAGCTTTTGAACAAGGTCGGCATCCGTGACCCCGAAAGCCGGTTGGGTGCCTATCCGCATCAATTGTCCGGCGGGCAAAGGCAGCGTGTGATGATCGCGATGGCGCTGGCGAACGGGCCTGAGCTGCTGATCGCGGACGAGCCGACGACGGCTTTAGACGTGACCATCCAGGCGCAGATCCTGCAGCTTCTGGCGGATCTGAAACAGGCCGAGGACATGAGCCTGCTTTTCATCACCCATGACCTTGGCATTGTGCGCAAGATCGCGGATCGGGTCTGCGTGATGAAGGACGGCGAGATCGTCGAGAGCGGCAAGACCGCCGAGATTTTCCGTAATCCGCAGCATCCTTACACGCAGATGCTGTTGAGTGCCGAGTCCACCGGTGTCCCTGATCCGGTCCGCGAAGGTGCCGAAGAAATAGCGCGGACGGACAACCTCAAGATCTGGTTCCCGATTCAGCAGGGTTTCCTCAAGCGCACCGTCGGCTATGTGAAGGCCGTCAACGATGCGACCATCGCGGTGCGCGCGGGCGAAACCGTGGGCATCGTTGGCGAGTCCGGGTCCGGCAAGACGACGCTGGCGCTGGCGATCATGCGGTTGATCCAGTCGGAAGGCGGGATCACCTATCGCGGGCAGAACGTGCGCAACTGGTCGACGCGCGAGTTGCGGCGGTTGCGCAGCGAGATGCAGATCGTGTTCCAGGACCCCTATGGCAGCCTCAGCCCGCGGATGACCTGCGAGCAGATCATCGCCGAGGGGTTGGGTGTGCATGGGTCGCCGGACGGGCGGTCGGACCGGGAGCTTGTGACCGAGGTCATGACAGAGGTCGGTCTGGACCCCGCCACGATGCACCGCTACCCACACGAGTTTTCCGGTGGTCAACGACAGCGGATCGCCATTGCCCGTGCGATGGTGCTGCGGCCCAAGCTTGTGGTGCTGGACGAGCCGACATCCGCGCTCGACATGACGGTGCAGGTGCAGATCGTGAACCTGCTGCGGGATTTGCAGCGGAAATACGATCTGGCCTATCTCTTCATCAGTCACGATCTGAAGGTTGTGCGCGCGATGTCGCACAAGGTCATCGTGATGAAAGCAGGCGATGTGGTCGAATACGGCTCTGCGCAGGACGTGTTCAGCAACCCGCAGACGGATTACACCCGCACGCTGATGGCGGCGGCTTTCGATCTGGCCAGTTAGATCGCCGAACTGTGCCCGGCTGAGGACAGGTCGTAGGCGTCAAAACTGCG
The DNA here is from genome assembly GCF_022763305.1 of Marivita sp. Classification (GTDB taxonomy): domain Bacteria; phylum Pseudomonadota; class Alphaproteobacteria; order Rhodobacterales; family Rhodobacteraceae; genus Marivita. The sequence goes on along the minus strand of NZ_JALEGT010000010.1, from coordinate 113,489 downwards.
GGCGATCATCCGGGTCAGCGGGCGCGCTTCGGGCGGAACAAAAAGGCCGCTCTCATCAACGACAAGCAGGTTCTCGAATTCGTCGTTCGCGCGTCTGAGCATCGCGGTCACGTCGGCTTCGGTGGTCTGGTAGTCCCGAACAAGCTCGGCCGTATCGACGCGGAAATCGCACATCAGCATTTCGATCATGCGGGCCCGCAGCTTGTCCTCTTCGGTAAAGCTGTGGCCCCGAACGGTCGAGAATTCATGTGCGCGGATCGCCTTGGTGTAACCCGACGTGGCCGGTGCGTTCTGCGCATAGCCTTGCGGAAACTTCGAGATCGACGACGCCCCAAGACCGACCAGCACGTCGGACGTGTCGTCGGTGTAACCCTGGAAGTTGCGGCGCAGGGTGCCGTTGCAGGCGGCGACGGACAGCCCGTCTTCGCGCGTAGCGAAGTGGTCGATGCCGATTTCTTCGTAATTGTCCCAGACAAACAGCTTGCGCGCGGTTTCGAACAGATCAAGCCGTTCGTCGGGGCGCGGAAGCGCGTCTGACGGAATCATCTGCTGGCGTTTGGCCATCCAGGGCACATGCGCATAACCATAGAGCGCGACGCGATCCGGCGAGAGCGACAGCAGCTTCTGCACCGAATCAACGATCTTGCTGCGGGTCTGGTCCGGCAGACCATAGAGAATGTCGGCGTTGAGGCTTTGGATACCCCGATCACGGATCATGTCGACCGCGCGCTTCGTGGTATCGAAGCTTTGTTCGCGACCGATGGTTTTCTGGATCTCGGGATCGAAATCCTGCACACCGATGGAGGCCCGGTTCATCCCGCTGTCAAACAGCGCATCAAGGCGGCCTGCGTCGATCTCGTTGGGGTCGATCTCGACCGAGAATTCATAGCTATCGGCAAAATCCGCGACTTCGCGCACCGCCGCGGACAGGTCGCGCATATGATCCGGCGACAGGAGCGTGGGCGTGCCGCCGCCCCAATGCAGGCGGGACAGGCGCACGCCCTTCGGCAAATGCCGCTTGAGCAGCGACAATTCGTCCTTGAGCGTCTCGACATAGGCGGTCACGGGCTCGCCACTGGCGGTCCCTTGGGTCCGGCAGGCACAGAACCAGCACAATCGGCGGCAGAACGGTACATGCAGGTACAGCGAAATCTCACCGTTTTCCGGGATCGCTTCGATCCAGTCGGAAAAATCCCCGGGTTTGACATCGTTCTTGAAATGCGGCGAAGTGGGGTAACTCGTATAGCGAGGTACCTTCGCGTCGAATAGTCCCAACCGGGAAAGTTGTGTTCTAGTGACCATGTGCATAGCATTAAGGCACACACGCCACCATCAGCATTGATGCAGATCAAGAACGGACCCATGTTGAAAGAAGACAGCCTCTCCGTCACGCAGGATTGCAGCGATTGCCCGATCCGCCACCGCGCCGTTTGCGCCAGATGCGAGTCGGACGAGTTGGCGCGATTGGAAGACATCAAATACTACCGCCGATTCGAAGCGGGACAGACAGTGATCTGGTCCGGCGACCGCATGGATTTCGTAGGGTCGGTCGTATCGGGAATCGCGACGCTCACACAGACGATGGAAGACGGGCGCACCCAGATGGTCGGTCTTCTTCTGCCCAGCGATTTCGTCGGGCGTCCCGGCCGGTCCACCGCCGCTTATGACGTGGTGGCGACGACGGATATGGTCATGTGCTGCTTCCGCAAGGCCCCGTTCGAGGATCTTATGGAGCGGACGCCGCATATCGCGCAGCGCCTCTTGCAGATGACGCTGGACGAGCTGGACGCCGCGCGGGAATGGATGCTGGTGCTGGGGCGCAAGACAGCGCGCGAAAAGATCGCGTCGCTGCTGTCGATCATTGCCCGCCGCGATGCGACGCTCAACATGGCCGGGCTGGATGGCCCCGTCACGTTCGATCTGCCGCTGACCCGAGAAGCGATGGCGGATTATCTCGGGCTGACGCTCGAGACCGTGTCGCGCCAGGTCTCTGCGCTCAAGAAGGACGGAATCATCCAGCTTGAGGGCAAGCGCCACATCACGGTTCCGGACATGAGTGTTCTTCTCGAAGAAGCCGGGGACGACACGGATGGCGGGATGCTGGTCTGAGCCTTACTGGTTTATCGCAGCGACATAGCCGACGCCAGCAGCCAAGATCAGGCCCAAGACAACCGCAAAGGCGATCTTCCAGGCGGACCAGGGCCGTTCGCCTTGAACTGCCCCGGTGCGCCCGTTGACGACGAAGCGATAGGTCTTGCCGCGATACTTGTAGGCGGCAAGCCAGACTGGCAGCAGGATGTGCTTGAAGGTGACATCCGAGATTCGGGTGTCGATATGATCGACCCGCTGTCGATCGCCGCCGATGTCGAACTTCACGTCACGCAGGATGACGCGGTCCATGTGCGCGCGCGCCTCCTCGTAGCCCTCGGTGAGTTCGACCGCGTAGGCCTCGGCCCGGAACCCGGCCAGGTATTCCGGCTGATACGGCTCGAGGGCAGAAAGGTCCCAGGGCTCCAGCGCATCGGTATAGCGTTTGGGCAAAGAGCGCGATGCCAGCACCAGCACATCGTCGAAGAAGCGCGCGACCTGTCCCGACGCCGGACGCCAGCGCACCTTGGCGACACGGATGGTTTCTGTCTTGCCGTTGCGCACGACGCGTCGGTTTTCGTGATAGACGGTCCCTTGCTCGCCCCGATAGGAGGACCGGGTATCCGCGTCGAACGTCCAATAGGGCACATAGATGCCAGTCATCTTGCGGCCCTTGCGCGTATAGTCCTGCAACCCGTTGGGCGCGAACCAGAGCCGCCCCAACCAATCGGTCATCGCCTTGCGCGCGTCCTTCTCGTCAAGAGCGAAGGGCAGCAAACCCTTGGGCTTGATATGGCGATTGGCCCCGGTGTCGGCCACAACCGGCGTTGCACAGAATGGGCATTCTGCGGCGTGCACACCTGGGTCGAATTCCACCTGGGCTGCGCAGTTCGGACATTTGGAGACGCGGGTCTCTTCCATGTCCTGTGACGGCAATTGGTCCGCGATCGCGACCTGAAAGTCGATTTCGCGGATGGCCCCACCGGCCCATGGCCCGGTGCCGGCAATATCATGGGTCGCGCCGCAGTGATCGCAAAGCATCTGGCTGCTCTCCGGATCGAACCGCAGATCGGCGCCGCATTGATCGCAAGGAAAACGGTGATGTGCTTCGGTCATGCCATATTGTCTCAGTGCCTAAATCGACGGCGGCCGAGGTCGTTCAAGGGGCGTACGTCAGACAACAAGGATTTATCATGACTAACGCAGACCTCTACTCGAAATTGACCGATGCCATCGGAGCCCATGGTGCATGGAAGCTCCGCCTTCGGATGGCCGCCATGAAGGGCGAACATTCGGATGTGATTGAAAAGGCCGGCGATTGTCATGTCTGCGATTTCGGGCGTTGGCTTGACGGCCTTCCGGCCGCTGTCCGCGATCTTCCGCAGGCGCGCGAGACCATCGAACTGCATGCCTCGTTCCACAAATGCGCCGGCCGCATCGCCGACATGGTGGCGCAAGGCCAGCAAAACGCGGCGCTGGAGATGCTCGACACCGAATTCAATTCGGCTTCGAACGCGCTGAAGAGTGCCGTTGCCAACTGGAAGCTGTCTGCAGCCTGACAGGTCCCGCACCGCAACTCTCATGGTTCGGATCGAGGAGCACGCACCGTGCTCCGGTCCGAACCAAAGACACCCTGCCCGCGCGGTCGGGTGGTGTGCTCCCCTCTCCGCATCGGATTACGCGCCCGGCGGGGGTGGCGGCAGAACGGTGAAGAGCTGGGCCAGTTCCATCACGTCTTCTGCCCTTTTCCAGCCGTCCTGCCCGGCCGTCCAGACATAGCTCTCGCGCGTCAGCGCCCCTTCACGGGCCATTCGGCCCATGGCCGCCTTCGAAAAGGGGCCCTTGGTTTCACCATTTTCGGCCACGTGCCAGACATGCTCCACCGGTGGCGGCGGCGGCATCTGCCGAGCCGGGGGAACAGCCGCGCTTTGCACTTGCGGAGCAGCACCCCACGGGCCGGCCTGTGCGGCGGCCTGTCCGATCTGCATGCCCAAACCGGCACCCAGTCCCGCCTGAATGGCAGCGGCCCCTGCCCCATCCTTGCCCAGCGCTTCGGCCGCCTGAAACTGCATGTACTGATTCAAGTTCCCGATCACGCCCATGGAAGAGCGCTTGTCCAGCACGTCTTCCACCGCCGGCGGGAGCGAGATGTTCTCGATATAAAGCTCGGGCAGTTCCAGCCCGTAATCCGCGAGGGTCGGCGCGATTTCCTTGGCCAGCAACGTGCCCAGTTCGCGGGTGTTCGCGGCCATGTCGAGCACCGGAATCCCGGCCCGTGCAATGGTGCGCGAAAATTCCTGAACGATGACATTGCGGATCTGGTAGCTGATCTCATCCATCGTGAACTCACCATCGGTGCCCACGATCTCGACAAGAAACCGCGCGGGATCGGTGACGCGCACGGAATAGGTGCCGAAGGCGCGCAGGCGCACCGGTCCGAATTCCGGATCACGGCAGATGATCGGGTTCTTGGTGCCCCATTTGAGGTCCTGAAACCGGGTGGTGTTGACGAAATAGACCTCGGACTTAAAGGGCGACCGGAAGCCGTGATCCCAGTGCTGCAAGGTCGTCAGGATCGGCATGTTGTTGGTCTCGAGCATGTAGAGCCCGGGCGTGAACACGTCCGCGAGCTGTCCCTCATGCACGAAGACGGCTGCCTGCCCTTCCCGCACGGTCAGCTTGGCGCCGTACTTGATCTCGTGGCCTTCGCGCTCGAACCGCCAGACCATCGTATCGCGGGTGTCATCGGTCCAGTGGATGACGTCGATGAATTGGCCACTCAGGAAATCGAAAATTGGCATCGGGGTCTCCGTTCAGTCAGCTTGGGCCGCCTTCGACCAGCTCTTGTGCAAGGCTCCACACGATCGGGCGGGCCTCTTCGGCAGACATGCCGGGTCGCAGGCGGGGGTCATAGAGAATTTTCAAAAGCAGTTCGTCATGAGAGGTGAGCAGCGCGAATTCCTCGTCATCGTTGAAGATCGAGGGGCGCGCGTTCTGATCGTCATTGGCAAGGCCAAGGCCCTGCGCCAGTTCCTCGTGGATGCAGGCCCGGCGGGTCAGTTGCGGATGCTCCGTACGGACCAAAGCCACCGCCTGGCGATAGGCGCTGCTTGCGGCGTTGTCGGCAAAAGCGACGACAAGGCAATGGATCGAGCGCGGCAGGTTGAGGAAAATGGCGCGACTCGACGCTTCCATCCCCGGCGCGATGCGATCCAGCGTGTCGCGCAGCTGATCCTTGTCATCTTCGCCCATGATGAGAACGTGGAAATTCGGTTGCGAGGAAACAAGAGAGATCGGATGTCCGGACACGCGCGCAAGCCGGCGCGTGTAACGCGACAGTTCTTCGCGATCCCTGGCCTGATCGGCGGCGGGAAGGCTTTCGCCGAAGGTCACACCGACCCGGACCGGGATGGTCCATTTCTTGATTTCGCTGAGCGCGCCATTCGACGGCTGCAAACCCGCACCACGGGTATATTCCTCGGCCAGCGCGATCCGTTCGAAATTGCGCGCCAGCATCTGGTCGGTGAACGGCGTATCCACGCCACCGCCATCGACCCGCAGAAGCCCCTGCGCCAGCAGGTCTTCCTGAACGCGGGCATAGTACCGACGCAAGTCCATCGCCTCTGGCGATGGCGTTCTTGCATCGGGCAGAGCCACCTGAACCGGGCGCTCGGGACGCGCCTGCGGCTTGGTGTCGGTCCGCACAGGGGCCGTGCTGAACGGATCGCAGGCGGACAGGGCCGCGAGGGCGGCGCAGGACCACAGAAGATGAGACCAACGCCGCCGCACCGGGTTACTGGTCCGGCATGGACGCGGCGGTTGTATCGCCGATCCCGTCCTTGCGTGCCTTGGCCGATGCAAGCGTGTCTCGCAATTCGGCTTCCATCTTCTTGAGCTCGGCCTCGGCGGCTGCGCGCTTGGCCTTGCCCTCGTCTGCGATCTGCAGGCTTTCCTGGATGGTGCCGATCAGATCGGCATTCGCCTGTTTCACGGCTTCGATGTCGAAGACACCGCGTTCCATTTCCTCGCGGATCATCTTGTTGCTCTCACGCAGGTTCTTTGCGTTGGCGGTCAAGAGCTCGTTGGTCAGGTCGTTGGCATCCCGCACCGCCGCCGCCGCTTCGGCCGAGCGCTGGATCGTCACGGCCTGCGCCAGTTGTGTTTCCCAAAGCGGAACGGTGTTGACGAGGGTCGAATTGATCTTCGTGACAAGGGACTTGTCGTTTTCCTGAACAAGGCGGATCGACGGGAGCGACTGCATCGTGACCTGGCGCGTCAGCTTGAGGTCATGCACCCGACGCTCCAGATCGTCACGCGCCGCGCGCAGGTCGCGCAGCTCTTGCGCCTTCATCACCTGGTCGTTTTCGGGCGCGGCCTGCACCTCGGCTTCTTTGGCCGGGATGTCGCGGCTGTCGAGCTCCTGCAGCTTTTCCTCGCCCGCAGCGATATAAAGCGCCAGTTCGTCGTAGAACTGCAGGGTCTTGTCGTAGAGCAGGTCAAGCGACTTGATGTCCTTGAGCAGCGTGTGTTCATGCTTGAGCAGGTCGTCGGTGATCTTGTCGATCTGCCCCTGCACCTTTTCGAAACGCGCGGTGAATTTGGCAAAGGGCGCGGCCCGGCCCAGCAGCTTTTCCCACCAGCTGCGCTCGCGGCGGACATCCAGTTCGGACACCGAAAATCCGCGAATCGTGCTGACGATGCCGCGCAGGCTGTCGCCCGCCGGGCCCACGTCCTTGTTGCGCACATCGGCCAGCATCGCCTGCGAGATTTCCTGCAATTCGGCCTGTGCGTTCGAACCGAAGGACACGATGGACTGGGTGTCGCTCATGTCGATTTCGGCCATGCGAGAGCGGATTTCCTCGCTGATGACCGGATCGGCCTCGGCCAGTGGCACGATCGCTTCGGGCGCCTTGGGCTCCGGCAGGATCACGGCGTTCACTTCTTCCACCAGGGCCAGCGTGTCCTGGGCTTTGGCACGGATTGTTTCAGACATCAGGTTTCCCTCTGCAATACTCGTTCAAGTCTATGTCACGTCCCGATCAATTCGGACGCCTTCCCGCTTCAGACGATCGCGCAGGACGTCAATCTCGACCGTAAGATCAGATCGGTCGTCCATCAGCATCTTCCGGGTGCGGGCCGAAAAATTCAGTTCCAGATCATCCAGTAACGCTTCGAAATCGGTACGTGCCTGCGTGTCGCCGGTCCGGGCATAGACATCGGCGAACTTGATCGTCGCATCGCGGGCCCCCATCAGGTAGACGCTCAGGTACTTGCGCGCAGCAGTCAGGTCGCGCGGGTCTTCCTCGACCGTGCGGAACAGGTCCTTTGCCGTCAGTTCGAACTTTTCGACACGGGCGATCATCTGACGGTCGCCGGACCGTTTGATGGCGTCCCGCATTGCAGCCAGATGCGCCTCGGCCTCGTCGATGGCACGGGCCACGCGATCTTGCTGGAAAGTGTCCACCCCCTCCATGCCCTTGTCGCGCATCGGATCGATGCCGAACGCGCCCAGATGCAGGACCGTCGCCGCCGTGCCATAGATGATGGGCGCGATCAGACCCGGCTCATTCGCAAAGGCGGCGATCCCCGTACCAATGCCGGCCAGCACGGCGGCCCCGATCTTGCGCGGAAACGCGGGACGGCGCGACACCTTGCGGGCGTTATAGGCCGCCTCTGCCGTCAAGCCACCGCGCAGCAGCCACGCGCCAAGCAACAGGGCCCCGGCGCCAATAAGCCCGAGCCCCAACCCCAAGGCCCCGTCATTGATCGACGTGAACGCCAGAATGATCGGAGGAATGAAAAGGATGTTCGACCGCGCGCCCACCGGATCAACCGTGGCGCGCTGGAAGGAACCCGATGCGCGGTCTTTTGCCGTCGATGACCCTTTTGCGTCGGGGCTGTACTTGCCGCCATAGCGTTGGGCCATGGCTACAGTCCCCCGAGCCAGCCGCTGGCGACCCCGAACAAGACGACAAGCAGCAAGGCGTAGCTGACTTTTTTCAGGCCGGCACCCGTCATGAGATCCCCTTTCCCAAGTCCTGAACGCAACTTAGGGGATGTGCCTATGGCTTGCTAGGGGGAAGTCGGCGCAGTTCCGCTCATGCCGCGTGGTAGCGGTTCATCCGGTTGAACAGAAGATCGGTCTGGAGCTCGAAATTGTCACGCCCCTCGCCGATCCCACGCTGCCGGGCGCGGGTTTCGAACGTATCCACAAGCGTCTGGATCTTGATGAGAAACTTGCGCCGCTGGAACGGCGTCAGCTTGCCATCCGGGGCTTCGCTCAGGGCGTTCACCTCGACCTGCATCTTGTCGATCAGCTTGGTCACGGAGGGCGCAATGCGTTGCAGCGTCGGTGTTGCCACGTCGATGGTGCCCAGAAGACCCATGATCGTGTTCACCGCAACCCGTGTGCGTTCGTAAAGGTCATCCTCGTGAAGACGCGCCAGAGCAAGCAGCAGTTCTTCGCAGCGGTCATCGAACTCCTGATAGAGATGTGTGTTGATGATCCTCAGGCGCGTGATCGGATTGTCCATCCCCTTGTCCCGCATCGGATCGAGACCGAAAGAGATGAGACAGAGGATGAAGGTCGAGAGCGCAATCACCAATGGCACTGCAGGGACCGCGATCTTCGTGGTGGCCAGAAGGCCCACGACCATGGCAACGATGCTGCTGCCGATCAGCTTGAAGGGAATCTTGGGGCGCGGCGCGACTTCGGCCAGATCGTAGGCGATATGCGCCTTTTGCCCGACTGAGAGACACAGCAGTCCCACACCGAACAGCGCGATGATCAGGATGGCCGAGGCAAACCCCGCCACCGTACCGTCCAGCAACCAGAGAATCAGCGGACATGTGGCCAGCACCATGAAGCCAACCGGCACGTCCTCGGCCGGAGCCACCTGGCCCAGCGCCGCGTTGCGCTGATGGTCGATCAAGCTCTGGATCCGGGACCGCATCACAACAGCCCCAAGGCAAAAATGGTCAGCCAGAGGATCGCAAACGCCACCCATGAGGCCATTGCACCGGTTGTGCGCAGGCGCTGCACCGCACCGCGGAGCGCCTTGGACGTGTCATCGGCGACCGTCCCCAAGTTCGACAGAACCAGCAGAACGGAAACCACAAGCACGGCAGAGGTGATGAACGTGATCAACATGACCCGTATTTCGCGAGGAAAACGGGCGGAAAATGGGCGTTAAAAGGGAAAGATCAGGGAGTCTTGCCCGACGGTTTCGGGCGCGGCTTGCGCTTGACCGCATTTCCCTTGGTTTTCAGAGGCTTGCCTGATTCTTCAGCATTGGGCAGATCAAGACCCAGCTGATCGCGGACCACCTTGCGGCGCAGCTCGTCGACGGCCCCCGATTTGAGCTGTCCCAACTGGAAGGGACCGTAGGAAATCCGGATCAGGCGGTTCACCGTCAGACCGATATCCGCCATCGCGCGCCGGATCTCGCGGTTCTTGCCCTCGCGCAGGCCAACGGTCAACCAGGCATTGGCGCCCTGCTGCCGGTCCAGCGACACGATCATCGGCTGAAAACGCTCTCCGTCGATGACCATGCCTTTGCGCAACGGCTCGAGCATGGCATCGCTTGGCTGCCCCTTGACGCGGACACGGTACTTGCGCAGCCAGCCGGTCGACGGCAGTTCGAGTTTGCGCTTGATTCCGCCGTCATTGGTCAGAAGAAGCAGACCTTCGGAGTTGAGGTCCAGACGTCCGACGCTCATGACCCTCGGCATGTCCTCGGGCAGGTTGTCGAAGATCGTCGGTCGGCCCTGCTCGTCCTTGGTTGTGGTCACAAGGCCCACAGGCTTGTGATAGAGCCACATACGCGGCTCGTCCGGTGTCCCGATCACCTTGCCGTTGACCACCACCTTGTCCGACGCGGTCACGTTCAGCGCTGGGCTGGTGATGACCTTGCCATTCACGGACACGCGGCCCTGCAGGATCAGTTGCTCGGCTTCGCGGCGGCTGGCGATCCCGGCGCGGGCAATGACTTTGGCGATGCGATCACCGGGGGGCGGGTTCTGGGTCATGCCTTGCGGCTTAGTCCAATTCAGGCCCTTGGGAAAGCCGATTGCGCGGTCTATGTGGGAGGGATGATGTTCCGATCCAACATGTCGCTGGCGCTGGACCAGGCGCGCGAGGCTGCCGACCGGGGGGAAGTGCCCGTGGGCGCCGTCGTCGTTGCCGGTGACGGCACGGTGATTTCCGCGGCGGGAAATCGCACACGCGAATTGAACGACCCTACCGCCCATGCCGAGATGCTGGCGATCCGCGATGCCTGCGCCCTTCTGGGGGTGGAGCGGCTTACCGATCACGATCTCTACGTGACGCTGGAGCCTTGCCCGATGTGCGCGGGTGCTATCGCGAATGCCCGGATCAGGCGGCTCTATTATGGGGCGCAGGACACCAAATCCGGCGGCGTGGCGCATGGGGCGCGGGTATTTTCGCATCCGCAGTGCCACCATGTGCCCGACATATATGATGGAGTGAGCGCATCCGAAGCCGAAACACTCCTTGTCGATTTCTTTGCCGCCAAACGCGGAGCGGGCTCATGACTCGTGTGATCCTGTTCAACAAGCCCTTCGATGTGCTGTCGCAGTTCACCGACAAAGGCACCGAAGGCACGGCGCGGCGCACCCTGTCGGAGTTCATCACAGTGCCCGGCGTCTATCCCGCAGGACGGCTGGACCGCGACAGCGAAGGGCTTATGGTGCTGACCGACAATGGGAAATTGCAGGCCAAAATCAGCAATCCCAAGTTCCGGTCACCCAAGACCTACCTCGCGCAGGTCGAAGGCACACCGACCGAGGGCCAGCTTGAGCAGTTGCGCGCAGGCGTTGTTCTCAAGGATGGCCCAACCCGACCGGCACAGGTTGAGCTGATCGCGCCGCCAGACCTGTGGGAACGAGACCCGCCCGTCCGCTACCGCAAGACCGTGCCGGATGCGTGGCTGAGGCTGACCATCACCGAAGGCCGCAACCGGCAGGTGCGCCGGATGACGGCGCATGTCGGACTGCCCTGCCTGCGGCTGGTGCGGTGGTCCGTTGGCGAATGGTCACTGGACGGCATCGCGCCGGGGACATGGCGCGACGCCTGATCCTCAGACCCACTTCGCCAGCGGCGGGAGGCTCATCAGAACGGCGTTTGCGTCGTGCCCGGTTTCAAGCCCGAATTTCGTGCCCCTATCGTAGACGAGATTGTATTCGGCATAGAGCCCGCGATGCACAAGCTGGGCATCCTTGTCCGCGTCAGACCAATCCTGCACGCGGCGCTTTTCCACAAGCGGCACAAAGGCGGGCAGGAAGGCGCGGCCGATGTCCTGCGTCAGGGAGAAGTCTTGTTCCCAATCGCCGGTGTTGTGGTCGTCCATGAAGATCCCGCCAACGCCGCGCGCCCGGCCGCGATGCGGCACGTAGAAATACTCGTCCGCCCATTCCTTGAGGCGCGGATAATGCGCCTTTCCGTGCGGATCGAGATGCTGTTTCTGCGTGTCGTGGAAATGCTGCGTGTCCTCGGCATATTCGATGCAGGGGTTGAGGTCGGAACCGCCGCCGAACCACCAGGCATGGGGCGTCCAGAACATCCGCGTATTCATATGTACGGCAGGGCAATGGGGGTTCTGCATATGGGCAACGAGGCTGATGCCCGAGGCCCAGAAGCGCGGATCGTCCTTCATCCCGGGAATGCCCTTGCGCGCCGCCATCGCGTGCTGCGCCCGTTCGCCCAGAGTGCCATAGACGGTGGAGACATTGACTCCGATCTTCTCGAACACCCGACCGCCGCGCATCACGCTCATCAAACCGCCGCCGGCATCAGAACCGTCATCCGATGTACGCTTTGTCTCGGTCACGTCAAAGCGCCCCGGAGCCGCATCGCTCAGCGGTCCGGTGTCGTGGCTGTCTTCAAGCCCTTCGAACGCTGCCACGATCTGGTCGCGCAACTCCCGGAACCAGGCAGCTGCGCGCGCTTTTTCGGTGTCAAAATTTTCCGTCATATCACTGTCCCATATTTCTGACAGGACAGTACAGCGCCATACGAGAAGCACAAGCCACTCGACCTTTGTGTCGGTGCGGCGAAATCGGTCAGTGCGCCGGGGCGCCCACCGGGTCGATCAGGGTGCGTCCGCCATCCACGGTCATGATTTGACCGGTGATGAAGCCCGCGCTCTCAGACGCTAGAAACTGTACCGCCTGAGTGAGCTCTGCCGGGCTTGCGATACGGGCAAGCGGCGTGTGGCCTTCGATCTCCTTGCGGTAGTCGTCATGTTCCTTGAGCGCCTGCGAAAGGCTTGCCGACATGACTGACCCAAGAGCGACCGAATTGACCCGAATGCGGTGTTCGGCCAGCGAGACGGCCAGCGAGCGCGTGAGTTGATCCAACGCCGCCATCGACACCGAGAAGCCCAGCAATTCGGGCTGCGTGCGTCGGGACGCAATCGAGGACAGGTTCACGATGGCGCCTGCCTGTCCGTCTTGCTTGTCGGCGGCCTGTTTGATCATCCGCTTGGCCACCATCTGCGACAGGCGGAATGTGTTGGTGACGTTCTGCATCATCAACGCTTCCAGTGTACCATCGTCCAGATCGAGCGGATCGGAGGGCAACACCTGCCGGCTGCCATTCACGAGGATGTCGACGCGATCGAAGGCGTCGATCGTGGCGGACAGCAGGTTCGCCAGCGTCAGCCGTTCTCGCAGATCGCCTGCGAAATAGCGAATGTTGCCGTCTTCCTCGACGATGGCACCGCATTCATGCGACAGTCGGGCCTCGTCCATATCGGCGAACATGACATTCGCCCCCTGATCGACGAAATGGCGGGCAATGGCCAGTCCGACCCCGTTGGCGGCACCGGTGACGATGGCTGTCTTGCCTTCGATGGAGAATGACATTCCGGGTCTCCCTCAGCGTCGTTTCACGCGGGTCTTTTTGTCAGAGGTGATCGGCGCGTCTGCCTGAAGTACCTTGAAGCGGGTGTCGCCGTCCAGTTCCTGCACCTGCTGAAACGCGCTGGCCAGCGTGGTTTCGTAAGGCAAGTGCCGGTTCGCGACCATCACCAGCGAGCCCTTTGGCCTGAGCAGACGCGCGGCAGACCGGATGAAGTCCTGCCCCAGCGACGCGTCAGGTGTCCGGCTTGTGTGGAAGGGCGGGTTCATCACAACCCAGTCGAGGCTGGCCGGGGTGCCCCAGGTCGTTGCATCCGCCCAATGAAGGCTGACGCGGTCTTCGCCGAGGTTCAGCCGCGCGCAGGTCAGCGCGCGCCTGTCCGCCTCGACCAGATCGACATGGGTGACGCCGGACAGGTCCCGCAGATGACGGGTGAGATACCCCCAGCCGCCGCCCAGATCCGCGCCGCGCCCCTTGAGCGTTTTCGGCAGAACGGCCACAAGCGCCTCGGACCCTGCATCCGGACCATCGGCCGAGAACACACCCGGCTGCGTGATCCAGCCATCCAACACAGGAGCCGGAACGGGCAAGGCACAGTCCCGAAAGGCATCTGCTGCAGAGAACCAGAAAATCTTGCCATGCGCCTTGGACATCTGGCCTTCGATGGCGACGCGGCTCTTCGCGAATTTCAGGATCGCGTCGATCCCGTCGGTCTTGGCGCCATCGACGATCACGAGGCCCCCTTCCGCCAGCCGCTCGGCCTGCGCGATGAGACCACGCGCCAGTTCTCTGCTGCGGGGCAGGGTCACATGAACGACATCCGCAGCCCCTGTCGCCTCGGTCGTGACGGTCAGGCCAAGAGACTCGAAATGATCGAATGCGGGTTTGAAGGTCTGCTGGACGGTGATGTCCCGGACCGGAAGCATACCCGGGTCGGCATCGGGATTCGGTTCGAGACACACCAGACGCAGATCGTCCGGCAAGGTCAGGGCGCCGGTCTCGACCGCGTGGGCTAATCTGGCAAATGTCATGGGCGATCCGGGGGCGAACCCCGGCTATTCCTTTTCCATGGTGCATTGCAGCGGATGCTGATGGCGGCGGGCGAAATCCATCACCTGCCCTACCTTGGTTTCCGCGATCTCGTGGCTGAACACACCCACAACCGCGACACCTTTCTTGTGCACGGTCAACATGATTTCAAAGGCTTGGGCATGGGTCATGCCAAAGAAACGCTCGAGCACATGCACGACGAATTCCATCGGCGTGTAATCGTCGTTGAGCAGCATGACCTTGTAGAGCGGCGGGCGTTTCGTCTTGGCACGCGTCTGGACGACGACACCGGTCTCGTTGTCCTCGTTCGACGGCGGTCCGGCCATGGGGCGGGACGACTGGTTGCTGGACGAAAGTTGTCTCATGCGTGGGTCTGGACCTCGGGTTCCATATCCTTGATGGCTCTATATAACCTGTCCTGACTGCGAGAAAAGAGGCGCATGTGCCGCGATGACACGAAAGCTGCAAACAATTGGTTTCGATGCGGACGACACGCTGTGGCACAACGAGCGCTTTTTCCGGCTGACACAGGACCGGTTCGAAGCACTTCTGGCCGATCACACCGACGCGGCGCACCTGCATGAACGGCTGATCGCGGCAGAGCGGCGGAACATCGGGCACTACGGGTTCGGCGTGAAAGGCTTTGTGCTGTCGATGATCGAGACCGCCGTCGAGGTGACGGACGGGGCGGTTCCCGGGCATGTCATCCGCGACATTCTTGAAGCCGGGCAGGACATGCTGGCGCACCCGGTGGAATTGCTGCCGCATGTTCAGTCCACCGTCGAGACCTTGGCACAGACCCATCGCCTTGTCCTGATCACCAAGGGCGACCTTCTCCACCAGGAGCGCAAGCTGGCTCAATCCGGTCTGGGCGAACTGTTCGATGATGTCGCCATCGTGTCGGACAAGTCGGCAGACACCTATCGCGATGTGTTTGGTCGGCAGGCCGGAGGTGTCGAGGCGGCGATGATGGTGGGCAATTCGATGAAGTCCGATGTGGTTCCGGCGGTTGCTGCCGGAAGCTGGGGCGTGTTCGTGCCGCATGACCTCGAATGGGACCTGGAGAAGGCCGATCCGCCGGACAACCCCCGGTTTCACCGGATCGACGATCTGAGTGATTTGCCCCCGCTTGTGGCGGAAATCGGCTGACACCGTTTGCCACAATCTTGCCACAATGGCTGACCTAGTCGTCCAATCCGAAATGCCCCCAACATCTTGGGGCCTCGCCTGACCAATCAGGGAAAAAAGATATAAAAATAAGGCCTTTATCGGCCAATTCGCATGTGGTACTGTCGTAGACAATAATGATGCCGACCGGAAAAATCCGGCGGTTTGAGGCAGATAAGGCGGATATCGTGACAGGACGGCGGAGAAAGCCGGGCCGTATTGGCCTGTATGTGATCACAGCAATCTGGTTGGCGGTTCTCGTGCCCATCAGCGCTATGGCAGCACCCTACGCCGCTATGGTGATGGACGCGCGAAATGGCGAAGTGATCCATTCCGAAAACGCCGACACTCCGCTGCATCCCGCCTCTCTTACCAAGATGATGACGCTTTATGTCGTGTTCGAGGCGGTGCAGAACGGCGAGATCAGCATGGACACCCCCGTCCGCATCTCCTCCAAAGCCGCGTCGGAACCGCCCTCGAAGCTGGGGCTGCGATCCGGATCGACGATCCAGCTGCGCTACCTCGTGCGCGCCGCTGCCGTGAAATCCGCAAATGACGCCGCAACGGCGTTGGGCGAGGCAATCGCCGGGTCCGAAGCTGCCTTTGCACGGCGGATGAACCGCACGGCCAAGGCGCTCGGCATGACCCGAACGAATTTCAAGAACGCGCATGGTCTGACGGAATCCGGGCACATGTCCACCGCGCGGGACATGACAATCCTCGGGCGTCACCTGCTTTACGATTATCCGCAATACTACAACCTCTTCTCGCGCCGCAGCACCGATGCCGGGATCAAGGCCGTTGCGAACACCAACCGGCGCTTCCTTGACGCCTACAAGGGCGCCGACGGGATCAAGACGGGCTACACCCGCGCAGCCGGTTTCAACCTTGTCGCCTCTGCCGAACGTGGAAGCGAGCGGATCATCGTCACCGTGTTCGGCGGCAATTCCACGGCGTCGCGCAACGCGCAGGTGGCCAAGCTCATGGACCTCGGCTTCAGCAAGGCACCCAGCCGGATGGCGCTGCGCACACCGCGCAAGCCGCCTTATCTCGGCCCCATCACCGGGGCCACGGAAGAGGTTGTCATAGCGCGCAGCCAGACGCCGTCGACCAACACGCGCGCCAAGTCCATTCGCGTCGTGGCCGCATCGGTCAAGACCAGCCTGCGCCCGGTTGCGCGGCCGGTGGCAGAGCCGGTACTACCGGATGCGCTGGTGGCTGAGCTGAAGCAGGACATCCAATCGGTCCTTGAGGAAGTGCAGACCGCAGAAGTGCGCGAGGTGACAGCGACCTCGGCCCAAGTGGCCATGGCGGCACCGGTGTCCGCAGCCACGGTAGAGGCGGCCATCTCCGATCAGGAAGCTGCGCCCGCCGCATCCGTCAAACCCGTCGTCCGCCCACGCACGCTGGTTCTTGCGTCGGCCACTGCACAACAAGCGGCACAGGCCCAACCGGTCGAGCCGCGTGAAGCCGAGGTGGTCACCCGCATCTCTACATCGGGGGGGCGTCATTGGGGCATCAATGTCGGTCGCTACCCAAGCCGCTATGCTGCCGAAAAAGCCCTGCTGACAACGGCTTTGGCGGAAATGGCGACGCTGGATGGATCGCTGCGCAAGGTGGTGAACGGCGCGCGCGGCTTTGATGCGAATTTCATGGGCCTGACCCGCGAAGCCGCCGACCTCGCCTGCCGCAGGCTGCAGGCGCGTCAGGTCACATGCTTCATGATCGGGCCAAGCTGAGCCCGGTCTTCAGGGCTTGGGGTGATCGTCGTAATCGTCCGACAGGATACGCTGCGCCGCGCCATCCGGGTCTTCGTATTGCTTTGACCGGACCGTGAACACAAATGCCACGAGTCCGATCCCGCCAAGGATCAGCGAGACCGGGATCAGGTAGGCAAGCACATTCATCGTCAGCTCCGGTTCATTTGAGGCGCAACGCGTTCAGCGACACCGTAATCGAAGACGTGGACATCGCCAATGCGGCGATCAGCGGTGAGCACAGGCCCGCCACAGCAAGCGGAACCGCGATGATGTTGTACCATGTCGCGATGCTGAAGTTCTGACGGATGCGTTTGATCGCAACACGCGACGTGGACAGCGCATCCGCAATCGGATCGAGCGATTTGCCCAGCAGCACCACGTCCGACGCAACCCGCGCTGCATCGAGCGCAGAGGCCGGCGAGATCGACGCATGAGCGCCAGCCAGCGCGGCGGTGTCGTTCAGGCCGTCTCCGACCATCAACACGTGCTTGCCGCTTTGCGTCAGCTGGTCAATGCGCGCCGCCTTATCCTGCGGCAGAGCCTCCGCGATCCATTTGTCGATACCGATCCGCGCAGCGAATGCCTCGACCGCCGGGGTCGTGTCACCGGACATCAGGATCACCTCGTAGCCTTTCTCCTTGAGCTGGCTGACAAGGGCCTCTGCCCCATCGCGAATCTGGTCGGCAAAGCGGAACGGATCAGCCACCGTCTCTCCGACGCGCAGCCAGGCACAGGTTTCCGGACTGTCGCCACCACCCACCCAGGCCGAGCGGCCCAGACGCACGGTCTGGCCCATCCATGTGCCTTCGGTGCCGTGGCCGGGAATTTCAGTCAGGCCCGTCACCTTGGCCGGTGCGATGCCCGCCGCCTGAATGGCTTTGGCCAGAGATTGCGACAACGGGTGCGATGACCCTTCCGCCAGTGCCAGCGCGATGCCCAGGTCGCGGCGCGAGTGATCGCCTAGATTGACCACTTCGGGTGTGCCGGCGGTCAAGGTGCCGGTCTTGTCGAAGACCACGGTGTCGACTTGCGCCATACGCTCCAGCGCAGTTGCGTCCTTGATCAGCAACCCCTTGCGGAACAGACGGCCCGATGCCGCCGTGGTCACGGCTGGCACGGCAAGGCCCAGCGCACAAGGGCACGTGATGATGAGCACCGCCGCCGCGATGTTAAGCGCGGTGCGCAGATCGAAGGTGTAAATGTACCAGCCCGCAAAGGCGAGCGCCGACAGGATATGCACCCCCGGCGCGTAAAGCTTGGCGGCCTTGTCGGCGAGCGACGTATAGCGCGAGCGACCGGATTCCGCGATGGCGACCAGATCGGCCATGCGATGCAGCGAAGTATCGCGTCCCACGGCGCTGGCCCGGATCGTCAGGGGGCCGGTCAGGTTGACCTCGCCCGCGCTGACGGTCGAACCTACCCCGGCATAGATGGGACGGGTTTCGCCGGTCAAAAGCGAGCGATCCAGTTCCGACTGACCCTCGACGATCTCTCCGTCCACAGGCATGCGCCCGCCGGGGCGCACGCGGATCAGGTCGCCGACCAGAAGCTCGGCCATCGGGACTTGCTCTTCGCCAGCCTCCGTCACGCGCCAGACGCGCGGCACTTCCAGAGCGGCCAGTTCCTCGGCCGCAGATCGCGCGGCGGCGCGGGTGCGGTGATCCAGATACCGACCTGCCAAAAGGAAAAAGGTCAGCGTGATCGCGGCGTCGAAATAGGCGTGTTCGCCCGACAGCGAGGTTTCCCAAAGCGAGGTGGCCACCGCCAGCGCAATCGCCAGCGAAATCGGCACATCCATGTTGAGCCGCCCTGCCCTAAGCGCGGTCCATGCGTGTTTGAAAAACGGCTGCGCGGAAAACGCGATGGTCGGCAGCGCGATGGCTGCGGAAATCCAGTGGAACATGTCCCGTGTTGGGCCATCGGCGCCAGACCAGACTGCCACGGACAAGAGCATGATGTTCATCGCTGCAAAGCCGGACACGGCCAGACGCATCAGAAGATCGCGCCCCGCCTTGTCCGTGTCCGTCGCGCGCAAGGCCGTGCTGTCCAGCTCATGCGCCTCGTAACCGGCACGCTCCAACACCCCGATCAGATCGTCCGCCGTGACGTCGGAGGCCGCCTCGATCTGCGCCCGTTTGAGGGTTAGGTTTACGCGCGCGCCCGTGACACCTTCGGTCGCGCCAAGAATCCGCTCCACCCCGGAAATGCAGGCGGCGCAATGGATCGACGGCAGGGACAGGACGATGTTCACGTCCTTGGGAAGGGCCGCGTCTGCCAGCGCCTCGGCCGCAGGGGCGGCGGAACAGGCAGGACAGGCCGAAGCGGGAGGGCGCATCGCGAGGGTCATGGCTCAGCTTTCGACGTGCAGGACAACGCGCTGTTCGAAGGGAACGCCGTCCAGCGATGTGGCTTTCATGCGGATGTTCCAGTTGCCCGGTGCCAGCGTTTCGCGCGCGACATAGGCATGTCCGTCAAACGCGAATTCCGGTGTGCGGTCATCCTGAACATGGGTCGCACGACCCAGAATGGCGTCCAGAGTGCCCGCCTGCACCGGCTTGCCGTCGCTGTCCGTGATGCTGAGGATCAGCAGCCCGCCCTTCGCTTCGGCATAGACGCTCCACCCCAAGGCTTCTTGTTCCGTGCGCCGGATGTCGAATTCCTGCGACGCGACATAGGAGTTCTTCACCTCGAGTCCCGGAAAGGTCTTAATGGCCGAAAAGGCAAGGACAAGGTTGACCGAGATGATGACGGCAAAACAACCGCCAAAGATCGCCAGCGCATGCCAGCCGGTGAGTTTGCGTTCCTTGACCATCAGTTGCTTCTCCCATTGAAGATCGTGTCGGTATAGGCGCGGTCGCCATTGGTCAGGTCTTCGACCCAGAACCGGATGTCGCTGCGTTCCGCTTCGGCCGGGTCAGACCCCGGAGCCGCCACGACATAGACGCGCTGCAGGTAGGTTTCATTGGCGGGCACATCGACGGTCTCGTAGGGCGTGCCCTCAAGCTGAACGCGCAGCGACGGATGGCCGGTGACAGACACCCGGAACGGACGGTCCTCGCCATGTTTGTTGAGCAGACGCACGTCATAGGTGTTGCGGATCGAGCCATCGGACAGCGTGACGAAGGTCGGGTTCCGGACAGGGGCCACGGTCATGTCGATCTCGGGCCGGATAAACAGCGCGAAGACCAGTCCTATGCCCACCAGCGCCCAGAGCGTGGTGTACATCATCGTACGGATACGGAAAATGTGGTACCAGGCCGAGCGCGGCTTTTCTCCGGCCCGTTCGCGTGGTTCGTCCGACAGCGCCAGATAGTCGATGAGACCCCGCGGTTTGCCGATCTTTTCCATGATGTCATCACAGGCGTCGATGCACAGCCCGCAGGTGATGCATTCCATCTGCTGACCGTTGCGGATGTCGATCCCCATGGGGCAGACGTTCACGCAGGCCATGCAGTCGATGCAGTCGCCCAGTTGTTCCGCGCCATCCCCCTTGCGATGCTTGCCGCGCGGCTCTCCCCGCCATTCGCGGTAGCCGATGGTGAGCGTGTCCTCGTCCATCATCGCGGCCTGAATGCGCGGCCATGGGCAGGCATAGATGCAGATTTGCTCGCGCGCGAAGCCACCAAAGAAGAACGTGGTCGCGGTCAGGATCAGCATCGTGGTGTAGGCGACAGGATGCGCCTGCCCCGTTACCAGATCGCGCAGCAGCGTCGGTGCGTCGGCAAAATAGAACACCCATGCGCCACCCGTGGCGAGGCCGATGAAGAACCACGAGACCCATTTGGTCAGGCGCAACCGCGCTTTGCGGAAGTCCATTTTTTCCTGACGGTGCAGGCGCAGACGCGCGTTCCGGTCGCCTTCGATCCAGCGTTCCACAAGGATGAAGAGGTCCGTCCAGACGGTCTGTGGGCAGGCATAGCCGCACCAGACCCGGCCCAGAGCGGATGTGAACAGGAACAGGCCCAAGCCTGCCATGATCAGCAACCCCGCGACGAAGTAGAACTCATGCGGCCAAATCTCGATCCAGAAGAAGAAGAACCGCCGATTGGCGAGGTCGATCAGAACCGCCTGATCGGGCAGTTGCGGCCCACGGTCCCAGCGAATCCACGGCGTGACATAATAAATGCCCAGCGTGACAATCATGATGATCCATTTGAAGCTGCGGAAGTTCCCCTTCACACGCTTCGGAAAGATCGGTTCACGCGCAGCGTAAAGGTTCGGCGGCGTTTGGTTTTCTGCTTGAGACACGAGAGAATTGGCTCCCAAAGACGGATTGGCTTGATCGTCTTTTCTCAGGGTGCGCTGCGCCAGACTTTGACTTGCATCAAATACTGTATCTTTAATTCAGGTTTTTGCCGCCTGCCTGCGGATCCAGCGCAGAAACGCCCTGAGCGGGGCACGCTGAACGCCCGGTCGGGTCACGATGTTGTACCCCGCATCCAGCCGGTCTTCGAAAACGGCGATCAGGCGTCCGGCGGCAAGGTCTTCGGCCACCGCGATTCGCGTGGACACAGCGACACCCTGCCCGTTCCGAGCACCATCGAGCATCAGGTTGCCCGGCACATGGGTACGCGACAGCACCTTGGCATGGGCCAGCCCGTGCTGCGTGAGCCAGGCCGAGGATTCCGTCGTGCCCAACTCCTCGAGCCAGGGATAGTCGATCAGGTCGCGCGGTTCCGTGGGCGGTCGTCCTCTGAACAGCGATGGCGCGCCGATGACCACCAGTGGTGAGTCGAGCAGTCGTTCGCAGTCCAACCCGGCCCAGCCGCCCGTTCCATAGCGGATGGCCACGTCAATGCCACCGGGGGACGGGTCCGTCAGAACCGGGCTGGGGGTGACGATCATGTCGATGCCGGGGTGTTCCATCTGGAAACTGCCAAGACGCGGCATCAGCCACGCGCTGGCAAAGGTCGGCGTGCAGCCCACATTCAAGGCGCGCTGCGAATCCGCCTGTGCCAGCGCCTCGACACCGGACGCGATGCGCCCGAACCCGTCTTCGAGGGCCCGTGCCAGATCGCGCCCGTCGTCCGTCAGCTCCAGCGCCCGGCTTGTCCTGTCGAAAAGAGGTGTCCCGAGATGGGTCTCAAGACTGCGCAATTGTTGGGAAATCGCGGCATGACTGACATTCAGCGCGGCCCCGGCATCGGTCACCGATCCGGTTTGTACAAACGCGCAAAAGGCACGCAGGGCCGAGAGCGAGGGCAGCCGGGACCAATCAATCATGTAATCTCACCTTACACATTGAATTTATCCCTGAGTCGCATCTGACACGCAGAAACGCAAGTATGAGCACAGGACCACAGCGATCAGAGGAGACCGACATGTTCGCTACATTTGCAAAAACGTTCTTCCGGGCAAGCGGCGTATCCGGGACCACGTCGCAGGATGCCGCGACACGCACGTGGTATCGCGACGAGCTGAGCGACCAGCCCGCACCCAAGCGTTGGGAGGATTGGAGATGATCGACCCCGTGATCTATCTGCCGCCCCGGATTTGGCAGGACCCGCCAAACAAAGACCGCGCCCGGCAGTGGCCGTGGCGCGGTGGCAGGTGGCAATAAACCATCCGTAGAAAAAGCGCCGGTGCCTCGAAACGCGCGAACAGAAAGAGGAACCGGCGCTGTCCCCTCGGGCCCGAAGGCCCGGGGGTATTGGTGTTATTCGACCGAGGCTTCGCCCCCGCCCAATCCGTGCACATAGGTGGCCACAGCGCGGATTTCGGCTTCGCTCAGACGGTCCGACCACGGCGGCATCACGCCAAAGCGCGAATAGGTCACTGTCTCGGTCAAGGTCGCGTAGTCGCCACCGTAGAGCCAGATCGCATCCGTCAGGTTCGGCGCACCCTGGAAGCGGTCACCAGTGCCGTCGTCCATGTGGCAGGCCGCGCAGTTGTCGAGGAACACGGTCTCACCGGCAGCCACCATTGAGGCGTCCTGCGGCTCACCTGAGAGCGACATCACGTAGTTGACAACCTGGCTGATCTCTTCCTCGGCCAGCATGTCACCAAAGGCCGGCATCTGCGACCAGCGCGCATCCGGGTCTTCCTCGTTGCGGATCCCGTGGGTGATCGTGGTGTGGATGGCCTCGATGTCACCGCCCCAGAGCCAGTCGTCGTCCAGCAGGTTCGGATAGCCCTTGGCACCGGCCGCGCCCGATCCGTGACACTGGGCACACCATGTGCGGAACACCGCGGCACCCGCGTTCTGCGCGTACTGGTTGAGATCTGCGTCCTGCGCGATCTCGGTCAGTTCGACAGAGGCCAGCTGGGCGTTGATGCCGGAGTTGGCGTCTTCGAACCGCGCGATCTCTTCAGCCACCTGCGCCCGCGTCGAGAACCCGAGGATGCCCGGTGTGGCTTCCTTGATGCCCGGCCATGCGGGGTAAGCGATCGTGTAGAGCACACCCCAGACGATGGTTGCGTAGAAGGTCCACAGCCACCAGCGCGGCAGGGGCTTGTTGTATTCCTTGATCCCGTCCCACTCGTGACCGGTGGTTTCGTAATCAAGATCGTCGTCTTGCTTCTTGCTCATGTCCTCGCCTCCTTGGATGCGGCGGGTTTGTCTTCATTGCGAAACGGGATGTTGGCTGTGTCGCGATGCGTCTTGTTGCTGCCGGGGCGGATGGCCCAAAGGATCACCCCGACAAAGAACAGGAACAGGACCAGCAGCATCCAGCTGTCTGCGAATTCCCGGAGAAGTGAATAGGTTTCCATGTCACTCCTCCTCAGCGGCTTGCGTCCGGGGTGAAGGTCGAGAAGTCGACCATCGTCCCCAGCACCTGCAGATAGGCAATCAACGCATCTGCCTCCGAAACGCCTGGCTGGCCGTCAAAGTTGCGGACATTGACGTTCTCGCCGTAGCGCTCAAGCAATCCGTCGAAATCGCTGTCCGGGTCGGCCTGCGCCCGGAAGTCTTCGCGCGCGGCTTCGATCATGTCGCTGGTGTAAGGCACACCGACGAAGGCGTTGGTCGACATGATGTCGCCGATATGTTCGCCCTCCAGCAGCGTCGCTTCGAGGAAGCCGTATTTCGGCATCACCGATTCCGGAACAACGGACTGCGGGTCACGAAGGTGATCCACATGCCAGTCGTCCGAGTAGCGGCCTCCGACGCGGGCAAGGTCCGGCCCTGTCCGCTTGGAGCCCCACTGGAACGGGTGGTCGTACATCGACTCTGCCGCAAGGCTGTAGTGGCCATAGCGTTCGACCTCGTCGCGCATCGGACGGATCATCTGGCTGTGGCAGACATAGCAGCCCTCGCGCAGATAAACGTTCCGCCCCGCCAATTCGAGAGGTGTGTAGGGACGCATGCCCTCGACCTCTTCGATGGTATTTTCGAGATAGAAGAGCGGCACGATCTGCACCAGACCGCCGATGGTCACGACGAGGAAGCTGCAGACCAGCAAGAGCGTCGCGTTGGTTTCAAGTACCTTATGCTTGTCAAGAATACCCATTGTCCAAGCCTCCTTATTCGGCCGCGACAGCTGCGGGCGAGACCGCGGCATCTTTGGCCGGGCTGCGCTTCACAGTCATCCACAGGTTGTAGCACATGATCAGCGCCCCGGTGACGTACATCACCCCACCCAGCGCACGTACGACGTACATCGGGAATTTCGCGCTCACGGTGTCGGCAAAGCTGTTCACGAGGAACCCGTTTGCGTCGACTTCACGCCACATCAGGCCTTCCATGATCCCGGTAACCCACATCGAGGCCGCGTAGAGAATGATGCCGATGGTGGCGAGCCAGAAGTGCCAGCTGACCATGCTCAGGCTGTAGAGCCGCTGACGGTTCCAGAGCTTGGGCACGAGGAAGTACAGAGCACCGAAGGTGATCATACCGTTCCAGCCAAGCGCACCCGAGTGCACGTGACCAATGGTCCAGTCGGTGTAGTGCGACAGCGAGTTGACCGCGCGGATCGACATCATCGGACCTTCGAAGGTCGACATGCCGTAGAAGCCAAGCGAGATCACCATCATCCGGATGACCGGGTCGGTGCGCAGCTTGTCCCATGCGCCGCTCAGTGTCATCAGGCCGTTGATCATGCCGCCCCATGAGGGCATCCACAGAACGATCGAGAACACCATGCCGAGGGTCGAGGCCCAGTCCGGCAGAGCGGTGTAGTGCAGGTGGTGCGGACCGGCCCAGATATACAGGAAGATCAGCGCCCAGAAGTGGATGATCGACAGTTTGTAGCTGAAGACCGGACGTTCCGCCTGCTTCGGCACGAAGTAGTACATCATGCCCAGGAAGCCTGCGGTCAGGAAGAAGCCCACGGCGTTGTGGCCATACCACCACTGAACCATGGCGTCCTGAACGCCCGCGAAGACCTGAACCGACTTGGAGCCGAAGATCGAGACCGGAATGCTGAGGTTGTTGAACACATGCAGCATCGCGACCGTGACGATGAAGGACAGAAAGAACCAGTTGGCCACATAGATGTGGGGCTCTTTGCGCTTGATGATCGTGCCGAGGAAGACCGCCAGATACGCAAGCCAGACGATGGTCAGCCACAGGTCGACATACCATTCGGGCTCGGCATATTCCTTGGACTGGGTCGCGCCCAGCAGGTAGCCGGTTGCCGCCAGCACGATGAAGAAGTTGTACCCCCAGAACACGAACCAGCCGAGATTGCCGCCCCAAAGGCGTGCCGCGCTTGTGCGCTGCACCACGTAGAACGATGTCGCGATCAGCGCGTTACCGCCGAATGCAAAGATCACCGCCGAGGTGTGCAACGGACGCAGACGCCCGAAATTCATGTACCCTTGGGCCCAATCGAAATTCAGAGCCGGGAAGGCCAGCTGGAACGCGATGAAGGTTCCGACCAGGAACCCGACGACGCCCCAGAAGGCCGTTGCGATCACGCCGTAGCGGATCACCCCGTCCATATAACTTGTTTCCAGAACGGACGCCGGCACCGGTTCATCGGTGTTGCGCAGCGTCCAGAGAAAGAGCCCTGCAGATACCGCCATGACGAGAATGGCGTGAACCTGATAGGCCAAATCGCGCGCATAGCTTGCTGCGATCATCGCGAAAAGCGTGATCAAGCCAAGCACGATCAGCTTGATATAGTTCAACATTTTTTGTCCCTTCGTCTTACCTGCACGATTCGGCTGCCGCACAGGCGGTTTTCAGACTGGGCCCTTAATGCGAGACTTGGCGAAACCTATCCTTGATCTGCATCAATAGAATTGCGGGACTTGTTTGATGGGTGTCAAAGCGCCACCACGTGACTTCGTCCGATGGTGGCGATAGAGGGAAATTCACCTAAGGGAGCCCGACATGTCTTATAAAACGATCCTGGCCGCCGTTACCGATCCGGCCCATCTGACCGAGACACTTGCGCAGGCCATCTCCATGGCCGGTGCGCTGGATGCCCATCTCGACGTGCTGTGCATCGGCGTCGATCGCACGCAAACCGGGTACTACTACGCAGGCATGAACGCCGCCGTGCTTCAGGAAACGCTGCATCAGGCGCGCGAGGACGCATCCGAACTGGCCACCGCCGCCAAGGCGCAGATGGACACGTCCGGCCTTCGCTGGGGCGTGACGGAAGCGGTCTGCCAATTGGCCGACGTGGCGCGATTCGTCGCGTCGCACGCGCGGTTCGCCGATCTTGCGATCGTGCCCCGCCCCTATGGCGAGGACCGCGGAATCGAACTTGAACCGGTGGTCGAAGGGGCCTTGTTCGAGGGACAATCCCCCGTGATCGTCCTGCCCGATACCGGACCGGAGTTGAAGCAGCCGCAGAAGGTGGCCATCGGCTGGAACGAAAGCGCCGAAGCGCTTCGCGCCGTGCGCAGTGCCCTGCCCTTCCTGAGTGCGGCGCAATCCGTCCATATCGTCGTCATCGACCCGCCGAAACATGGGCCGACCCGGTCCGATCCCGGCGGACAGCTGTCGCAGTTTCTCGCCCGTCATGGGGTAAAGGTCGAAATCGACGTTCTGTCCAAGACGATGCCGCGCGTGTCCGACGTGATGCGACGTCACGTCACCGACATCAGCGCCGACATGGTGGTCATGGGCGCCTACGGCCATTCCCGCTTCCGCGAAGCGATCCTGGGTGGCGCGACACGCAACATGCTGGAAACCTGCGAAGTGCCGGTGTTCATGGCGCACTAAGCGCCGGATCACCCGGTCAGCAGGCGCAGCCCTTGCGTGACATCTGACCGGACGGCCAGACGAAGGCCGGGTTCGTCCCCGGCCTTCAATGCTGCCACGATCAGACGGTGGTATTGCGGCGCCTCGGTGCGGCGCAACCGTCCGTAAAGCGCGCGCATTGTCGGCCCAAGCTGCAGCCAGACCTGTTCGGCCATGGCCAGCATCGCCGGAGCCTGCGCCCGCAGATAGAGCGTCCGGTGGAAATCGAGATTGGTGCGGATATATCCCGATGCATCCCGGTTCGAGATCGCATCCGAAATCGTGCCGTTGATCACCTGCAGGCGGTCGATCAGCGCAAGGTGCGCACGCGGCAGCGCGCGGCTCGCCAGTTCGACTTCGAGCAGTGCGCGCAGGGCGGCCAATTCCTCGATCCGGTCGTTCGACAGTTCGGGCGTGGACACCCGCCCCGAGGCCGACATCGACAGCGCACCTTCGGCAACCAGCCTCTGGAACGCCTCACGCGCGGGGGTCATGGAGACGTCAAAGTCCCGCGCCACGCCGCGCAGCGTCAATTGTTCGCCCGGCGACATCTGCCCGAACATGATGCGGTTCCGCAAACCGCGGTAGACGCGGTCATGCGCGGACAGGGTGGGTTCGGTGGGACGGTTCAGGACGCTCATGCCGGAATGTGATCACAGCGGCGGAACGGGTCAAGCACCAAACCGATAGCGATGCAGGCCCGGGCCGTCTTGCCGCAGCCAGTCGCGCGCCTCCTGATGCGGACCGTAAAGGTCGTGGACAACCTGCCAGAACGAAGCGGAGTGATTCATTTCCTGCAGATGCGCCACTTCATGCGCCGCCACGTAATCGAGCACGTGCCGGGGCGCGAGGATCAGCCGCCACGAGAACATCAGCGCCCCTGCCGACGAACACGAGCCCCAGCGGGACCGCGTGTCGCGCAGCGTCAGACGGGTATAACGGCGGCCAAGTTGGCCCGAATACCGGTCACAGGCGCGGGTCAGTTCCGCGCGGGCCTGTTCCTTGAGCCAGGCCAGCAAGTGGACGCGCCCGCGCTCGACAGGCTGCGACAGAAGAATTCGATTGCCGTCGACCCTCAGCCGCGCTCCGCTTCCCTCTTCGATGGAAAACAACTGCTCGGCAACGCTCAGGGACTGTCCCGGCCCGACCTGTTCGGGAACCGATTGCTTGGACAGGTGCCCGATCACCCAGTCCTGCTTTTCAGCCGCAAACGCCAACGCCTCGCGTTCAGACACGCCGCGCGGCACCGTCAGCGTCACCGCACCATCGACCCGGGAGATCCGCAGCGTCATGCGGCGAGCCTGTGCGTTCTTGCGCAGTTTCAACGGAATCCCGGGGTTGCCGGGAAAGGTTCTGACGCCCATATGCCGCTCGATGTGATCCGTGCCGCAAAGCCTTTGACACCGCTCCGGTGTTATGGCAGTTGGCGCAGATTGTCGATATGACCACGCAATAAAGGGGATCTCCCATGCCCAAGGAAGAATGGGGCGTCAAACGCGTTTGCCCGACGACGGGAAAGCGTTTTTATGACCTGAACCAGACTCCGATCATCAGCCCGTATACCGGCGAGGTGGTCGAGATTGACACCGGCAAGACCCGCATGATCGCGGCGGATGCCGAAGACCGTCAGAACAAGATGAAGATGGATGTCGACGATGATGTCGATGTTCTGGAAGATGATGATGTCGATGTCGAACTCGAAGACGATGATGTTCTCGAGGATGATGATGACGACAACGTCTCGCTGGACGACATCGCGGATGTCGCAGGCAACGACGACGATTAATTTCTGCCAAAGGGGCGGAATCACGCTTGATCCCGCCCCCGGCATTGCGTAATGGAACGCGCACAAACGGGGCCTTAGCTCAGCTGGGAGAGCGCTTGCATGGCATGCAAGAGGTCAGGGGTTCGATCCCCCTAGGCTCCACCAAATTCCCTGCATCCTGAAACAAACCGCTCGGCTAGACTGTTGTCTGTAGCGCTCTGTCGGCAAAGCTGGTGCAGTCGGATTCAGACGATTGGTCCCGGTCTGCAGGCCATATGACCGTGTATCCAATCACACAGCGCCGATGATTTGCTCCGACGGAGTCGAATCAGCCATTTGCCAAAACGAATCACTGTGTCAGACTCACTGCAAAAAACACAACATGTGGCAGGCGGGCATGTTTCAGGCACAGCAGCAATGGAACTATCGGTATGGTCCTTTCCAGAACCGGTTCCGGTATCAGTACGTCATTTCACGCGCGGACGAGGCGCTTGACGGTTTCACCGCGCGCCGGTTGGGCCGTCTCAACCTGTATTGCGGTCAGGATCTGCCACTGCGCGACCTGCGCGATGCGGCGGGCAAGACGGTGGGCTATGTTCTGGGTATCGCCGTCGGCACCAAGGCCGAGCACGGCACCGACGCGCTGAAACTGCCTTTCAAGAGCAGCTCGACACGTTTCTGGAACCAGTTCGAATCCCTGCTCGACGACGCGGCGGGCCGATATGCCTTTGTTGTTCAGGCCCGAGGTCAGTCACGGCTCTACACAGATCCCGTCGGCATGATCGGCGCGGTCTACAATCCCGAGGACGGCTACGTCGCCTCTTCGACTTTGCTGGCGCTCAAAAGGACGCTTCGGCCGCATCCGAAATACGACTTCGATGTGATCCGCAACCGGGCTGGCAAGCTGACGCTGTTTCACACGGCTGATGAGGGCGTGCACCGGCTCAATCCGAACATGTATCTTGATCTCGACACGCTTGAGCCCACGCGGTTCTGGCCGCGCGATGTGCGCTTCACGCCGGAGCCAAGTGACCCAACCGCCGTCTATGACGAGATCATCCGGACCGCGCGGGCCAATATCGGCGCCATCGTGCAGGATTACCCCTGTTCGCTACCGGTGTCCGGCGGGATGGACAGCCGACTGATACTCGGTTTTGCCGGTGACCATCTGGGCAAGATCGGTCAGGTCTACACCCACATCAACAACTACGCGACCCGGCGCGATGCTGCCATCGCCGCCGAGCTGTGCCGCGTTTGCGATGTCGAACACGAGGTCCATGACCGGCGCGATTTCGGGATTGCGCGGCGCGACGTGCGCCTGAACCAGCATGCGTTCGAGCTCACCTACGGGGCCCCCGCGGCTGCGCCAAAGGAGTATCAGAACGGCGTGTTTCAAGGCGTGACCGAAGGCAACGTCATCCTGCGGGGGCATCAGACCGATCTGCTGCGTGCGGTTTACGTATTCCGGCCCAAGAATGAATGGCGCGATCCGGATTGGCAGATCGAGCGTCTTCTGGTCGTTCCGCGCGCCGACTTCACCAAGGAGGTGGCCGACCGCTTCCGTGATGATTTCCTGGCTTGGCAGGCAACCCTGCCGGAGGCCGCCATGGAAAAGGCCGCTGATTTCATGTTCCTCGAGGTGTATTCCAATTCGTCGATCGGGACGCTGTTTCCCGCGATCTGGCGCAATTTCTACATCTCGCCCTACAACAGCCGCCGTCTGATCACGCTGTCCCTGCTGTTTTCGGAAACCAGCCGCCGCGCCTCGCAGCCGGTGTTCGAACTGATCGAGATGATGAACAGCGACTTGTCTCAGGTGCCCTTCGATTTCGAAGCGCCCGCATCTCTCGAGAACATCGAAGACTGGCGCAAGGGTGCATCCTCGACCCGAAACCGTCGAGACCAGACCGTCGAACGGCTGCTGAGATACGCCTGACCGGTCTCTTTCGTTTGGTGGCAGTCAAACCTCGCGCGACACGTCTCCCAGAACGGTGATCTCTGGCGCGCGCTCGGTCAGTGACCGGCAGACCAGAGCGGACAGGAGGCGGAATTCCTGTTCCCGCGACGTGCCTTTGCGCCAGACCATCCCGATGGTGCGCGACGGTGCCGTGCCGCGAAACGGGCGTGCGACGACGATATCCTGATGCGCCACTTCGGATTTGACGTAGAGCGCAGGCATCAAAGACAGGCCCATGCCGGTTGCCACCATCTGGCGCAGGGTATCGAGGCTGGTGCCCTCGTAATCATGCGACAGGGCCACCCCGTAATCGTCCGAAATCTTGCGCACCAATTCATAAAGCCGGTGCCCGGGTTCGAGTGACAGCACGGTCTCACCCCGAAGCATCACCGGGTCGATCTCGGGTTCTCGGGCAAGCCGATGGTCCGCCGGCATCACAACCTGGATGGGTTCGCGGAACAGCGATTGCGAGTCGAGTTCGCTCCGGTTCACCGGCAGCGGAAAGAACAACAGATCTAGCGTGCCGTCCTCAAGACTGCGGAGCAGGACATCGGGCAGCCCTTCGCGCACATAGAGCCCGAGCTTCGGGTAGTCTCGGTGCAGGTCCGGGATCACAAGCGGCAGAAAATACGACCCCACTGTCTGCACCACGCCGATGCGGATGACAGAACTCAGCAGCGTCTGACGCGATTTCGCGATGGTGTGGATCTCGGCCACCTCGCGCAGGATACGCCGTCCGCGTTCTGCAATCTCCCGGCCCGTGGGCGTCATCACGACCTTGGACCGGCTGCGCTCCACAAGACTCGCGCCAAGCCTCAGTTCAAGTTCCTTGATCTGTGCGCTGAGCGTCGGCTGGGTCACGTTGCACAGCTCTGCCGCGCGCCGGAAATGCAGCTGGTCCGCCACCGCCACAAGATATCGAAGTTGCTGCAAGCTGGGCATGAAATCGCCTTTGATAGTCAACTTCTATCAAAACTACGATTATTTTCGATTTGGTCAATGAAACTTCCACCCTATCTCGAAGTTTGGGCAAGGGGACGGGACGCGTGCAGGGTTTCAGGAACATTCTTTTCGTGTGCGACGAGCAAAGCGCCTATGAACTGGCGCTGGAGCGCGTGATCTGGCTTGCATCGGCCAATGCGGCCCGCGTCACGATGGTCACAACAATCGACAGCGGCGGCGCGCAGGATATCTCGCGCCTGTTTTCCGTCATTCCCGGCCTTGGAAGCCAGCAGATCGGCGAGACTGTCGTCGCGGTTCACCGTGCCAAGCTGGAAGACCGCGCCCAGGCGCTGCGGGACAAGGGGATCGAGGTCGAGACCAAGATCCTGATCGGCACACCCTTCATCGAGGTCATCCGCCAGGTGCTCCGCGACAGGCATGACATCGTGATCAAGGGCGCCCATCGCGCTGCCGGCCGCCGGTTCTTTCCCGGCGCGGACATGCATCTGCTGCGCAAATGCCCCTGTCCGATCTGGGTGCTCAACTCGGCTGCCGAGCCACAGTCGCAGCGCATCCTCGTCGCCGTCGATCCGATGTCCGACGAACCCGCCCGCGATATCCTGAACAGGACGATCATGGACCTTGCAACGGCGCTTGCCCGCAATGACGGCGCGAAGCTCGACGTCATCCATGTCTGGCGCCTGCAGGAGGAAAGCACGCTGCGCCATGGGCTTGCGAACATCCCAGAGGGCGACATCGACCGTTTGG
Source organism: Marivita sp. (assembly GCF_022763305.1). Classification (GTDB taxonomy): domain Bacteria; phylum Pseudomonadota; class Alphaproteobacteria; order Rhodobacterales; family Rhodobacteraceae; genus Marivita. The sequence continues at coordinate 80,978 of NZ_JALEGT010000010.1, read as the reverse complement.
TGGCGCAGGCTCAGAACGACAGCAAGGCGCGACTGCAAAGCCTTGTCGCGGCCTATTCCGAATTCGACGACATCATGCGCGTCCTGCACATCAAGGGTGTCGCCGGGGACGTGATCCCCGAACACGTCGCGGCCGAAGGCATCGACACCATCGTCATGGGCACGCTGACCCGAACGGGCGTGTCCGGTCTTTTTATCGGCGAAACAGCCGAAACCATTCTCAACCATGTGAGTTGCTCGGTTCTCACCGCGAAAGCCCCCGGCTTCGTGACCCCGATCGGCGCAGGACCCACAGGAGGTATCCATTGATGGCTGGCGGATTTCCCACAGACACGCGCGGCAACGGGCTGACCGGGACTGTCCCGGTGCTGTTTGCCGCTGCGCTTTTTGCCTGGTTCGCGTCGATGGTTCCGACCATTGCCGCGGCCGAGGTGATCCGCCTGACGATCCCGTGGATTCCGTCGCTGGGCATCGAATTGGCATTTCTCGTGGACGGGCTCAGCCTTACCTTCTCGTTGCTCATCTCGGGCATCGGGACACTGGTCCTGCTCTACTCCAACACCTACCTCGCCGGGCATCCGCAATATTCCCGGTTCGCACTGTTCCTGACTGCCTTCATGGTGTCGATGCTGGGCCTTGTGCTGGCGGACGACCTGATCCTGCTCTTCGTCTTCTGGGAGTTGACGACGCTCACCTCCTACATGCTGATCGGCTTTTCGCACGAGGCCGAGAAAAGCCGCCGCAATGCGTTGCAGGCGCTGTTCGTCACCGGCGCGGGCGGGCTGGCTTTCCTTGCAGGACTGATCCTGCTCGCCGCCGCCTCGGGCACCACGAGCATCTCCGGCATCATCGCGCAGGGCAGCGCGCTCAAAGAGCACGCGATGTACCTGCCGATACTGATCCTGCTGCTGGCGGGCACGTTCACCAAATCGGCGCAGGTGCCGTTCCATTTCTGGCTGCCCAACGCAATGGCCGCGCCCACCCCGGTCAGTGCCTTTCTGCACTCGGCCACCATGGTCAAGGCGGGCGTTTACGTCATGGCGCGGATGCACCCGGCGATGTCCGGCACGGACGTCTGGCTCTGGACGCTGACCATCTTCGGAGCGCTGACGGCCGTGTTCGCCAGCCTTCTGGCGCTGCGCCAGACCGACCTCAAGCAGGCGCTGGCCTATACGACACTCATGGCGCTTGGCACGCTGACGCTCTTTCTGGGGCAGGAGTCGGGCTACGCGATGACCGCCTTTGCAACCTTCCTGATCGTGCACTCGCTCTATAAAGCGTCACTCTTCCTTGTCGTGGGCTGCATCGACCTCTCCACCGGCACGCGCGAGACCGATCAACTGGGCGGGCTGGGGCGGATCATGCCGATCACAGCCGTAGCCGCAGCCTTGGCTGCTCTGTCGATGGCAGGTTTCCCGCCCTTCCTTGGCTTCATCGGCAAGGAACTGAAATACGCAGGCGCCATCGCTGTGGCGTCCGAGCCTCTGTTCGTGGCCGGTGCCGCGCTCTTGTCGAACGCGCTTATGCTCGCCGTGGCCGGTGTCGTCGCGTTCCGCCCGTTCTGGCAAGGGACCGTCCCATCCGGCCAATCGCCACGTGAAGCGCCCTGGCAGATGTGGGCCGGGCCGATCATCCTTGCCAGCCTTGGCGCGGTCTTCGGCATCTACCCCGACCTGCTGCAAGTGGCCCTGATCAACCCGACCGTGATTTCGCTGACGGGCGAGGTCGGCGAGGCGAAAGAACTCAAGCTCTGGGCAGGGATCAACATCCCCCTGTTCCTCAGCATCGCGACCTTTGTGCTTGGCCTGCTGTTCTACTGGCGTCACGTCCAGTTGCGCGCACTGCTGGAGCGGGGTTTCCAATCCATCCCGAACCTCGACAAGGGCTGGGACAGCTTCCTTGATGGCCTCAAGGGATTTGCAAAGTGGCAAACCCAGCTTGTGCAAAACGGCAAACTCTCCAGCTATCTCTTCGGCACGTTCGTGACCATCGCGGCAGGCATCCTGCTGACACTGCTTTACACCGGTATGCCGATGATCGCAGTCGATCTGTCCGATGTGGAGTGGAAGCACACCTCGATTGCCCTGCTGACCATTGCGGGCGCATTGCTGGCACTGGTCACCAATTCGCGCATTGCCGGGATTGCGGCCCTTGGCGTGGTCGGCATCGGCATCGCGCTGATCTTCATCGTGTTCAGCGCCCCTGACGTGGCGATCACCCAGCTTTTGGTCGAAACGCTGATCGTCGTGCTGGTGGCGGTCGTCATGCTGCGCCTGCCCTCACTGCCCAAGGCCGAGTTCCGCCCGGGCCATGCGGTGCTCTCCATCGCCGTTGGCGTTGCCGTATCGCTCACCCTGATCGCCGTGGTCTCCAGCCCGCTTGATCTGCGCCTGACCGAGTATTTCGAGGTGACAAGCTGGCCCGAAGCCTACGGACGCAACATCGTCAACGTCATCCTCGTGGACTTCCGCGCACTCGACACATTCGGAGAGATCGCGGTCGTCGTGATCGCCGCCCTGTCGGCCTACGCGCTGCTGCGCACAACACGCAAAGGAGACCAGAAATGAATTCCGTCATCCTGCGCGTCGGCACGCGCTACCTTGCCGGTCTGCTGCTCGTGTTCTCGTTCTACATGATGCTGCGCGGCCATAACGAACCCGGTGGCGGCTTCATCGGCGGTTTGACCGGGGCCACCGGCTTTGTCCTTTACGCCATCGCCTGCGGCACCCAAGACGCCCGCGCGGCGCTGCGCGTCATGCCGCAGACCATCGCGATCTGGGGTCTGGGCATCGCCCTTGCCGCCGGTTTGTTCGCAGCACTCTTTGGCGATGCGCTCTTCACCGGGCAATGGTTGTTCATCGGTGCGACCGAGGACGACAAGGGTCTGCCCCTGTCGTCGGTGCTGGTCTTCGACATCGGCGTGTACCTCGTGGTCTTCGGGTCGATCCTCACCCTTGTCTTCGCCATGGAGGAGGAAATCTGATGGAGTTCCTTTTTGCCATCACCATCGGCGTTCTGGTCGCGGCGGCGGTCTACCTGATGCTGTCGAACCATCTTCTGCGGTTCATCTTCGGCCTCGTGCTGATCTCGAACGCCGCGAACCTGACGATCTTTGTCGCTGGCCGCCTCACTGACGGCGCGCCGCCGCTGATCCCCGAAGGTGCGGATGCACCTACGATTGCGGCCAACGCCCTGCCGCAGGCGCTCGTACTGACCGCCATCGTGATCGGCTTTGGCCTTTTCGCCTTTGCCATTGTGCTGGTTTTCCGCGCGTGGACCACCCTGAATTCCCTGACGCCGGACGACATGCGTTTGGCCGAACCCGAAGAGGCACCTAAGTGAGCTGGCTTCTTGCACTTCCCGTCGTCATTCCCTTCCTGACGGCTGTCCTTGCGTTCCTCACGCGGCAAAGCCCCCTGGGGCGCTGGATTTCCGTAGCCGGATCCTTCGTGCTGCTGGTTGCGTCGATTGTCCTGATGGCAACCGTTCTGCGCGAAGGCGTGATCGCTGGGCAGATGGGCAACTGGCCCGCGCCGTTCGGCATCACGCTGGTGGCCGATCTTCTGTCTGCCGTCATGGTTCTGATCACCGCCATCGTTGCGGTCGCCGTGTCCATCTACGCCATCGCAGATGTCGACGAAGGGATGGAGCGTCTGGGCTATCATGCGCTTTTCAACATGCTGATTGCGGGCGTCGTCGGCGCGTTCATCACTGGTGACCTTTTCAACCTCTACGTCTGGTTCGAGGTCATGCTGATTGCGTCCTTCGGCCTTCTGGTGCTGGGCGGACGCCCCGAGCAGATCGACGGCGGCGTGAAATACGTCGCGCTGAACCTTGTCTCGACCATCATGTTCCTGACGGGTATCGGCCTGCTGTACGGCATGACCGGCACGCTCAACATGGCCGATCTGGCGACAGCGGTGGACGGAGCCGATCAGCGCCTGCTGACCATCGTTGCGGTCCTCTTCATGATCGCGTTCGGCGTGAAGGCAGCGGTCTTCCCTCTCTTCTTCTGGCTGCCCGCCTCATACCATACGCCTGCCTTCTCGGTCTCGGCGGTGTTCGCAGGGTTGCTGACCAAAGTCGGCGTCTACGCCCTCCTGCGAACCTTCACGCTGATCTTCGACCATGACACGGCGTTCACCCACACGATCCTGCTTTGGGTGGCGGGCTTTACCATGGTCGTCGGTGTTTTGGGCGCGGCAGCACAATCCGACATGCGCAAGATCCTGTCGTTCCACATCGTCAGCCAGATCGGCTACATGATCCTTGGTCTTGCCTTGCTGACCCCGCTCGCCATCGTCGGTGCGGTGTTCTACCTCGTGCACCATATCGTGGTGAAGGCGAACCTGTTCCTGATCGCGGGTGTCGCCCAGCGCATCACTGGCGGGACCGAGCTGTCGCGGATCGGCGGTCTCTACAAATCCGCGCCACTCCTCGCCGTGCTCTTCGTCGTCCCGGCCTTCTCGCTTGCGGGCTTCCCGCCGCTCTCGGGCTTCTGGGCCAAGTTCCTGCTGGTCAAAGCGGCGCTCGACGTTCAGGGCTGGATCATCGCGGGCATCGCGCTTGCCGTGGGTCTGCTCACCATCTATTCGATGACCAAGATCTGGGCGCAGGCGTTCTGGGAACCGCATCCCGACGGGGTTGAGCCGAAACTGTCATTGCTCAGCAACCGCGACCGCGCTGCAATGCTGATCCCGATTGCCGGGCTTGCGGTTCTGACCGTTGTCATCGGCACGATGCCCGAACCCTTCGTGCAATTCGCCGAAGCCTCGGCCGCGCAGCTTCTTGACCCGACAGCCTACATCACCGCGGTGCTGGGAGAGCAGCCATGAACACGTTTGGACTGAACATCATCCTCGCCATCGCGTGGGTCGCGTTTACGGGGTCCGTCTCACTGGTTGGCCTGATCACCGGCTTCGTGATCGGCTATGGCGCGCTGTGGCTGATCCAGCCGCTGATCGGAACCAGCACCTATTTCCGGCGCGTCACGGCATGGATCAAGCTGGTGATCATGTTCCACTACGAACTGATCGTTTCGAGCATCGCTGTCGCCATCGACGTGCTGACCCCACGCCACCGGTCGCGTCCGGCGATCATAGAGGTGCCGCTCGACGTGAAAACCGACACCGGGATTTTACTGGTCACCAACCTGATCTCGCTGACCCCCGGCACGCTGAGCCTTGACGTCAGCGAAGATCGCAAGACGCTGCTGGTGCATGCGATGTTTGCCGATGATCCCGACGCCCTGCGCAAAAGCCTGAAAGATGGGATGGAGCGTTGGGTGATTGATGCCGTGGAGGGCGCGTGATGGATGGATTTCTCGAAATCAGCCTTGAAATCGGGTTCATGTGCGTCGTGTTTTCCGTCGTGCTGGCCTTCGTCCGCCTGATCAAAGGCCCAAGCCTGCAGGACCGTGTTGTGGCGCTGGATTTCATGACCGTGGCCATCGTCGCCTTCTGCGGCCTTGCCGCCATCCGCTATGGCACGCCCGCCTTCCTTGATGTGGCACTGGTTTTGGCGCTGGTCGGCTTCCTTGCGACGGTCGCCCTTGCCCGCTTTGCCGAACGCAACACCGAACGCAGCAGAGAAAGGTCTCAGAATGATTGAGATTGTCACCGGCTCCCTGATCATCCTCGGCGGGTTCTTTGCCGTGATCGGTGCGCTTGGCCTTGTGCGCCTTCCGGATGTGCTCTTGCGGATGCACGCGTCGACCAAGATCGGCACACTGGCCTGCGGGCTGATCCTGCTGTCCTGTGCGGTGATCTTCGGCACGTCGGACATCATCATCCGGGTGATCGCCATCGTGCTGTTCATCCTGCTCACCGCCCCGATCGGCGCTCACATGATGGGCCGCTCGGTTGTGTCGACCGGTGTGCCGCTTTGGAAAAACGAAGGCATTGAGGAAGGCAAACTCGATACCGCGCTGCACGAGGAACACAGCACGCCGAAGTCCTGAGCCCAGAAATGCAAAAGGCCGCTCGAACGAGCGGCCTTTGAGGTAAGTCCAGAGGTCGGATCAGCCGTTCACGCTGTCCTTGAGGGCCTTCGCGATGGTCATCTTGACCACTTTGTCGGCTTCTTTCTTGAACTGCTCGCCTGTGGCCGGGTTGCGCACCATGCGCTCGGGACGCTCGCGGCAATAGATTTTGCCAACGCCGGGAAGGGTCACGGCACCGCCGCCTGCAACTTCCTTGGTGATGATGCTTGTCACCGCGTCCAGTGCCGCGCCTGCGGTTTTCTTGTCGCTGCCCATTTCTTCGGCCAGAGCGGCCACAAGCTGGGTCTTGGTCATTGGTTTCGCCATTTCGTGGTCTCCTTAACTGCCCGATCTTGGGCCTCGTGTGCAAAAACTAACCGTATATTGCGGGGAAACACAACGGTTGGTAGGGCTTTCCCTTGCGTTTTTCGCCTTTTTCAGCCGATTTCCACCGCTTTGTCACACCGAAATCCAAAGGAATCCGCCATTCGGTGTCGCAAAGACAGAATCGCTTACAAAAACGCGGTTTCCTCGAAGCTCCGCAGCTTCCGGCTGTGGATGCGTTCCAGCGGCATCTCGCGCAGATGTTCCATCGCGTGAATGCCGATCATCAGGTGCCGCGCCACCTGCGTCTTATAGAAATCCGACGCCATCCCGGGCAGCTTCAATTCGCCATGCAGGGGCTTGTCGCTGACACACAGAAGCGTGCCATAGGGCACCCGGAACCGGAATCCGTTGGCCGCAATGGTGGCACTTTCCATATCGAGCGCAATCGCGCGGCTCTGGCTCAGGCGCTGCACCGGGCCACGCTGGTCGCGCAGTTCCCAGTTGCGGTTGTCCACGCTCGCCACGGTCCCTGTCCGCATGATGCGCTTGAGGTCGTACCCCTCGAGTTGCGTTTCCGTCGCCACGGCCCGTTCCAGCGCGATCTGGATTTCGGCCAGCGCCGGGATCGGCACCCAGACCGGCAGATCGTCATCCAGCACCCGGTCCTCGCGCAGATAGGCATGGGCCAGAACGAAATCACCCAGGCTCTGCGAATTGCGCAGACCCGCGCAATGCCCGACCATCAGCCAAGCATGCGGCCGCAACACCGCGATATGATCCGTTGCCGTCTTGGCGTTCGACGGGCCTACCCCGATATTCACCAGCGTGATCCCAGCCCCGCCTTTGCGCTTGAGATGGTAGGTCGGCATCTGGGGCATCTTGTCGACCGCAGGCAACGGCGCATCCGCCTCGAAAATCTCGGCATTTCCGGTGCTGACGAAACTTGTATAGCCGCTGCTTGGGTCGGCCAGTTGCGCCCGCGCATAGGCTTCGAACTCGGCCACGTAAAACTGGTAGTTGGTGAACAGAACGTGGTTCTGGAAATGATGCGGGTCGGTTGCCGTGTAATGCGACAGCCGCGCCAGCGAATAGTCCACACGCTGCGCGGTGAAGGGCGCCAGCGGTTCCGTGCCGTCGGGCGCAGGCTTGGCCACCCCGTTGACGATATCATCGTTCGTCGTCGCCAGATCCGGCACATCGAAGACATCGCGCAGGATGAAATCGGCGGCACCTTCCTGAGGAACCGTGATCGTCGCATCATTTGCCACCGCGAAATGCACTGGCATCGGCGTATCCGACACCCCGATCTCGACCGGCACACCGTGGTTTTCCAGCAAGAGCGAAATCTGCTGCTCGAGATAATGCCGGAACAGGTCAGGCCGGGTGATCGTGGCAGCATGGGTGCCCGGATGCGCCACGTGGCCGAAACTCAACCGGCTGTCCACCTTGGCAAAGCTGGTCGTCGTGATCCGCACCTCGGGGTAGAACGCGCGATACCGCACACCCGGATGACCCTGCTCCATCGCTTTCTGGAAGCTGTCGCACAGGAACCGAGTGGCCATGTCATAAAGCTCGCACAGCCGATCAACGGCAGCCCCGGCCTCCTCGAAACGTTCCGGCGCCGGACTGTCCGGAGTGACGATATCGAGATTGATCGAGCGGTGCTGCATTCAGTGCCTTTCCGGGGGTTTCGCCATGTTTCGGCGCAGGTTGACAGCTTGCATGGGCAGGATCAAGCTGCAGAAAGGGTCAGAAGAGCTGACATTTGCCGAAAGGGGTCCCGATGGACTATGAAACCGTATCCGCAGCCGCGTTCGGGGCATCTCTGCGGGGCCTCGGTCTCAACCTCCTTGTGCGCGATGTCGAGGCGCAGGCAGCACGGCTCTCCGGGCTTTTCGGGATGCAGGCGCACCGCGTCAGCCGGGATTTCGCAATTCTTGCCTATGGCACTCAACTCTTTCAACTGCATGCCGACGCGACCTATGCCGCGCATCCCCTCTCCGGGCTTCTGCCCGAGACCCCGCCACGGGGGGCAGGCGTGCAGATCAACCTGTTCGACACCGACCCCGATGATGCCGCGGCCCGGGCCGAGACGCTGGGTTTCACCATCCTGCAGCCGCCGACCGACAAGCCGCATGGCCTGCGCGAATGCTACCTGCTCTGTGACGACGGCTATGCCTGGGTTCCGTCCCGCCCGCTCTGATCGGGAACCCGCGCATCTATCGTGCGTTGGCCCGGCATGCCGATCATCCCGCACCTTGAATACTATCCGGACAGCCGTCCCGGCATCCGCCGCGAACGGCGCGGAACGGGCTTTTCCTACATCGCGCCTGATGGCACGCGGATCGACAATTCGGACGAACGCAAGCGCCTCTCCGGCCTGGGTGTCCCACCCGCATGGGAGGATGTCTGGATGTGTCCACTGGACAAGGGCCATCTTCAGGCCACAGGGCGTGATGCGAAAACCCGCAAGCAGTACCGCTATCACCCGGACTGGAGCAGCTTTCGCGCCCAACAGAAATTCGCACATCTGCGGAATTTCGGACAGAAACTGCCCAGCCTGCGCCGCCGCATCCTGCGCGACCTGCGCAGGTCAGAAGCCGGCGATCACGACTATGCCATTGCCGCCGTCATCGCCCTGATCGACCGCGCCAGCCTGCGCGTCGGCACCGCGGATTATACCCGCGACAACAAAACCTTCGGCGCGACGACCCTGCGCAAACGCCATCTGCGCCTTGATCCGGAAGGTCTTGAGCTGACCTACCAGGGCAAAGGGGGCAAGCGAATCCGGAAATCCCTGAAAGACCGAACCCTGAACCGGGTTCTGTCACGGCTGGATGATCTGCCGGGCCCCGAACTCATGGCATGGACTGACGACACAGGCGCGGCACGGTCCGTCACTTCGGGCGATGTCAACGCATTCCTGACCGGGTTTCTCGAGAACGACGCCTTGACCGCCAAGACGTTCCGCACCTGGAGTGGATCAGTCGCCGGGCTGGAAACCGCTCTGTCGGATGACGTGGCAACGATCAAAGCCATGACCGAGGCGGCGTCACACCGCCTGAACAACACGCCCGCGATCTGCCGGTCCTCCTACATTCATCCCGCTGTCATCGACCTGCATGATGACACCTCCGGGCGACGGGACCGCCTTCGCGCGAACATCCCGGACGTCCGCGGCCTGAGACGCGTCGAAGCGCACTTGCTTGCCCTGCTGAATGAGGACGGCGCTTGACTTTACCCTGCGAAAGGCTTGCTCTGGCCCAAAGACAGGAGGCTCCGATGTCCGTCACACAATTCGCCCCCAATATCGACCACTGGCAGGAACGTGTTGATCTTGCGGCTGCATTTCGGTGGACGGCACGGCTCAACATGCACGAAGGTGTGGCCAACCATTTCAGCCTGTCGATCAACGACGACGGCACGCGGTTCCTGATGAACCCGAACCAGATGCACTTTTCCCGCATCAAGGCGAGCGACCTGTTGGTCGTCGACGCAAACGATCCTGACACTCTCAAGGGGCCGAATGCCCCCGACCCAACCGCGTGGGGCCTGCATGGCGGGTTGCATCGCCATTGTCCGCATGCCCGGTGCGCGATGCATGTCCATTCGATCCACGCCACCGTTCTGGCTTGCCTCGAAGACCCGCGTCTTCCGCCGATCGACCAGAACTGCGCCACCTTCTTCAACCGCTATGTCATCGACAGTCATTACGGCGGGCTGGCTTTCGAGGAAGAAGGCGAGCGCTGTGCGCAGCTCTTCACCGACCCGAAGCAGAAGGTGATGATCATGGGCAACCACGGCGTGATGGTGATCGGGGACAGCGTCGCGGACACGTTCAACCGGCTGTATTATTTCGAACGGGCTGCGGAAACCTATATCCGCGCCCTGCAGACCGGGCGGCCGCTCAAGGTGCTGTCCGACGAAATCGCAGAGAAAACCGCACAAGAACTGGAAGGATACCCCGAGCAGGACGCGCGCCATTTGTCGGAGTTGAAAAAAATTCTGGATGCCGAGGGATCCGATTACGCCTCTTGAGCGTTAAATTTGTTGTGTGTGGGTGTATGCCCCACTTGGTTTTCGATGATGTAGTCCCAATTTCGACTTATGGAACAAACGTTACTCTCTCTTGGTCATGGCTACAGCGCGGCCTTTCTGGCCCAACGCCTCTCGCCGAAAGGCTGGAGAATTGCAGGCACGACGCGAGATCCCGACAAGTTCCATGAGTTCCATGCGCAAGGCATCACGCCCCTTCTCTGGGACCGCGAGGCTATTCTGCCGTGGCTGGAAAATGCCAGCCACGTGCTTGTCTCTGCAGGCCCCACCGAAGACGGCGACCCGGCACTGGCGCTTCTGAAACCGGATATTCTTGCCCAGGCGACGCGGCTTGACTGGGTGGGCTACCTCTCCACAACGGGTGTCTATGGCGATGCGCAAGGCGACTGGGTTGATGAGAGCGCACCATTGACGCCGGCCACCGAACGCGGTCGCCGCCGTGTCCGGGCCGAAGCGGCGTGGTCGTCCATCCCCGACCTGCCTTTGCACATCTTCCGCCTTGCGGGCATCTACGGCCCGGGACGCGGGCCCTTCGCCAAGGTGCGCGATGGCACCGCCCGCCGCATCATCAAGCCGGGTCAGGTGTTCAGCCGCATCCATGTCGAGGACATCGCACAGGTGCTCGAAGCGTCGATGATGCATCCCAAGCCGGGAACGGCCTACAATCTTTGCGATGACGACCCAGCCCCGCCGCAGGACGTGATCCTGCACGCTGCAACGCTGCTGGGCGTCGATGCACCACCTGAAATGCCCTTCGACGATGCCGAACTGTCGCCGATGGCCCGCAGTTTCTATGCCGAAAGCAAACGGGTCCGGAACGACCGGATCAAATCCGATCTGGGTGTGACACTGAAATATCCGGATTATCGGGCCGGGCTTGCGGCGATCCTTGCACAAGAGCAGGTCAAACAGTGACACCAGATCAGGCCGCTCCGCGGTCGCTGACCGATGTTCTGGATACGCTCGATCCCGACAACCCGGCGACCGGTGCCGAAATGCACCACCATGATGCCCATGCCGGTCTGTCGATTCAGGACATGCTCGACCGTGTCGGGGCACGGTCCTTCGGTGCCGCACTTCTGGTGCCATCCCTGATCCTTGTGTCGCCCCTGTCGATCATCCCGCTGATGCCCACCATCGGCGGGCTGGTGATCCTGACGATCTCGATCCAGGCGTTCTTCGGACGCAGCCACCTGTGGCTGCCGCGGATTCTGGCATCCCGTCGGTTAAGTGGCCCGCAATTGAAGAAGGCTGTGGATTACCTTCGCAAACCGGCTGGCTGGCTTGACCGAAACAGCCGTCAACGGTTTCGGTTTCTGTCGCGCCCGCCGATGGACCGGATTGCCCTTCTGGCGGTCATGGTCGTCGCCGCAACCTGGCCCTTTCTCGAAATTCTGCCGATGTTCACCTCGGTCAGCGCCGGAGGTGTCGCGCTGGTAGCCTTTGCGCTCATGGTGCGTGACGGCTATGTGCTGATCGGCGGGTACATCGTTCTGGGGCTGTCGCTGTCGGTGGTGGCCGCCTTGATCGTCGGGATCTTCTAGGCCCGTTTGCCAATCGAAGCGACACCCAAAACATCAAGCACCTTCGCCTCGATCTGCTCCGCGTTCAACGCGGCAACATCATACATCGCCTGTGGGCTTGCCTGATCGATGAAGATATCGGGCAGAACCATCGACCGGAACTTGAGCCCATGGTCGAACACCTGTTCCTCGGCCAGAAGCTGGGCCACATGGCTGCCAAACCCGCCAATCGCGCCTTCCTCGATGGTGATCAGCGCCTCATGATCGGCGGCGAGCTGCAGGATCAGGTCACGATCAAGCGGCTTGGCAAATCGCGCATCCGCCACCGTGGGGTTGATGCCCTTGGCACCAAGGGCTTCGCAGGCCTTCGTCACCTCGCCCAGCCGCGTGCCAAAGGACAGGATCGCCACACGGCTGCCCTCATGGATCATGCGTCCTTTACCGATTGGTAAAATCTCGCCCCGCTCCGGCATCTCGACACCCTGCCCTTCGCCGCGCGGATAGCGGAACGCGATCGGGCCTGTGTCATGAGCCACCGCCGTGGCCACCATGTGCTTGAGCTCCGCCTCGTCGGCAGCCGCCATGACGACAAAGCCTGGCAGGTTGCTCAGATAGGCGATGTCATAGCTGCCGGCATGCGTTGCACCATCGGCCCCCACAAGTCCGGCGCGGTCAATGGCAAAGCGCACGGGAAGTCGCTGGATCGCCACGTCATGCACAACCTGATCATAACCGCGTTGCAGGAAAGTCGAGTAGATTGCGCAGAAGGGCTTCATCCCGCCTGCTGCCAGCCCGGCGCAAAAGGTCACGCCATGCTGTTCGGCAATGCCCACATCAAAGGTCCGCGACGGGTACCGCTCCGCAAAAAGGTCAAGCCCGGTGCCATCCGGCATCGCCGCCGTCACCGCACAGACACGCGGGTCATCCGCGGCAGCCTGGCACAAGGCGTCGGCAAAAACCTTGGTATAGCTGGGCGCGTTTGACGGCGACTTCTTCTGCTCGCCGGTCATCACGTCGAACTTCGCGCGGGCATGGCCACGGTCCGCCGACTGCTCGGCGGGGGCATAGCCCTTGCCCTTCTGGGTCACGACATGGATCAGGATCGGTCCGTCCGCGCGCTCCCGGACGGTGCGCAGCACGGGGAGGAGCTGGTCCATGTCATGCCCGTCGATCGGCCCGACATAGGAAAAGCCCAACGCCTCGAACAGGGTGCCACCCACCGCCATCCCCTTGAGCAAGTCCTTTGCCCGCTTTGCCCCTTCGCGAAACGGCTCGGGCAGGAAGCTCACCGCACCCTTGGCCGCCTGACGCAGGTCCTGAAACGGTGCGCCCGCATAAAGCTGCGAGAGGTAGGAGGACAGTGCACCCACCGGCGGGGCAATGCTCATCTCGTTGTCGTTCAGGATGACGATCAGGCGCTTTTTCAGATGGCCCGCGTGGTTCATCGCCTCATAGGCCATCCCGGCGGTCATCGCGCCATCCCCGATCACGGCAATCGCGTCGCCATGTCCGGTGTCACAATTGCCACCGAGATCGCGCGCAACGGCAAAGCCCAAAGCGGCAGAGATCGAGGTCGAACTGTGTGCCGCGCCAAACGGGTCATACGGAGATTCAGACCGTTTGGTAAAACCCGACAGCCCGTTCTCCTGCCGCAGCGTGCCCATGCGATCGCGCCGTCCGGTCAGGATCTTGTGCGGGTAACACTGGTGCGACACGTCCCAGATGATCTTGTCGCGCGGTGCATCGAAAATCGCATGCAGGGCAACGGTCAACTCGACGACACCCAGCCCGGCCCCCAGATGCCCACCGGTCTTTGACACGGCAGAAATGGTCTCGCGGCGCAACTCGTCCGCAAGCTTCTCAAGCTGCGCATCGGAAAACCGTTTTAGATCTGCCGGGGACGTGACCGTATCAAGAAGCGGGGTCTCTGTGGAAAAGGACATGGGCCGCGCCTCCGGATGGTCTCAGGTGTTGCGCGAGATAACGAACTGCGCCGCCTCATTCAAGGTTTGCGCCTGTGCGCCATAGGGCGACAAGGCATCACAGGCGGCTTCGACCAATTGAGAAGCACGCTGCTTTGCACCGTCGAGCCCCAGCAGAGAGACAAACGTGGCCTTGCCCCGGTCCGCATCCTTGCCCACCGCCTTGCCAACGGTAGTCTCGTCGCCCTCGACGTCTAGAATGTCGTCGGCGATCTGGAACGCGAGACCAAGGGCAGTGGCATAATCGGTCAAAGGCTTGAGGTCGGCTTGCGCCAGCCGTGCCCCCGCTTGCGCCGACCAGACGATCAGCGCCCCGGTCTTGCCCGCCTGCAACGCGGTGATCTGGTCGAGCGTCAGCGGCGTCTCGGCGGTTTCCGCCTGAATGTCCAACGCCTGCCCCAGCACCATGCCCTTGTGACCCGAGGCGCGCGCAAGGCTCAGCGCCAGATCGGCCCTAACGCCAGCATCGCCATGGCAAGCCGGGTCCAGCACCAGTTCGAACCCGAGGGTCTGCAACGCATCGCCCACCAGAACTGCCGTCCCGTCATCCCATTTGCGATGCACGGTCGGCAGACCCCGTCGCAGGTCGTCATCGTCCATGCAGGGCAGATCGTCATGCACGAGGCTGTAGGCGTGGATCGCCTCGATCGCGGCGGCAGGCCAGATGGCCTGCGCCTCATCCACGCCATGCAGACGCGCGCTTTCCATCACCAGAAACCCGCGCAGACGTTTGCCCCCGGCCACGGCATAGCGCATCCCTTCGATCACAGGCAGGTCAGGCTCGCCTGCCAGAACCGTCTCCAGATGCGCGCCGATCCGGGCAGCATCGCGGCGCAGCGCGTCGGAAAACATCAGACCGGCTTACTCGGGATCGAAGGGCGTGGTGCCCGTCGGCTTGCCATCGGCGTCCAGCGTGATCGCCGCGACCTTTTCCTGCGCCTCGTTCAGCTTGGCCTCGCAGCGCTTCTTCAAAGCCGCCCCGCGTTCGTAAAGCGCAATGGATTCCTCCAGCGCGACATCTCCGCGCTCCAACTGGCCCACCACCTTTTCAAGCTCGGCCATCGCCGCCTCAAAGCTCATCTGATCCACAGGTGTGTCGCTCATGACGCGGCCTCCATCAGTTCTTCCACATGCGCACGCGCACTTTCCGCGAGCGCAGACAAATCATAGCCCCCTTCCAGAGTCGAGACGATCCGCCCGTCACACAGGTCAGCCGCCAGCGCGCAAAGCTGTTTGGTCAGCCAGCGGAAATCCCCGGTCGACCACTGCAATTCCGCGAGTGGATCGTCCTGATGCGCATCAAAACCTGCGGAGATGATGATCAGCTCCGGTTTGAAGTCCCTCAGACGCGGGAAGACCTGCGCCTCATAGGCGGCCCGCATCTCGGCCCCGCCGGATCGAGGCGGCAAGGGTATGTTCAGCACATTGTCATGCGCGCCCCGTTCCGACGGATCCCCTGTACCGGGCCAAAGCGGCATCTGCTGGCTGGTGATGGTCAGCGCCCGCGCCTCGTTCCACAGCAGATCCTGCGTGCCATTGCCGTGGTGTACGTCGAAATCCACCACCGCGACACGGGACAAGCCATGCGCCTCGAGCGCGTGCTTGGCCCCGATGGCCGCGTTGCCGAACAGGCAGAACCCCATCGGCGTTGCCGTTTCCGCATGATGCCCCGGCGGACGGATGGCACAGAACGCGTTGCCCACCTCGTCGTCCAGCACCAGATCGACCGCCTTGACCACAGCGCCTGCCGCCCGAAAGGCCGCGTTCACGCTGCCGGGCGACATCCATGTATCAGCGTCAAGCTGGTGAAACCCTTCGGCAGGTTGCGCTGCGACGATAGCATCCACATGCGATTGAGGGTGCACATAGGCCAGATGCGCGGGCTCCACCAAAGGCGCGCTCTCGCGCCGCAGGTCCAGCCCCTGCAAGGCGTGCAGCACATGCTCCAACCGCGCCACGCGTTCGGGATGCCCGTCTGGTGTCACATGCTCCAGACACTCCGCATGTGTGATCAAAGCTGTCGCCATGGGCGCACCCCCCGTTTTCTCTCTTCAGATACGCAAAGACCAAACCCGTCAGTCGGGTGCAAGCATATACCCGGCGCCGCGCACTGTTTGCAGATAACGCGGCTGTTTCGGATTGTCCTCAAGCTTGCGGCGCAGACGGGTGATCTGCACGTCCACCGCGCGTTCCTGGCTTTGTCCCCGGTCGCGACCCAGTTCTTCGACCAGTTGCGTGCGGCTGAGGGCGATGCCCGGCTTGGCGGCAAAGATCTTCATCAACTGGATCTCGGTCGAGGTCAGCCGAACAAGGTTTTCCCCACGCCACATCTCGGCGCGTTCCGTGTCATACCGGATCGGGCCGAGGTTGAGGTATTTCGGCGCACTGTCCAACGCGACCTGTTCCGGCATCCGGCGCAGAATGGCGTTGATCCGCAGCAGAAGTTCCTTCGGTTCGAAGGGCTTGGCAAGGTAATCATCGGCCCCGGCCTCAAGCCCCGCGATGCGGTCTTCGGTTTCCGCCCGCGCAGTCAGGAGAAGGATCGGCGTGGTCGACCGCTCCCGGATGCCGCGAGTCAGGCTGATCCCGTCTTCGCCCGGCATCATCACGTCCAGCACGATCAGATCGAAATCCAGCCCCGACAGGATGCGCCGCGCATGGGCGGCATCGCGGGCCGCGCTGACAAGAAACCCGTTGCGGATCAGGAATTTCTGCAGCAGCCCGCGAATACGTTCGTCATCATCGACAATCAGCAGATGGGCGTCAGGATCGGCCATCTCAGCGTCCTTCCCTCAGGGCGAGATAGGCGCGCTTCATGTCGTCATCCATCATCGC
This sequence comes from Marivita sp., assembly GCF_022763305.1. Taxonomy (GTDB): domain Bacteria; phylum Pseudomonadota; class Alphaproteobacteria; order Rhodobacterales; family Rhodobacteraceae; genus Marivita. The sequence goes on along the minus strand of NZ_JALEGT010000010.1, from coordinate 64,276 downwards.
CTCCAGCACCGTCTTGAACCCGGCCACCGCCTCGGGTCCTGCCTTGCGATAGGCATCCCGCATCCGGGCGCGCTGCGCGTCGGACAATTGCTGCTCCAGCGCCTCTCCGGCCTCTGTCAGGGTCAAATGCCGCTCTCTTTTGTCGCTGCGTCCCACATGGCTTGTGACAAGACCATCTTCGATCAGGGTCCGCAACACACGGTTCAGCGATTGCTTCGTCACCCCAAGGATGGCGAGCAGGTTGTTCACCGTCGTGCCGGGCGCGCAATGAATGAAATGGATGGCGCGGTGATGGGCGCGACCATAGGACAACCCTTCCAGAATGCGGTCCGGATCTGCCGTAAAGCCGCGATAGGCAAAGAACATGGCCTCGATGCCCTGACGCAGTTGTTCATCCGTGAGATACAGCAACGACTGTCCGCTCGATGCGTTCTGCGTGTGTCCTTCCGCCATGGTCCGCCGTCCGATCCGTGTTTTCGAGTGCCTTCGAAAATACGTCAGTCTTGTTGACATTCCAAGGCTCAAATGGTAGCGAATCTCAGTTTTGGCGCAATTATATGTCCGATGCGGACCTAATTTGCGCAATTTATGAAAATCCGGGCGAGGAGAATTGAAATGGCCGGAACCTATGACGACCGCGACGGAAAGATCTGGATGGATGGCCAGCTGATCGACTGGCGCGCGGCGAATGTCCACATCCTGACCCATGCGATGCATTACGCAAGCTCGGTATTCGAGGGCGAGCGCGCCTATAACGGCAAGATCTTCAAATCCCGCGAACATTCGGAGCGGCTCAAGCGCTCGGCCGAGATGATCGACTTCGAAATCCCCTACACGGTAGACGAAATCGAAGCGGCCAAGAAGGCGGTTCTCGAAGCCAACGGTCAGTCCGACGCCTATGTACGCGCGGTCGCCTGGCGCGGCGCAGGCCCTGACATGGGTGTCGCCTCGGCCCGCAACCCAGTCCGCATGGCCATCGCCAGCTGGGAATGGGGGGCCTATTATGGCGACGCCAAGATGAAGGGCGCCAAGCTCGACATCTCCAAATGGAAGCGCCCGTCGCCCGAAACGATCCCCAGCCATGCCAAGGCGGCAGGTCTCTACATGATCTGCACCATGTCCAAGCACGCCGCCGAAGCCAAAGGCTGCTCGGATGCGATGATGTTCGACTATCGCGGCTATGTGGCCGAGGCGACCGGGGCCAACATCTTCTTCGTCAAGGACGGCGAAGTGCACACGCCGACGCCTGACTGTTTCCTCAACGGCCTGACCCGACAGACGGTGATCGGCATGCTCAGGGACCGTCAGATCAAGGTGCACGAACGCCACATCATGCCGGAAGAGCTGGAAGGGTTCGAACAGTGCTGGCTCACCGGCACAGCAGCGGAAGTGACCCCCGTCGGCCAGATTGGCGATTACAACTTCGAGGTCGGCGCGCTGACCCGCGACATCGCGGAAGGGTACGAAAAGCTCGTGCGCAGCTAAAGACACCCCGAACCTAAGCGAAAGGCCCTGCACGTCCATGCAGGGCCTTTTTTGTTGGTGCAAAGGCTCTTCGAAGAGCCTTCAGCCGCATTTTCGAAAATGCGGAGTAAGCGCCTTCGAAGGCGCTTTCCCCTTACCCTGGCGACATCCCCCGGAGCCGTTCCGACCGGCGGCGCAGGATTTCGACCGAAGTCAGCAGGCAGATCGAGATTCCTACAAGGATCGTCGCAGCCGCAAGAATCGTCGGCGAAATCTGCTCGCGCAGGCCGGTGAACATCTGCCACGGCAGCGTCTGCAGCTCGGCCGAGCCGATGAACAGCACCACGACCACTTCGTCGAACGACGTGATGAAAGCGAACAGACCGCCCGAGATCACCCCCGGGAGGATCAGCGGCATCTGCACCTTGAAGAAGGTGGTCACCGGGTTGGCCCCCATATTGGCCGCCGCCCGTGTCAGGGACCGGTCAAAGCCTACAAGCGTGGCCGTCACGGTGATGATGACAAACGGAATGCCCAGCACCGCGTGCGCCAGAACGATGCCCCAATAGGTGCCGACCAGACCGATCTTGGAATAGAAGAAATACATACCCGTCGCCGAGATGATCAGCGGCACGATCATCGGAGAGATCAGGATCGCCATGATCGCCCGTTTGCCCGGTACGTGGCTCTGGCTCAGGCCGATGGCCGCCAGCGTGCCCAGCGACACGGATATCAGTGTCGCCACAGGCGCCACCAACAGCGAGTTCTTGACCGCGCTGGTCCATTCCGGGTTGGTCAGGAAGTCCCGATAGTGCTTGAGGCTGTAGCCCGCCGGATCGAAGGCCAGCATTTCCGGCGTGAAGGTAAAGAAGTCCTCGGCGTTGAACGAGAGCGGCATGACCACGATGATCGGTGTGATCAGGAAAACAAAGATCGCACCGCACAGCACACGGAACGCGTAATGCCACAGCACCTGACCCGGCGTCAGGTAGGGCACCAGATGGGCCCGGTAGCGCCCCATGCCGATCCAGTAGATGAACCAGCCGAAGAACCAACCGAACAGGCCCCCCATGATCAGACCGGGAATGGCGTTGAAGAGGAACCCGCCAATGGCCGCAATCGTGATCAGCCCCCAGCGCACCGGCTTTTCCATCGCCTCGCCCAGAACCTGCATTGCGGCAAAGGCCAGCGCCGCCATCAGTGCCGCGCCGACGATGATGCCCAGCAGGCCCGACCCTTGGGCAGTGCCGATGAACAGCCCGGCGAACCCGCCAGCTGCGGCCAGAACACCCGCCGTGAAGCCGATGGGCTTTTTCTCGATTGGTGTGAGAATGGCTTCCGACATGGCTCAGCCCCCCAGTTTCACGTTGTCGATGCCGACGATCCGGTCGTAGGCCCAGTAGAGAAGAAGAACCACGACCAGCAGGATCGTCCCCAATGCGGCGGCAAGGCCCCAGTTGAGCGAGCTCGAGATGTGGTACGCGATCCGGTTCGAGATGAAGATCCCAGAGGTGCCGCCCACGATTTCCGGCGTGATGTAATAGCCGATGGACAGGATGAACACGAGGATGGAGCCCGCACCGATCCCCGGCACCGACTGCGGGAAATAGACCCGCCAGAAGGTTGTCCAGTTCGTCGCGCCCAGGGATTTGGCGGCGCGCACATAGGACGGCGGGATGGTCGACATCACCGAATACATCGGCAGGATCATGAAGGGCAGAAGGATATGCGTCATCGCCACGATTGTACCGAACTGGTTGTTGATCATCGTCAGACGCGCGTCATCCGCCACGAGGCCAAGCCAGACCAGCGTGTCGTTGATCACCCCCTGCTGTTGCAGCATCACCTTCCACGCCGAGGTCCGCACAAGAAGCGAGGTCCAGAATGGCAGCAGGACGAGGATCATCAGCAGGTTCGCCTTGCTCGACGGCAGGTTCGACAGCAGATAGGCGATCGGATAACCAAGCATGATGCAGCTGAGCGTGATGACAAGGCTCATGAACATGGTGCGCTGGAACAGCAGGCCGTAGATCCGCTCGTCCTCTTCGCGCAGCGCAGGGCCTTCCGGCGTTTTCTGCATGTCGACAGAATTCAGGAAGTAGCCCGATGTATAAGCCGGGCTATAGGTCTTGATGGTCTGCCAGATTTCCGGCTCGACCCAGTCTTCGTCGATATCGGCAAAGCCATCGCGGAACGAGATCGTTTCGAAATCGGGGCTCGCGACAAGCGCAGCCGCCGCCTGAAGCATGTCGGCGCGCGGACCGGAATACCCGCTGACATCGCCTGCAGAGAGGTCCTGGTACAGAGCTGTGTGCACGACACTCCACGGCTCTTCCTCGAGCGGGCTGTCGCCTTCCTCGTTCTGCATGAAGCGGGCGAAGATACGATACGACTCGGCCGTGCGCGGCAGGATCTCGGCGATGTCCGACCGCAGTTCGAATGCCGGCATGGTGCCGTTGCCATCCCAAGCCTCCTGCGCTGCAATCCAGTCCGGATCACCCATCAGTTCGGCCCAGGGACGCGCTTCGTCCCAATCCCCGTTCAGATCCTCGAACTGGTCCTGATAGACCTCTCCGATATCCTCGATGCCCCGGCCGGATTTACGGAAGAGCGACGACGCCCCGGTCTGTTCATAGTTCAGGCGCGAGCCCAGCCGTGTGTGTTCCTTCCGTTCCGCCGCATAGAACACATCGTAATAGGCGGCCTCGAACACCTCGTCCCGCGGCAAGCCACCCTGGGCCGCATCGTAGTCTGCCAGTGCGGCAACCGTGCGCGGCAGCGTATCGCGGACGATCTGGTTCTCGACCGACCGGAACAGCATGTCGCCAATGGGCGCGATGAAACTGACAAGAACGAAGATCAGAAGCGGCGCGATCAGCGCCAGTGCCCGAATCTTCTGCGCCCGAAGCGCCCGGTTCAAAGACCGTTTGAGGGGAGTGCCATCGGCAGCAAGAACGGGGCCGGTCTCGGCCTTGTCAGCCGCGCGCAGCGCATTGTCGGGCGTCGGGCCCGTGATCTTGTCCGGTTCTGTAGCGGCGTCCGTCATGGCTCAGGTGCCCTCGACTAGAATGATTGTGCTTGTCGCGGTGCGACGGCGAATCTCGGCGACTTCCTGATAGGCAGGGTCGTGATACGCGCGCTTCGCGGTTTCGAAATCGTCGAACTCGATGACGACATGGCGATTCTGTGTCTCGCCCTCCATCGTCTCGGACTGTCCGCCCCGCACAATGAACTTGGCACCGTAGCTCTCAAGGATCGGCGTATCGCGCTCGATATATTCCTTGTAGGCCTCGGGGTCGTTCACCGTGATATGACCGATGATATAGCCTTTGGGCATGGGACTGTCCTCGTCGGTGCGGGATGGGCCAAACGGCCCATCCCTATGCCATAAAAGGCTTATTGTGCCAGCCACGCCTGGAACTTCGCGTCGATGTCGTCGCGATAGTCGGCCCAGAACTCGTAGTTGTAGAGGAACGTGTTGGCCGAGTTGTTCGGATCGGTCGGCATGTGCGGCGCCATCTCGATGCCAAGCTCGGCATGCGTCGACACCAGCGGCGCCGAGGATGCACGGGCCGGACCGTACGAGATGTACTTCGCCTGATCCGCCAGACGCTGGGTGTCGGTTGCGAAACGGACGAAGTCCTTCACGCGGGCCAGACGGTCTTCCGGCAGGCCAGCCGGGATGATCCAACCATCAAGGTCGAACACCTGCGCGTCCCACATCATCGCGATCGGCTGGTTCTGCTCGACGATGGCCGAGAACAGACGACCGTTATAGGTCGAGCCCATGAACACTTCGCCATCCGCCAGAAGCTGCGGCGTGTCGGCACCGGCATTCCACCAGACCACCTGATCCTTGATCGTATCGAGCTTGGCCAGAGCCTGGTCCTGACCTTCGTCGGTTTCCAGAACGTCATAGACGTCTTCCTTCGCCACGCCGTCACAGAGCAGCGCCCATTCCATGTTGTTGATCGGACGCTTCTCCAGAGCGCGCTTGCCCGGATAGGTTTCCAGATCGAAGACCGAGCAGATGTCGGACGGCGGCTCAACGCCTTCCGGAACCATGTCGGTGCGGTAGCCGAAGGTGGTCGAGTACACGATCTGCGGGATGTAGCAGTCGGACACGATCAGATCGCCGAAGTCATCGCTTGCGCTGGTGCCATCGGGCGCCGGCTCGAGCAGTTCGTCATGGTCGATTTCCATCGCCAGACCTTCGTCGCAGAGGCGGATCGCATCAGCGGCCACCACGTCAACGAGGTCCCATGTGATGTTGCCGGCTTCGTTCATCGCGCGCAGCTTGGCCACCGCTTCGGCCGAGCTTTCGTCCCAGGACGCGCTCACGTCGGGGTGCATCTCGAGATAGGGCGCGACATACGCGTTTTGCTGGGACGCCTGGTAGGCACCGCCCCAGCTCACAAGTGTCATGCTGTCCGCCATTCCATGGCCGGCAGCGTAGGCACCTGCGGCAGCAACGGTGAGTGCGCTGGTCGCCAAAAGTGTTTTAGACAGTTTCATTCATATTCTCCCGTTTCGACCCGCTTATGACATGTGGCGATACCGGTCGGGCCGAACCGACACCGCCTGTAATGACACGGGACCGCATCGCGGACCCGCGGCAATTCTTACTTGCTGGGCGCATCCAGGGCGCGGCAATCGTCGGGCAGCCACCCGATCTCGATCTCCGTGCCCGGCTCGAGCCGCACCTGGTCCGGCGCGTTCCGGGTCTTGATCACGAACTCGTCATTGCCCGCCACCTTGAGCCGCGTGCGGAAGATGTCGCCCATGTAGATGAATTCGAGCACTTCCGCCTTGAGCGTGTGCGCGCCTTCCTGAAGGCGGTCCTTGTTGATCTCAACGCGCTCGGGGCGGATCGACACGCGGGTGCGCTCTCCGACCTTACTCACGTTGACCGGCTTCGCGTCGATCAGCCCGCCATCGTCAAGCTGGACCACGCAACGGTCGCCCTTGATCTCGCGCAGTGTGCCTTCGAGCGTGTTGTTCTCACCGATGAACTGCGCGACGAAGCTGTTCTGCGGCTTCTCGTACAATTCGTCCGGCGGCGCCAATTGCTGAATGCGGCCATCGTCGAACACTGCAACCCGGTCCGACATGGTGAGCGCCTCGGTCTGGTCGTGGGTCACGTAGACCACGGTAATGCCCAGACGGTGCGCCAGATGCGTGATCTCGAACTGCATCTTCTCGCGCAGCTGCTTGTCCAGCGCGCCCAGCGGTTCGTCCATCAGAACCAGCTCGGGTTCGAAGACCAGCGCCCGCGCCAGCGCGATCCGCTGCTGCTGACCACCTGACAGTTGCGCCGGACGACGGCCGCCAAAGGCCCCCATCTCGACCATGTCGAGTGCCCGCTTCACTTTCGCTTCGCGGTCCGACTTGCCGATCTTGCGCACCTCGAGCGGGAAGCTCAGGTTCTCCGCAATCGTCATGTGCGGGAACAGCGCGTAGTTCTGGAACACCATGCCGATCCCACGCTTGTGCGGCGGGATGTTGTTGATCGGCCTGCCATCCAGCCGGATGTCGCCATGGGTCGCGGTCTCGAACCCGGCAAGCATCATGAGGCAGGTGGTCTTGCCCGATCCCGACGGTCCGAGCATCGTCAGAAACTCGCCCTTCGGCATGGTGAGGTTAAGGTCTTTTACGACTAGCTGTACGCCGTCGTAGCTCTTTTGCACTCGTTCAAATTCGACGAACGCGTCACTGTTTGACGTGTCGGGCAAAAACGAACTCCCTGTGTTGTCCGCGGATTGTTTCCGCTTGTCTCGATGAAATAAATCGCGTTGCGCCCCGCATTGCAACACGGTCGCCCAAGTTTCGCGGCTTTGAACGCGCTTGCGGGACGATTGGGCAGTTTATGAGCAGAAAGTCAGGAAAAACGCCTGCGCGAGAAGAAAAGTCAGTCCATTCGCTCGATAAGATCTGAGTCACTTCTGCTCCGCGATGCTCAAAACACACTGGTCTGGCGCTGACCAAGCCAGAGTCGGCAAAATCGCGATTGGCGATTCGCGACGCTTTATGATCTGAATATGTCTTCCGATCGGAATCTTGCGTCGGAAATGGCACCCGCGATGTCGCCATGAGTCAGGTCGCCGGTTTGACCCGGCCCGGACACGTCCTCCAAGCCTTCGGAGACAATACCCGCTTTTTGCTATGGATTGGCCACAATCCAGTCAAACTCGGCTTCTAAACCAATTGGCAACCAACCCGTGCACACTCTGTGCGAAGGGAAAATGGGGGCTCGATGCTTGAATTCGACAATGTGAGCAAATCGTTCTGGACGGGATCGCACCGGAAGGTGATCCTCGACCGGGCGTCGTTCCGTGTCGAGCTGGGGCAGTCGCTGGGCATTCTGGCCCCCAACGGGACCGGCAAGACGACGCTGGTCAAGATGATGGCCGGGCTGGAAAAGCCCGATGAGGGCGAGATCCGCAAGACGTGTCGGGTGTCGTTCCCGCTGGGCTTCATGGGCGGTGTGGTCACCAAGCACACGGCCATGGAGAACTCGCGCTTCATCGCCCGGCTCTACGGGATCGACCCCGATTACGTGGAGGCCTACTGCCGCTGGCTCTGCGATCTTGGCGAATATTTCGACCAGCCGCTCGGTACCTATTCCTCGGGCATGCGGGCGCGCTTTACCTTCGCGCTGCTGCTGGCGCTCGATTTCGACATCTATCTCGTGGACGAGGGGATGCCGACCTACACGGATGTGGAGTTCAACCGCAAGGCGGGCGACATCCTCGCCGAGCGGCTGCGCACCACCACCATGATCATGGTGTCCCACCAACCCGAAACGCTGGCGCGATTTGTCAGCAAGGCGGCCGTCCTGCGCGACGGTCAGTTGCACATGTTCGACAGCCTGGAAGAAGCGAAACAGCTCTATGACTATGAAACCCACAGCTAAACGCTTTCGCATCCGTCGCAGCGAACCGGCATCGGGGCCCGGCCAGATGGCCGCAGCAGGACATCCTGCATCCGTGACCAGTGCCTCGGCCACCGAAGCGCCACAGCCGCGCATTCCGCGCCACCCGGATGGTGGTGTCGAGCAGGCCCTTGTCGCCATCCGCGAAGAAGGGCTCAGTGCTCGGCAATTGCGCATGGCGAGACGCATCGCGCAAAAGCATGGGCTGGACCCGGCTACGGATCACGAAGCCGTCTATTTGCTGCGCCTGAAAGGCATTGATCCGTTTCAGCGCGAAAACGCGCTCGACCTGATGGTGCCAGCCGGTGCAACGACCCGGGATGCCGCGGCCAAACCCAAGACACCTGCGCATGACCGACCCTTGGCCGAACAGCCCCAGCTGCCGCAAAAGACGCGTGTCGACACCGCCAACCTGCCCGCCACCGACAATCGCAGTCCCGCAGAACGGCGTCAGCAGGAGATCATGGCGATCCAGAAGGACATGGCGCGCCGGCGGCGGCGCCGGATGCGCATGCTCTTTGCCCGTCTCGCCGCCTATGTGCTCCTGCCCACCCTCGTTGCCGGCTGGTATTTCTTCACCCTCGCCACGCCGATGTATGCCTCGAAATCGGAATTCCTCATCCTCAAGGCGGAATCCGGCGGCAGCGGCATGGGCGGGCTCTTCTCGGGCACGCAATTCGCCACCAATCAGGATGCCATCGCGGTGCAGAGCTATCTCACCTCCAAGGACGCCATGCTGCGCCTGAACGAGGACGAGGGCTTCCACGCCCATTTCGCGCAGCCCGCGATCGACCCGCTGCACCGGCTGGAAGCGGATGCCTCCGCCGAGGAGATGTACAAGCTCTACAAGAAATACGTCCAGATCGGCTATGACCCGACCGAGGGCGTGATCCGCATGGAGGTGGCCGCCGCCGACCCGCAGGTCGCCGCCGATTTCTCCACCGCGCTGATCGGCTATGCCGAGGAGCGGGTCGACAACCTGTCGGCGCGCAAGCGCGAGAACGCGGTCAAGGATGCCGAGCTGGGCCTTGCCGAGGCCGAACAGGCCCGCCGCGCCGCACAGGAAAAGCTGGTGCGCCTGCAGCAGGACAGCGCCGTGCTCGATCCGCGCGCCCGGATCGGGGCGCTGCAGGCCCGGATCGAAACCGTCGAGACGGAGATTCAGGAAAAGACCCTGCAGCTGCAGGCGCTGATGGACAATGCCCGCCCCAACCGCAGCCGCGTCGAAGGGGTCGAGGCCGATATCCGCCGGCTCGAGGCGCTCAAGGCCGAGATCAGCGCCGAGATGACCGCCGAAAGCGCCGGTGCCGGATCGCTGGCGGAAACCGCGGTGCAGATCCAGCTGGCCGAGGCCGATCTCGCCACGCGCGACATGATGCTGGCCGCCGCCCTCGAACGGCTCGACCAGGCGCGGCGCGACGCCGACAGCCAGGCGCGGTACCTGACCACCTCGGTCTATCCCCTGCCCGCCCAGGACCCGAGCTACCCCCGCGCCTTCGAGAACACGCTGCTGACCTTCCTCGTCTTCTCGGGCATCTACCTGCTGATCTCGCTCACCGCGTCGATCCTGCGCGAACAGGTCGCCAACTGAACCCCAGTGCGGAGCGCAGGCGCTCCGCCTGACCACCGCCATGCAGTCAGCACCGCAAGTGCAAACTGCCACAGGTGACAACCCGGATCGCGCGCCCTATAAGGCGCGCGATTTGACTTTGGCAGAGCAGAGGCCCCGCATGACAACCCTCGTTTTCGGACATAAGTCCCCCGACACTGACAGCACCGGCAGCCCGATCATCTGGGCGTGGTACCTCAACCAGATCAAGGGCGAGGCCGCCAAGCCCGTTCTGCTGGGCGAGCCCAACACCGAAGCCGCCTTCGTTCTCGACCACTGGAAGCTCGACAAGCCCGAGATCATCTCGACCGTCGAGGCCGACCAGCCCGTCGTCATCGTCGACACCAACAACCCGGCCGAGCTGCCCGACGCGATCAACAGCGCCGACATCCGCGCGATCATCGACCACCACAAGCTGGTCGGTGGTCTGGAAACCAAAGGCCCGATCGACATCCGCATCGAACCCGTCGCCTGCACCGCCACCATCATGTGGAAAATGATCGGTGACGATCTTGCCCAGGCCCCGCGCGGCATCAAGGGCGCGATGCTGTCCTGCATCCTCAGCGACACGCTGGAATTCCGCTCGCCGACGACCACGCAGGAAGACAAGGCAATCGCCCACGCGCTGGCCGATGACCTTGGCGTGTCGATCCCCGACTTCGCCGCCGAGATGTTCGCTGCGAAATCCGATGTGTCGGCTTTCTCGGACGCCGAACTCCTGCGCATGGACAGCAAGGAATACCCGGTCGAGGGCACCAAGTTCCGCGTCTCGGTTCTGGAAACCACCTCGCCGAAAATCGTGCTCGACCGCAAGGACAGCCTGATGGCGTCGATGGTCGATGTCGCCAAGGAAGACGGCGTCGATCAGGTGATCCTCTTCGTCGTCGACATCCTGAACGAGGAATCGACCCTTCTGGTGCCGAACGATCTGGTGAAAACCCTGGCCGAAAAGAGCTTCGGCGCAACCGTGTCGGGTGACACCGTGGTCCTGCCCGGCGTCGTCAGCCGGAAAAAGCAGATCATCCCGAATCTGAAACTCTGACTCCACTCTGAGTGACGGTCACATCACTCACAATGGGGCTTCTTCTAACAGGCGGCGTCTTCGCATTCGTCAACGGCGTCGCCTTTTGGATGTTCTACCTTGATAAAGAACGCTCCATCCGGGGCGAGTGGCGTATTTCCGAAGCCAACCTGCTCACACTCGCCTTTCTTGGCGGCTGGTTCGGCGCAAAAGCGGCGCAGCGCCGGTTCCGGCACAAGACGCGCAAGCAACCGTTCCGGACATTTCTCAACCTGATCCCGTTTCTATGGATGATCCTCGGTTTCGCGTTCGCCCACCAAGCCGACCTCTTGAACCTGACAGCTGTCTTCGCATCTCAGTGATGAAGTTTGCCCGCCTCGGCTGGCAATCATTCCCGGTTCGGGCGATATGTGGCGCAACCCGCGTCAATCAGGTGCCTTCATGACCCAGATCATCTCGTCCCTCGCCGACATCGCCAACCGCTACGACGTGCTGCTCGTCGACCTCTGGGGTTGCGTACACAATGGCGTCACCGCCCATGAAGAGGCTGTCTCGGCCCTGCGCGGCTTCAAGCAGGGCGGCGGCACGGTGGTTCTGCTGACCAATGCGCCCCGGTCACGGCACGAGGTGGCCAAGCAACTTGTGCGTCTGAACGTGCCCGAGGACTGCTATGACAGCATCGCCACCAGCGGCGACAGCGCCCGCGCCGCGATGTTCCGTGGCGCGGTGGGGGAAAAGGTCTGGTTCATGGGGCAGCCCTTTGACGAGACCTTCTTTGACCCGATGGAACTGATAGAGGACCCGGTGCGCATCCAGCGCGTCGAGCTGGAAGACGCCGAAGGCATTGTCTGCTGCGGACCGTTCGACCCCCATGCCGACCCGGCGGTCAACCGTCCGCAGTTTCTCTATGCCAAACAGAAAGGTCTGAAACTGCTCTGCGCCAACCCGGACATCGTGGTGGATCGCGGCGACACGCGCGAATGGTGCGCGGGCGCGCTGGCCGCGCTTTATACCGAGATGGGGGGCGAGAGCCTTTACTTCGGCAAACCCCATCCGCCGATCTATGACCTTGCCCGCCGCCGCATCGCCGCCCTTGGGCTCGACGTGGATCCGACCCGTATTCTGGCCATCGGGGATGGCGTCCACACCGACATCGACGGCGCAATGGGCGAGGACATCGATTCCCTTTTCATTTCCGGAGGTCTTGCCGCAGCCGAGACAAAAACGTCGCACCAACCGGATCCGGATGCGCTAAGCGCCTATCTTGCAAAGGAAAACGCGTCTCCGACCTATACCATTGGGCAACTCCGCTGACGCAGATTTTGCTTGCTTTTCTGCGGTTGCAAAGTAATAAAGTTGCCAAATCGGGCATCTGACTTAGCTATTTATTACTTTGTCGCCTGCGAGTGGAGTGCGAAATGTTGGACAACCTGCCACGCGGAACGATCTGCATCGAAGACATCGAAATGGGGATGTCGCGCCACCTGCGCAAACAGGTGACCGATCAGGACATCGAGATGTTCGCGCAGATCTCGACCGACCGGAACCCGGTGCATCTGGACGACGATTACGCGCAGGACACCATCTTCGAAGGCCGCATCGCGCATGGGATGCTGACCGCAGGCCTGATCTCGGCCGTCATCGGCGAACAGCTTCCCGGCCATGGTACGGTCTACATGGGCCAGACGCTGAAATTTCTCGCCCCCGTGCGCCCCGGCGACGTGGTCTATGCCGAGGTCAAGGTGGTCGACATCGACATCGCCAAGCGGCGCGTGACGCTGGATTGCCATTGCTCGGTCGATGGCAAAAAGGTGCTGATCGGCGAAGCCAAGGTGCTCGCCCCCTCCCGCAAATTCGACTGACGCTGCCACGGGCGCTGATGCGTCGACGCATCCGCGATTTTCCGTCACCGGAAAATCCCCGCCAGCCCGCAGCGGGGATTGCAACCCCCCAGCGCCACCGCTAGTCCTCTGCGCATGAAGATCGTGCGGGATTATCAATTCATTGCCGAGGCCGACAAGGGCGCAACCGTCGCCATCGGCAATTTCGACGGCGTGCATTCCGGCCATCAGGCCGTGATCCAGCTTGCCCGCGACGCGATGCCCGCAGCGCCTTTGGGCGTCCTCACGTTCGAGCCGCATCCGCGCGAATACTTCGCCCCCGATGCCCCGCCTTTCCGGCTGATGAACGCCACCGCGCGCGCGACGCGCCTGCGCAAACTGGGGGTCGAGATTCTCTATGAACTCAACTTCAACAGCCAGTTGGCCGCCCTGACGCCCGAAGGTTTCGCTGCGAACGTGATTTCCGAGGGACTCGGACTGCGTCATGTCGTGGTCGGGGCCGATTTCTGTTTCGGCAAGGGCCGCAAGGGCACTGTCGAGGACCTGCGCCGCTTCGGTGCCCGGATGGGATTCGGCGTCACGGTGGCAGAGCTTGTCACCGCCGAGGCCGGTGCCGTGTCCTCTACCGCGATCCGCACGGCCCTGTCCGACGGCAACCCGCGTCTGGCCGCCGACATGCTGGGCCATTGGCACCGCATCGAAGGCGAGGTGATCGGCGGCGAACAGCGCGGGCGCGAGTTGGGCTATCCCACCGCCAATATGTCCATCGACGGTCTGCATCCGCCGAAATTCGGTGTCTATGCCGTCCTGGTCGATGTGCTCGACGGGCCACATGCCGGGTCCTATCACGGCGCGTCCTCGATCGGGGTGCGGCCGATGTTCGGCGAGAACCGCGCCAATCTCGAGACCTTCCTGTTTGATTTCACCGGCGATCTGTACGGCGCGACCGTTTCCGTCGCACTCATCGACTACCTGCGACCCGAATTGAAGTTCGACAGCCTTGAGGCGCTGATCTCGCAGATGGATGCCGACTGCGCCCAGGCGCGCGCGATCCTGACCGCGCTATGACCAGGGATCCGATTGATCGCACAGGCCTTGCGCCCCGGTTCTGGGAACGCAAGGCGCTGACCGACCTCACCCCGCAGGAATGGGAGGCGCTGTGCGACGGGTGCGGCAAGTGCTGCCTCAACAAGCTCGAGGACGAGGACACCGGCCATGTGGAACTGACCTGTGTGGCCTGTCGCCTGTTCGACGACACCACCTGCCGCTGCGCGCAATACGAGATCCGGCACCAGTTCGTGCCGGAGTGCATCATTCTGAAGCCATCGAATATCGACGACCACGCCTACTGGATGCCCAAAACCTGCGCCTATCGGCTGCTCTGGGAGGGCAAGCCGCTTTACGATTGGCATCCGCTGATCTCGGGCACGCCCGAGACGGTGCATGAAGCCGGGGTTTCGATGCGAAACCGCACCGTGGCCGAATTCGAAGTCGACGAAGACGATTGGGAAGACCACATCATCGAGGAGCCGATCTGATGTTTTTTGCCTCCGACAATAGCGGACCCGTGCCGCAGGCCGTTCTGGACGTTCTGTCCGAGGTCAATCAGGGCCACATGATGGGGTACGGCGCCGATCCGATGATGGATGAGGTGCGCCAGCGCATCCGCGATCTCTTCGAAGCGCCCGAAGCTGCGGTGTATCTTGCGGCCACCGGCACCGCGGCCAATGCGCTGGCGCTGGCGACGTTGGTCGAGCCGTTCGACACGGTGTTCTGTTCACCCGACGCGCATATCGAAGAGGACGAATGCAACGCGCCCGAGTTCTACACGGGTGGGGCAAAGCTGACGCTGGTGCCCGGGTCGGACCGGATGACGCCCGATGCGCTCACCCAAGCCATTGAAAGTCAGGGCAATCGCGGTGTGCACGGCCCGCGCCGGGGCGCGGTGTCGATCACGCAGGTGACCGAGATGGGCAATGTCTACAGCCTGTCAGAGTTGCAGGCGCTCTGCGACGTGGCCAAGTCCTATGGCCTGCCGGTGCATCTTGATGGCGCGCGCTTTGCCAATGCGGCGGTGGCGCTGGGGTGTACCCCGGCCGAGATGTCCTGGAAGCTGGGTGTGGATGTTGCCGTATTTGGTGGCACCAAGAATGGGCTGATGGGGGTTGAGGCGGTGGTGTTTTTCGACTCGTCCAAGGCCTTGGAGTTCGAGCTGCGCCGCAAGCGGGGCGGGCATCTTTTCTCCAAACACCGGTACCTATCGGCGCAGATGGCCGCCTATCTGCGGAATGACCTTTGGAAGGACCTCGCGACACAGGCCAATGCCAAGACGGCGCATCTGCTGGACGGGCTGCGCAAGCGCAACGAGGTCGAGATCGTGAATGATGTCACGGCGAACATGATCTTCTTCCGCGCGCCGCGTGCCCTGCACCAGACCTTGCAGTCGGGCGGGGCGCGGTATCATCTGTCTGGGGGTGCTTTGGGCGAAGGGCCTGCGGACGGGGTGCTGACCGGGCGGCTGGTGTGCGACTGGTCCTTGCCCGAGCCGGAGATCGACCGCTTTGTTTCGCTGCTGAACGCGGCATGAGAAAAGGGCTCCCACCGGGGAGCCCTTACTCGTTATTCGTGGCAAACGAAGAGAGAGAAGAGAGATCGTTCAGTTGTACTGGAACTGCAGCTCGTAGCTGCCGTCTTCGAACGCGCCGAACAGGTCCGGCACATCCGGGTGTTCGACCGGTTCGCCCGAGTAGTCGGCGATCAGGTTCTGTTCCGAGACATAGGCGACGTAGAAGCTTTGTTCATTCTCTGCGAGCAGATGATAGAAGGGCTGCTTTTTCGCGGGTCGGATGTCTTCGGGGATGGCCTGATACCATTCCTCGGTGTTGTTGAATTCCGGGTCCACGTCGAACACCACGCCCCGGAAGGGGTGTCTGCGGTGGCGTACGACCTGGCCGATGTTGTATTTTGCGCGTTGTCTGATCATGAGTCCCGTCCGTTGCCACATACCTGCCCGATTTTCGCCAAATTGTCCAATTGTCGCTCCGATTTTTCCGGAAACAGTCTGTGACACATTTCGACACAAGAGTTTTTTCAGTGATGGCAAGGGTTTGCCGCCCCGAGCAATTGTGATTTCCCCCGCGCCCCCTTTGCGCTAGACTGGTCGCAATGCGAAAGGCGGAGCAACCGTCTTCGAACAAAATGCGAGAGGCCCATGAGCAGATTCTTTCGCGCCCTGGTGATTGTTCTTCTGGCGGCCTCCTGCGGAGGCGGCGGCGGAACCTCGGCGCCCCGTAACCTCGACGATGCCTGTTCGATCCTGCAACAGCGCCCCGGCTACCTGCGCGCCTTCCGCGCGGCAGAGCGGCGATGGGGCGTGCCGGTGCATGTGCAGATGGCGTCGATGTATCAGGAAAGCAAATTCAAGTCGGATGCCCGCACGCCGTTCCGATATACGCTGGGCGTGATCCCGATGGGCCGGCAAAGCTCGGCCTTCGGGTACAGTCAGGCGCTGAACGGGACATGGGAAGAGTACCAGCAGGATCAGCGGAAGTTCCGTGCACGGCGCAACAACATCAACGACGCTGCGGATTTCATGGGCTGGTACATGGCGGAGTCGAACCGCCGGCTTGGCATTTCGCTGGCCGATGCCCGCAACCAGTATCTTGCCTACCATGAAGGGCGCACTGGGTTCTCGCGCGGAACGTATAACAGCAAGGCATGGCTCTTGCGGGTGGCCGACGAGGTTGCGGCCCGGTCGGTTGTCTACCAGGGGCAGCTCGCCCGTTGCCGTTAGAGTCAGGTCTCATAGCCCATTCGATCCAAGAAAAGTATCGACAGAGGCATCTGGATGGCCAAATGGTCTGAGTCCCTTCAGGCCATCCATGTTTTCTTGCGCAGGCCGAATGCTGAACCTGCGCTTCACATGCTGAGATGAATCAGCGGGGACTGAAGTTTCCTCAGCCCACCAGTTTGCCGGTGAACTCCACCAGGCGACGCGCCTGGTAGGCGACCGATTTCTTGCCCGCGTCGGTGAATTCGCCGCTGACCTTGGAAAATCCGTAGGGGTTTCCGTCCTCTTCGAACTTGATCGGATCGGCGTAGCCCGGCGGCACGATGATGCAGCCCCAATGCATCGCAGTGACATAGAGAGTCCAGAGCGTGGTCTCGTGGCCGCCATGCAGGGTCTGCGCACTGGTCGTGGCGGTGATCGTCTTGTTGGCCAGTTTGCCCTGCTGCCAGAGGCCGCCCAGCGTGTCGATGAAGGCCCGCACCTGGCTGGGCATGTTGCCATAACGGGTGGGCGCGGAAATGAAATAGCCATCCGCCCATTCCATGTCGTCATGGCTGACTTCGGGGATGTCCTTCATTTTCTCGAGCTGTGCCACCCAGGCCCCCTGGCCCTGGACCACCTCTTTCGGGGCGGTTTCGGCAAAGCGGCGCAGACGCACCTCTGCCCCGGCGGCTTCGGCTGCCTTTTGCGCCTCAAGCGCGATGGCATGGTTGGTTCCGTAGGTCGAATAGAAGATGATCGTGATCTTAGGCGTGCTCATGATGCCCCTTTCCAGCTGTGCGGCAGGGCGCGCGGCCCCGGTCTCTATGTGCAACGGAATTAAGGTGCAAAGAGTTGCGCACAACGCCGATCACCGCACAGATCCTGTGCGAATTGCGATGGCCATAACGGTGTAGGTCGGGCTCAGCTCGCCGGATAGGCCGCGTTCAAAACCTGCGCCGCCCGGTCCAGAAGGGCCTCGTCCGACAGCCCGGACAGGTCGCGCGCCGGACCAGCCCCGTTGAATGCCAGAAGGATCGGCGCATCAAGCACCGGGGCAAGGTTGAGCCACTGGTTGAACTGGCCGGGCGGAAGCCCGGTTTCGGGGGTCAGGATCCAGGTCGCGTCCGCATCCCAGAACGCGTCCTCGAACTGCAGGTAAAGCTTGTCCAGCAGGCCAAAGCCAAGCCGGTTTATCGCGGCCTGCTTGTCTGTTGGCAGCGGCGGGGAAAAGGCGATCCGGTCGGCCTTGAGAACGCCCAGCGGCACGGTCACGATGACGCTATCGAAGCGCCCCAGAGCACCCTCCGCCGTGGCAAGGGTCACACCGTCCTGTGCCAGCGCAACGCGCCGCACCTCGGTTCCGAGGCGGATATCGAGGTCCGTTTCAGGCTGGCCGAGGATGTGTGCGTAGCCATCGGGAAAGAGAAGGTCCTCCCCGTCGTAATCGGGATCGGTCTCATAGGCGGCCCAGTTGATGTCGGCACCTGCGGCGCCGTACTCCTGCTGGATCGACATGACGTCCTCAGCCCAGTCGGGCAGATCACGGTTGCGCAACCGACGGCCTCCGGTACCGCGGATCACATAGTCATCGCCGGTGGCGATAGTGCGCATACGCCGGTTCTTGGAAAGGGCGAGGATCGGGTTGCCCTCGTCCCCATGCAGCCAGCTCGCCCCGAGGTCGAGCGGTAGACCAAGGCTGGTGTCGGTCCAGATGCGCCCGCCGACGCGGTCGCGCGCTTCGAAGACGGTAACGTTGCGCCCAAGGTCCTGCAGGTGACGGGCCGCGGTCAGCCCGCTGATCCCCGCGCCGAGAATGGCGACCGTTCCGGCGGTCGAGTCTCCGACCGTCTCGGCCACCGCAACACCGGTCTCGTAGGCGGCGTGGACCGTGCTGTTGTAGTCGGGATGTGTGGCTTCTCCGGCAAAGAAGAGGCGGCCATCGACAGGGCGGGCAATCGCGCGTGTATCGGCGCGGGAGGCCGTGCGCGCGATGTAGGAATAGGATCCGAAGGCAAAGGGATCGCGGCTCCAGTTCGTGCGCAGATAGCCGTCCGGGCGGCGCGGAAAGGTCGCCGCAGCCGTGTAGGGCGCAACCAGGGCGGCCGAGGCCGAACTCAGGAACACTCTTCGATACATGGCCCAGCATTGGTGCGGCGACAGGTTTGCGTCAATGCAAACCTGCGATGCGTCACCGCATCGTGGCGCAGGCCGACATGGGGACAGCACCGGCACAGCGTTGGCCCATTCCTGCCATTTTGCGCTGCTACAGGCTGTTGCCAGCACGCAGTTCAGAGGGTTGTGGACGTCATGTTCGACGAAGGCACCAAGATCGCCGTTTTCGCTATTGTCCTCGCGGCTTGGGTGTTTGGACAGAGCGCGGACCGGCTGGCACCACCGCCCGATCTGGGCACCGCCATTGATGCGTCGGAGCTGCCACCGCTGCCTCTGACCGTGGCGCAGGACGGCGCCCCGGCGCAGGCCCGATTGCCCAAGATGCGCGTGGGTCTCGGGCACGGGTTCGAGGCTCAACTGATGGCAAGCTACGTGATCGAAGGACGTGTGGTCACGCGCCGGACCTACAGGAATGATCCGACCAGCGCGATTTCGCCTCTGGACCTTGGCATCGTCTGGGGGGATCTGGCGGCGTCCGGCGGGACCGAGGCCCTCACCTTCCGGACAGGACATCGCCTGATCTGGTTCTCCAACGCGCCGGATGCCAAGCTGCCGGACGACTGGATGCAGCAGGTCACGAACAATCACCTCATCCCGGCGGACCAATCCATCAACGATGCCCTGATGGCGATCGGACTCGGCACGCGGGTCAGGGTGCGGGGCTACCTTGTCACAGTCACCGGGGACGGTATCAAACCCTGGCGGTCGTCGACGCGGCGGGATGACGGCTCGATCGTGGGTGGGTGCGAGATCATCCTCGTGACGGATGTGCAGGTGCTGTCAGACGACGGCGCCGCCACCTAGGCCGGGGGCGGCCTACCTGCAAAGCCCCGCGTCAGCGGTTGGCGGTCCGCTCGCGCTCCACGTTGAACAGGCTGTTGGCCAGTTGCTTGCGCTCCAGCGCACCCAGAACGACGGTGGTCTGACCACCTCCGTCATCAGTGATGATCCACTGACGCAGTTCGACCGGGTTGTCGGTGAACTTGAGCTGGATGCTGCCATATTCCGGGTTTTCGGGATCCTGCGCCGTAACCGTCGTTGCCGTGCCGTCATAGCCATGCGCCACGACCATATTGGCGCGGCTCAGGTCGACATTGCGGGCAAGGATCAGACCCAGCGGCGTCCGGTCAAGTGGATAGGTCTCGGGATCGCCGCCCAGCTTGCGGTCGAACACGAACACTGCGCCGTTGTTGGCCATAACGAGCGCCTGTTCCGGCGGGTTGTATTCGAACCGCATCTTGCCGGGACGACGCATATAGAGCGTCCCCGTTGAAATGGTCCCGTCCCCGTTGATCTGGGTAAAGCTTGCCTCTGCGCTGGTGAGCTGGTTGAGGTAGTTGGACAGCGTGTTGAGGGACAATTGCTGGGCCGCAGCGGGAAGGGCCGTCAGCATGAAGGCGGTCAACAAGGCGATGAAACGCATGGGGCAAGGTCCTGTCTGCTCGAGTCGTCTTTCACCCTATATGGCAAGCAAGCCGGTGTTATGCGATAGCAGCGGGGATTATTGCCGATACGGGATGCCGGGCAGACGCCCGGCACAGACCAAGCCTTACTGTTCCGGAACAAGAATTTCGCGTTTGCCGACATGGTTGGCCGCAGTGACGACGCCCTCTTCTTCCATCTGTTCGACCAGCCGCGCGGCCTTGTTGTACCCGATGGCCAGCTTGCGTTGGATGTAGGAGGTCGAACACTTCCGGTCGCGCACCACGATGGCGACGGCCTGATCGTAGAGCGCGTCTTCGCTGTCGGTATTGCCGCCGGTGTTGAGGCCAAGAACGGCGTCGATATTGTCGGCCTTTTCGTCATCCGGACCCTGCACAACGCCGCTGACATATTCCGGCGGGCCGTACGCCTTGAGGTGGGTGACGATTTCCTCGACCTCTTCGTCGGACACGAACGGGCCATGGCAGCGGATGATCTTGGAGCCACCGGCCATGTAGAGCATGTCGCCCTGCCCCAGCAGTTGTTCGGCCCCCATTTCGCCAAGGATGGTGCGGCTGTCGATCTTCGAGGTGACCTGGAACGAGATCCGGGTTGGGAAGTTTGCCTTGATCGTGCCGGTGATGACGTCGACAGACGGGCGCTGTGTCGCCATGATCAGGTGGATGCCCGAGGCGCGTGCCATCTGGGCGAGGCGCTGAATGCAGGCTTCGATTTCCTTGCCCGCGACCATCATCAGGTCGGCCATCTCGTCGACGATGACGACGATATAGGGCATTTTGACGGGCTGGATTTCCTCGGTCTCGAAGATCGGCTCGCCGGTTTCGTCGTCAAAGCCGGTTTGGACGGTGCGTTCGAACATTTCGCCACGGCTCAGGGCGTCGGCGACACGGCCGTTGTAGCCGTCGATGTTGCGCACGCCCATCTTGGACATCTTGCGATAGCGGTCTTCCATCTCGCCCACGACCCATTTCAGGGCGACAACCGCCTTTTTCGGATCGGTCACAACGGGCGACAGGAGGTGCGGGATGCCGTCATAGACGGAAAGTTCCAGCATCTTGGGGTCGATCATCACAAGCCGCAGATCGGCGGGCGTCAGCTTGTACAGCAGCGACAGGATCATGGTATTGATCGCCACGGATTTCCCCGACCCGGTGGTCCCCGCGATCAGCAGGTGGGGCATCTTGGCAAGGTTGGCGACAACCGGATCGCCGCCGATATCCTTGCCCAAGGCGAGCGGCAGTTTCTGGGTACCGTCGCCATAGTCGCGGGTCGAGAGGATCTCGCGGAAGCTGACCATCTCGCGCTTCTCATTGGGCAGTTCGATACCGATCACGCTGCGGCCCGGCACGGTGGAGACACGGGCGGAGAGTGCAGACATGGAGCGCGCGATGTCGTCTGCCAGACCGATCACGCGGGACGCCTTGAGGCCCGGCGCGGGTTCAAGCTCGTACATGGTGACAACGGGACCGGGGCGGACGCTGACGATCTCGCCCTTCACGCCGTAATCATCGAGCACCGCCTCGAGCATGCGGGCGTTTTCCTCAAGCGCTTCGTCGCTCAGGTGGTGACGTTCGATATTGGCCGGGTCCATGAGAAGGCCCAGCGGCGGCAGGTCGTAATCGACCTGCTTGTCCTCGAATTGCAGTTGCGGCTGCGCTTCCTGCTGCGCGCGCTTGGACGGCTGGAGCGGTTTGCGCTGCGGTTGCTGGACCACCTTGCGCGCCTCAGGCTGCGGCACCACGGGCGGAGCGGGCGGCACAGGCGCGTAGGCCTGCGTGTCTTCGCCGTAATCGTCCCAGTCGGTCATGTCGTCGAAGATGTTCTCGGGATCGTCCTCGTAGGCTGGTGCCTGAGGCACCGGCTGGTAGGCAGCCGGTTTGGGAGCGGTCACCGGCGGTTCGGCCCGCAAAGTCGCTGCGGCGCGGGCCGTCACAGGCGGCTCTGGCGGCAGCTGCGGCGCAGGCTTGAAGATCAGCGGGTCGGGCCGGCGGCCGCGTCCCTTGGTCAGGGGTGCGGTGGCCGCCGCCGTTGCCGCGGGCATCTGACGCACGCGCGATTTGATGGCGTCGGCAATCTTCGCACGCACGCGATCATCCCCTGGCAGGGTCTCTGGCAGGTCTCCGGTGGGCCATGTCTCGACCAGTTCCGGCTCGGGATCGGCGCGGCGGATCAGCGACGGCATCTTGGACAGGAAGCCTGTCTTCTGCGGTGCGGGTGCAGGATAGGGATCGTCGATCAGGTCGTCTTCTGGATAGGTCGCAGGTGCTGCCTTGGCCGCGATACGTGTAACACGCGGTTCGGGCCGCACGGCCTCTTGTGCGGCGGCCCATTCTGCGGCTTCAGCCTTTTCCTGCGCACGGATCGCGCGGCGTTCGGCGTTTTTCGCCTGCATCTGGCGCGCGGCGACCAGCGCACCGGACGCGCCTTTGCCCAGAAGGTTGAGCATCGTGGCATAGACCATGATCACACCGACCAGCAGGAACCGGGCAAGGCGCGACAATTCAAGACGGGTGAAGCCAAGGACAAAAGCGCCCATCACAAGAACGACACCGCCCAGCAGGAGCATCATGAGCTTGAGCGCGAATGTGGTGCCCAGTGGCAAGATCGTCAGGATCGACCCCATCATCATGTCGCCGAACAGACCACCCAAGCCAAAGCTGTGGGTCCATGTGCTGTTTTCCGGCACGCCAGCGGCATAGACGGCGGCCAAGGCCACCCAGATCGGCGCAAAAATGAGACAGGACAGCGCGCGTTCTTCGCCCCGGTGCAGGGCAAAGCGCGCGCCCCAGACCAGCAGGACCAGCGCGAGACCCCAGCTTGCCCAGCCGACGATCATGAACAAGGGCGCTGCGACCGAGGCCCCTGCCCGACCGAGCCAGTTCTGAACGGGGGCATCGGTGGCGGACAGCCAGCTTGGGTCCTGTGGCGAGTACGAATAGATCATCGCGGCGGCCATCGCCCCCAGCGCCATCAGGACGAAGCCACCGAGCTCCTTGCCGCGCTTTTCCAGCGCAGCCTGCATGTTGCTGTCAAAGAGGGGGTCCCGCCCCCGCGCCTGATATGCCATCGTTCGCCTCTTTATTGGTCTTCACCGCCGTAAAGGCAGTCCCTGATCTGCGTCAGGCCGCGTTCGGTTTCGTCTTTTGGGGCCACCATGGCGACCCGGATATAGCCTTTGCCGGGGTTCCCGGCCTCTGTGTCCTGCGACAGGTAAGCCCCGGGCAGCACGCGGACGCCGGTGGCTTTCCAGAGCTTGAGGGCCGCGGCCTCGCCATCCTCGACCGGCAGCCATAGGAAGAACCCCGCCTGTGGGGACCTGTAGCCCGGCACATTGCCGAAAATACGGTCGGCCAGATCGTACTTTTCGGCATAGAGCGCGCGGTTTTCCGTTACATGGGCCTCGTCGTTCCAGACCGCCTCGGCCACCGCTTGCAGCGGCAGGGGCAGCGGTGCGCCGGAATAGTTGCGCAATTGCTGGATGCGTTTGATCGATTCAGGCCCACCGGCGACAAACCCGGATCGCAGACCGGGCAGGTTGGAGCGTTTGGAGAGCGAGTGGAAGATCACCACACGTTCGGGGTTGGCCCCCATCTCCTGCGCGACCTGCAACGCGCCCACAGGGGGCGTGTCGCGGTAGATCTCGGAGTAGCATTCATCAGCGAGGATCTGGAAATCGTGCCTTTCCGCAAGGTTGATCAACCGTTCCCAGTAATCGCGGTCGGCCACGGTGCCCTGCGGGTTGGCCGGGGAACAGATATAGGCCAGCGCAGTGCGCTTCAGCACGTCTTCCGGCAGGCCTTCGAAATCGGGCAGATGGCCGGTTGCGTCGGTCGCGTTCACGAAGACCGGTTCAGCGGCCACGGAAATCGCAGAAATCAGATAGACCTGATAAAACGGGTTCGGCATCAGAACAGCCGGCTTCGCGCCATTCCTGGTCTCGGGACACAACGCCATCCCGACGTTATAGAGCCCTTCGCGGGTGCCATTCAGCGCCATGATCTGCGTGTCGGCATCAAGGGCAACACCGTAGCGGCGCTGCACCCAGTCGCGGATCGCGCCGCGCAGTTCGGGGGTGCCTTCGTTCGGCGGGTATTTGTTAAACCCGGCGATGTTCTGAGCCAGGATGTCGGAAATCCATGCGGGGAACGCGTGTTTCGGCTCTCCGATCGTCATGTGCACGACGGGACCACCCGGTTCGTGCACGTCCAACAGGGCGCGCAGACGCGGGAACGCATAAGCCGGAAGGTTCGAGAACCGGTCGGGAAACATGCCAATACTGCCTCAGATTGAGGGTCGTTCGCGCCCTCTTTGCAGCCAAATTACATAGCAAGGGCGGGTGCGTCCAGAAAAAGAGCGCAGGGATCAGTCGGTTGTGGCTTTCAGGCCAAGGTTCAGGCCAGCGCCGCCTCGGCCGCGAGTCCCAGCCTCAGAAGCCGCCGCTCCGCGCCCGGATCCGCCATGAGCGTCACGCCACAGCAGGGAGTCCCCGTCGGCAAGGTCAGCGCGCAAAGCCCCATCATGTTGCCGATCCGCGTGTTGCGCAGGGTAAGCAGGTTCTCGGTCACGTAATACGCGCTGTCGGTCAGCAGCCGTTCAACGCTGGGCGGGGTGATTGGGCTGGTCGGGCAGAGCACCGCATCGAAGTCGGCGGTCGCTTCGAGATAGATCGCGCGGCAGCGGTCCAGCGTGTGCCAGGCCGCAACATAATCCGCTGCGGAAAAATCCTTGCCTGACCGGAACCGGGCGAGGATTTCCGCGAACATCAGGTCGGGATTGGCCTCGATCACGTCTTTCCATGTGCCATAGGCTTCGGGGCCGTAGATGATCGGTGCGAGGGCGATGCCTGTCTCGACTTCGGGAATGGCCAGATCGACGATCTCGGCGCCAGCTGAACGGAAGCGCGCAACGGCGGCATCGAACCCCGCGCGCGGGTCATCCCGGAGGTCGTCAAGCGCAGTGGTCGTCAGAACTGCGAACCGTTTGCCCTTGAGCGATGTCGGTGCCATGTCGATGGGCGCCTCGCCCTTCATCATGGCGAAAAGGAGCGCTGCATCCTCAACGGTTTTACAAAGCGGCCCGACGGTATCGAATTTGGCAGCCAGCGGAACCGCACCCTTGATGCTGAGGACGCCCGACGTGGTCTTGAGGCCGACGAGGTCATTCCACGCGGCAGGCACCCGCACCGATCCACCGGTGTCCGACCCGATGGCGGCCGGAGCAAGACCGAATGCGACCGAGGTCGCCGCCCCGGAGGACGACCCACCGGGTGCGTTTTCGGGATTGTGGATATTCGGCGGCGTGGCGGTCTTGGGGTTCAGGCCAAGACCGGAAAAGGCCAGTTCGCTCATATGCGTCTTGCCAAGACAGACCAGACCCTGATGGGTGGCCGCCTGCAGAACCTCGGCATCCGCATCGGGCGTGCGGCCCTTGAGCAGTTGCGAGCCCGACTCCGTCGGAACGCCTGCCGTATCAAAGAGGTCTTTCCAACTGATCGGCACACCATCCAGCGGAGACCGGCGCAGCTTGAGCCGGGCGCGCTCCCGCGCGGCTGTGGCCTCGGCCATGGCGCGCTCGGGGGTCAGGCGGGCATAGATGCGCGTGCCGTATTCATGGCGTTCGACGGCATCGAGAAAGAGCTGAGCCAGATCGACCGGATCAATCTCTCCTTTGCCGATCCCACGCCCCAGATCGGCTGCCGTCATTCCCTGCCATGCGCTCATGTCTTGTGCTCCTGCCCACGTGTTCGGCGCGAACGGTAGCGGCAGAGAAGCGCATGGACAATCCCGGCCGCGCCTCCATATTGCGCCGCATGAACACACGCTCCGATCTTCTGATCGTCGGCGGCGGGCTGAACGGTCCGACGCTGGCTCTTGCCGCTGCCAAGGCGGGCCTGTCGAGCACCGTCATCGACGCCCGTCCCGAAGGCACGCGGCGCAGCGACAATTTCGACGGGCGGTCCTATGCGCTGGCTTTGGCGTCGGTGCGGATGCTGAACGCCTTGGGCCTGTGGGACGGGTTGAAGGCGAACGCGCAACCAATGACCGAAATCAAGGTCAGCGACGGGCGCGCAGGAGATGCCGAAGTGTTTCTGGGCCTGCATTTCAACAGCGCCGAGATCGAGGAAGGCCCGATGGGCCACATGCTCGAAGACCGGTATCTGCGACGCGCGTTGCTTGAGGCGATCGCGGCAGAGCCACTGGTGACGCATCTGGCAGGAGAAACCGTGGTCGATCAGACCATAAGCGCAACGGCGGCCTCGGTGACGTTGGCCTCGGGTGGGGTGCTGGACGGGCAGATGATCGTCGGGGCGGATGGCCGCCAGACCGGCACCGGGCAGCGCGCGGGCATTCGGCGCACCGCCTGGGACTACAATCAGACCGCATTGGTCTGCGCGATTGCGCATGAAAAACCACATGGTGGCGTTGCGCATCAGCTTTTCATGCCCGCCGGCCCACTGGCGATCCTGCCGCTGACGGGCAATCGGTCGTCGATTGTCTGGAGCGAAAAGCGCGGGCTGGCGGAAGAGATCAACGCGCTGCCGGAAGACGATTACCTGACCGTTCTGCGCCCGCGTTTCGGGGATTTTCTGGGCGAGATTTCTCTGGCTGGCGAGCGATTCACCTATCCGCTTGGTCTGACACTGGCCAACCGGTTCATCGGGGACCGTCTGGCGCTGGTGGGCGATGCCGCGCACGGGATGCACCCGATTGCCGGGCAAGGACTGAACGCGGGGCTGCGCGATGTGGCGGCCTTGGCGCATGTCATCGGCCATGCGGTCCGGCGCGGTGAGGATTTCGCCAGCCCCTTCGTTCTGGACCGCTATGAACAGTGGCGGCGGTTTGATACAGCGACGTTGCTGACGGCGACGGATGCGTTCAACCGGTTGTTCTCGAACGACAATCCGATCCTGCGGGCCGGGCGCGATCTGGGCATGGCAGCGATCAACGCGATCCCCGGCGCACGGCGCACCTTCATCCGCGAAGCTGCCGGGTTGAACGGCGACCTGCCCGATCTGATGGCGGGGTGATCCGGCCTCTTCCTGCGTGACAGCGCCCGCGCCCCATGCCAGAGATTGAGCAAACGGGGAGGACGGCATGGACCAGAACTGCGCAATCGTGACCGGGGCCGCGCGCGGCATCGGTTTGGCCACGGCGAGGCTGTTTCTTGAACAGGGCTGGCGCGTGGCGCTTCTGGACCGCGATGCAGAGGAACTGGCAAAGCAGGAGGGCGTTCCGGACACGCTGTTGCTGCCGCTAGATGTGTCAAAGCCCGAAGACGCGGAGGCGATGGCCACCCGGACGCTCGACTGGGCGGGGCGGGTTGATGCGCTGGTCAACAATGCGGGTGTGGCAGAGTTCGGCCCCGTCGAAGAGACAGATTTCGAAGGCTGGCGACGGGTGATGGCGACCAATCTGGACGGGGTGTTCCTGTGCACGCAGGCGGCAACGCGCGCGCTCAAGGCCAGCCGGGGCAGTATCGTCAATATCGGGTCGATCAGCGGGCTGCGCGCCTCGACCCTGCGGGTGGCTTATGGCACGTCGAAGGCCGCGGTGATCCATCTCACAAAGCAGCACGCGGCGGAACTGGGTGAATACGGCATCCGCGTCAACTGCGTCTGCCCCGGCCCGGTGCGGACCAAGCTGGCGATGGCGGTGCACACGCAAGAGATCATCGACGCCTATCACGATGCGATCCCGCTGAACCGCTACGGGTCGGAGCGGGAGATCGCCGAGGTGATCACCTTCCTATGCTCGGACAGGGCATCCTACGTCACCGGCCAAGTGATCGCGGCGGATGGCGGGTTCGAGTCGACCGGCGTGGGTTTGCCGGCGCTCCGACGGTAAGGGGGCGATGCGTCGACGCATCGCCGCGTTTGCGTTGACGCAAACGCGGCCCTTGTCAAAGGGTTACTGAATCCGCATGCCGTTCGCGAGGATATGCCCCTGATCGTTGATGGTGAGTGATGACTTTAGGCTGTCCGGCCCGTCCCCCGGCACCGCGAACATCCCCATCATCATCCGCGCGCCCATCGCGTCCTCGTTGGTCAGCAGCCCCATGGCGATCAGCTTGTCGATCAGCGCATTCGCCCCGTCGAGGGTGAGGTTCACCTCGCCATTCGGGCGGGGAAAACCTTCGAAAGTCTGCAGATCGTCATTGTCAAAGGTAAAGGCTCCGGTTCCGCCCAGCTTTGCCCCTGCCAGTTCGACCGTGAGGTCATTGAGAGTCACGCTGTTCAACTCTCCGGGCACCTGACCGGTGGCTTCAAGCCGGGCCATCGCCTCGGGATCGAAGAGGTTGACGAAGGGCGTGACCTGCCCGGTCAGATCAAGCGCAATGGTCGCCGGATCGCGGGGCAGCGCTGCACCGGGATCAAAGACATTCCACAAGACGTCGGACATCTCGAAGCCACGGATGGCCAGACCGAAGGCCATGTCCTGCGGCTCTTCGGCTTCCGCGATCGGTGCGGTGAAGCGGAAGGCGCTCTCGGACAGGCTGATATCGACCGGCAGGGGCAGTTCGGGACCGGACAGCGTGATCGCCTGATCCGTGGCAATCACATCATAGCGCAATGCCGATCCGTCCATCGCAAAGTCGAACTCCACCGACCCGGTCCGAGTGGTCCCGGAGGTCGTGCCTGCGGGTTCGGTGGCCGCGAACTGCATCTCGCCTGCCGCATAGCCCAGCGTGCCAGTGACCAAGAACCCACCTGCCGCCAGAGCCTGCGGGTCCTCTGGATCGAACCCTTCGGGCAGCATGGTCTCGCTCGTGGCAAAGAGGTTTGTCATGGAGCCCGAGATCAGCGCCGCATCATCGGATGCGGGATCGTTGAAGGCGAAATCATAGCTGGCCGACGCGGCCTGAACGGTCTGGGTGATCCCGGTGCCCTCGGCCGTGGCGGTGACG
The DNA here is from genome assembly GCF_022763305.1 of Marivita sp. Lineage (GTDB taxonomy): Bacteria > Pseudomonadota > Alphaproteobacteria > Rhodobacterales > Rhodobacteraceae > Marivita. The sequence continues at coordinate 35,119 of NZ_JALEGT010000010.1, read as the reverse complement.
GTGGACCCGGCGACCGTATCGAACACAAGGTCAAAGCGCGCTTCGTCCCGACCGACCGGTTCGCCGTTGATATCAAGCTCGGCCAGGGTCAGAGACAACTGATCGGCGCTGTAGTTATAGGTCATGTTCCCTGGCGCCCCCGACACGACAAGCTCCAGCCCGGTATTGCCGTAGTCGATCACCATGCTCACCGCATCCTCGCCCTCAGGTGCGGCGTCGATGCTGATCGGCATGGACGCGGGAAAGGCCATCGACACGGACCCGTCGGCGTTCTCGACCAGTTCGATCGACTCGATCGCGATCTCGACGGTGGCGTCATCTTCGGGCGCTTCAAAACGCATGAGGACATCGGTCACGTCGAGCCCCGCGCCGGTCGGCGTTTCCGTCGCGCTGACGGTATAGCCAAAGCCCTGCAGGGCGGCTTCCAGCCCATCCCAGACCTGGGGCGCTGTCAGGTCGGCAAAAGCCGGTCCGCTGGCCAGAACAAGGGCCAGTGCGGAGCATGATGAAAGGCGTTGAATGCGACGCATGATGATATCCTGATCTCTCAAATTCCCGAAGCCAGCTTCAACCTCCTGCCGGACAGGGTCAAGTGGGTGGACCCGGCCCTCCGTCCGCAGTAGCACTGCTGTGAACGATATGGGGAGGCCACAGAATGACCGATTTGACAGGGCGCACCGTAATGATCACAGGGGCCAGCCGGGGCATCGGGGCCGAAGCTGCGCGGGTTTTCGCCGATGCGGGCGCAAATGTCGCGCTGGTGGCACGGTCGGCTGACAGCATCGCAGACCTCGCGGGCGAGATCGGACAGACCGCCGTGGCCATCCCCTGCGACATCAGCCGCTATTGGGAAGTGGCGCAGGCGGTCGAAAACTGCGTCACGGCCTTTGGCGGGCTCGACATCCTGATCAACAATGCCGGTGTGATCGAACCCATCGCCCGCATGGAAGAGGCTGATCCCGAAGGCTGGGGGCAGGCGATCGACATCAATCTCAAGGGCGTCTTTCACGGCATGCGCGCGGCGCTCCCGGTGATGGAGGTCGCCGGCGGCGGGACCATTCTCACGGTGAGCTCCGGCGCGGCGCACAATCCGGTCGAGGCATGGTCGCATTACTGCGCCTCAAAGGCCGGGGCGGCCATGCTGACGCGCAGCCTCCACAAGGAAATGGGCGACAAGGGCATCCGCGCGATGGGCCTGTCGCCGGGCACCGTGGCCACTCAGATGCAGCGCGAGATCAAGGCCAGCGGGATCAACCCGGTGAGCCAGCTTGACTGGTCCGATCACATCCCGGCCGATTGGCCGGCCAAGGCGCTCCTGTGGATGTGCACTCCCGAGGCCGATGCCTATCTGGGCGAGGAAATCTCGCTTCGGGACGAAGGTATTCGCAAGGCGGTGGGACTGATATGATCGAGGTTCAGAATGACGGCACGCTCTGCGTGCTGACGATCAACCGCCCCGACAAAGCCAATTCGCTGACCGGAGAGATGCTGGAGGCGCTGTGCGTCGGTGTCGAAGAGGCGCGGAGCGCGCGTGCGGTCATTCTGACCGGTGTCGGCAAGGTGTTTTCCGCCGGAGCCGATCTCGAGGCAGCCAAGGCCGGTCTGGCGCTGAGCCCGCTTTGGGAGCGGCTGTCCGGCGCCATCGCCCGGCATCCAGGCCTGACGATCGCCGCACTCAACGGCACGGTTGCCGGGGGCGCGATGGGGATGGTGCTGGCCTGCGACCTGCGCATCGCGGTACCGGGCACCAAGGTATTCTACCCGGTGATGAAGCTGGGCTTCCTGCCGCAGCCATCGGATCCGGCGCGCCTGTCGGCCCTCGTCGGGCCGTCACGTGCCAAGATGATCCTGATGGCAGGGCAGAAGATCGCGACCGATGAGGCGCTGACCTGGGGTCTGATCGACGAGATCGTCGAGGGCGATGCGCTGATCGACCGGGCAAAGGCCCTGACCGAAGATGTCTGCGGCGCCACTGCCGAGCATGCCCGCGCCATCAAGGGATTGATCGCCCAGCGCCTGCCCTAATCACCTTGACCCTGCGGGTCAGCTTCTTAGGTTGGCCGCACCGCAGAACGGAAGGAGCGCCCCATGGCCCAGCATCTGCACATCGTCTTTGGCGGCGAATTGGTGACGCCGTCGGAGAACGTGTTCAAGGATCCGCAGAACATCCATATCGTCGGCATCTTCCCCGATCGCAAAACCGCGTACGACGCGTGGAAGACCGAAGCGCAGCGCACGGTGGACAATGCGCATATGCGTTATTTCCTGGGGGATCTGCAGAAACTGATCGACGCCAGCACCCAGTCCCCCGAGGCGCAGGACTGATCCATTTGGCGCGAAGGCCCTTCAGTCTGACCGCCTATCTGGCGCTGGCGCGGGGGTCTGACCGCCTGACCACCGAAGCGGCGCAATGGCCGCAACGCCCCAAGGGGCCGGTTCTGTGGCTGCACAGCGACACGCGTACGCGGCTTGAGACGCTCTTGACGCTGATCAAGCGTCTGCGCCAGCAGCGCGGGGATTTTGCCCTGTTGCTGACCTGCGATTCCACCCCGGTCGATGGGATGACACTGGACGGCCAGACCGTCAGCGCACCACCCGCCGAGACCCTCAGCGACGTGCATCGCTTTCTTGATCACTGGCGGCCGGATATCCTGATCTGGACCGGAAATGGCCTGCGCCCCGCGCTCATTCACGAAACGGCCCAGTCCGGAGCGCATCTGTTGCTGGCGGATGCGGCGGATGCGCCATGGCGGCAACCTGTCAAACGGTTCCTGCCCGACGCATCGGCCGGGGCACTGAGTTTGTTTCACACGATTCTCGCTCAGGACAAGAAAGCGGCTTTGCGGATGCGGCGGCTTGGCGTGCCCGATGACCGGATCGAAGTGACCTCGCCGCTTGAACCGGAGGTGTTTCCTCTCGCAAGCCCCGATGGCTTGCACGAGGAACTGACCGTCACACTGGCGGGCCGCCCGGTCTGGCTGGGCGCGCATATCCAGCGCGACGAAGCAGATGCGGTGCTGCGTGCACATCGTCGGGCGGCCCGCCTCGCGCATCGTCTGTTGCTGGTCGTCGTTCCCGCCGAGGCCGAGGACGAGCCGTTCATCGCCGAGCAATGCCACGAGATCGACCTGCGTCTTGCCCGGTGGGAGAACGGGGACATGCCCGACGAGAACACCCAGGTTCTTCTGGCGGGCGACGACAGCGAATTGGGGCTGTGGTATCGTCTGGCGCCCTTGTGCTTTCTCGGAGGATCGCTCGCCGGAAAGACGGGGGGCCAATCCCCGATGATGGCCGCAGCGCTGGGTTCGGCCATTCTTTATGGTCCCAATGTCGGCCGCCATCTGGAGTCGTATTCGCGCCTCGTCGCGGCAGGCGCGGCACGGATCGTGAAAGACATGGATTCGCTCAGCGCCGCAGTGACACATCTCATCGCGCCAGACCGTGCTGCCGCGATGGCCCATGCGGGATGGAACGTAGTGTCAGCAGGGGCGGAAACAGCCGACCTCGTGCTCGGGCAGATCAATGAATGGCTTGATTCGCTTGAGGGGGGCCGATGAGACCGCCGGCGTTCTGGGATGCACCACGCGACGCACCGGGGCTCCGGGCGCGACTTCTGGCACCGTTGGGGGCGGTCTATGCCGCGCTCACGGCCCGACGGCTCGGAACCGGCCTGCCCTATCGGGTCGGAGTGCCTGTGATCTGCGTCGGCAACGTGAACGCCGGGGGCACCGGGAAGACGCCCACGGTGATTGCGCTGATGCAGATGCTGACGGACATGGGCAAATCCGTGCACGTGGTGTCGCGCGGCTATGGGGGCTCTCTGGAGGGACCGGTGCAGGTTGATCCGCGCGTCCACAGCGCCGAAGACGTCGGGGATGAACCGCTGCTGCTGGCCGCTTTCGGTCCTGTCTGGGTGTCGAAGGACAGGGCCGCCGGGGCCAAGGCCGCGAAGCAGGCCGGGGCCGAGGTCATCATGATGGATGACGGGTTGCAGAACCCGAGCCTTGCCAAGGACCTGTCTCTGATCGTGGTCGATGCCGCGCGGGGGTTCGGCAATGGGCGCTGCATCCCGGCCGGGCCGCTGCGCGAACCGGTCGCCGCCGCCATGGCCCGCGCCGACATCGTCCTGTCGATCGGCCCGGACGAGGCGCAGGCGCACTTCACGCGGATGTGGGGCGATGACATCACCCTGCCGCACCTGACCGGACATCTGATGCCCTTGCAGACCGGAATGGATTGGGACGGGCTGCGCTGTCTGGCCTTTGCAGGCATCGGCCATCCCGAGAAATTCTTTCTGACGCTGCGCGATCTTGGCGCAGATTTGGTGGAAACCCGCGCGCTCGAAGATCACCAGCCACTGACAACCGCGCTTCTGGCACGTCTGGAAAAAGACGCGCAGGCGGCCCGCGCGCAATTGGTGACAACCGAAAAAGACGCGGTGCGTTTGCCGCAGAGCTACCGGATGAAGGTGCTGACCGTTCCGGTGCGCCTGACCATTCCGCGAGACGCGGCGCTGAAACAGGCCCTTGCCCAGCTCTTCGACTGACCCTTATTCCGCCGCCAGCGGCATGTCCTCGGCCTGTCCGGTCGCCGCGATTTCCGCAATCACGCTGCGCAGAAGTTTGCGGAAGTTGTGGAAATTCGCATTCGGCCGGATGCTGCGTTCGTCCATGTAAAGGGATCGGTCGATCTCGATCTGCACGGCATGCTGGTTCCGCGACGGACGGCCATAGGCCTGCGTGATATAGGCCCCGGCAAAGGGCGTATTGCGCGCGACGATCAGACCGGCATCGGTGAACGCCGCCTCGATCTGGTCCACGACGGTCTGGCTGGCCGACGCACCGAATCTGTCGCCCAGAACAATCTGCGGGCGCCGCGCGGTGGATTTGGCCACGCCATCCAGCGCCTCATGCGGCATGGAATGACAATCGATGAGAATCGCCTCGCCAAAGCGGGCATGCGCCTGCTGGATCAGCTTGCGCAGCTGGTCGTGATAGGGATGCCAGAACTGCGCGATGCGGCGTTCCGCCTCGGCCAGAGGCAGCTTTCCCTGATAGATCGGGCGGCCATTGGCCACGACGCGCGGGACGACTCCAAGGCCCGATGCAACGCGCGGGTTGTGGGTCTGTCGGCGCACACCTTCGATCAGTGCAGGATCCAGTTCTTCGGCGGATCGGTTGAGATCGATATAGGCGCGTGGCGCGCCTGCCTTGATGAATGGTGCACCGAATTGCGGCGCACAGTCGAACAGGCGGTCGACAAAGGCATCTTCCGACGAGCGGATCGTCACTTCGTCCAAAGCGGTGTATCTGAGGAAATTCCAGCTGTAGTCACGCCCGGAATGTGGCGAAGCAAACACCACTCGCGAGGTGTGCGCTTCCGGCTGAACGAGGTGGTACGCGACTTTGGGCATATGTTCTCCCTATGCCTCTCAACATAGACCGATTTTTTCTCTGACCAAAGCCCTTGATCCCGGTTCCGACTCCTTTTATAGACCGCTCCACCGGCGCGGCTTCACGCGCCCCTTTTATTTGGGGTACGTGAATCGGGTCGGTTCAAAGGGCGATTAGCTCAGTGGTAGAGCACTTCGTTGACATCGAAGGGGTCACAAGTTCGAACCTTGTATCGCCCACCATTGAATTCGCCGTCTCGGACTTCGGTTCGGGGCACCCGCAACCACCAAGGCGCTCGCGCGCCGCGATAAGAGGAGAGACCCGATGAAGGTCAAGAACTCGCTTCGTTCGCTGAAGAACCGCCATCGCGACTGCCGCGTTGTGCGCCGTAAAGGCCGCGTCTACGTGATCAACAAGACGCAGCGCCGGTACAAGGCCCGTCAGGGCTGAGCGGACACGCAGATTGCGCGAAAAAGCCGTCCTTCGGGACGGCTTTTTTGTTTTCGATCAAGGCGACCGAAGCGGCAAGCCCGCCCCTGCCCGATCTCAGGTCTTTCGGTCCGCGTCGTCCTCCGTCTCGTTGTCCTCTGTTTCGTCGTCGGTGTCGCGGGTGTTGGCCGCGCCCGGATCGAAATCGTCCGGGTCATAGGACTCTTCGTGGTCGGCAATTCCGGTGACATGGGTCGTGCCGGTTTCCTCGTCATAGACCAGCCCATAGCTGGCCCGGCCCTCGGTCTTGTACCTGCGGTATTCGTGGATCGCGGCGTAAATGAAGGCCACCGCAAAGGGCAGCAGGATCAGGGCGGCAATCGTATGGGTTCCCATTTGAATGCTCCTTTCACTCCGGACTCAACGCATGACGGCCTGCTTGGGGTCCGTTTGTCTTGCGTGAACCCAAGGAGTCGCGCACCGCGCCGGGCTCTGCAAGCGACTTTCCTGTCGAAGCGGGTTAGCGCTTTAGACCGAAAGGCCATATATACGTGACTGACATATGGGGCACCGGAAAGGAACGGTAGAATGACACCATCGGACGAGGACAAGGTCTCGGGCCGCCTGCATGGCGAACAGCACGAACCGGCCAAGACCGACGGTCTGCTGGAACGGCTGATCTACATGATTCTGATCGCGATCATGATTTCAGTGGCCCAGACCGTTCTGGGCGTGATGACCGTGGTGCAATTCGTGATCATGCTGGCGAACAACAAGCAGCCCAACGAACGGCTGGCCGAATTCGGCACGGACCTTGGCATCTGGATCGCCAAGGCCGCACGCTACCAGACCGCCGCCAGCAACGTGAAGCCCTGGCCCTGGACCGATCTCGACTGAGGCTCAGCGCAGGATCGTGTCGGCCATGAGCCGCACCACCGTGGCCTGATCAAGATATCCCGACACCCGCAGATTGCGGGCGTCCTGATACCGGCGGATCGCGCGCCGGGCCTCTTCGTCGAACGTCCCGTCGACAGCCCCGGGCTTCAGACCCAGGTCCGCAAGGCGCGCTTCGGCCAGACGGCGGGCGGCGGGGTTCAGGCCCAACGCGGCCTCGTCGGCTTGTGCCCGTTCCTGCAGTTCGATCTGTTCCGAATTGTTGAGGAAATAATCGATCCGCGCCCGCGCTTCCTCGACAAAGGCACCGTTCGGACGTTCGGCCAGATAGGCGCGATACCCAGCCTCGGTGTCGATCTCGCGCGCCTGCTGCCAGCGGCGGCGGTCCTGATCCTCGGCCTGCGCACGGCGCTGTTCTTCGATGGCATCCAGACGGGATTGCGCTTCTTCGGCGTAGATACCGTCCGGAAACCGCTTGAGATAGGCGCGAAACCCTGCTTCGTCACCACGTGCGCCGGTTTCAGACCAGAAGGTCCGGTCCTGCCGCTCCAGTTGCGCCTGACGCTGCCGCGCTTCCTCCTCAAGTTCGGCGGCGCGCCGTTCGGCCTGTGCATCCAGCCGCGCGATCTGGTCTGAATCCAGATAGCCCGAAGCGGTGAGCCCGTTCTCGGTCTGCCAGGTCGTCACAGCCCCGCGCGTGCCGCGCCCGAAAATGCCGTCGATACCGCGTGTATTGTAGCCCAGCAGAGACAGGTCGCGCTGGATCTCGCGCCGTGCATCGCGGGACAGGGCAAGGTCTTCTTCGGCCTGTTTCTCGCGGTAGAACGGTTCGGACCGGATGGTTGCAAGGCGCTGGCGCGCTTCTCCGGCATTCTTGCCGTTTGGAAAGGCGGCCAGATAGGTGTCGTATCCGGCTTCGGTATCAGCCGCGACGGCCCTGTCCCACGCCGCAGCTTCGGCCGCAGCGCGGGCGTCGGAGCCGGTGTCCGGTGTCACCTGCGGCAGATCGACATCGCTGCCCGCAAACAGAGGCAGTTCGCTGGGCACAAAGCCCATCAGGCTCAGCCCTTCGCGGCGGGCCAGCGGCAAGACATCCTCGCCCGTAGCGTCGGACAGAGAGTCGACGAACTGCGCGGCATCCCCGGCAGGGCCGATGGCGACAGTCACACCCTGCGGGATATCCGCCTCGGACAGAGCAAGAGACAGGCCGTCGGGCAGCACCCAGTCGGTTTCGACCTCGCCGATCACGATCAGCGCACGGCCAGGATACTGCGCCGCGACGGCGTAAGCGGCATCAAGAGGAAACCCATCGGTCAGAACGTCGGCCAGCGTCATGTCCTCGGACAGTTCAGCCGGCAGAAGATAGCTTCCGGCAATCGTCGACACGATCCGCCCCGAAAGCACGATGCCGATGTCATCGGTCGTCGCATCCAGCCCCTGCGCAAAGGACTGGAACGCGGCGCGCATCGCGGCGGCATCGGCGCCGCTGGACAGGCTGACCTCAGCCCCACGCGCCTCGAACGCAGACTGTATGCCGCTCAGGTCGCCGCCACCGGTCAGGCGTTGCAGCATGCCCGGATCGCTGTTGCCGATGATCAGGATGTCGCTGCTCTCGGCCCAGAGCGGCGCCGCGAGCGCCAATGTCGCAGAAAGGGAAAACGCGAGTCGTTTCATGGGTTGGTCCTCCGTCCTATCGAAGACTAACGCACGAAACACGAAAGTTATCCAATAACGGGCGCAGAGAGCGGGGCATATGCCCCGATACGCCCCATCAGTCGTAGCTGCGCGCGTCCTCGATCACGAGCCCATCCCGCGGCAAGGCCCCCGGCGGAACCAGTTCGACGCGGCCCTTGAGCTTGAGCGTTTCGACGATGCTCGATTCGAACCGCGCGGCGTCATTGGCGGCGGTTTCGATCCGCACGGTCATCACGTCCATCTCGCCATCGCGGCTGGCCACAACACGGGCACGGTCGATCTCGGCATGTTTCGCGACAAGGGCTGCCACCTGTTCGGGCCGCACGAACATGCCCTTGATCTTGGTGGTCTGGTCGGCACGGCCCATCCAGCCCTTGATGCGGGCGTTTGTCCTGCCACAAGGGCTTTGCCCCGGCATCATCGCGCTCAGGTCGCCCGTGGCAAAGCGCACCAGCGGGTAATCGGGGTTCAGCGACGTGACCACGACTTCGCCCACTTCACCCTCCGGCACAGGATCGCCGGTGCCCGGTGTGACGATCTCCACAATCACACCTTCGTCAAGGATCATACCCTCCATCGCGGCGGATTCGTAGGCGATGTTGCCAAGGTCCGCGGTGGCATAGCATTGCAGACAGGAAATGCCCCGGTCCTGATAATACTGCCGCAGAGACGGGAACAGCGCACCGCCACCGACCGCCGCTTTGACGATCCCAAGCTGCAGCCCCATCTGGTCTGCTTTCTCGAGGATCACCTTGAGGTAATCAGGTGTTCCGGCATAGGCGGTGACACCGACATCATGAGCGGCCTGGGCCTGCAATTCCGTCTGCCCCGTGCCTGCGGGCAGCACCACTGCGCCGACAGCGCGCGCGCCGTTTTCAAAAATCATGCCCGCCGGGGTCAGGTGGTAGCCAAAGCAGTTCTGTACGATATCCGTGGTGCCGAACCCGGCCGCATGCAGGAACCGGCCCATCCGCCACCAGTCGCGGGTCACACCGCCGGGTTCATAAATCGGCCCCGGCGACTGGAAGATATGCGCAAGGTTCGACACCGGCAGACCGCCGAAGGGCGGCTTGTCCTTCTGCCGCCGGCTCAGATCGGATTTGCGCAGCACCGGCAGTTTGGCAAGGTCCGACAGGTCGCCAAGCGGATCGAACCCATGCGCCGGCAACAGCGCGTTCAGCGCCGTGAGGTGCTCTGCGGCACGCTGGTCCGCGCTCCGGGTTTCCAAATCGTCATAATGGGTGCTCATGGCGGCAACACCTTGTCTGGTCAGTTCGTGGTTCACGGTCGCGCGTCTCAGGCCAGCCAACGCTTGCGGCGGCGGTAGCTGCGCACGTCGCGGAAGGATTTGCGGCCGTCGTCGGACACCCCGAGATAGAATTCCTTGACGTCCGCATTCTCGCGCAGTTCGGATGCGGGGCCGTCCATCACGACGCGCCCGTTTTCGAGGATGTAGCCGTAATGCGCATAGCGCAGGGCCACGTTGGTGTTCTGTTCGGCCAGAAGGAAGGACACACCTTCATTCTCGTTCACCGATTTCACGATTTCGAAGATCTGTTCCACCAACTGCGGCGCGAGACCCATTGACGGCTCGTCCAGAAGGATCGTCTGCGGGCGCGACATCAGCGCACGGCCAATCGCGGTCATCTGTTGTTCACCGCCCGACGTGTAGCCAGCCTGCGATTTGCGGCGCTCTTTCAGGCGGGGGAAATAGTCGTAGACCATCTGAAGGTCGGCTTCGATGGCACCTTTGCCATCCTTGCGGGTATAGGCCCCGGTCAGCAGGTTTTCCTCGACGGTCAGGTGGCCAAAGCAATGGCGACCCTCCATCACCTGGATCACGCCGCGTTTGACCAATGCGGCAGGGTCGAGATCCTGCACCCGTTCGCCTTGGTAGATGATCGAGCCCTTGGTGACCTCCCCGCGCTCGGAATGCAGCAGGTTCGAGATCGCCTTGAGCGTCGTCGTTTTGCCAGCGCCATTGCCGCCCAGAAGCGCGGTGATGCCGCCTTTCTTCACGGTCAGGCTCACACCTTTCAGAACGAGGATCACATGATTGTAGATCACCTCGATGTTGTTGACCTCGAGCAGGGTCTCGTCTGTGCGTGTGGCGTCCAGCATGATTTTACCAAGTGATAAAATTTCAGGGAAACCACCGGCGACGCGTGTCGCCGCCGGTGGCAAAGCGTGGCCTTAGTTGGTGGCCGAGCACTCTTCGTTCATCGCCCAAGGCGCGTTCGAGGTGGCGTATTCCGCCGCCGAAGACTGGATCAGATCGGCATAGCCATCGACATTCGGCTTGAGCAGGTCAGACGCCTTGACGAACTTGGCCCCGTCCCATTCCAACATCCAGCCACCCGAATGACCGGTGTGGTTGCCGCAGGAAGTCGAGAACGGCGGCACCATGCCTTCCATGCCGAGCTCAGCGATGCGCTCTTCGGTCAGGTTGATGTTCTCAAGACCCCAGCGCAGCTGCGTCGCGTCGATCTCGGCTGTGCCGAAGTTTTCCTGAGCGTTCTTGATGCCTTCGGCAAGGATTGCCGACATCACCAGACCGCGACCGTAGAACACGCCCTGCATCTCTTCTTCGTTGGTCTGGCTCAGACCGGCGTCGATCACACGCTCCTTGATCTCTTTCATCACCGGTGCGTCGAGGTTCGGGAACGACCAGGAAATCGACTTGTAGCCCTTGCCTTCTTCACCAACCAGCTTGAGGTCCGCATCGTGACCGGCCCACCAGACGCCGATGAAGTTTTCCATCGGGAACTTGGTCTTCACGGCTTCGGTGATGGCCCCGGCGTTCATCGCACCCCAGCCCCACATCACGACATAATCGGGACGCTCGCGGCGAATCTGCAGCCATTGTGCGGACTGGTTCTGCATTTCCTTGAGACCGACCGGGATCGGCAGCAGCTCGAAGCCCTTGTTGGCGGCGTGCATTTCCAGAACCGGCAGCGGTTCCTTGCCGAACGGGTGATCCAGATGCAGGAACGCGACCTTCTTGCCATCCAGCGATCCCTGACCTTCCAGGTACTGGATTATCATGTCAGCGCCGTCCCAGTATCCGGCAGGCATGTTGAACGCCCACTGGAACACCTTGCCATCGGCCATCGGCGAGAAGCCGTAACCCGGAGCAAGGATCGGAATCTCGTCCACGTTGGTCTTGGGCAGAACCTGCAGCGTGATGCCGGTGGACCAGGGCTGGGTCACGATGGCCGTGCCCTTGGTCTTTTCATAGCATTCCACGCCTTTTTCCGTGGAATAGCCGGTTTCGCATTCTTCGAAGTTGATCTTGGCACCGCCGATGCCGCCGTCGCGTTCGTTGAGAAGGGTCATGTAGTCCGCCTGACCGTTCATCAGCGGAATACCCGTCGCGGCAAAGGGGCCGGTCCGGTAGGCGAGGTTCGGCGTGTAGAGTTCCTGCGCGATGGCCGCCGTGCCGAGCACGGTGCCCAGCGCAGCCGCAGTGGCCAGTTTGGTAAAGTGTTTCATGGTTGTCCTCCCATTGGAACTGTCATGGTGCTTTCAGGTTCTTGGTCTTGGGCCCGCCCGCCTCAGTGCGGGAAGGGCCAGATAATCAGTTTTTCACGGATCAACCGCCAAAGCTGGTTCAGTCCGTGCGGCTCGATGATCAGGAAGAAGATGATCAGCCCGCCGATGATCATCACGTTGATATGCTCGATCAGGGCGCTGTCGATGCGGAACCCTTGGGTCTGCGCATAGCCATAGATCAGGGTCAGCACGACAAAGCCTGCCACCGCGCCAACGGTCCAGCCGCTGCGCGCCACCCAGCCAAGAAAGGCCACCGCCGCCGCCAGCGCCACCAGCACCGCCGCGCCAAGACCTGACATCTGGAACACCTGCGTCCCGGCCACGACGTTGAGCACAACCGGCAGGCCCACGATCAGGATCGCGCCAAGGTAGTTGCCCATGATCGACCCAAGGCCGCCGATGATGGCGATGAAGAGCACCTGGAACGACAAAGGAATGTCGAACACGTTGGGCTCTGCCGCACCTTTCCACATGAAGACATACAGCGCGCCCGCGACGCCCACGACATAGGACGATACGGCAAAGGCGGTCAGTTTGGATTTCATCAGGTTGATCCCGATAAGCTCCGCCGCGATGTCCATGTCGCGCGTGGCTTTCCACGTGCGGCCCAGATTGCCGCGTGTGAGGTTGATGCAAAGCAGCGTCAGCAGCGTGACCACAAACAGCACGATGTAGTATTCGGTGACCGAGGCCGCCTGCGGACCGGACACAAACACACCAAACATTTCAAGGTTCGGCACCTGGATCGCGCCCGAGGCGTTGTAGTTGTAAAGCCACGACCATTTCTCGAACAGCCAGACAAGAAAGAACTGCGCGGCAAGCGTCGCAATGGCGAGGTAAAAGCCCTTGATCCGCAGGCTGGGAATGCCGAAGGCCACCCCGATTCCCGCGCTGAACACGCCCGACAGCAGGATCGCGACAATCGGGTTCATCCACGGGAACAACGTGACCATCTTGTAGCAAGCATAGGCCCCCACCCCCATGAAAGCCCCTGTACCAAGGCTGAGCTGACCGGCAAACCCGGTCAGGATGTTCAGACCCATCGCAGCCAGCGCATAGATCAGGATCGGGATCAGCAGCGTCTGGAAGGTGAATTCCGACGCGGTCAGCGGGAACACGATCCACGCAAGCGCGAGGATGATCCCCAGCAGAAACGCATCCTGCTTGACCGGAAACAGGGCCTGATCGGCGATGTAGCTCGTCTTGAACTGGCCAGCCGTGCGGTAGAGCATCAGGCGGTCTCCTCTTCAGTGATCGTCACGCGGTTGCGCGGTTTGGCATAGCCGGTCGCCTCGGAATGGCGGATGAGCCAGAAATACGCCCAAAGCCCCAACGCGCCGCCAAGAGCCGCCAAGAGGATGGCGACAACCGTCTGGCTGCCCGCCTCTGACCCGCTCGACAGGGCAAGGTATCCGAAGGCCCAGAAGCCGGACCAGGCGATGACGTTCAGAACTGCGATCAGTTTGGCCATGTGTTGTTACCTTCGATCTTTCCGTAGGGCCGGGCCTTGGCCCGGCATCCCCTGCGAACAGCGCGCCCCGCGCTGCGCTAGACCCGTTCGATGATCCGTTCTCCGAACAGACCCTGCGGACGGAAGAGCAGCACGATAAGGGCCAGCACGAAGGCGAACCATGTTTCGGTGTTGCCGCCCAGCAGCGGCTGGCCCCAGTAAATCTCGAACAGTTTCTCCAGAATGCCGATCATCAGACCGCCCACAATGGCCCCGGTGATGGATTCCAGCCCGCCCAGCATCAGAACCGGCAGCGCCTTGTAGGCGATCACCTCGAGCGCAAAGCTGACACCGGCGCGCGCGCCCCAGGCGATGCCTGTCACCAGCGCGATGATGCCCGCGATGAACCAGACCAGCACCCAGATCGTCTGCAGGCTGATCCCCACCGACAGCGCCGCCTGGTGATCGTCGCCCAAAGCGCGGATCGCGCGGCCCATCTGGGTGTAGTTGAGGAAAGCCAGGAGCGCGAGCACCAGCAGCGTCGCCACGACCACCACGGTGATGTCGAGATGCTGCAGGATCAGCAGGCCGCCGAATGGTTCGAGCACCGTGTCACCCGTCGGGATGCCCAGTTCCTCGGTGATCATGACCTTGTTTTCACCGCCGAAAATCGTCTCGCCAAACCCGATGAGGAAAAGCGTGATCCCGATGGTCGCCATGAAGAGGATGATGTCGGGCTGGCCCACCAGAGGCCGCAGCACCACCCGTTCGATGGCCACCGCCAGCACGAACATGACACCCAGTGTCAGACCGACGCTGATCCATGCGGGGATGCCCATGGCAAAAAGCCCCACCAGCGTCAGCGCGGCAAACACCACCATGATGCCTTGGGCGAAGTTGAAGATGCGGCTCGACCGAAAGATCAGAACGAAGCCCAGCGCGATCAGCGCATAGAGAATGCCCGATACCAGCCCTTCCCAAAGCACCTGCATCAGGAAGTCCGGTGCGGAAATCATATCCGCGAAGGGCGCGATGAAAATATCGTTCAGCATGTCTGCTCCCTCAATGCGGCACGCCAAGATAGGCGTCGATCACATCCTGATTGTTGCGCACCTCGTCCGGGGTGCCGTCGCCGATCTTCTTGCCGTAATCCATGACGACCACGCGGTCGGAGAGATCCATCACCACCCCCATGTCATGTTCGATCAGGCAGATCGTGGTGCCGAATTCGTCGTTCACGTCGAGGATGAAGCGGCTCATGTCCTCCTTTTCCTCGACGTTCATGCCCGCCATTGGTTCGTCCAGCAGCAACAGCGACGGCTCGGCCGCCAGCGCGCGGGCCAGTTCGACGCGTTTCTTGAGACCGTAGGGCAGACGGCCCACCGGCGTCTTGCGGATGTTCTGGATCTCGAGGAAGTCGATCACCCGCTCGACCTTTTCGCGGTTCTCCATTTCCTCGTCGCGGGCCTTGCCCCACCAAAGCGCCTGGCTTGCGATCCCGGCATTCATGTGGGTCAGACGCCCGGTCATGACGTTGTCGAGCACCGTCATCCCCTCAAACAGCGCGATGTTCTGGAACGTCCGCGCCACACCTTGGCGCGCCACCTCGAACGGCTTCATCGGCGGGCGCTTGGCGCCCTTATACCAGACCTCACCCTCGGACGGCGTGTAGAAGCCCGAGATCACGTTGAGCATCGACGACTTGCCCGCGCCATTGGGGCCGATGATGGCGCGCACCTCGCCTTCGCGGATGTCGAAGCTGATGTCCTGAATGGCCACCACTCCGCCGAACCGCAGGGTGATGTTGCGCATTTCCATGAGCGTGCCGCCGATTTGACGCCCGTCGGCGGTGACATATCCTTCGGTGTCTTTCATTGCGCCCTTCCCCCGGCATCCGCCGCGTGGCTCCACGATTTTTTAAGGTTGTTCGAGAATCTTCGTACGAAGATTCTCGGGCCCGCCCATAAAATTCTGGGGGCGCGGGCGTCGGGCTGCGGTGCAAACCAGGCCATCATTCCGCCGCCATCCGCTGCGGCGTGGCCGCGACGACCTTGGCATCGCGGATCTCCAGTGTGGCCTTGATCTTGCCCTTGCGCCCGTCCTCATAGGTGACTTCCGTCTCGGTATAGACCGAGGTCGATCCGTCATAGAGCGCGTTCACCAGATCCTCGAACTTTTCGCCGATGATCTTGCGGCGCACCTTGCGCGTGCGGGTCAGTTCGCCGTCATCCGCATCCAGCTCCTTGTGCAGCACAAGGAAACGGTGCACTTGGCAGCCCGACAACATCTCGTCCTGTGCGATGCTCGCGTTGACCTCTTCGATATGCGCCTGGATCGTGTCGAGCACCTGCTTGTGCCCGGCCAGTTCCTGATAGGACGCATAGGCGATGTTGTTGCGCTCAGCCCAGTTGCCGACCGCCGTGAGGTCGATATTGATGAAGGCACAGCAGCGGTCCCGCCCGGCACCGAACACCACAGCCTCCAAGATGTTCGGATAGAACTTGAGTTTGTTCTCGACATATTTCGGCGCGAACATCGCACCATCTGCCATCGCGCCCACGTCCTTGGCGCGGTCGATGATGCGCAGATGCCCGGTGGCCTCTTCGATGAACCCGGCATCGCCTGTGGCGACCCAGCCTTCCGGGTCCTTCGTATCGGCTGTCGATTCCGCGTTCTTGTAATACTCCACAAACACGCCGGGCGAACGGTAGAACACCTCGCCCGTGTCCGAGATGCGGATCTCCACACCCGGCGACGGCACACCCACCGTGTCCGACCGCACTTCGCCATCCGGCTGCTGGGTGATGAAGACCGACGCTTCGGTCTGGCCGTAAAGCTGCTTCAGGTTGATGCCCAAAGAGCGATAGAAATCAAAGATTTCCGGGCCGATCGCCTCGCCTGCCGTATAGCCCACGCGCACGTTCGAAAAGCCCAGCGCGTTCTTCAACGGCCCGTAGACCATCACCTCGCCCAGCTTGTATTTCAGCCGGTCCATGGCACTGACGTCATGGCCGTCTAGGATCGCCGGTCCGACCTTGCGGGCATGGTCCATGAAATAGTCGAACGTCTTTTTCTTGAACGCGCCGCTGTCTTCCATTCGGATCATGATCTGCGTGAGCTGTGTCTCGAACACGCGCGGCGGGGCAAAGTAATAGGACGGCGCGATCTCGCGCAGGTCCGTCATCATGGTCTCCGGGCTTTCCGGGCAGTTCACGCAGAAGCCCGTCCAATAGGCCTGCCCGATGGAGAAGATGAAATCGCCGACCCAGGCCATCGGCAGATAGGCCAGCACCTCGTCATCGGCCCGCAGATGGTCGAAGTCCGACGACGCCTTGGCGGTCTCGATGATGTTGCGGTTCGACAGAACCACGCCCTTGGGCTTGCCTGTGGTGCCCGAGGTGTAGAGCATCACACAGGTGCTGTCGTAATCCAGCTTGGCGGTCCGTGCCTGCAGTTCCTTGATATATTCATCATGGGCGGCGCGGCCCTGATCCTGCACATGGCTGAACTGGTGAAGTCGGGTATGGTCGTATTTCCGCAAACCCCGCGGGTCGAGATAGATCATGTGTTCGAACTGGTGCAGGCGGTCCTGCACTTCGATCACCTTGTCCACCTGCTCCTGATCGCTGACGATGGCAAAGCGCGCACCGCAATGATCCAGCACGTATTCCATCTCTTCCGCCACCGAATCCTGATAGAGCGGCACAGGGATCGCCCCCACGGACTGCGCGGCGACCATCGACCAATAGAGGTAGGGTCGGTTGCGCCCGATGATGGCAATGAAATCGCCTTCGTTCACACCCAGGTTCAGCAGACCCAAGGCCAGCGCCTCGACCTCCTTGGCGGTTTCCGCCCAGGTCCAGCTTTGCCAAATGCCATATTCCTTTTCGCGGTAGGCGGGCGATGCGCCAAACTGCGAAGCATTGCGCGCCAACAGCGCCGGAACCGAGCGCAGACCTTCTGCGCCCATGGTCAGATGTGCCAAAACTTTTCCTCCCGTTGCCCGGGTGCATTCCCCGAACCGTTCGCTTTGCGCGACTCTGTCTCAAGATTGGACAGAAGGCAGGTTGAGGGTCAACTTTTTCCTGAAGTTTTCTCAATCCTTACGAATTGTAACAGGCGGTCAGACAGTCTTTGCGCCGCGCCGATCCGGTGCTAGCCAGTCATACGCACATCAAGTTCGGGCTCATGCTTCATGCAGACAGACGCGCTCATTCAGGCCGGGTTGAACCTGATCGGTCAGGCGCTGTCGATCTATGACAGCGACCTCAAACTGGCTGCCTGCAACGCGCGCTTTGCCGAGATGTTCGATCTCCCGCAGGCCCTCACCCGCCCCGGTGCGGATTTCGAAACGACGATCCGCCACCTGGTCGAATGCGGCGAGTACGGAGAGATCGACGATGTCGAAACCTTCATCCGCACCCGCGTCGAACAGGCCAGCGCCTTTCAGCCGCATTACATGGAGCGCACCCGCGCCAATGGCCGCACGATCAGTGTCGAAGGCGCACCGCTGCCGCAGGGCGGCTGGGTCACGGTCTATACCGACATCACCGAAGTCAAATCCCAGGAACAGCTTCTGCGCACCCGGTCCGAGCTCTTGTCCGAAGAGGTGCTGGCCCGATCCGAGGAACTGGCGGCGACCAACCGCAAACTCGCGGCAACCGTGTCAGCGCTGGAAGAAGCGCAGCGCGAACTGACCGAGATGGAAGCGCGCACACGCCTGACCACCGAAATGATGCCCGCCCATATCGCCCATGTGGACAGCGCCGGACGCTACACCTTTTCCAACCGGCGCCTGTCCAATGTCATGCCGGGGCGGCCATCCAAGATCGTCGGGCTGCATATTTCCGAAGCATTGGGCAAGGACGCCTATGCCCGCGTCCTGCCGCATCTGCAGATGGCGCTGGCGGGCGATCCCTCGACCTTTGAATTCACCGACATCCACAGCTCCCGTCGCATCCGCGTAGCCTTCACCCCCGACGAATCCGAAAACGGCGTCTACATCCTGTCGATGGACGTGACCGAGGAAACACAGGCCCGCGCCGCGCTCCAGCAGACCCGCCGCCGCGAAATGGCTGCGCAGCTGACCTCGGGGCTTGCGCATGATTTCTCGAACCTGCTGACGATCATCCTCGGCATGCAGTCGAAACTGGCCCGCATGGACCTGCCCTCCGAAGCAGAGCCGCTGATCACCGCCACGCTTCAGGCAGCACGCCGGGGCGGTGATCTGCTCAACCGCATCGCCGACATCACCGCGCACCGGGCCTGGCGGCCCGAACCGCTCGACGTGAGCAATTTTCTGACAGACCTGAACACGCTGGCCGCCCCGTCGCTGCGGGATGCCATTGCGCTCGAAATCGCGACCGACATTTCCCGGCGTGTCCTGCTTGATCCGGGACAGTTGCAGGACAGCCTGCTCAACCTGATTCTGAATGCCCGTGATGCCTGCGGGGCCGACGGCACGATTCGCCTGACCGTAAGCGAGGTGCGGGATACCTGGATCGACTTCACCGTCGAGGACACGGGACCGGGCTTTTCCGAAGACGCGCTCAAACATGCGCTCGATCCTTTCTTTACCACGAAGGGCGAAGGTGGGTCGGGGCTTGGACTGTCGATGGTCTATGACATGGCCAAACTGGCGGGCGGCCAGCTGCAGGTCGGCAATTCCGCAACAGGGGCCCGCGTGACCCTGCGCCTGCCTCTGCGCCATGCCGCGAAACATCTGGGCAACGAGCTTGTCCTGCTGGTCGAGGACAGCCCCGATCTGCGCACGACGATCCGCGACATGCTGACCAGCTTTGGTCACAGCGTGATCGAAGCCACCTCGGTCGACGAAGCGCTGGCCCTGGCACAAGGTGTGCCCGACATCGCTTTCGTGCTGTCGGACATATCGCTCGAAGGGGCGGCGCTCGGTACCGAACTGGTAAGCGCGCTGGCCCGCAAACCCGTCTACCTGATGACCTCGCTGCCTGCCTCGGACCCGCGCCATCTCGACGCCGCGTCCAAAACGGCGGTCCTGCCCAAACCCTTCACCAAATCCGACCTGGCCGCGTTTCTGGGTCTCGAGGCCCTCCCGACATGACCAAACCCCTGATCACTATCCTCGACGACGAACCTGCGATCCGCACCATGCTGTCCGAAGCGCTTGAAGACGCAGGCTATGACACGCAAAGCTTTGGACGGGCCGCCGAATTCGAACTGGCGCTGCGCAGGACAACCCCCGATGTCTGCCTCGTCGATCTGGGCCTGCCCGACCGTGACGGGCTGAGCCTTGTGCACCGTCTGGCTCTGGAACAGGGCGCGACAGTGATCATCATCTCGGGCCGCGCGCAGGTGCAGGACAAGATCACCGGGTTGGAACTGGGCGCTGATGACTACATCATCAAACCCTTTGATCCGGCCGAGGTGGTCGCCCGCGTGCGTGCCCGTCTGCGCACCCGCGCGACCCCGGCGCCGACGGGCCAGACCGCCCGCTTCAACGGCTGGACCGCGCATTTCGACCGCTACACCCTCGAGGATGACAGCGGCACGGAAACGCCGTTTTCCCATGCCGAGGGCGAGGTTCTGCGGCTGTTTCTCGAAAGCCCGAACCGCCTCATCACCCGCGAATACATGCAGGACACCCTGGGAGGCGCTGCGGGCGACAGTTTCGACCGGGCCATGGATGTCCGCATCTCACGTCTGCGCACCAAGCTGCGCGAGGACCCCAAGAATCCCCGCCTGATCAAGACCATCTATGGGGCGGGCTATATCTTCCTGGGCGATGTGACATGGAGCTGACACCGCGTCGGCTCGGTCCCGACGACCCTGCGCTGGCCGAGGTCTTGTCGCTCATCCGCACCGCTTTTGCCTTCATGGAGGGGCGCATCGATCCGCCCTCCTCGATGCATCGCCTGTCGCCCGAGTCCGTGGCCGAGCAGGCAGGAACGGGCGAGGTCTGGACCATCGGCAGCCCTGTGCAGGCCTGCATGTTTCTCTCACCGAAATCCGACGCGCTCTATCTTGGCAAGCTGGCCGTCGCCTCCGATGCACGCGGGCGCGGCTTGGCACGCATGCTGATCCGGACTGCCGAAATCCGCGCAAGAACGCTCGGCCTGTCCTGCATCGAACTGCAAACCCGGATCGAACTGACCGACAACCACGCGACCTTTGCTGCGATGGGGTTTCACGAAACCGGGCGCACGGCACATCCGGGATATGACCGCCCAACCTCGATCACGTTCCGGAAATCCGTCGGCGGCTAAATCCCCAGAACGCCACGCAGGAGTGGCAAGACGGCCGCCGCCGCAATGCCGACCAGCGCTGCCACGCCAAAGCGAATCCAGAACCGGTCGAACCGGGGCACAACGGCCCCCAACCCGCCGCAGACCAACGCGTAAAACGCCATCGCCGTGAAATCCATGTCAAATCCCTGGCTGCTGTTTCAGCAGACTAACACGGATGTCCGCCCCTGTCGCACGGCGCGTTCCCCATCGCGATAGCGCCCGGAACGGCCCGCAGGGCCGAAAGACCAGCGCGCCGTTCGGGTTGGCATCTGGCTTGCAAGTCAGACACGAACCAAGCCGCACCCCCCAAAACGAAAAGCGATGTGATCAATGGCCGTGCAAACCGAAACCAAACCCGATCAACCGGCCGCGAAGAGCACCGCCAGTGATCTGGAAAGTCCCTTCCAGATCGACGAGCTGTTCTTTTCACGTACAGATGATCGCGGGGTGATCCAGTCATTCAATGATGTCTTTGTCCGTATCGCGGAATATTCCGAAAAAGACTTGCGCGGCGCGCCGCACAAGATCATCCGCCATCCCGATATGCCAAAAGGCTTGTTCTGGCTGATCTGGGACACGCTCAAGGCGGGCAAGCCCATCAGCGGCTACGTCAAGAACCGGGCGAAATCCGGCAAATACTATTGGGTCTACGCCATCATCGCGCCGGTGCAGGGCGGATACCTGTCAGTGCGCCTCAAGCCGACAAGCCCGACGCTGGCCGTCGTGTCGGATCTCTACCGAACCCTGCTGCAGCAGGAACGTGACGACAGCCTGTCACCCGAGGAAAGCGCCTCGGTGCTGCTTGATGCGATCCGGGCCAAGGGCTTTGCCGATTACACCGATTTTCAGGCACACGCGCTTGTCACCGAGTTTCGCGCCCGCGAAAAACAGATGCCGCGCCCGCCCTTGGCCGCGCTCACAAGTGCCATCAACGTGTCCGACGCGCAGCACGTCATCGCGGACAGGATCGCATCGGTCACACAGGAATTGCATCAGGCGACGATCTATACGCTCAACATGAAGCTTCAGGCCACCAAACTGGGCCGTGATCGCGCCGCCATCGACGCGATCGCCAACAATTACGATCTGATCCTGCAGGACATCATGTCCGGCATGGACCGGTTGAATTCAATCATGTCGGACGCGGTGGACTCAAATTTCAAACAGTCGAAAGACAGCCAGTTCCTGCTTTGCGCCTCGGGTATCATGACCGAGGTCGTACAGGCGTTTTCAACGGGTCGGGGCTCCTCGTCAGAAACTGAACGCGCGCGGGAAACCGAGCTGCTCCGCGATCTGCTCGGGTCTTATGTCAAGAAATCCAATGACGCCGTGGAAATCGTGGTGGACGAATGTCGGCAAGTTCTGAATCGGATGGATACGCTGCGGCAGGTGCTGCTTGGGCTTTCGGCGGTTCGGATCTCGCTCCGCGTGGAAACACAGCGCCTTGGGGAACGGGCCCGTGGGCTCGACAGTCTGATCGCCAATATCGACGAAAGCCATCGGATTATCCACGACCACTTCGAACAGATCTTCGAGACGGCAAGCCATATGCAATCGGCCATCGATCCCAACTGACGCGAAAGGTCAGCCCAACTGGCCGACCGCCCCCGCCAGAACCTTCAGTCCCGTCACCAGATCGGCTTCGGCCGTGTCTTCCCCGAAGGCATGGCTGATCCCGCCGATAGACGGCACAAAGAGCATGGCCACAGGCATCAGGCGCGACACGTTTGTGGCATCGTGCAACGCGCCGGACGGCATCGTGCGCCAACGCCCCGGCACTTCGGCCTCGGCCGCGTGGTCGAGGGCACCCCTGAGCCGCTTGTCCATGTCGACCGGGTCCAGCCCCAGCATCGGGCCATAGCTCAGTTCGAAACCGCGCGTTTGGGCCACCTCTTCGGCGGTCTCGCGGATGATCGTCTCCATCCGACCAAGGCGATCCGCATCCCCATCGCGCCACTGCATCGAGAACGTGACCTTCCCGGGAACAATGGACGAGGCGTTGGGATGCAAGGCCACATGCCCGATCGTCCAGACCGTATGCGGAGTGACCACATTGGCAAATCGCTCGTCCAGCATGCTGTTGAATCGAGATAGCGCCTGAAACGCGTCGCGGCGTCCCTGCATCGGAGTCGTGCCCGCGTGATTCTGTTCGCCCACCATCGTGATCTTCATGTCGCGAATCCCGACGATGGCATCGACCACACCAATGGCCTCGCCCTCACGGTCCAGAACCGGCCCTTGTTCGATATGCATTTCCAGAAACCCGGAAAAGCGCGCGGGATCGACGAAATCCTCCGACCGTCCCGGCATGCGTGCCCGGGCTTCGGCGAATGTCACGCCATCGCGGTCGGTCAGACCGTCTGCCTTGTCCAAACTCAACGTCCCCGACCAGACGGCCGATCCCGTTGTCACGCCGAACCGGCCTT
Organism: Marivita sp.; assembly: GCF_022763305.1. Classification (GTDB taxonomy): domain Bacteria; phylum Pseudomonadota; class Alphaproteobacteria; order Rhodobacterales; family Rhodobacteraceae; genus Marivita. Next base: position 12,015 of record NZ_JALEGT010000010.1, on the reverse strand, counting down.
CTTCATCCTCGAACGACACGACCGAGACCGGCGGCCCACCCGCTTCAGCCGAGGCCCGCGCCACTTCAAGCGCCGCAATCACGCCAAGCGCGCCATCCAGCCAACCGCTCTCGGGCTGGCTGTCGGAGTGCGACCCCATCAGGAGCGATGTTCCTTCGGCCAGACCGAAAACCGACCCAACAGGATCGACATGCACGTCCAGACCAGCCTCGCGCATGCGACCTGCCAGCCATTCGCGCGCCGCGATATCCGCGTCGGAATAGGCCGGCCGCACCACACCCTTGCCGACCCCCGCCGCTCCGAAACTGCGCAGGGTGTTCAGATCGCTGAGGAAACGCTCCGGGTTGACAGAAAGCATGTGGCTATCCCTTCTTTTCTGACCAAAGACGCACATCCGACCGGTGCGCAGGCGTCAGCCGGGTCAGACGCGTATCTCACCAAACGCAGATCGGCCACGAGGTGCAACCCCGCAGCCGTGGAAAAGATCCGCGCCGTCCCACGGCCCGCGCCAGTCCCGTCCGCGAGTCATTCATCAAACGGTTGCAGCGCCTCGAGCTGGTCGACGGTCATCTTGCTGACGTAATGCGCGCCGTTCCACGTCAGCGCCCCAAGCGGTACGCTCACATCGGAATCCCCAAGATCAAGGAAACCGCCGATCTCGAGAAGAAACCCCGCCGGCACGCCATCCCCATCGATCAGGATCTCTTCGACCTCACCGATCTTTTCGTCGCTGGCGGTATAGACGTCCATGTCCTCCACGGATTGCAGATAGGTCGCGTCGCGCGTCTGGACCGGGCCGGCATCGCCGTCCTCGGCATCCTGCGCCAGCGCGGGACCAGCAAGAAGGATTGTGGCAAGTGTCATCAGTCGTGTCATGGCCTGTCTCCCGAATGGTTCATCGGGAAAACGGCCAGACACGCTGTGCAGTTCCAGTCTACTCCGCCGCCACCGCGCCTGTATCCGCCGCTTCGACCCGCACCGCCGAGAACTTGAACTCGGGGATCTTGCCGTAGGGGTCCAGCGCCGGGTTGGTCAGGATGTTCGCCGCCGCTTCGACATAGGCGAAGGGCAGGAACACCATGTCCGGGGCAACCGCCCGGTCCGCCCGCGCCATCACCGTGACCGATCCGCGCTTGGTGGTCAGGCGCACATGGCCGCCCGGCTCAACTCCCAGCTTGCGCAGCGTGCTGGGATGCAGCGAACAGTTCGCTTCGGGCTCTACAGCGTCCAGCACCGCAGACCGCCGGGTCATCGACCCGGTATGCCAGTGTTCGAGCTGCCGTCCCGTGGTCAGGATCATCGGGTAATCCTTGTCCGGCACATCGTCCGGCGCGATCACCGACGCAGGCGTGAACCGCGCGCGGCCCTGCGGACGGGGGAAACCATCGCCGAACACGATCGGCTGGCCGGGGTCTTCGGGCGACAGAGACGGGTACGTCACCGCGTTTTCCCGCGCCAGACGGTCCCAGGTGATGTTGTCCAGCGACCGCATGTTCAGCTTCATCTCGGCAAACACATCTGCCGGGCTTTCGTACGGCCAGTCCATGCCACAGCGCCGCGCCAGGTCTGTCGTGATCGCCCAATCCTCTCGGGCCTCACCCGGGGGCGTCACGGCCGGACGGCCCATCTGCACCTGACGGTTGGTGTTGGTCACAGTGCCCGACTTTTCGGCAAAGGCCCCGGCGGGCAGGATCACGTCGGCATAGTTGGCGGTCTCGGTCAGGAAGATGTCCTGCACCACCAGATGGTCGAGCTTGGCCAACGCATCGCGCGCATGTTCAACATCCGGATCCGACATGGCCGGGTTTTCACCAAGGATATACATCGCCTTGATGTGCCCGTCATGGACCGCATCCATGATCTCGGTCACGGTCAGGCCCTTCTGGTTCGAAAAGTCCTCAGACCCCCAGACCTCGGTAAAGGCAGACCGCACCCCGTCATCCATCACCGACTGATAATCCGGCAAGAACATCGGGATCAGTCCCGCATCGGACGCGCCCTGCACGTTGTTCTGACCCCGCAGCGGGTGCAGCCCGGCACCGGGGCGGCCCACATGGCCGGTCATCAGCGCCAGAGAGATCAGGCAGCGCGAATTGTCGGTGCCATGGATATGCTGGCTGACGCCCATCCCCCAGAAGATCATCCCCGCCTTGCCACCGGCAAAGTCACGGGCAACAGCGCGCAACGTTTCGGCGTCGATGCCGCAGATCTCGGCCATCTTTTCCGGTGCGAAATCCGCGAGATGCGCCTTCTCGGCCTCCCAGTTCTCGGTATAGGCCTCGATATACTGGCGGTCGTAGAGCTCCTCCTCGACGATCACATGCATGATCGCGTTGAGCATCGACACATCGGCACCCGGCCGGAATTGCAACATATGCGTGGCAAACCGCTTGAGTGCCTGACCGCGCGGATCCATCACGATCAGCTTGCCGCCGCGCTTGGTGAACTGCTTGAAATAGGTCGCCGCCACCGGATGGTTCTCGATCGGGTTGGCACCGATCACGATGGCCACATCGGCGTTTTCAATCTCGTTGAACGTCGCCGTCACAGCGCCCGATCCCACGTTCTCCAACAGCGCCGCCACCGAAGAGGCATGGCAGAGGCGTGTGCAGTGATCGACGTTGTTGTGGCCAAAACCCTGGCGGATGAACTTCTGGAAAAGATACGCCTCTTCGTTCGTACACTTGGCGGACCCAAATCCCGCAACCTCGCGCCCCCGGCCCTTCAGCCCCTTGGCAGCAAAGTCCAGCGCCTCATCCCATGTCGCCTCGCGGAAGACTTCCTGCCAGTTGTTCGGATCGACATTCAGCCCCTTCGCGGGCGCATCGGCACGCCGGATCAGCGGCTTGGTCAGTCGGTGGTCGTGGTGGATATAATCAAAGCCGAAGCGCCCCTTGACGCACAAACGCCCCTCGTTCGCAGGCCCATTGATCCCCTCGACATAGACCACCTTGTTGTCCTTGACCTTGAGCGAGATCTGACAGCCGACACCGCAGAACGGGCAGACGCTTTCGACTTCCTTGTCGTAATCCTTGCTGTCACCGACCTGTGCGTCATCAAGCACGGTCGCGGGCATCAGCGCGCCCGTCGGGCAGGCCTGCACACATTCGCCGCATGCGACACAGGTCGACGCCCCCATCGGATCGTCGAAGTCGAACACCGGATAGGCATCATGCCCGCGCCCGGCCATGCCGATCACGTCGTTCACCTGCACTTCACGGCAGGCCCGCACGCAGAGACCGCACTGGATGCAGGCATCGAGGTTTACACGCATCGCGACATGGCTGTCGTCGAGCAGCGGAATGCGTTCGGCCTCAAGCGTCGGAAGACGGCTTTCCGTCACGCCGTTCAATTCGGCCATATCCCAGAGATGCGAAGACTTGTCATGCGCCGCGTCGCGTTCCGGCTGGTCCGCCAACAGCATCTCGACCACCATCTTGCGCGCCGACGTGGCACGGTGGGAGTCGGTCGTGACCACCATCCCTTCGACGGGTTCGCGGATGCAGGACGCCACCAGAGTGCGCTCGCCCTCGACCTCGACCATACAGGCACGGCAGTTGCCATCGGGCCGATAGCCGGGTGCCGGTTTGTGACACAGATGCGGGATCACGAGGCCCCGGCCATTGGCCACCTCCCAGATGGTCTCACCCTTGCGGGCCTCGACCTCTTTGCCATCCAGAGTAAAGCGGATCGTGTCAGTCATCGCGGTCTCCCTTGTCGCGGACACTCTAACCGCAAATCGGGCCTGTCGTGGATCAACAATCCCGACACCTTGGCGCGGATTTGCGGCTGACCGGTTTCCGATGCGAACAATTCTCTCGGAAGGGGCGCAGGAAGCCCTTTCGAAAGGGCGTGCCCAAGCGCGTTCGACCGCGCGTCCAAACGCGGTTTCGAAACCGCGTCACCAAGGGCTTTCGAAAGCCCTTGGGCTCAGAGCGCCGCTGCCCGCTCGAAGGCAGGCCGCGTCCGCAAGCGTCGCAGGTAGTCAACCAACACGTCCGGCGCATCCGGGAACTTCGCATTCCGCGCCCAGCCCAGACAATGCGCCAAAAGGAAATCCGGCACAGTGGGCGCGTCCCCGGCAAGGCAATCACCGTTCAGATCCCCCGCGATGCGCACGATATTCCGGCCGAACTCTGCCTTCAGGCTGTCCTTGATCTCGGGCACGCGCTCGTCCTCGGGCACAACGAAACTGTGTCGTGCCGCCGTCCAGAGGAGCGAATCCACCTCATCCAGCAGCCGGAATGTCCAGGCATCCTGCCGCGCCCGATCCACGGTCCCCGCCGGATGGGTGAACGCGCCATGCTTGTCTGCGAGGTAGGTCAGGATGGCCATCGAATCTCCAATGACATGGTCGCCGTCCACCAACACCGGCACCTTGCCCAAAGTACTGACCGCCAGAATCTCGTCCGAGCGCGGCGCAGCAGGCACGTGCTCGTAGGGAACACCCAACTCCTCCAGCAGCCACAAAGGCCGGAACGCCCGCGTCGCGCGATTGCCCACCAGTTTGTACATCTTCGTTCTCCCATAACCGGGTCTCCGCCCGGCAAATCCTACCTGCGTCCCAGCATCGCGAGCCGGATGAACGCCCGTTCCACAATCGCCAATGCAGGCCCGTGCTGCCCCGCCGACCGCAACGACAGGTCGGTCTCCAAGAGCATCTGCAGCGCCTGTTCCAGTCGATGCATGCCCCAGCCCGACGCCTGCCGCGACATCCGATCCCTTCGCGGGCCAAAAACCGGCGGCCGCAGCCGCCCCATCCCCTGCCCGACACCGCCCGGATCCGACGCCGCCGTGTGCAACGCGCGAAAATGCCGGGTCGCCATGATCAGCAGCGTCACCGCCGCCGTCCCCTGCGCCTCGAGCCGGGCCATCACCGGACCGATTTCCCCGGTGCGCCCTTCGGCCACGATGTTGAGCACATCGTCCAGATCCGCCTCGGTCGACCCCGGCGCGCAGAGAGTCACCTCGTCCGGTGCAAGCGGTGCCGAATCGCCCAACTTGTAGAGTGCGATCTTTTCGAGCGTCTGCCGGAAATCGCCCGGGTCCAGCTCCTTCGACAGGGCCGTGAGCATCTCCATCGCCGCACCATCGGGGCGTGCCAGACCCGCACGTGTCAGTTCCGCTTCAATCTCGGCACGCGACGGCGGGTCGTTGTACAAAGCCGCCGCAAAAGCATTCGGATGCCCCTCGAACAGCTTGCGCAGCGCCGATTTGGCCGGCAACTGCCCCGCCGTCACAACAATCTGCGCATCCCCCGGCTGCCAGTCCTCGACCGCTGCCGCGATGGGCTTGATCACCGTGTCATTGGCGTCCTCGACAAAGGCCACGCGCGGCCCCGGAAAGAACCCGACCGCCTTGATCGCATCGCCCAGAAGTGCGGGTTCCTTGCGCAACTCCGCTGCGGGAATCCGCGTGAGGCGCATTTCGCCCTCGCCCTCCGGCCCGATCAGCGCCGCGATCAGTTCCTGCCGCTTGAGCGCCACCCGCATCGCGTCTTCGCCATAGATCAGGATGCCCAGCTTCGCCGGATCGGGACGGGCGAAATACCCCGACGCCTCGCGCGGGGGCAGCTTCATGCGGGCAGGCCGCTGGCCGAGATGACCAGACGGTCGACAATCTGATCTGCGAGAATCACCATCAGACGTGCCGCCGCATCGCGTTCTGCGGCGAGAGTCGCGACAGTCGATCCTGTGGCGGAAAACCCAGTAAAGTCAATCACGCGCCCCTCGCGCAGCACGGCACCGCTGCCCTGATCGGTCAGGGAGTAATCCGCACGTCCGGTCAACTGAAACCGATTTGTCGTCCCCTCGACCGAGGTCGCCAGCCCCTGCCGCTGGATCGTCGGCGTGACGGTCAGCACGTAGCGCCCCCCGTCATTACGTCCGAACCTGTCTTCCAACCGCTGCGCAATCAGAAAGCCGTCCCTCCGGTCCGGTGCCACAACTCGCAGGTTGTCCTGCAACACCGACGCGCCGCCCACAGGCCCATAGGCCGGCGTGAACCCGCAAGCCGCGCCCGCGACAAGCGCGGACAACGCGAAAAACGTCTGGCGTCTATGCAACCACATTCACGATCCGACCCGGCACCACGATCACCTTCTTGGGGCTTGCGCCATCCAGCGCACGTTTCACACCATCGGTCGCCAGCGCCAGCTTTTCAACCTCGGCCTTGTCCATGTCCTTGGGCACGGTGATCTCGTCCCGACGTTTGCCGTTCACCTGAATGGGCAAGGTTACCGTGTCTTCGACCAGCATCGCCTCATCCGCCTTGGGCCAGGGCGCATTGGCAACCAGACCCTCGCCGCCCAGAAGCGCCCAGATTTCCTCGGACAAATGCGGCGTCATCGGCGACATGAGCTGCGCCAGCGTCTTTGCCGCCTGACGTTTTGCATCAGACCCGGCCTTGGATTTCGACAGCGCGTTGGTAAAGGCGTAAAGCCGCGCAATCGAGGCGTTGAACCCAAAGCTTTCCACACCCACGGTCACGTCATGGATTGCCTTGTGCATCTCGCGCAGGAGCGCATCATCTTCGGCATTGGCCGCCTCGTTCGCCTCGGCAACCTCGGACGCGATGCGGTAGACCCGACCCAGATGGCGCGCCGCCGCCTCAGCGCCAGAAGCCGTCCATTCCACGTCCCGTTCGGGCGGCGAGTCGGACAGCACGAACCAGCGCGCCGTATCGGCCCCGTATTGCTGGATGATCGCAACCGGATCGACCACGTTGTTCTTCGACTTGGACATCTTGGCCGAAGGGATGATCTCGACCTCGGTCCCGTCTTTCAGGAAGCACTTGCCGTCGCGCAACTCCACATCTTCCGGGTAGTGATAGACGGGGCGTCCATCCGGCCCGGTGGTCTTGTAGATCGCGTGCGTCACCATGCCTTGCGTGAAAAGCGCGTTGAACGGCTCCTTGCAGCGTTCCGGCAGATGCCCGGTGATGTGCATCGCGCGGGCGAAGAAGCGCGAATAAAGCAGGTGCAGGATCGCGTGTTCGATGCCGCCGATATACTGGTCAACGTTCATCCAGTATTCCGCATCCGCCATATCCGTCGGCGTGTCCGCGCGCGGCGCGGTGAAGCGGGCAAAGTACCACGACGAATCGACAAACGTGTCCATCGTGTCGGTCTCGCGCTTGGCGGGCTGACCACAGGTCGGGCACGGGCAATTGCGCCACAATGGGTGACGATCCAGCGGGTTGCCCGGGATCGAGAAATCAATCGGTTTGCCGTCCTCATCATAGGGCAGCGCGATCGGCAGGTTTTCTTTCTTCTCGGGCACCACGCCGCAGGCATCGCAATGCACCACCGGGATCGGACAGCCCCAATAGCGCTGGCGGCTGAGGCCCCAGTCGCGCAGGCGGAACTTGGTCACACCATGGCCGACCCCGTTCGCTTCGCAGAACCCGATAGCCGCTTCGATGGCGTCATTCCCCGTCTGCGCCTCTTCCCCGGCAAAGCCGCGAATATACCGCACGGTCTCGGGTTTCGGCGGCACATAAGCCGGGCCACCGTCTTCGGGCAGGATGAACGCATCCTCACCCATGGCAGGAACAAATGTGCTCTGCACCGGCAGGTCGTATTTCCGCGCGAAATCAAGGTCGCGCTGGTCATGCGCCGGGCAGCCGAAGATCGCACCGGTGCCGTAATCCATCAGGATGAAGTTGGCGACATAGACCGGCAATTCCCACGCCGTATCAAAGGGATGGCGCACACGAAGCCCGGTGTCGAACCCGCGCTTCTCGGCCTTCTCCAACGCCTCTTCCGTCGTCCCGCCCTTGCGGCAGTCTGCATTGAACGCGGCCAGATCGGCATTGTCCTTTTCCAAATGCTTGGCCAGCGGATGGTCGGGAGAAATGCCGACAAAGGACGCGCCCATCAGCGTGTCGGGGCGGGTCGTATAGATCTCGATCCGGTCGAACCCATCCGGCGCGTCAATCGTCGAGAACGCAAACTGCAACCCGCGCGACTTGCCGATCCAGTTCGCCTGCATCAGCTTCACCTTGGCGGGCCAATCGTCCAGCGTGTCCAACGCGTCGAGCAGTTCTTCGGACATGTCGCTGATCTTGAAGAACCACTGCGTGAGCTCCCGCCGTTCCACCTCGGCACCGGATCGCCAGCCCTTGCCGTCAATCACCTGCTCGTTTGCAAGCACGGTCATGTCGACCGGGTCCCAGTTCACTACCGCGTTCTTGCGGTAGACAAGCCCCGCCTCAAGCATGTCGAGGAACAGCGCCTGCTGCTGGCCGTAATATTCCGGATCACAGGTCGCGAACATGCGCGACCAGTCGAGGCCAAAGCCCAAAGGCTTCATCTGGCTGACCATCGTGTCGATATTGGAATAGGTCCAATCCTTGGGATGCCCGCCTGACGCCATCGCAGCGTTCTCGGCCGGCATGCCGAACGCGTCAAACCCCATCGGATGCAACACGTTATGCCCGGTGGACAGCTTGTAACGCGCGATCACGTCACCCATCGTGTAGTTGCGCACATGGCCGATATGGATGCGGCCCGACGGATAGGGGAACATCTCGAGCACGTAATATTTCGGCTTGTCGTCCGACCGCACGGCGCGGAACGTTTCACTCTCTTCCCAGACGGCCTGCCATTTGGGTTCGATGACAGAGGGGTCGTAACGCGACATGGAATAGGTCCTTCGGGTGTGCATCAGCTTTTGGCAGGGTGATAGGCCGATGCCACAGGATCGTCCAGTCCCGCCCCCACCTGCGCCATTGTGATGCCGGAATTTTGCGGTCATACCCTTTGGAAAGAAGGGCAAGATGACCGGGCCGATGAAAATACTCCTGATCCACCAGAATTTCCCAGCCCAGTTCAAACATCTCGGCCCGGCTCTGGCCGAGCGTGGCGATCAGGTGGTCGTGCTGACCCCGAAGGTCAAGGAAGTCACCAAGTGGAAGGGCATCACCGTCCTGCCCTATGCGGTCAAGGGATCGACAACGCCCGGGGTACACCCGTGGCTGGCGGATTTCGAAACCAAGATCCTGCGCGGGACAAGCTGTTATGATGCGGCCATGGCCCTGAAACAGCGGCGTTTCGAACCCGATGTCATCCTCGCGCATCATGGCTGGGGTGAAAGCCTGTTTCTCAAGGACGTCTGGCCGGGGGCACGGCTTGGCCTCTATTGCGAACTCTACCATCGCTCCGGCAAGGCCGAGACCGGGTTCGACCCCGAATTTCCAAGCAGCGCGCCAGATCGCGACCCGATGCGCCTGCGGCTCAAGAACATCAACAACCGCCTGCACGAAGAGGTTATGGATGCCGGGATCAGCCCCACCCATTTCCAGGCCGGCACCTTCCCGGATCAGTACCAGTCACGCATCACGGTGTGCCATGACGGGGTCGACACCGACGCGGTCGTTGCGAATCCCGCGGCCAAACTCACGCTGCCGAACGGCAAGGTCCTGACCGCGCAGGACGAGGTGGTCACCTTCATCAACCGCAATCTCGAACCCTATCGCGGCTATCACCGGTTCATGCGCGCTCTGCCAGAGCTGCTGCGCCGCCGACCGACGGCCGAGATCGTGCTGCTGGGCGGCGACGAGACCAGCTATGGCGCGAAACCCCCGGCCGGCAAAACGTGGAAACAGATCTTCATCGACGAGGTGCGCGGCCAGATCCCGGACGAGGACTGGGCGCGGGTGCATTTCATGGGCCGCGTGCCCTATGACACGTTTCTGTCGATGATCCAGGTCAGCACGGTCCATGTGTACCTGACCTACCCCTTCGTGCTGTCCTGGTCGCTGATCGAAGCGATGAGCGCCAAATGCGCCATCGTCGCCTCCGACACGGCACCCGTGCGCGAGGCGATCATCGGAGGCCAGACCGGCGTCCTTGTGGATTTCTTCGATCAGGACAAGCTGATCCGCGAAACCTGCGCCCTGCTCGACTCTCCGGAACGCCGCGATTTTCTGGGCTCCAACGCCCGGAGATTCGCGCGCGAACGCTATGACCTCAAGCGCATCTGCCTGCCCCGTCAGTTGAAATGGGTCGATGATCTGGCCGCAGCCTACCCCGTGCGCCAGCCGATGGACTAGAGCAGCCGGCTCTCGGTCAGACCAGAGTCCGAAACATTACAGGCGGCTGTCTTGCTGGCGCAATTGGCGGGCCCGCGTGAGAATCGCATCCTCCACCGCCCGAACGGTTGCGCCATCCACCGGGCCCGACCGGGTCATCAGCGCAATGTTCAGCGACCGCGCATCCAGCGCCGGGTCATTCACGAGGATGGTGGCGCGATAGGCCCGACCACCTCCCGGAGGCGTGCCATAGCCGGTCGTGATCACACCGGTGAAGGGATCAACCGACTCGACCGGCAGGAAATCCAGTGTCTCCAGCGCCGCATTCCAGATGTACTTGTTGACTGCACCCAATTCACCGGCATCACCACGGTTGCGGAAGATGTCGAAGATCGAGGATTGCGGGCGGTTCGGGTTCCGCTCCAACAGGATTTCATCCACGATGTCCTCTGCGGCGGGCGTCTCGACAGGCTGACGGTCCGACGATCCCCCGAAAAACCCGCAGCCCGAGACCGAAACAGCCATAAGAGCGACGCCGAAACCGGTCCTGAAACGTGTAAGGTCCATGGGAGACTGCCCTCATATGCCTGTTTGCCTTATGCTTTGCATACAAGCCGATCCCCAATACGACAAGCCGAACTTGAGACATGTGCCGTAAGGCCGTGATCTTTCAATGGGAAAGCTCCGTCAAAAGTCTTGTGGCAAATGAGCATCACAGATGGCGAACTTGGCAGGCCATGGACCGCTTGGCTTGCAAACCAGTCCCACCAAAGAGCATAGAGTTCCCAGCTAATCCGGACCATCCGGTTTGGTACGTGCCTTACGAACACATGAGGGAAAAAATGAAAACTCTTCTTCTTGCTTCCACCGCGCTGGTTGCAACAGCTGGTTTCGCAGCGGCTGACGTGTCGGTCTCCGGCCTGGCTGAAATGGGTATCTTCAAGAACGAAAACGCATCCGGCGATGCTTCGACTGGCGATCTCGAAAAAGTCCGCGTCTTCACCGACATCGACGTGACCTTCTCGATGTCCGGCGAAACTGATGGCGGCCTGTCCTTTGGCGCGTCGATCGACCTCGACGAAGCGATCAGCCCGGACCAGACAGACGCAGCACGTCTGCCGAACGCAACGATGTTCATGGCTTACGGCCCGATGCGCCTGACAGTCGGCGACACCGACTCCGCGTTTGACGCACGTCTGACCGAAACCGCAATCGGCGGCGCGATCAACGACGACCACACCGTGCACCCGGGCTACAACGGCAACTCCGGCCTGGACGAAATCTACGGTGGTCAGGAAATCCGCCTCGACTACAGCTTCGACTCGTTCACCGGCTCGATCTCGGTCTCGCCGGACCGCAACGCAACCGACTTCGACACCGCGTTCGCTCTCGGTGCGTCCTACAACATGGACCTCGCAGGCCTGACACTGGGTCTCGGCTTTGGTTACCAGAAAGTTGACGAAGCAGCAGCTCTGTACGACACACGCATCGGCCTGAGCGCAGCAACCACGTTCGGCAACGGTCTCCAGGCCATCGTGAACTACACGCACATGACCGACGACAGCGACAACGGTGCTGACAACGGCAGCCACTATGCAATCGGCCTCGGCTACACCATGAACGCACTGACACTCGGTGTGAACTACGGTGAGTTCGACGTGGATGACGCGTTCGGCGCAGACTCCAGCGGCTACGGCATCACCGCAAACTACGATCTGGGCGGTGGTCTCCAGGCGCAGTTCGGCTACGGCGGTGGCGACATCGACGGCGGCAGCTACGAAGACACCTTCTCGCTCGGCGTTGCAATGAGCTTCTAATAGCTCATAACCAGATTTGGTTAAGGAAAGAGCGGGCCCTGCCCGCTCTTTTCTTTTGTGCCCTGTCCAACTAGCTAGAGGCAAAAGGCAAAGGCACCGATGCAGAGCACTCCCGTCCACGTGATCAAGACGACCTATGACACGGCGCTGGCCCTGGCCCGTCAGG
>NZ_JALEGT010000104.1 GCF_022763305.1 Marivita sp. | reverse complement strand
GCGTGTCTATAGTTGTCTGCGACCAGGAGATGACGAACGTGCCATTGTAAGCCGTTCCCATGTTCCCTTTGCCTGCTCTCTTTAGTTTTATTTTTATCTAAAGAGTAACCAGCGTTGAAAACGTTTGCAGGCAAAAATGTGCCCACTTGCGCATCTGCAAGCAATTTCTCGCCAAGCGTGATTCTTCGGCAACGGGTGACGTTGGGTCAGGTCTATTCTGCGGGATTGAACCCTACGATCAGCTGTCTGAGCCCCAGCGCAGCGCCAGCAAAAATGGCAAGGAAGGTCACTGGGGCGCTGTAGGCCAGCATGGAAAATGCGCTGATGCCCTGACCCACAGTGCAGCCCAAGGCAATCACCGCTCCGGCCCCCATGAGGCCCGCGCCAAAGATCTGGCGGCGCAGCTCGCGGGGATCCTCGCAGGCTTCCCAGCGGAAATGTCCCTTGATCAACGAGCCGCAGAATGCGCCGAACCACACGCCGGCCACGGAACCGACTGCAAAGCTGACGGGTTGAGCCGAGCCGATCATCCACCACATGATGCTCTCGCCCAAGGGTGCGGCAAAGCTGTGCGACACGACGGGCAATGCCTCGAACCCGGTGTTTGCCACCCAGGCCGTCCCCGCCCATCCGCTGATGATGGCGATGCCGACCACCACCGCCCAGATTGCCGCCTTGGGATTGTCAAGAAAGGCGCGGGAACTCGCGGAAATGGCAAGAAGCGCGAGGCCGATGCTCAGCCCGATTGCATGGGATGAAAGCCCGGTGGCGACCGCGGCTGCATGCGCGATGCCGGGGGGCACATCGCCCGGAAGAACCGGGCTTTGTGGAAAGAGCATGTCCCGCAGAGGTGCGAGCGGCCCGCTCAGCACAACATAGGTCGACACGCCCATGACCAGCACGATGACAAAGCTGCGCAGGTCGCCGCCGCCCAGCCGCGCCACCGCGCCGTAGCCACAGTTTCCGGCCAGTGCCATGCCATAGCCGAACATCAGCCCGCCGATGACAGATGCCCAGGGCAGCCAGTTGATGGACAGATAATACGTTGTTCCGGCCTCGACGAACCCTGTGCCCATCAGGGCGAAACTGCCGATGATCGCGGTGCCGATGGCGATGCCCCACATGCGAATGCGGGTGTCCGACCCGCCGTAGAGCAGGTCTTCGATCGCGCCCAATGTGCAGAACCGCCCAAGTCGTGCGGCAAGTCCCAGCAGAACTCCTCCAAAAAGTCCGACGCAGGCGACAAGAATGTGCTCCGGAACAGTCTCCAGCATGATGCTGTCCTCCCAAGACAGGCTCCCGAAGAAAGTATGCTGTCAACGAGATATGTACGCAAGACAAGAGTGCTTGCGGCTCATTCGTCCTTGCAGAAGAGATCGTAGACGCATTCGAGCATCTTGCGCGGACGGTCATCGGCAAGGCGGTAATAGATCGTCTTGCCATCCCGGCGCGGAATGACCAGGCCTTCGAGGCGCAAACGCGACAGCTGCTGCGACACTGCCGCCTGACGCGCGGCCAGCAGTTCTTCGAGCTCGGTCACGGATTTTTCGCCGGTGACGAGGTGACACAGGATCATCAGCCGTCCTTCATGGCTGATTGCCTTGAGGAAGTTCGACGCGGTGGTCGCCTTGTCCACGATCCGGTCAAGTTCCTCTTCGTTCAGATCCGGACTGAGCTGGGGAAGTGCCATGCCGTGCCTCTAGTTCTTGACCGTGTCGGTGCCCGACGCAGGATTGAAATCCGTATGGTCTTCCAGCAGCTTCGTCAGAAGCGGCCAAAAGAAATCCTCGCCGGGATATCCTTCGATCCGTGCCTGTTCTTGACCATTTTCTATCAGAACAAAGGTCGGCGTGAAAAGCACGCGGCGCGCATACGTGATGCCCTCGGGGGGGGCTTCGCGCAGGTCTGCCCGGAGAAGAGGCGCAAATTTGCCCTCGTCCGTCTTGGGATATGCAGGTCCGATCTCATGGTCCCAGCGCTCGCAATACACGCACCCCGGCTGTTCGACCATCACCAGCATAGGTTCGGCCAGGGCCGTCGCCGTCAAGGCCGGACTGGCCATCAGCATGGCGGCAAGCGCGAGGGCGTTGAAAGCGGACATCATTCACCAATTGACGACAGTATAACAAACTACGTAATCTGAATATGTGAATAATTCAAGGAATCTCCCTGCATGTTCGACATTTCTTTTGCAGGTGCAGCGCTTGCCGGGATCCTGAGCTTCTTTACCCCATGCATTCTGCCGATGGTGCCGTTCTATCTGTGCTACATGGCAGGCATTTCCATGAACGAGCTGAAGGGCGAAGCGGACGTGCCGCGCGGGATCGCGTGGAACCTGGTGCTTTCGGCCTGTCTTTTTGCACTGGGCGTGACCACGATCTTTGTTCTGCTGGGCATGGGGGCCACCGCGGTGGGACAGGCCTTTGCCGATTTCCGCGAGCCTCTGCGCTATGTCGCGGCGGCGGTCCTGCTGGCCTTCGGTCTGCATTTTCTGGGCGTCGTGCGCATCCCGATCCTCTACCGCGAGGCACGGGTCGAGGCGAAAGCAGAGCCCACGACCCTTGTCGGCGCTTATGTGATGGGCCTCGCCTTCGGCTTTGGCTGGACCCCCTGCGTCGGCCCTGCGCTGGCGTCGATCCTGATGATCGCAGGTGGCATGGGGGACATTTACCAGGGGGGGCTGCTGCTGTTCGTCTATGGCGTCGGCATGACGGCACCCTTTGTGATCGCCGCCTTGTTCTCGGGCCCGTTCCTGCGCTGGACGGCGCGAAACCGCAGCTTTCTGGGCTATGCGGAAAAGGTCATGGGAGGCATGCTGATCCTGTTCGCGCTGCTGATCGCGACGGACACGGTGAATTTGATCGCGGAAGCCATGCTGCGCTGGTTTCCGAATTGGTCATCGCTTGGATGACCGCCAACACAGGAGGAGGAAGGAAGATGAAACATTTTCTGGCAGGCGCGCTTGCGCTGGTAATGGCGCTTCCGCTGGCGGCGGCCGAACTTGGGGATGACGGTCTGCACAAGCAGCCTTGGATGCGCGACACCTTCAAGGATTTGCGCGAAGACCTCGAGGAAGCCAATGCCGAAGGCAAGCGGCTGGTCCTCTTCTTCGAGCAGCGCGGCTGCATCTATTGCTCCAAGATGCATGAAGAGGTCTTCTCGGATGCCACGGTCAGCGACTTCATCGCCGAGAACTATTTTGTCGTTCAGCTGAACCTGCACGGCGACATCGAAGTTACAGATTTTGACGGCGAGGTGCTGTCGGAAAAGGACATGGCCCGCAAGTGGCGCGTGCTCTTCACGCCGAACATCGTTTTCCTGCCCGAAGAGGTTCCTGAAGACCAGAATGCGCTCGAAGCGTCGGTTGCCGTCATGCCGGGCGCCTTTGGGAAAGGAACAACTCTCGACATGTTCACCTGGGTGGCGGAAAAGCGCTATCTGCTTGATGGAGATGAAGATTTTCAGCGTTACCATGCGCGTCGCATCCAGGAGCGCAGCAACGGAAGCACGGACTGACGCTGCGACATACATACTCAATTATTCACGTCTGTGAATTTGTTGTTGCATGAATCAAGCTCTGTGGCCTACGGTACACAAAGCCATATGTCAGCCCGGCCAACGTGTCGGGCGGTAAGGGAGGGACAATGAAGCTAACAGGTATTTCCGCAGCAGTCGTGTTTTTCGCGACCGCGGCCATCGCCAACCCGATCAATCCGGGTGAGGTGCAATTCGATGATTACGGTGCCATCACGGCCTCGCTGACCGGTGTCGAAGGGGACGCCGCCAACGGCGCCAAGATCATGACCAACCGTGGCAAGGGCAATTGCGTGGCCTGCCATGCCGTCACTGCGCTCAGCGATGCGCTGTTCCACGGTGAAGTCGGCCCAAGCCTCGACGGCATCGCGGAGTACCGCACCGCCGAAGAGCTGCGCGGCATTGTGGCCAACGCGAAGATGACATTCGAAGGCAGCGTCATGCCCGCCTTCTACAAGACCAGCGGATTCATCCGCCCCGGTGATGGTTACACCGGCAAGGGTGCAAAAGAAGAAGACCTGACGCCCATCCTGACGGCGCAGGAAATCGAAGATGTGGTGGCGTTCCTGCTTACGCTTAAGGGCAGCTGATCTGCTGCCACTGGATTAGGAGAAAAGACATGGATTTCACGAGACGCGAAACCCTGGCATTGGGTGGGGCAGCCGCGCTGACCTTCGTCCTGCCGTTCCGCGCCAATGCTGCGGCTGACGACGCAATCGCAGAATTCACCGGCGGTGCTGCACTCGCTGATGCTGGTGTCGAACTGACCGCGCCGGAGATTGCCGAGAATGGCAACACGGTTCCGATTTCGGTGTCCGCCCCGGGCGCAACCGCGATCATGGTTCTGGCCGCAGGCAACCCGACGCCGGGCGTTGCGACCTTCAACTTCGGCCCTCTTGCCGCGTCCCAGTCCGCAAGCACGCGGATGCGTCTTGCCGGCACGCAGGACGTGATCGCCATCGCACAACTGGCCGACGGCAGCTTTGCCCGCAGCGCCAAGACCGTAAAGGTCACCATCGGCGGCTGCGGCGGCTGACGGTCAACATTCAGATTTCAGGAGAGACAACATGGCATCCGGTGTAAAACCCCGCGTCAAGGTTCCCAAATCCGCCTCTGCTGGCGAAGCGATCGTCATCAAGACGCTGATCAGCCACCCGATGGAATCGGGCCAGCGCAAGGACGGCGACGGCAACCCGATCCCGCGCTCGATCATCAATCGCTTCACCTGCGAGTTCAACGGTCAGATGGTCGTTGACGTGAAGATGGAGCCGGCGATTTCGACCAACCCGTATTTCGAATTCGAGGCCACCGTGCCCGAAGCCGGTGACTTCACCTTCACCTGGTACGACGATGACGGGTCTGTCTACAACGACACGCAGTCGGTCGCGGTCTGAGCAGAAGCTCCTCCCTGTTCCGGTGCACGGGGCAGGGCAATTTTGGGAGGGAACAGAATGAAATACAAGGCAATGACAGCGTTCGCCGCGCTGGTCATCTCGGCTCCGATGGTCTTTGCAGGTGGCGCGGATGACGACACCCTGTCCATCGACGGCGAGGTGATGATCTCCAAAACCGCAGCGCCCGCGCACATGGCGGAAACAGGCATCGACACGATCATGTCGGGCTGGCACTTCCGCGAAGACGACACGCAGGCCATGCAGATGGACACGTTCGACAACCCCGGCATGATCGCCGTGGATCAGGCGATGGATGCCTGGAACACCGTCGAAGGCACTGCCGAAAAGTCCTGCGCGTCCTGTCACGAAGGCCCGGAAAGCCTCGCGGGTGTTCGCGCGGTGTACCCGAAGTGGAACGCAGAAGCGGGCGAGATGCGCACGCTGGCAATGCAGGTCAACAACTGCCGCACCGAACAGATGGGCGCCGAAGCCTACAAGTATGACGGTGCCCAGATGACAGCGATGGAAGCGCTGATTTCCGTTCAGTCGCGTGGCATGCCGGTGAATGTGGCCATTGATGGCCCTGCCGCCGAATACTACGAAAAAGGCAAGGAAATCTACTACACCCGCTATGGCCAGCTCGAGCTGTCCTGCGCGAACTGCCATGAACAGAACTACGGCAACTACATCCGTGCCGACCACCTGTCTCAGGGCCAGATCAACGGGTTCCCGACCTACCGCCTGAAGAACGCGGGTCTTGTGCAGACGCACAACCGTTTCCGCGGCTGTATCCGCGACACCCGCGCCGAGACCTTTGCCGTCGGTTCTCCGGAATTCATCGCGCTTGAAGTCTATGTCGCCTCGCGCGGCAATGGCCTCAGCGTCGAAGGACCCTCGGTCCGTCAATAACCTCAAGGCCCGCGCTGCACGAGGCGCGGGCTTTTTGATACTTAACCCATTCACACATGCGAATGTGTGACCGGACATCCAAGAAGGCCCCCTCACATGATTTCACGTCGCGATTTCCTGCAGGTGTCGATGGCCGCGTCCGCTCTGGTGGGCGCGTCCGGTTTCGGCAACTGGTCCCGGCTGGCGGCGCAGCAGGCGCTGACGCAGGACCAGCTTCTGCAGTTCGACACGTTCGGCAACGTGTCCCTGATCCACGTCACCGACATTCACGCCCAGCTGAAGCCGATCTATTTCCGCGAGCCATCGGTGAATATCGGCGTGGGCGACAATCGCGGTGCCGTGCCGCATGTGACCGGAGCCGATTTCCGCAAGCTTTACGGCATCGACGACGGAAGCCCGTCCCATTACGCGCTCAGCTCTGGCGATTTCTCCTCCTTGGCCAAGGCATATGGGCGCGTCGGAGGTCTGGATCGCGTGGCCACGGTGGTCAACGCGATCCGGGCCGACCGCCCCGATGCGATCCTGCTTGACGGCGGCGACACATGGCACGGGTCCTACACCTGCTATCACACGCAGGGGCAGGACATGGTCAACGTGATGAACCAGCTCAAGCCCGATGCGATGACCTTCCACTGGGAATTCACGCTGGGATCGGACCGCGTGGCCGAACTGGTCGAAGGCCTGCCCTTTGCCGCTCTGGGTCAGAACATCTTCGACGCGGAATGGGATGAACCGGCCGAGCTGTTCCCGCCCTACACCTTCTTCGAACGCGGTGGCGTGAAAATCGCTGTGATCGGTCAGGCCTTCCCCTACATGCCGATCGCAAACCCCGGATGGATGTTCCCGGAATACTCCTTCGGTATCCGCGACGAGAACATGCAGGCCATGGTTGACGAGGTTCGTGCGCAAGGGGCCGAATGCGTCGTCTGCCTCAGCCATAACGGGTTCGACGTGGACAAGAGCATGGCGAGCAAGGTGACGGGGATCGACGTGATCCTGTCGGGCCATACTCATGACGCGCTGCCTGAACCCGTTCTGGTGGGAGAGACGATCATCGTGGCGTCGGGCTCCAACGGTAAATTCGTCAGCCGCGTCGATCTGGATATCCAGAACGGTCGCATGATGGGCTTCCGTCACAAACTGATCCCGATTTTCGCAGACGTGATCGAGCCGGACCAGGAAATGGCCGCTCTGATCGACGAACAGCGCGCGCCCTACAAGGACCAGCTGGAAGAGGTGATCGGCCAGACCGACAGCCTTCTGTACCGCAGGGGCAACTTCAACGGCACATGGGACGACCTGATCTGCGACGCCCTCATGAGCGAGCGCGAGGCCGACATCGCCATGTCGCCGGGTGTGCGTTGGGGGCCAAGCCTGATCCCCGGCGACAACATCACCCGCGAGGACATCTGGAATGTCACCTCCATGACCTATGGCAAGGCCTACCGGTCGGAGATGACGGGCGAATTCATCAAGATCATCCTCGAAGACGTGGCCGACAACATCTTCAACCCCGACCCCTACTACCAGCAGGGCGGCGACATGGTGCGCATCGGGGGCATGGGCTACCGGATCGACGTGCAGAAGCCGCAGGGCGAGCGCATCACCGACATGGTGCTGCTCAAGACGGGCGAAGCCATTGATCCCGCGAAAAACTATGTCGTCGCGGGCTGGGCGTCGGTCAACGAGGGCACCGAAGGTCCACAAATCTGGGACGTGGTCGAAGCGCATATCAAGAAGCTTGGCACCGTCACCGTTCAACCCAACAACAGCGTCACGGTTGTGGGCGCGTAACTTCAACCGGAGTGTGAGATATGTCTGACATGCACAATCCCTCGCGCCGCGCGTTCCTGCGGGGCTCGGCCGCCGCAGCGGCGGGGCTGACCGCTGCGGGTGCCGCGCGGGCGAATGGCCCGGATCCGCTGATCACCGAAGTGCAGGAATGGGCGAGCGTCTTTGGCGATGGCGTCGATGCCACGCCCTACGGTCTGCCGATCCAGTACGAAAGCGATGTGGTGCGCCGCAACGTGGAATGGCTGACCGCCGACACCACCAGCTCGATCAACTTCACGCCGATTCACGCGCTGGATGGCACGATCACCCCGCAGGGCTGTGCTTTTGAACGCCATCACTCGGGCGCGATCGAGCTGCGCAAGGAAGACTACCGCCTGATGATCAACGGCCTGGTCGATACACCGCTGGTGTTCTCCTATGCCGATCTGGAACGCTTCCCGCGCGAGAACCACGTCTACTTCTGCGAATGTGCCGCGAACACCGGCATGGAATGGGCGGGCGCGCAGCTCAACGGCGCGCAGTTCACCCACGGTATGATCCACAACATGGAATATACCGGCGTGTCCCTGCGCACTCTTCTGAACGAAGCGGGCCTTGGCGCTGCGGGCGATCTGGCCGACAAATGGGTCTATGTCGAAGGTGCGGATGCGTCCTCGAACGGCCGCTCGATCCCGATGGACAAGGCGCTGGACGACGTGCTGGTCGCGTTCAAGGCCAACGGCGAAGCGCTGCGCAAGGAACACGGCTACCCGGTCCGTCTTGTCGTTCCCGGTTGGGAAGGCAACATGTGGGTCAAGTGGCTCCGCCGGATCGAAGTGACGGCGAACGCGGTCGAAAGCCGCGAGGAAACGTCGAAATACACCGACACGCTGGCCGATGGGACCAGCCGCAAGTGGACCTGGGTGATGGACGCGAAATCCGTCATCACATCGCCCAGCCCGCAAGCACCGATCACCCATGGGGCAGGCCCGCTGGTCATCACCGGTCTGGCGTGGTCTGGCCACGGCGCGATCACCCGCGTGGACGTGTCCAAGGACGGCGGCAAGACATGGGAAACCGCACGTCTCGCCAAGCCGGGTGAGAAGATGGCTCTGACCCGCTTCTACCTCGACACCGAATGGAACGGTGAGGATATGCTGCTGCAATCCCGCGCCATCGACGAAACCGGGTATGTTCAGCCGACCAAGGCTCAACTGCGCGACGTGCGCGGCGAAAACTCGATCTATCACAACAACTGTATCCAGACGTGGCACGTCAAACCCAACGGGGAGGCCGAAAATGTCGAAGTCTCTTAAGCTTTTCGGCGGAACCGCACTTGGCACGCTGGCCGTGCTGACAATGGCCGTGAATTTTGCCGACCGCAACATCGCGGGCTTTCCGGAAAATCCGCCTGTCATGACCGCGATCGCGCCGCCCGTGGTTTCCAGCGGTCTGGTCGCCGCGGCGAATGCATCGACGGGTGCAGGCGAAGGCAAGTTCGGTCTGGGTCGCCCGGCCCTGGCTGAAGAAATCGCCGCTTGGGATCTCGATGTAAGCCCGGATGGCACCGGTCTTCCGGTCGGATCGGGCTCGGTCGAAGATGGCGAAATGATCTTCTCCGAAAATTGCGCGGTCTGCCACGGTGAATTCGCCGAAGGCGTCGACAACTGGCCCGAACTCGCAGGTGGCGAAGGCACGCTTGCGGACGCGGATCCGGTCAAGACCGTGGGCAGCTATTGGCCTTACCTCTCGACCGCCTGGGACTACGTCCATCGCTCCATGCCTTACGGCAATGCGCAGACGCTCAGCAATGACGAGGTCTACGCCATCGTGGCCTATATCCTCTACTCGAACTTCCTAGTGGATGATGATTTCGTTCTCTCGAACGAGAACTTCCTCGACGTCGAGATGCCCAACGCAAATGGCTTCATCGTCGATGATCGGGCCGAGACCGAATACACGATCTGGCGGACCGAGCCGTGCATGGAAAACTGCAAGGACAGCGTCGAGATCACCATGCGCGCAACCGTGCTGGATGTAACGCCCGAGGAAGAGGGTGACGACCACGCAAGCGGTGAGATGTCCGGCAATGGCGACGCCGTGGTACAGACAGCCGCTGCCGCACCTGTCGCGGAAACCGCAGAACCCGCTCCGGTCGTGGCAGCCGCCGCTGCAGGCCCGGACCCCGAGCTGGTGGCCTCCGGCGAAAAGGTGTTCGGCAAGTGCAAGGCATGCCATCAGGTGGGCGACGGAGCGAAGAACCGCTCCGGTCCCGCGCTGAACGGCGTCGTCGGCGCGGATATCGCGTCGGTTGACGGGTTCAAGTATTCCAATGTCTTGGCCGACATGGAGGGCGCTTGGACACCCGAAACGCTCGCTGCGTTCCTGGCCGACCCGCGCGGTTTTGCCAAGGGCACCAAGATGAGCTTTGCAGGCCTGAAAAGCGAAGACGATATCGCGGCGGTCACAGCCTATCTGTCGACCTTCGAAAAATGATCCGGTGCGCGGCAGGGATATATCCTGCCGCGCAGTTTGTTTGCTAATATGAGGCTGAGAGTCAGCTTTGGCTCCAGCGTCATCCAAGAGGTGTCATGTCGAAGTCGTCCGGTCTGTTCATATCAGTTCTAGGTGGGGCTGCACTTGTGCTCGGGGTGGCCTATGGCTGGACATCCCGGGACTACCGTGCGGCAGAGCTGGCGGTCCTGACAGACCGGCTGGCGCAGCTGGAACACAGCAATGACGATCTGGCCCGTCGCGCGGATCAGGCATTTGACCTTGAAGCCCGTCTGGCAACGCTCGAAGCGGACCTCGCCGCCGCGCGCCAAGCGGTCGAAGACGCCAAACAGGCAGCATCGCAACCGGTTGCTGCCGTTGCAGACCCGGTGCAACAGCCTGAACCAGACCCCGTCATTGCCGACGCCACCGGACTTGAATTTGGTGATCCGTCCCGCGGCGAACAGGTGTTTGCACAATGCCGGTCCTGTCACCAGATCGGGCAGGGCGCCGAAGACCGCATCGGCCCGCATCTCAATGGCATCTTCGGACGCCGCGCCGGTGCACATGACGGGTTCCGCTACTCCGATGACATGGCGATGATGGGCGCCGATGGTCTGACCTGGGAGATCGAGACACTCAACGCCTATCTGGAGAACCCCAAGGCATTGGTGTCGCGGACGCGGATGAACTTTGCCGGTTTGGATGATCCGCAGGAGCGGTCCGACATCCTGGCCTATCTGCGCCAGTTCTCGGCCAGCCCGCAGAACATACCCGAGGCCGCGCCCACCGCACAGGCGCGTGAGGTGGAACTGTCGCCCGAAGTGCTCGCCATTGTGGGGGATACGGATTACGGCGAATACCTCGCCAGTGAATGCAAGACCTGCCACCAGCAGGACGGATCGGATCGGGGCATCCCGTCGATCACGCAATGGCCGACCGAGGATTTCGTTGTCGCCATGCATGCCTACAAAAGACAGATCAGACCGCACCCGGTGATGCAGATGATGGCATCCCGGTTGTCGGACGAAGAGATTGCCGCGCTCGCGGCATATTTTGCCAAGGCCGAATAAGGTCCGGAAGAGACCGTCTCGGGTAAGGCGCGCTTTGAAAACGGGAGGAAGACCATGAAACTCAACAGACGTGCCTTTGTCGGCACCGGGATCGCGGCGGCAACGCTGAGCGCGCCGATGGTGCATGCGGCCTCGCATGGCAAACCCAAGGTGGTTGTCGTGGGCGGCGGGGCAGGCGGTGCCACCGCTGCTCGCTATCTCGCCAAGGACAGCGCGGGGGAGATAGACGTTACCCTGATCGAACCGACACGCAGCTACTACACCTGCTTCTTCTCGAACCTCTATCTTGGCGGTTTCTGGGATCTGGAGAACCTGTCGCATTCCTATGGCAAGCTGGCCTCGGATTACGGCATCAATGTCGTGCATGACTGGGCCACGGGCGTGGACCGCGATGCCAAGACCGTAGCGCTCGCGGGTGGGGGATCGGTGCCGTATGACCGGCTCATCCTCAGCCCCGGCATCGACTTTGTCGAAGGCTCGGTGCCCGGTTGGGACCTCTCGGCGCAGAACGCGATGCCGCACGCCTACAAGGGCGGCAGCCAGACCGAGTTGCTCAAGGCGCAGATCATGGCGATGCCTGAAGGCGGCACCTATGTGATGGTCGCGCCGCCCAACCCGTACCGCTGCCCGCCCGGACCTTACGAGCGGATCTCGATGGTCGCGCATCAGCTGAAGATGAACAATCCGACGGCCAAGATCATCATCGCAGATCCCAAGGAATCCTTCTCGAAACAGGCCCTGTTCGAGGAGGGCTGGCAGAAACACTATTCCGGCATGATCACCCGGATCGGTCCCGATTTCGGCGGTGGCAATGTCACCGTTGATCCGGAAGCGATGACCGTGGACGTGGATGGCGAACTGATCCAGGCCGATGTGGTGAACGTGATCCCGGCGCAGAAGGCGGGACTGATCTGCGATGCCGCAGGCCTCACCGAAGGCAACTGGGCACCTGTGGATGGCGCCAGCATGGTGTCGCGCCTCGACGAGAACATCCACATCCTCGGAGATGCCACCAACCAGGGCGACATGCCGAAATCCGGGTTCTCGGCCAATTCACAGGCCAAGGTGGCCGCGATGGCGGTGCGTGGTGCGCTCACCGGAAGCCGTGTCTTCCCGGCGAAATACTCGAACACCTGCTGGTCCCTCATCGCGACGGATGATGGTGTGAAGGTCGGCGCGGCCTATGAGCCGAACGAAGAGAAGATCGCCAGCGTGTCGAGCTTCGTCAGCCAGACCGGCGAGGACGCGGCGCTGCGCAAGGCGACCTACGAGGAAAGCATCGGCTGGTACGAAGGCATCACGTCCGACATGTTCGGCTGAGGCTTTCGATCAGATTCTGGAAAAGGCCGGGCCTCTGTCCCGGCCTTTTTTGTTTTGGAGCAGTGTCGGATCGCTGTGCGATCCGACGGATTGGAGGGCCAGCCCTCCAAACCTCCCGGAGTTTATCGGGCAAGATGAAGATCAAACGGATTGGAGGCCTTTCATCGCGCCGACGAGGTGGGGGATCTTTTCCTTGAACTTGAAGAACCCGGCAGTGGCGTAGGGCCACGCGCGGCGGTCGAAGTCCCGCAACGGACGTATGACGGGCAGTGCGCGGATGTCGTTCAGAACCATGGCCGCGGGTCCGACCGGGGCATAGGGGGTCACGATCTGGTCCGCCCCTGCGGTCCTTGCCCAGTCCTCGATCTGTTCTGCGCTGGTCAGAGCTTGCGTGATCGGACCAAGCGAAGCGGACCAGCGGGACGTGCAATCCTGCATGAGGGCCGATTTGAACCTCTGGACCTTTGGCGCGACGTGCAGCGGGCTGATCTGACCGGTGGCATCCAGCGTGGCCGTGGCCAGAGGTTTCAAACCTAGGTCGAACAGCCATCCGGGGCTCAGGTCGTCTTCGTGCAGGAGCAGAACCGACCGTTTGGCCGGATCGAGGAGATCGCCGGTCGGAGCGTCCATGCGCGGCGGATGCGGCGGCCCGTCGAGCGGGGCGGGGTTGGAGGCCAGTTGGTAGAGCGGCGAGAACCGGCCTTCGGTGTATTTCGAGATGTTCGA
Organism: Marivita sp.; assembly: GCF_022763305.1. Taxonomy (GTDB): domain Bacteria; phylum Pseudomonadota; class Alphaproteobacteria; order Rhodobacterales; family Rhodobacteraceae; genus Marivita. The sequence goes on along the minus strand of NZ_JALEGT010000104.1, from coordinate 7,449 downwards.
TGCCCGTGCGGCGTAGTTCTTGCCCTGGGTCTGCAGCCCGGCCACCCAACGCCAGCTCAATGTGTTGGAGGCAGGATCACCGTCGTAGAGGTGGCGCAGGAAGAAATCCGCCCCCAGTTCCCAGGGCAAGCGCAGGGTGAAGATCCAGATCGACGCGAACCACATGCGGGCATGGTTGTGAAGGTAGCCTGTCTCGACCAGTTCACGCGCCCAATGGTTGAAGCAGTCGATCTCGGTCTCTCCGCGACAGGCGGCTTCCCATTCGCTGCGCAGTCCGGATTGGGTTTGCACCTGATCCCACGCCAGCAGCAGGCCCTGTTGATAGCCGCCCCAGACCGCCGGGCGCATTTCCAGCCAGCCTTTCCAGTAGGTGCGCCAGAACACCTCCTGTACGAATTTCTCCGCGCTGCTCAGGGAATACCGGCCCAGTACGGCGTCGATCACTTCGGGCTCTGTCAGGAGCCGATGCCGGATATAGGGTGACAGGGTCGACACGTTGTCGTGCCGCCCCGGTCCTCGGTCATAGTTTCGCTGTGCCGCGTAATCGCGGGCGGCTTTCGGCACGAAGGCCGAGAGTCTTTCCAATGCGGCGGTCCGGGTGGGGGTAAACGGGTCTGTCATGGCGGGCCAGCTAAGCCTGCGCGGTGCCGGGTCAAGATCGGTCGTCGAACCGCTGCCCCTTGCAGCCCCCAGAACCCGACACTAGTCTTGAGACAACTCGCAACCAAGCCCCCCGTCCGGCGGGCGCATCATCCAGGCAGGCACAGATGAAAGATCCCCTCGATACCTACATGAATACGCTGGTCCCCATGGTGGTCGAACAGACCAGCCGTGGCGAACGGGCCTACGACATTTTCTCGCGTCTGCTCAAGGAACGGATCATTTTCCTGAGCGGACCGGTGCATGACGGGATGTCGTCGCTCATTGTGGCACAGCTTTTGCATCTCGAGGCTGAAAATCCGTCCAAGGAAATCAGCATGTACATCAACAGCCCCGGCGGGGTGGTGACCAGCGGATTGTCGATCTACGACACGATGCAGTACATCAAGCCCAAGGTCAGCACGCTGGTGATCGGCCAGGCGGCGTCGATGGGATCGCTGCTGCTGACTGCGGGTGAGCCGGGCATGCGGTTCTCGCTGCCCAACAGCCGCGTCATGGTGCACCAGCCCTCGGGCGGTTATCAGGGCCAAGCGACGGATATCATGATCCACGCGCAGGAAACCCAGAAGCTCAAGACACGGTTGAACGAGATCTACGTGAAACACACCGGTCAGACGCTCAAGAAGGTGGAAGCGGCGCTGGAGCGGGACAACTTCATGTCCCCTGAAGAAGCAAAGGAATGGGGCCTGATCGACGAGATCGTGGAAAGCCGCGTCAAGGTGTCTGACGACGAATAATCGTGATTGGGTCACGGCGTCCCGAATGTATTTTTGACGTTGTGGCCCAAGTATTGCTGGCCTAAGGTTCTGAGAAGAAAACATGACACACGCATAGGGATAGTGGTTTGAAAGTGCGAAATCACAGCGTGAGTCAGGAAAGGTAAAGACATGGCGACGAATTCTGGCGGCGACAGCAAGAATACTCTTTACTGCAGCTTCTGCGGCAAGAGCCAACATGAAGTGCGAAAGCTGATCGCCGGGCCGACCGTCTTCATCTGCGACGAATGCGTCGAGCTGTGCATGGATATCATCCGTGAAGAGACCAAAGGCGGTGGCCTGAAGTCCACGGATGGCGTGCCCACCCCGCGCGAGATCTGCGACGTTCTCGACGACTATGTGATCGGTCAGTCGGTGGCGAAGCGTGTGCTCTCGGTGGCGGTGCACAACCACTACAAGCGCCTGAACCATTCGCAGAAATCTTCGGATATCGAACTGGCCAAGTCGAACATCCTGCTGATCGGCCCGACCGGCTGCGGCAAGACGCTGCTGGCGCAGACACTGGCGCGAATCCTCGACGTGCCCTTCACCATGGCGGACGCGACCACGCTGACCGAGGCGGGCTATGTGGGTGAGGATGTGGAGAACATCATCCTCAAGCTTCTGCAGTCGTCCGAATACAATGTGGAACGGGCGCAGCGCGGCATCGTCTACATCGACGAGGTCGACAAGATCACCCGAAAGTCCGAGAACCCGTCGATCACGCGCGACGTGTCGGGTGAAGGTGTGCAGCAGGCTCTGCTCAAGCTGATGGAAGGCACCGTCGCGTCGGTGCCGCCGCAGGGCGGGCGCAAGCATCCGCAGCAGGAATTCCTGCAGGTGGACACGACAAACATCCTGTTCATCTGCGGCGGCGCGTTTGCCGGTCTGGACAAGATCATCGCGCAGCGGGGCAAGGGGTCGGCAATGGGCTTTGGTGCCGATGTGCGCGACAATGACGAACGCGGCGTGGGCGAAATCTTCAAGGACCTCGAACCCGAAGATCTTCTGAAGTTCGGTCTTATCCCGGAATTCGTCGGCCGTCTGCCGGTGATCGCAACGCTTGAGGACCTAGACGAGGAAGCGCTGGTCATCATTCTGACCCAGCCGAAGAACGCGCTGGTCAAGCAGTACCAGCGTCTGTTCGAGCTGGAGGACACGACGCTCAGCTTTACCGACGACGCGCTCAGCGCCATTGCCAAGCGCGCGATACAGCGCAAGACGGGTGCGCGGGGCCTTCGGTCGATTCTGGAGGACATTCTGCTCGACACCATGTTCGAACTTCCGGGCATGGACGAGGTCGTCGAAGTCGTGGTGAATGAAGAGGCCGTGACCTCGGATGCCAAACCCCTGATGATCTATGCGGAGCAGAAGAAGGAAGGCGCCTCAGCCGGCTGATCCGACCGTTAATATCAACATGAAAAGGTGGACATCTTGTCCGCCTTTCTTTTTGGGATGTGATCCATGACCATTACGCGTATTTCCTCTGGCGGTGCCTTCGAGGCGAAAATCGGATATTGCCGCGCCGTTGTGGCCGGAGGCTTTGTCCATGTCGCCGGAACTGTGGGGCAGGGCGACACCGTGGCGGAGCAATGCCAGAGCGCGCTCGACGTGATCGCGGGCGCGCTGGAAAAGGCAGGCGCCTCGATGGCGGATGTGGTCCGTGTGACCTATTACCTGCCCGACCGGCACGAGTTCGAAGCCTGCTACGACATCCTGGCCCGCACCTTCGGCGACAACCCGCCCGCGGCCACGATGATCGAATGTGGGCTGATCGACACGAAATACCGGATCGAAATCGAAGTGACAGCATTGGCCCCGGCTGCGTCATAGCTGCGCTGGACCTTGCCCCTGAAAGCACCCTATAACGGCGCTGATCCAAACCCGAGGAGTCGTCCATGGGCATTCTGAATACCCTTCTTCGTGCCGTGACCTGGTGGAACGGGCAAACGCTCGGCACCCAGATTTATACGTGGCGCAAAGGCGAAAAAGTGGGTGAGGACACCCAAGGCAACATCTTTTACCAGTCGCGCGACGGCAAGCGGCGTTGGGTGATCTACAATGGCGAGGCCGAGGCGAGCCGTGTCGATCCCGATTGGCATGGCTGGCTGCACCACACGTTCAAGGAACCGCCGACCGAGCGACCGCTTCCCAAGAAATCCTGGGTGAAACCGCATCAGGAAAACCTGACGGGCACGGCGCTGGCCTATGCGCCTGCCGGGTCGATCCGTCGGCCTGATCCCAAGCCGCGTCAAGACTACGAGGCGTGGAGCCCCGAATAAACCTGCCGTCCCTGCGCAGTCTGGCAGAGGTCCGATGTCCCGTCTGATAGCCCTTTTCGTCTGTGTGATGCTGGCCTCGGTCAGCATGGCTCAGCTTGCCACGTCGAATGGCACCGGGGTCACTCTGCGGGCGCTGGACAAGCTGACAGGCCGTGTGACCGACCTTCAGGTCGCCGCCGGCCAGTCTGCCACGGTGGGCCGCATCACTGTACGCGCCAATGAATGCCGCTATCCCGAGGGAAACGCTGCCGGAGAGGCCTACGCCTCGCTCACCATCACCGAAATCGGCGAGGACGCCCCGGTCTATCAGGGCTGGATGATTGCGTCTTCTCCGGCGCTCAATCCGATGGATCACCAACGCTACGACGTCTGGGTGTTGCGCTGCACCACATCCTGACCTGATGCCGCCAGCGGCGCGCGGGTGATGTCTGCGTTGACCAGAAGCGCCTGTGCCAGATGGGCACGATACTCCGCTCGCGTGATTTCGATTGCCCCAAGAGAGGCAAGGTGATGGGTCAGGAACTGGGTGTCGAACAGGACAAACCCTGTGCGCCGCAACAGATCGACCAGCCAGGCCAGCGCAATCTTGGAGGCGTCCCGTTCCCGCGAGAACATGCTTTCGCCGCAGAACGCACCGCCGACCGCGACGCCATATACACCACCGACCAGCCGATCCTGCATCCAGACCTCGATGGAATGTGCATGTCCCATGTCGTGCAGGTCCGTATACAGCATTCGGATGTCCTGGTTGATCCATGTCTCGCTCCGATCAGCGCAGGCATCGATCACATCGCCAAAGGCCGCGTTCAGCGTCACCTCGTAGGCTTCCCGCCGGAGCGTCTTGGCCAGACTGCGCGAGATATGGAACCCGTCGAGCGGAAACACGCCGCGCCGACGCGGATCGACCCAGAACATCTCCGGGTCGTCCCGATGCTCTGCCATGGGAAACACACCGACCCGATAGGCTTGCAACAGAAGTTCGGGCGTGACGGTCATGATGCACCGCCGGGCGCGTCAGGCGAATGTGGGAGTGCGGCCCGCCTCAAGGCTTCGCGTAGGTACGCTCCAGCCAATGCTCGAGCCAGTGGATATTGTAGTCCCCGCTGCGCACGTCCGGATCCTGAAGCAGGTCACGGAACAGCGGCACCGTGCTGTCAACGCCATCGACGATCAGTTCACCCAGCGCACGGGACATCCGCGCAAGCGCTTCGTCCCGGTCGCGCCCATGCACGATCAGTTTGCCGATCAGGCTGTCGTAATAGGGCGGGATCGTGTAGCCATCGTAAAGCGCGCTGTCCATACGCACGCCCAGCCCGCCGGGGACATGATACTGCGTGATCCGGCCCGGAGAGGGCGAGAAATTCGGCAGCTTTTCCGCGTTGATGCGAGCTTCGATGGAATGCCCGTTGATCTTCAGATCGTCCTGTTCGAACGACAGCGGCAGGCCCGAAGCCACGCGGATCTGTTCGCGCACCAGATCGACGCCAAAGATCGCCTCGGTCACGGGATGTTCGACCTGCAGACGGGTGTTCATTTCGATGAAATAGAACTCGCCGTTTTCATAGAGGAATTCGATCGTGCCCGCGCCAGCATAGTTGATCTTGGCCACGGCATCGGCGCAGATCTTGCCGATCCGTGCGCGCTCTTCCTCGTTGATGCAGGGGCCGGGGGCCTCTTCAAGTACCTTCTGGTGGCGGCGTTGCAGCGAACAATCGCGCTCCCCCAGATGAACCGCTTTGCCTTTGCCATCGCCAAACACCTGCACCTCGATGTGGCGCGGGGTGGTCAGGTACTTTTCGATATAGACTTCGTCATTGCCGAAGGCCGCCTTGGCCTCGGACCGGGCGGTCTGGAACGCGCGCTCCATGTCGGCGGCGGTCTGTGCCACCTTCATGCCGCGCCCGCCACCACCGGCGGTTGCCTTCACGATGACCGGATAGCCGATCTCGTCGCCCACCTTCCTGGCCGCGGCCAGATCCGCGACGCCGCCATCCGAGCCGGGCACACACGGCACGCCAAGCGCCTTGATCGTGTCTTTCGCGGTGATCTTGTCGCCCATGATGCGGATATGTTCGGCGGTCGGGCCGATGAAGGTCAGCCCGTGGTCCTCGACGATCTGCACGAAGCGTGCGTTTTCGGACAGGAATCCATAGCCCGGATGGATCGCCTGCGCTCCAGAGATTTCGCAGGCCGAGATGATCGCGGGAATGGACAGGTAGCTGTCGGTGGACGAAGGCGGCCCGATGCAGATTGCCTCGTCGGCCATGCGCACATGCATTGCGTCGGAATCGGCGGTGGAATGCACGGCCACGCTCGCCACGCCCATTTCGCGGCAGGCGCGGATCACGCGAAGGGCGATCTCGCCGCGGTTGGCAATCAGGATCTTGTCAAACATGCCTGTGCCCCGTTCACTCGAGGATCACGAGCGGCGCGCCGTATTCGACGGGCGCGCCGTCTTCGACAAGGATACGTTTCACGACGCCGCTGCGCGGAGCCGGGATGTGGTTCATTGTCTTCATCGCCTCGACGATGAGCAGTGTGTCACCTTCGTTGATCTGCTGTCCAACCGAGATGAAAGCCGGGGCACCGGGTTCGGCCTGCATGTAGACCGTGCCAACCATCGGCGAAGTAACGGCACCAGGATGTGACGCCGGGTCTTCCGGCGCGCTGGGCGCGGCAGGGGCGGGCGCGGCAGCAGGGGTGGCTGCGGGCGCTGCTGCAACAGTGGTTTGTACGGCGGGCGCTACCTGAGTGACACGACTGACGCGAACATTGAGACTGTCATCCTCGCCGTATTCGCGCTTGACCTGCAATTCGGTCAGGTCGTTTTCCCGCAACAGCTTTGCCAGCGCTTCGATAAAGGCCACGTCGGCTTCATGGTTGGTCTTGGTCATGCTGTCCCTCGCCCGCTACTTGCTCTTCGCGCGGCCCCGTTGGTGATGGATCGGACACGCGCTTTCCCTACGGGCACCACCCGTATTGCCTGCCTTTCCTTGCACCGATTACTGCTCAGGAGCAAGGGGCAGCAGCGATCAATCTCGGTTCAGGAGCCATGCAGGCGCTGCTTCGGGGCACGCATTCAGCCTTCGGTTGGGGTCGCCTTTTCCGTTTCGAGACCGGTGGTTTGTTCGGAAATCAACGCCATGATCTGCATCTGCACGGCCGACGGCGGGGCGGCGGGTGCAATGCTCTTGTCGTTGCCGATAGCTCCGGGAGCCGGATTTGGCGCTGTCAGGGTGTCGGGAGTGGGAGGACTGGCGCGGATCGCAGGATCGATCCGGTACATGGGCTTGAGACCCAGGCTGGGCAGGGTTGGATGAAATACAGGCATGTCATGCTCCGTCGTTTCGGAGCCCCCACCTTTAGGGATGTAGCACAACAGGACCGGGAAAGCCTGTAGGAACTCGAATCTGGGTTAACGACGCGGAAAAGAAAAAGGCGGCCCGTGGACCGCCTTTTCTTCGGTATGGGCGAACAATCACCCCCGGTTCATCCGGTTTTCGATGAGGTCATCGACGACGGAGGGGTCTGCGAGTGTTGAGGTGTCGCCGAGGGCACCGTAGTCGTTTTCGGCGATCTTGCGCAGGATGCGGCGCATGATCTTGCCGGAGCGGGTTTTTGGCAGGCCGGGGGCCCATTGGATGAGGTCGGGGCTGGCGATCGGGCCGATCTCGGTGCGGACCCAGGTGCGCAGCTCTTTCATCAGCTCGTCGCTGGGCTCGATCCCGTTCATCAGCGTCACGTAGCAGTAG
>NZ_JALEGT010000103.1 GCF_022763305.1 Marivita sp. | reverse complement strand
GAAACCCGGACGCCGACGTCGCGTGCGCGAGACAAAACCAAACCCCACGAAACTGCCCCCCTGAGCAAAAGTTCGCAGCTTCATGAATTATCCGGGATAAATCATCAAGTCTTTCGATGCGGTCTTTTTGAACGGAGCCAAAAGGTGTCCAGTCAGCGGTATTGACAAAATCGAGTGCCAATCTGCCCGCCACGGCTTTGAGGGGTGTGCCAGAGCTATAGGTCATACTCCAGTCTAACCAGAGTAATGGTTGACGGACAATTGAAAAGAATATCTAACCTTTCCTATGGTTATAAATTTACCTCACCACATTACGATCATGACCCCAAACGGTATCCGCCAGGGGATGATGCAACTTGCCCCTATTGCGATCTTCTTTGTCCCCTTTGGCATTGCCTTTGGGGTGGTAGCCTCGACGCGGGGGCTAACTGCGACCCAATCAATCGGCTTCAGTTTGCTTACCTTTTCCAGTTCGGCACAGTTTTCAACGTTGGAGTTTTGGCACGGATCGGTGGCGTGGGGCTCCTTGGCCCTCGCACTTTTCGCCATAAACACGCGAAATGTTGTAATGGGAGCTGCTTTGGCTCCGTGGGTAAACCTCATGCCGTTGCCACAACGCCTGCTCTCGCTCTCCCTTTTGAACGATGCCAATTTTGCGGGATGCCAGGCAGCGTTTCGACGTGGTGAACGCGATATGGGACTTTTGCTTGGCTCTGGCCTTGTCCTTTGGTGCGGTTGGGGGCTGGGCGCGGCTATTGGAACCTTGGCAGGCCCTGCATTCGGCAATCCAGCGGCTTATGGTTTTGATGTTGTTATGCTTTGTTTTCTGACGGCCATAGTGACGGGTATGGTGCTGGGTCGTCCTAAGGTGGCGGTTCGGTTGGTTCCGATCTTAGTGGGGGCGACGATCGCAGTCTTAACCCAGAGTATTCTACCGCAAGGATGGAATGTGATCGTCGGTGCCGTAATGGGAAGCCTCGTCGATGCCTGATGCATTTACTGGATGGGCGGCCATTTTGCTTGCGTCAGGTCTGACCCTCGCCTCAAGGCCCGCTGGGCCGTTCATAATGATCTGGCTGCCTATGTCGGCTCGAGTTGAGCGCTTTCTTGAAAACCTGTCGCTTTCAGTGCTTGCAGCCCTCGTCGCATCCATATTGATACGAGGCGGCTTGCGCGAAAGTGCTTCAGTTTGCGTGGCAGTCCTTGTGATGGCCCTTCTGCGTAAATCGATTTGGGCTATGGGCGCAGGCATGATCTGCGCAGCGGGCTGGACCTATTGGGTCGGCTAATTCCCTAGTAACGCCAATCGTCCCACCCATTGCCGACCTTCGGACTGCGTGACAATGCCGCGGCGCGGCTTCACCGAAGCGGTCGTTCGCGCGTCACGCAGCATTTTCCGACGGCCGAGGTCGGACAAAGCTGCCGTCGGTGTAGCGTCAAGATAGCGAGCTGAGTTCGCGCCGCGCTACCGAGAGGATTGACCGGGACAACTCATGAAGCTGGTCGGCGGCCAGTCGGTTGATCTGCCAGAACAGGTGCCGCTCCAGCAGCTTTCCAGGGAAAAGCTCGACGAGCTCCCCGCGCTCGAGGTGGGGCCTCGCGAGCTGCACCGGATTGAGGGCCCACCCCATGCCGGCGAGGCTCCCCTCGAGGAAGCTCTGCGTCGATGGGAGCCAATGGGTGGGTATTGACATGTCGTGCCCGAATACCTCCCGCGCCCAGACATTCTGGAGCCGGTCCCTCTGGTTGAAGGTGAGCGCAGGCGCGCGCTGGAACGCCTCCTCCGTGAGGCCATCGGGGAAGTATCGGGCAACGAAGTCGGGGCTCGCCGTCGCTTGGTAGCGGAGTGATCCGAGTGCCGTGACACGGCATCCTTGGACGGGGCGTTCGAGCGAGGTAACGGCAGCAAGTACTCGGCCGCGCCGGAGCCAGTCGGCGGTATGGTCCTCATCGTCTATAGCCACATTCACGAGATAGTCGCTGGCCTTGGTGAAGGACGCGATGGCTTCGGGAAACCAGGTCCCGAGGCTGTCGGCGTTGGTGGCCACGTTGAGGGTCACCCGTTGCCCGGTATCTTCAGGCCCGTAGAGCTCGGGCAGCTGCGCCATAAGGTCCTTCTCGAGCATCCCCACGCGGTCCATGTGCCGGCAGAGCGCAAGACCCTTGTCCGTCGCGGTGCAGGGCGTCCCACGCTCTATGAGCACCGCGCCAAAACGCTCCTCGAGATGCTTGATGCGCTGCGAGACGGCCGACGGGGTCACATTAAGCGACGCGGCCGCCCGTTCGAAGCTGCCGGTCCTGACGACCGCGGCAACGGCCCGGAGCGCTGCGTAGTCCACCGTCATTTAGATTATCTTCATTCGCATTAGATTCTTTAATTTTTCTAATTGCTCGCAACGGCATAGTCTAGGGCTATTCTTTCAGAGTGGAGGCCAGCACATGGATCTCGCAGTCTTCTTTACCGGCATGATGATGAGCCTCAGCCTCATCGTGGCGATCGGTGCCCAGAACGCGTTTGTTCTGCGGCAGGGGCTGCGGGGCGAGCATGTCCTGGCAGTCTGTCTCGCCTGCGCGATCTCGGACGCGATCCTGATCACCGTGGGGGTGACCAGCTTCCGGACCGTCTCCGAATGGTTGCCCTGGCTCGAGCCCGTCATGCGCTATGGCGGCGCGGCCTTCCTGACTTGGTATGGCGTGAAGAGCCTCATGTCTGCGCTACGGTCGAAGGAGGCGCTGGCCGCAGATTCCTCGCTGCCGAAGACCGACCTCTTCCGCACGCTGGTGGCCTGTCTCGCCCTCACCTGGCTGAACCCGCACGTCTATCTCGACACGGTGGTTCTTCTGGGAACCATCTCCACCCAGTTCACCGGCAGCCAAGGGTCCTTCGCTGTCGGCGCGGTTCTCGGGTCGTTCGTCTTCTTTTTTGCCCTCGGCTACGGTGCCATCAAGCTGCGCCCGGTGTTCGAGCGGCCGACGGCCTGGCGCATCCTCGAGACGCTCATCGCGCTGGTGATGTGGATCATCGCCTTCAAGCTGCTGGTCGGAACCTGAGAGGACCCGCGATGGACAACATCAACCACCTGCTCGTCGTCTTCACCGCCTATGTGTTCGCGGCCGGAAGCCCCGGTCCAAGCACCCTTCGGATCATGGGCGTGGCGATGAATCACGGTCGGCAGGCCGGGCTGGCGCTGGCTGTCTTTCCGGCGACGCCGCTTTCATGTTCGGTGGAGTTCGGCCGGGTATGGCAACCGAAGGCGCAGCCAAGCTTCGATGTCTATGACAGGGTCCCCGAACAAGGGTTCGTTCGCCGGTTTCGCATTGAGCCATGAGGCCGCTTTGCTTTGATCTAACGGCAAAGGCTCAGTCATCTGTTGTGGTGTCGACCTTTCGCAGTGAGTGATGTTGGCAACTGCCAACATCACAATTTCAGGTTTGGCATTCCCGCATTTTTTAAGGGCAGGGACATGGTTTGACCCATTCGGTGTGGTGAGACATGATTTGTCTGACGTCAGAACGAAGCAGGCTCTTGGGATGCATCACCTGCATCTTGTCGGGCTTGTACTACGGGGCCCCGAAGAGAGATTTCCCATGCCTGTCGAGAAGCGCACCGACTTCGGCAAGCAAATCAGGGAGCGGCGTGGTCTTGATCTCGTCGAGCAAGATGTCCGATTTTTCGAAGAGAGCGATGCAGGCCTCGGAAGGGTTGTGACGGGAAGAAAAGAGGATGCCATCTGGCTCCTCTGGGTGATCGAACAACGCATCGGACCACGCGCCACAAGGATCATATGGGCCTGTTGAAATCTCGGCTGTTGTCCCGAGGCGAGACAGGTTCTCGCCCATGGCCTCCACCAGGTGCAGATCACGGCTCGCTTTAAGGATCGAAAGGCTTCGCTCTTTCACGTCGCTGTAACTCACCGTCAGTCGCTGCGGATTGCGCAATAAGGTCTCGATCATGGCGGCATCAGGCCCGGGAGCGATATAGAGGACGCCAAAACGTCCACTCAGGCAGTCGAAACGAAAGCTTGGCGGATTGCCGGAGCCGGGGCCGTAGAAGATGGGTCCGAGTGTCGATCGATGGACGCGGTAAAGCGGTTCTCCAGCACGAATTTTCACGAGCGGAAGACTGCGCTTATGCAGATCCGGAGGAGGTGCGGGCGCCTCCCCTGTCGTGCCGCGCGGCGCCGTGCTCATGCGTATCCGTCACCATGTTGCTGCGCGACGTGACGCGAAACCGCTTCCGCATCTCCCTCTTGGATCGCTTGAAGCAATGTCCGACCGCGCAATGTGTCATCCCGGGAAAGCAGGATATCCAGGATTACCCAAGGATCATCATCGGCATGGGCCTGAAGAACTTCTTCGATCCCTGGAAGAACATCCTCTTTCCCGAACTGAAATGCGGGGTAGACCCAATCTGACGCCATCCGCACAGCAAGCAGCTTGTGTGCATTGCGCCGCTTGTCGATCGCCTGGCGCTTGATGCCCAGGAGATCTTCGACCTGCGAACTCGACAGCATTTCTCCGGCCATCTCCGTGAGCGTACGGCGATGGGCGATGGAACGTCCAACGGCGCCAGCGAGAGGGTCCGTTCGCAAGGACGGCTCGGAAATGCGCGGATCGCTCAAAGCGCGAGCCAGGGCTCCGAAGTCGGAGGGTGCGGCGAGAGTGGACACAACCAGATCCTTCGGCATGCTGCTGACCATCCGGTCCACGGCGCGCATGTATCTCATGAGGAGCACTTGGGTGATCTGCGCATCCACCTTGAAGTGCGTACCCATCACGGCCTGCACAAGCTCGTCGGAGCCGGACTTGCCCGACATGGCCGCCTGAAAGAAGGAATCCGGCATCTCCTTCGCGACCCTCTTGATCCATCTCTCGGATTGCGCGACGAACCTTTCCCGATCCGAAGCCATTGGCTCCGCGGACTTCGATGTCGGATTTGGAGCACTGGCATTATCAAAGGAAGCCGTTACCATGGCACCCTCCCCATGTTGGTTGCGCATATACCTTATATAGCGTCAGATCTACAAAAGCAACCCTAACCGCGGCCTCCTTCCTGCTTGGGATTGAGCACCCGCATGACATCTGAGTGGGTCCCGCACATCGTGCAGGCCGCCTCTTCGTGCCACTGCGATTCTGGATTCCTTAGCAGCGGCCCATTCACATCCTCCATGCAAGCTTCTGGTTTTATACAGAATTCGCACTTCATTTGTGAATCCACCCCGCGTACAGTTAAAAAACCGGTAATGAAGTTTATGTTAAGCTAAAGACGGCTATCCGAATCCGCACTCCAGGGCAACAATTCGTAATCAAATCACGCGGACAGGCCCGGAATGCGTGGAAACGGTAGGCTTCTACCTCAGACATATGCCTGAGCCTCAATGGTCGTGCCCAAGTTTTCGGTCGAAATCGTAGCCAGTTCATCTAATAAGTCTGCTTAGCGGTTTGCTAGGGCGAATGAGTTGTCGAACATCCCCTATAAGCCATCATTTGACTAACTCGACGGTTGCGTGTGCCAAACGCACAATCAGTGCGCCGTTCGCAGAACGCGAGGTCTCGTTCCATGCAATCCAAACATCCGCGCCTGACGCTACCATACGCGGAAAGCCTATCGTCCGACCCTTGCGCACTAGGGTCAGCGCAACTGGTGCGCCGCAGCCATCCGAAGGATTGGCGCGGCACACAAGGACAACCTCACCTGCGGCAGTCCGTTCGACCCAGCTGAAGAGTGCCGAGCCATCGGACAGCTGGACCACATCCACTCCGCCGAAGGGCGCGCCAAGGTCAATGCTCATCGGCACACCGAAGTTCGCACCCCGGTCGTCGGAAAACGCCATCCTGACGGCGGGGGTTTCGTCCGCCGCTGTGAACCACACCAAAGCGACTTGGCTGCCATGGGCGTCAATGGCAGGCCCATTCACCGGACAGCCTGAAATCTCCCACTCGTCGCCGCTGACCTCGACGGGCTGGGACCAGACACCGTCGACCTGTCGCACCAGAGAGATATCCCTGATCTCAGCTTCTGTCCGATCCCGATAGGCCAACAGAACTGTCCCGTCGTCCAGCGCGACGGCCGTGGTCTGACAACAGGTGCAGGTGCGTTCGTCGAGCAGGACTTCCTCCGATAGCGCCCCGTCTGACGAAAGCGTGGTTGAGCGCAGCTGCATTGCATTGCCTTCAGCTTCGGCGCCGCCTTGGCTGTCGACAATGTCGTAGTCTTGCCCGTCAAGCCACATAGCGGTTATCCCGCCAGACCCGTTGGACACAATCGACATGAAGCCGTGCTGCCGCTCCGATCTGTCCTGATGCGGCACAATCCCCGCGCTCCAAGATGCACCACTGTCGCGGGACAGAGAAATAACAGTGTCGTAGGCATAATAGCTGTCACCGCTCATGCGCGACCAACTGGTGACGAGCGTGCCGTCGGGCAGCGCGGCAACTGAGGGAAAGTCGGCGTAATTGATAAACAGATCGTCACTTTCCACGACTGCGACCGGTTTCGACCAGTCGGACCCGTCCAGAACTGCTGTCTTTACAGCGGCGCGCACGGGACCATTCGTCTCGATCCAAGACATCAAAACGCGGCCATCCGGCATCATAGCGAGGGACGGACTTTCCGCGTTCAACGCGGCCGGGGTGTCGAGCTCCTCAAGGGTCAAGAACACTTGTGCAGCAGCGGACACTCCGGAAAGCGACGATAGTGCTGCGCTGAGGACGCTGAAGATCAAGTAATGCTTCATCAAGGTGACCTTGTTGTGGGCAAAAAAACGATACATACCGCTGACAATTAATACATTTCACCATTCTCTGGACACACATGGATCGCCAATGGATGGTGTCAGTTTGATCCTGTGGTCGGTTTCCCTAGCCAAACGATATTACTCTTGGCGTCTCGACGGAAGGCACGGTGTTTAGGTGCGGAAAGTTTCAGTTGCGGACACCGCTGTCGGAGTTGTTGGCGCTCTTCGTCTAATTGCTTCTGCAGAGAAGGTGTGAAGTCGAAGGTAACCCGATTTGCATTAAACGGACTGACTAAGCGATTTCTGGTAATGCTTTGCTTTCGGCTTATCGCTTCACTCCGCCTTGGAAGACCGGGAACATGCCTGTTGACCTGCGGCGTCCATATGCCAGCCTGTTCATATGGATAGGTATTTTTCTGTCAGCATGCCGGCAGCTCAGTTTGTGAGAAATGTCCTGCTGTTTAGTTTCGCTTCATTACTGCCGGTTTTGATGCTCTACATCTTGCTGGCCCCCGGCTTTGCTCCGGCTCTCGCGGCCGGCGGACCGGCGCTTATGCGTTTTTTGCGCCAGGTCGCGACAAATGGTTTGCCCGTTGTTTTTGCGGTGAACTATGTCAGTTTCTACCTTTTTGCCATTACGAAGCATGCAAAAGCCGGCCCAGGTGACACGGCGTCTCTCGTGCTCGCAGACGTTGTACTCAGGGCCCTCCTCTTTCCAGGCCTCCACGCGCTTGTCTACTTTCTATCTGCCGACTGGTTCGGGTCATTCGGCGGCAATCGTTCAACGGCCTTGGCGGTCGTGTCCCCGACGCTTGCGCGTTCGGCGTTTTTCGAGAACATCTCCGGCGTATACCTTTACGCAACCATGATCAGCGCGTTGCCGCTATATTGTTCGGCTATCAGGCGGTCGGAAACTCTCAGACCGATTGTTCATCGTTTCCCCATGAAAACGGGCGTGATGTTGCTTGCTTTGTCTGCATTTGCCTCATCGGTCGGGCTTATTACGATTGGTGCACAAGCAATCACATTTCTTCAGGCAAGGTGATTGTTGCTAATCACCGTGGGCATGGGCGGCTTGCGGTGCCACCCATCGCGACAAGTATAAACGCTCGAATGCGAACACTGCGATCATCCCGACAGCGGCGTAGAGAACGATCATCGGGTCACTTTGAAGCTTCATCACGGCGAAGGCTGCCAATACGATTGCATCGAGCGACAGGGCAGTCAGAAGCACAATGCCGGAGGCGCCGAGATCTGTTCGACGAAAGCGGAACACACCCCAATGTATGATCATGTCCATAACAAGGTAGAAGAATGCCCCGAGGGATGCAATCCGGCCCAGATCGAAAAGCACGGCCAGCGTTGATGCGATAACAACGGTATAGACCAGTGTGTGGCGTTGGATTGGGCCGGACATACCGAAGTGGTTGTGTGGGATCATTTCCATGTCGGTCAGCATTGCCAGCATACGCGACACTGCGAAGACGCTGGCCAGAACGCCAGACGCGGTTGCGACGGCAGCCAAGATCACCGTCAGTATGAAGCCGGTTTGTCCTAGGGCGGGTTGCGCCGCTTGTGCCAGCGAATAGTCACGCGCGGAGATGATCTCCTCGATCGTCAGGCTCGAACCAACCCCGAAGGCGACCAAAAGGTAGACGACGACGCAGATCCCGATCGAGAACATTATCGCTCGTCCAACGTTGCGGTTTGGTTCGGTGACCTCGGCTCCGCTGTTGGTGATCGTCGTGAACCCCTTGAACGCGAGGATGGCCAACGCCGTGGATGCTATGAACCCGGTAATCCCGTAGGATTGAGACGTCTCGGTGGCGGCGGCGAATGCAAAACCACTGGACCAAAGGGCAGCGATGCCGAACAGAGCTATGCCTCCGATCTTAATCGCTGCCATAATCAGCGAGAACAGTCCAACCGAGCGATTTCCGGCGATGTTCACCAAAAAAGCGAACACAATCACGGCTACCGCCAGGACAGGTACCAGAGGTCCACCTTCGATATCGAAAGGGCGCAAGACATACGTGGCAAAGGTTCGGGCGACGAGGCTCTCCGCAATCACCATGCTGAGCGCCATCAGCAACGCGGCACCTGCTGCGATTGCACCTGGGCCGTAACACTTTTGCAGGATCATTGCGATGCCACCGGAGGACGGCCACTTGTTCGACATTCTTATGTAGCTATAGGCACTGAAGCTCGTGACAACTGCACCTGCGATGAAGGCAAGCGGAAAGTTCGGCCCGGCAAGTTGCGCAATCTGCCCTGTCAGCGCGAAAATTCCCGCGCCGATCATTACGCCAGTCCCCATCGCAATGGCTCCGCCGAGACTGATGGAGCCTTCGCGATACATCTCTTTGTCGCCCTGCATCAAATGATCCTTTTTACTTTTCCTTCGGAAAATACTGTTTCATTGACCCTAGATTCGAACGCTGCGAAGGCGCAGCGAATTGAGCACCACTGAGATCGATGAGGCGCTCATTGCAAAAGCGGCAAACATCGGACTGATCAAAATACCGAAGAAGGGAAACAGAACTCCGGCCGCGACGGGGACGCCAGAAGCATTGTAGATCAGCGCGAAAAACAGGTTTTGACGAATATTGCGCATGGTGGCGTGCGCGAGCTTTCTGGCGCGAACGATGCCATCAAGGTTGCCCCTTACCAGAGTGATGCCCGCGCTTTCGATGGCTACGTCTGCGCCAGTGCCCATGGCAATGCCGACGTCAGCCTGAGCCAAGGCCGGAGCGTCGTTGACGCCGTCGCCAGCCATTGCGACCTTACGGCCTTCTTGTTGCAACTCCTCGATGATCCGCGCCTTGTCCTCGGGCAGCACATCTGCCCGGATCTCGTCGATGCCAAGCCTCGCGCCAATCGCCTTTGCGGTACGTTCGTTGTCGCCAGTGGCCATGATTACCCGGAAACCGAGTGTTTTCAGCGCCTTGATTGCAGCAGGCGTAGCTTCTTTTATCGGATCAGCAACAGCGACAAGCCCGGCGATCTGGCTGTCCAGCACTACAAACATCACCGTCTCGCCGTCGTCTCTCCGGTCATTGGCCTTGAGGGTCAAATCGCCAGCCTCAAGGCCCAGGTCGCGGATCATTGCCAGATTGCCGAGGGCGACCGTCTTGCCATCGACGACGCCCTTGACGCCTTTGCCGGTTACGGCCTCGAAATCCTCGGCATTGGCCATCTTTACACCGCGCTCCTCGGCACCTTGGACAATGGCTTCCGCAAGCGGGTGTTCTGATCCGCGCTCCAGAGATGCGGCAAGGCGCAGCACGTCTGCCTCATCGTATCCGGTCTCAGGAAGGACGGCCACAAGGCGCGGTTTGCCTTCGGTCAGCGTACCTGTCTTGTCGACGATCAGCGTGTCGACCTTCTCAAACCGCTCCAGCGCCTCGGCGTTCTTGATCAGCACCCCGGCCTGAGCGCCCCGCCCGGTCGCCGTCATGATGGACATTGGTGTCGCAAGGCCAAGCGCACAGGGACAGGCGATGATCAGAACCGCGACGGCCGAGACAAGTGCGTATGACAGCGCGGGCACCGGTCCCCAGATTGCCCAAGAAACGAAAGAAAGGATTGCGATACCGATTACGGCTGGCACGAAATAGCCGGCCACTTGGTCAGCATACTTTTGGATCGGTGCTCGCGAACGTTGTGCGTTCGAGACCATTTCGACGATCTGCGCCAGCATCGTGTCGGAGCCGACTCGTGTCGCCTGCATCACCAAGCTGCCGGTGCCATTGATCGTCGCACCGGTCACAGGGTCGCCTTCGGTCTTTTCGACCGGTACGGGCTCACCGGAAATCATACTCTCGTCGATCGACGACCGGCCTTCCAAAACCACGCCATCGACCGGCACCTTGTCGCCGGGTCGAACGCGCAGTCGGTCGCCCACTTGAACGTGTTCAAGTGGGATCTCCTCTTCCGACCCGTCGCCTCGTATGACCCGCGCTGTTTTGGCCGCCATGTCAAGAAGCGCGCGGATTGCCTTGCCGGTCCCTTCGCGCGCCCGCAGTTCCATCACCTGACCGAGCAGCACGAGCGTCACGATCACCGCAGCGGCCTCGAAATAGACACCGACATGCCCCTCGACATCGCGGAACCCATCAGGAAAAACGTCCGGTGCCAGAACGGCAACAACACTGAAGAGCCAGGCAGCGAGAATACCCATGCCGATCAGGGAGAACATGTTGAGGTTCATCGTGCGGAAGGAAATCCAACCTCGTTCCAAGAACGGCCAGCCGCACCACAAGACCACTGGCGTTGCAAGGATCAACTCTATCCATTGCGTGGTGCTTTCACCGAAGAATGTCCGGACTG
Source organism: Marivita sp. (assembly GCF_022763305.1). Classification (GTDB taxonomy): domain Bacteria; phylum Pseudomonadota; class Alphaproteobacteria; order Rhodobacterales; family Rhodobacteraceae; genus Marivita. The sequence continues at coordinate 318 of NZ_JALEGT010000103.1, read as the reverse complement.
CGGGGAAACCGACGAAAGGCCCCATCGTAAGGACGAGGAGCGGGATCGTCAGGACCGTTCCGGCCCAAAACCGTCGTGTGAAATCCACCAGCTCGGGATTGGGGCCGTCATCACCGGGCACACCGGATTCCAGTTCCAACCCCATGCCACAAATCGGACACGCGCCGGGATCAGGTTGCCTTACCTGAGGATGCATCGGGCACGTATATATAGGACCCTCGTGGCCTGCCGGAACCAGATCATATCGGTCATCTTCCGGGTCGGCCCCTGCATGATGACCATGATGCTCATGTGCAGAATGGGTCTCCAAATCCGCTT
>NZ_JALEGT010000102.1 GCF_022763305.1 Marivita sp. | reverse complement strand
GGTGGCATATCCTTTCTCTCTGAGAACGACGGCGTCTTGAACACCGCCATGATATGCCGCCTACTTCAGCCCATCACCAACTTTCGGGCATAACTCTTTCCAGATAGACGATGTCCTGCCGTTCTTCGATGGCCAGACCGGACGGGCCGTAGATCGCGTGATCGACGGTCACGAACACCATCGGCCCACTTGAGCCGTCTTTCTCGGTCACTGACCGGATGGATGAGCGGCGCTCGAGTGGATCGCCGACGCGCAGGGCGGGGCCGTAGAATTTCAGCGCACCCCCGGCCCACATGCGCCGGTCCAGACGGACGGGGGGCAGAAGATCGGTTTCACGCGGGTGCCCGTCGCGGCCCAGCTTGTCGTTCGGGGTGGACAAGGGGAAGGCGCACCAGTGCCAGAGCGGGGGAAGTGCATCGCCATGCTGGGGCGCTTTTCCCAGACCGACCGTGGCATGAAGCTGCCGCGCCAGTTCGGGTGTGACGCATCCCGCATCACGGGTCACGCGGCCGGTCCAGGCATCGAGATTGAGCATATCCATGATCGTCCTCCCCACAGGAATATGCATTAGACTTGCCGTTGAGCTCAAAAAAATCAAATGATTTTAAATAGTTAAGGGAATACCACGGTATACCGAAGCGCATGCTTCGCAGCTGCGGCATTTGACGGAAAAGGAAATTTTGTCTTTTTCTGCAGGTGCAGCCTGCGGCAAAAATCCGCGCGTTGTGGCTGGTTGGCAGCCCGGCAGGGGCGGTTGGCCGCATCCGATCCCCGCTTCCGCAGCCGTCAGGGACCGGATAGCTTGGTGCTATGACCAGAGCTGACGATGTGCCTTTCTCAGTCCCGCCCGTCGATGGCTCGGGCACGCTCCACCTGTCGGGCCGCGTGACGATCCGGACCGTGACCGCTTTGCACGACCATCTTCGGGACATCGAGATCAGTGCCCTGAAACGGATCGACCTCTCTTCAGTCACACGCCTTGATACGGCCGGGGCATGGGCACTCTTGATGCTGCGGCAGAAGCCCGGCGCCAAGGATATCGAGATCATTGGCGCCAGCGTCGAGGCGGCAAGCCTTCTTGAGAGTGTTGAACATGCTCTGCCAAGCCCGGAATCCCCACCCCCCGTTGATGGATCGCTGACCGCCCGACTCGACCGCTTCGGGCGCAGGGTGTTTGCCGGTGTGATGTTCGTGCGGGCACTGACCGGTTATCTGGGCATTTTCCTGCACCGCCTGGCCCGCGCGGTGCGTCACCCCAGTGAATTCAAGCTGACCTCTCTGGTGCATCACTGCGAGGAAGTGGGGCTCAAGGCCGTGCCCATCGTGGCGCTGATGGCGTTCCTGATCGGAGTGGTGCTGGCCTTTCAAGGGTCAACGCAGTTGCGTCAGTTCGGAGCCGAGGTGTTCGTCGTCGACCTGATCGCCATCTCCATCCTGCGGGAACTGGGCATCCTGCTGACCGCCATCATCGTTGCGGGCCGTACTGCATCGGCCTTCACTGCCGCCATCGGGTCGATGAAGATGCGCGAGGAAATCGACGCGATGCGCACGCTGGGCCTTGATCCCGGCATGAACCTGTTTGTGCCCCGCATTCTTGCGCTGCTGATCATGCTGCCGATCCTTGGGCTCATCGCCAATATCGCCGGGCTCTTCGGGGGCGCGCTGATGGCGTGGATCGACCTCGGCATCTCGCCCGCGATGTTCACGACGCGGCTGGTCGAGGGCACGGCGGTCAGCCATGTCTTTGTCGGTCTGGTCAAAGCCCCGGTCTTTGCCATGATCATCGGCGTTGTCGGCTGCCATGCGGGCATGCAGGTGCAAAGCAATGCGGAATCTCTGGGGCGGATGACATCGAACGCCGTCGTCACCGCGATCTTTGCGGTCATCGTCGCGGACGCCGTCTTCTCCATCTTCTTCGCGAGGATCGGCATATGACAGACCGCGAGGTGGTGATCAAACTGCGGGGCATCCGCAACCAGTTCGGGCGGCAGGTCGTGCACGAGGATCTGGACCTCGACGTCTATCGCGGCGAGATCCTTGGCGTCGTGGGTGGGTCCGGCACCGGGAAATCCGTGCTCCTCCGCACCATCGCGGGCCTGCAGAAACCCGCCGCCGGGTCTGTCGAGGTGCTGGGCACCGATGTTCTGAATGCTGACGAGGACACGCGGCAAAAGCTGGAAAACCGCTGGGGCGTGATGTTTCAGGACGGCGCGCTGTTTTCGTCGCTCACCGTGCGGGAAAACGTCGAAGTGCCGATGCGCGCGATCCCCGGTCTTGATCCGCAGATCCGCCGCGATCTGGCCGATCTCAAGATCTCCATGGTGGGCCTGCAATATCTCGCCGGTGACAAATACCCCTCTGAACTGTCCGGCGGCATGCGCAAGCGGGCAGGGCTGGCGCGTGCGCTGGCGCTGGACCCGGATATCGTGTTTCTGGATGAGCCGACCGCAGGACTCGATCCCATCGGGGCCGCCGCGTTCGACCAATTGATCCGGGGGCTCAGCCATTCGCTGGGGTTGACGGTGTTCCTTGTGACCCATGATCTGGACACCCTGCACGCGACCTGTGACCGCATCGCGGTGCTGGCGGAACGAAAGGTACTGGTGACCGGCAGCATGGCGGATATGCTGGAGGTGGATCACCCTTGGGTGCACGAGTATTTCCACGGGCCTCGCGCCCGTGCCGCCGTGCCCGATGGACCGGCCCAAGGCGGACAGAAAGGCGACTGACTTGGAAACCAAGGCGAACTTTGTCCTGATCGGCGCGTTCACCCTTGCGGGGCTGCTGGGCATCCTTGGGTTCTTCCTGTGGTTCGCCCAGGTCGAACTGGACCGCCAGTTCGACTATTACGACATCCGCTTCTCTTCGGTCTCCGGGCTGGGCAACGCGTCCGATGTGCGCTTCAGCGGCCTGCCGGTGGGGCAGGTGGTGGATGTGCGCCTGTCGCCCAATCAGGACGGCACGATCCTTGTCCGGGTCGAGGTGGATGCGGAAACGCCGGTTCGCACCGACAGCATCGCCACCATCGAAGCGCAAGGTGTGACGGGCGTATCCTTTGTGGGTATCGGCCCTGGATCACCCGATGCGGCGCTGCTTGAACCCACCGAGGACCAGCCCGTCCCGGAAATCACCGCAGGCCGCTCCACTCTGCAAAGCCTGTCCGAAGACGCCCCGCGGCTTCTCGAGGAGTCGCTGCAACTCGTCAGCGACGTCGGCGATCTTCTCGGCGCGGAAAACCGCGACCGCATCAACAGCATTATCGCCAATGTCGAAACCGCCTCTGCCGAATTCGCCGAAACTCTGGATGGGTTCTCGTCGATCTCGACCACGGTCAGCGACTTCGCCGAACAGATCAGCCGCTTCAATGAAACGCTCAACACCTTGACCGGCGATCTGACCGAGGTGCTGCAAACTGCCGATGCGACGCTCACCTCAATCGGCGAACTCTCCGAGCAGGGCAAAGGCGTCCTGACGACCGGAGCCGACACTCTGACCAGCGCCCAATCCGCCCTCGCTCGCACTGAAGACTACATCGCGACCGACCTGACCCAGACCACGGCCGATCTGCGCGCCACCGCCGCCGCGCTGCAAGCGGAACTGACCACGCTCTCTGCCGATGCTCGTGCTCTGATGGAAACACTCAACACCACCGGCGAAACCGCCACCGCGCGTCTGAAGGAGGCGCAAACGACCCTGCAAGCCACCGACGCCCTGATCGCCCGGCTCGATGGCACAGCCGAGGCCGTGACCGAAACCGCTGGCACGCTCGACACGCTGATCCGTGACGAAGGCGCGCCGCTCTTGTCCGAGACCCGCGCGATGGTGGCCGAGGCCGACCGCGCCATCGCCTCGGTTGCGACGGTTGCCAACGAAGACCTGCCGGACATCATCGCCGACATCCGCCAGACCGCCGAGACCTTCCGCACCGTCGCGACCGAAGTCGGCGGCAACCTGACCGCGTCCAGCCAATCCGCGGAAGCGGTGCTGGAAACGGCGCGCGTGACGCTTGAAGACGCGCGGGTGTCCTTTGCCAATGCCAACACCACGCTGGCCGCGATAAATGACGCGCTGGAAACCGGTGACCGCGCTTTGGGTGCGGCGGAACGGGCCTTCACGGGCGCGGATCGGGTCATCAACGAGGATCTGGACGGCATCATCAGCGGTCTTGAGGCGTCCCTCGGCAGTCTTGATGCCGCCATAGCGCAGGTATCCGAAGACATCCCCGGCATGTCCTCCGATCTGCGCGCCGCGAGTCAGGCGGCCTCCGACACCTTTGCCGAGCTGCGTAACCTGACCAGCGCCGCATCGCCGTCGATCCGCGACTTCACCACCACCGCGCTGCCGCTCTATTCGCGGCTGGCACAGGAAAGCCGCGCCTTGATTGCAAATCTTGACCGATTGACCGAACAAATCCAAAGGGACCCGACGCGGTTCTTCCTCGACAGCGAAACGCCGGAGTTCAGACGATGATTGCAAGCATCCACCTGCGCAAAACCCTTGCGGTGATGGCGATGGCTCTGCTGTCGGGATGTGCCGCAATTTCGGCGGTCAGCGATGCGGCCACACCGCTCGACGTGTTCGAACTGCGCGCACCTGACAGTATCGCCGCGACGTCCGCACGGCCCCGCGCCATCGACGTGATCGTGGAAATCCCCACCACCAGCGGAGCTTTGGCCACAGACCGGATCATGATCCGCCCGAATGCTCTGCAGGCTCAATATCTGCCCGAGGTCCGCTGGAGCGAGCCGACACCTGTGATGGTCCAGACGCTGATGCTGCGCTCCATCGAGGCCATGGGGGCTGTGCGCTATGTCGGGCGCAAGCCCTTGGGCGTGAGCGGAGATTTCGCCCTCGTGACCGAGGTGATCGACTTTCAGGCCGATGTCGTTCCAGGCACCGACACCGCCAATGTGCAGATCACCCTTCTTGTCCGGGTTGTGCGCGAACGCGATGCCAGCATCGTCGCCAGCCGCCGCTTCACCGCAAGTGCCCTTTCCCCGACAACCGAAACGCTGGCTGTGATCGACGCGTTCAGCGCCGCATCGGATCAGGTCTTTGCAGACTTTGCCGCTTGGGTAGGGTCCACGCTCTAGCTCAGGCGACACCTGCCGCGTACATCGCATCCGCGACCTTGCGAAACCCCGCCACGTTGGCGCCTTTGGCATAGTCGATCCCGGACGTGGTGCGGCCCGCTTCGGCGCAGGTGTCGTGGATCGTCTGCATGATGTCCTGAAGGGCGTCGGCCAGGTCATCCCGCGACTGGGTGCGGCGCTGGCGGTTCTGGCTGATCTCTAGCCCGGACACAGCAACACCACCGGCATTGGCCGCCTTGCCCGGCGCAAAAAGAAGCCCGGCTTCACGGATGGCCGCCTGCGCAGCGCGGGTTGTCGGCATGTTGGCTCCTTCGACAATCGCGGCGCAGCCGTTGGCAATCAGAGCTTTGACCCCATCGGCATCCAGTTCGTTCTGGGTGGCGCAGGGCAGCGCAATGTCGCAGGCCACGTCCCACGGCGTCTTTCCGGCGTGCCAGGTGGCGTCGAACGTGTCGGCATACGCCTCAAGGCTTGCGCCCGGCTTGGATTTGTGCTGTCGCACCCAGTCGATCTTGTCCTGCGTCAGACCGGCGGCGTCATGGATGAAGCCCCGGCTGTCGGACAAGGTGACAACCCTGCCACCCTTGCACATCGCCAATTCGGCCGCGAATGTCGCGACATTCCCGGCACCCGAGACCACGATCGTCTTGCCGTCGATGCTGTCGTCGCGCTCGGCCAGCATGTGGCAGAGGAGCTGCACAACGCCGTATCCGGTTGCTTCAGTCCGCATTTCGCTCCCGCCGAAGGACAAGCCCTTGCCGGTCAGGACCCCGGCGAACTGGTTCGTGATCCGTCGGTACTCTCCGAACATCCACCCGATCTCGCGTGCGCCGACATTGATGTCTCCAGCGGGAATGTCGATGTCGGGTCCGATGTGTCGGTGCAATTCCTGCATGAAGGATTGGCAAAATCGCATGATTTCGGCGGCGGATCGTCCCGCAGGATCGAAATCCGCACCGCCCTTGCCTCCGCCCATCGGCAAGCCGGTCAGGGCATTCTTGAAGGTCTGTTCGAAGCCCAGGAATTTCAGCACCGACTGGTTCACGGTCGGATGAAAGCGCAAGCCGCCCTTGTAGGGTCCAATGGCCGAATTGAACTGTACGCGATAGCCGCGATTGACATGTGCGACATTGTCATCGTCCCGCCAGTCGACGCGGAAGGACACGATCCGATCCGGCTCGGTCAGCCGTTCGAGAAGCGCGAATTCGCGATACTCCGGGTTCTCGTTCACGATCGGGATCAGATCGGGGATGATCTCGGCCACGGATTGGTGGAACGCGTCTTCGCCGGGGGTGCGCTTTGCCAGATCCGAGAGAAAGTCGTCGCAGTCGATGGTGCGGTGTGTCATTCAGCCTGTCCTTTCGATGACAGGCTAACCGCCTCTGCTGCCAGAACGTTCCGATCAAGCGAGCGGGATGTTCCGCCCCCGCCGCGCGACTGAGGATGGCCTCCGCCGATCCGCCTCGTCCGACTAGGTCAGACGCTTTCCGGGCGACAGCATGTCGGGATCGGCTTTCACCTCGATCAGCTTGACGCCTGTCCGCGCCCGCGCCTCGGCAAGGGCGGCCACGAAGCTGGCCTGATCCTGGGCCTTGATCGCGAACGCGCCGAAGGACCGCGCAAAATCGCTGAAATCCGGATTGGTCAATTCCGTGCCCGAGATCCGGTTCGGGTATTCCCGTTCCTGATGGGCGCGGATCGTGCCGTAGCGGGCGTTGTCGATGACAATGACCGTCAGGTTCAGGCCGTGATGAACGGCTGTCGCCATCTCCTGACAGGTCATCATGAAACACCCGTCACCCGCAACGGCAACCACCTCGCGGTCCGGCGCGCAGATCGCTGCGCCGATCGCGGCAGGCAGACCGTACCCCATCGAACCGGATGTCGGAGCAAGCTGCGACCCCGGCGCGCGGTAGCTGTAGAAGCGATGCAGCCACCCGGCGTAATTGCCCGCGCCGTTGCAGACGATTGCGTCCTCGGGCAGCACGTCGGCCAAATGCGCGAAACAGCCGGCCAGCCAGTCCTCGGCGACCGAAGACGGGTCGCGGAACGAAACGTACTGTTGGCGCAGGTCAGTCGTCCGGTTCGCAAAACGGTCCGGGGCGATGGGATCCCAGCCCGCCGCAGCCGTACACCACGTTACGGTATCCGCAACAAGCGCGATCTCGGGTTCGAACACCCGTCCGATTTCCTCGGGATCCGGGTAGATATGGACCAGCGATTGCTCGGGCACGGGCGGTGTCAGGATCGTGTACCCTGCGGTGGTCATTTCTCCAAGACGCGGCCCGACGGCGATGAGCAGGTCCGTGTCGGCCATGATCTCCTTCAGGTATGGGGGGGTGCCGACGCCGTAATGACCGACGTAATTCGGATGGCGGTTGTCCATAAGTCCCTGACACCGCAGGGAAACCGCAACGGGCAGACCTTGCGTTTCCGCAAAACGCCGGAGGGCTGCGATGCCCGCCTCGGTCCAGCCACCTCCGCCCGCCAACACAAGCGGACGCGCGGCCTGCGCGATGCGCGCCTTGAGCGCCTCCATCTCGGCGTCCGATGGCAGGAACCGCGGGGCCTCGATCCGCGCGGGTGGTGTCGGACGGGCGATTTCGTCGTAGAGCATGTCCTCGGGCAGGGCGAGGACCACCGGCCCCGGCCGCCCCGACATCGCCGTCCGGAACGCACGGCTGACATATTCCTGCAATCTGGACGCATCGTCGATCTGCGCCACCCACTTGGCCATCTGCCCGAACATGCGGCGGTAGTCGATTTCCTGAAAGGCCTCGCGGTCCATCATGTCGCGCGCGACCTGTCCAAGAAACAGGATCATCGGTGTCGAATCCTGAAAGGCGACATGCACCCCCGCGCTGGCATTGGTGGCACCGGGCCCCCGTGTGGCAAAGCAGATGCCGGGCCGACCCGTGAGTTTGCCATATGCCTCGGCGGCCATCGCAGCACCGCCCTCCTGTCGACAGGTCACGAAGCGAATGTCCGTCTCGCGCCCGTGAAACGCATCAAGCACCGGCAGATAGCTTTCACCGGGAACACCGAAGGCGGCGCGTGTCCCTTGGGCGACAAGCAGGTCAACGAGATGGTCGGCAGCGCGGATCGTGGTGTTGGAACGGGACATGACGGTCAGAGCCTGTGGTTGATTTTTGTGCAGGCTAAAGCCGAAGGCGGGACAGGGCAAACAGATGGTCGTTTGACGCCCTGCGGGTGTCGGCCTTGACGTGCCAGAGCAGGCTGCGGTCTGCCACGATGGGTGCATGGAACTCCTACTCAAAACTCCCTCAATGGCGCAGGCCGTGGTGTCCACGCTGGCCGAAATTCCTTTTCCCAGCGTCGACGCCGACCTTCCGGTCGCTCTGCTCACGCGCTGTCCGGCCGCGTCTGTCACGCCGCTTGAAGATGTGCCCGCCCTCGCAAAGGCCGCGCAGGTGGCCAAGGTTCACGTCAAGGATGAACGCAATCGCATGGGGCTGGGCAGCTTCAAGGCGCTTGGTGCGGCCTATGTGATCGCGCGGGATGCCGAAGCGGGTGCCTCGGCAGGGCGCACCTATGTCACCGCGAGCGCAGGCAATCACGGCCTCTCTGTTGCGGCGGGTGCACTGGCGTTTGGAGCGCGAGCGGTTGTGTATCTGGCGGATACTGTGCCCGAAGGCTTTGCAGACCGGTTGCGCAGCTTTGGAGCGGAGGTCGTGCGGCATGGGTCCATCTACGAAGAGGCAATGGCAGGTGCCGCTGCGGCGGCGGAAGAGCATGGCTGGGCCTTGCTGTCGGACAGCTCCTGGCCGGGATATGTCGACCGGCCGCACACATTGATGGAAGGCTATCTGGTGCTGATGCAGGAAGCGGTGGCGCAGATGCCCGAAGCACCTACCCACATCTTTCTGCAGGCGGGGGTCGGTGGGTTGGCGACGGCCTGCGCCGCCTATGCGCGGGTCGCCTGGGCGGATGCACCCCGGATCATCGTGGTCGAACCCGAAGTCGCCCCGGCGCTGTATGCGTCGATCAAGGCAGGCTCGGCACAAGTCACGCAAGGGCCGGAATCCGCCATGGGGCGTCTTGATTGCAAGGAGCCGTCGCTGATTGCGCTGAAGGGGCTGGCCCGGGATGCGGATGCTTTTGTGCTCATCACCGAAGAGGAAGGCAAGACAGGCAGCGAGACCTGCGCCAAGGCAGGCTATCCCACAACACCTTCGGGCGGCGCCGGAGTAGCGGGTCTGTTGGCCGCGCGGGACGCTCTGGGTCTGACAGAGGATGCCCGGGTGCTCGTGATCCTGAGTGAGCAGGCCGCATGACGGCGCCGTCGCGTGGCTTTCCGGTGTCGGAATTCGAGGCACGGACAAAAGCCGCACAAGCTCTTATGGCCGAGCACGAACTGTCGGCGCTTCTACTGACCACGGAGCCGGAGATCCGGTACTACACCGGGTTCCTGACGCGGTTCTGGGAAAGCCCGACGCGGCCCTGGTTTCTTGTTCTGCCTGCAAATGGCGCGCCGATTGCGGTGATCCCGTCCATCGGAGCGCATCTGATGCGGCAAAGCTGGGTCACGGACGTCCGCACGTGGGCCGCGCCGGACTATACGGATGACGGGATCAGTCTCTTGACCGACGCGCTGGCCGAATGTGTGCCTGTTGGCGGTCGGATCGGAATTGCTGATCACATCGAAAGCCATGTGCGCCTGCCGCTGGCGGATCTGAGGCGGCTTGAAATGGCTCTCTTGCCGCGCGTACTGGTCGGAGATGGGGGCATCACCCGCCGGCTGCGCCTGATCAAGTCCGAGCGCGAAATCGAAAAGATTCGCCACGCGGCCGGGGTCGCCAACCGCGCTTTCGACCGGGTTCCGCAAACCATCACGTCGGGGATGCCGCTGTCAGAGGTGATCCGCCGGTTCCAGATGCTGTGCCTTCAGGAAGGGGCGGATTGGGTGCCGTACCTGGCCGGAGCGGCAGGGGCGTCGGGTTATGCCGATGTGATCTCTCCCGCAACCGATGAGCCTGTGTCGCAAGGTGATGTCCTGATGCTGGACACGGGTTTGGTCTGGGACGGCTATTTCTGCGACTTTGACCGGAATTTCAGCCTCGGCGTTCCGACAGACGACGTGGCCTCTGCTCATGCAAGGGTGATCGATGCAACGCGGACAGCGGCCGAGCTTGCCAGACCCGGCGCGACAATCTCGGATCTCTTTCACGCGATGAACGGGGTGGTCAATCCCTCGGGCGATGTGATGGAGGCCGGGCGTCTTGGGCATGGGCTGGGTATGCAACTGACCGAAGGCCCGTCGATCATCCCGCAAGATCACACGGTTCTGGCGGCGGGCATGGTGCTCACGCTTGAGCCGTCGGTGACGGTGCGCGATGGCAGGCTCCTCGTGCATGAAGAAAACATCGTGATCCGTGACGGCGGCGCGGAGTTTCTGTCTGACCCGCAATCCCCAGACATAAGAGTGATCTGATGGCGCTTCCCTACACGCTTGACCCGCACCGCCCGACCCAGATCGGCCTGATCGCCTTGCAGAGCGATGAAACGATCGAGCGCGATTTCCGCAGGTTGCTGCCTTCCGAGGTGGAACTTCTGGTCTCGCGTGTGCCGTCCGGGGCGACGGTGTCGCTCGACACGCTTTGCGCGATGGAGGACAATCTTACGGCTGCAGCGCGGTTGCTGCCGCTTGGCGCGGATCTGGCAGCGGTGGGTTATGGATGCACCTCGGCCAGTGCCGCCATCGGGACCACCCGTGTGGCTGATCTGGTCAAGACGGGTGCTGCCACCCCGCATGTGTCCGATCCGCTCACGTCGCTTGTGGCCGCCTGTCGTCTCGGCCGACTCACCCGGATCGGTTTGGTGAGCCCCTATGTCGCCTCGGTCAGCGCGCGCCTGATCGAGGCGCTGGCCGCGGAGGGGATTGCCGTCACGGCCTTCGGCAGTTTCGATGAGCCATTGGAAGAACGGGTGGTGCGGATTTCCGGAGCGTCCATCCGCGATGCCGCGATCGAGGTGGGGCGAAGTGCCGACTGCGATGCCGTTTTCCTGTCCTGCACCAATCTGCGTGCCCTTGACGTGATCGACGAGATCGAGGACGCTCTGGGCCGACTCGCACTGTCCAGCAACCAGGTTCTGGCGTGGCATCTTGGTCGACTGGCCGGGTTCTCGGCTCAAGGGGCGCGTGTCGGCCGGGTGTTTGACTACGCCTGATCACCCATTCGACCGTGCGGCGTGCAGCCACCCCAGGCTTTGATCGGTATCCGCGCCAGGGCGGTATTCAGCCCCCAGGGGACGGGTCCAGCCGAGGGCGGAAATCCGTTCAAAGACGAAGGGATACCAGATCTCGCCCTGATCGGGGATGCCCCGATCGGGAACGGCTGCGAACTGGATATGCCCGATGAGCGGCAGCAGCGCTTCGAGGCGTGTGACGACATCGCCTTCGGTTCTGGCAACATGGTAGCAGTCGAACATGATCTTCACACCGGGCAGGTCGAGGTCGGCCAGCAGATCGGCGGCCTGATCGGTGCTGCGCAGGAAATAGTCCGGCGCATCGTGACGGTTGAGCGGTTCGACCAGCAACAGGATGTCATCGGGACAGGCCGCGCGGGCATAGCGCAGATTGTCGAGGAAGGTCGCGCGCGCTGCCGTGCCAGAGGCATTGCCCGCCATGACATGGATCGCGCCTGTTTTGGTGGCCGTGGCATACGCGATGGCCTGATCAATGGCGGCGCGCGCCTCGGGCACACGGTCGGGCAGGGCGGAAAGGCCGAATTCGCCGGGCTTGCCGCGGATCGTGTTCAAGCCCAGCATCGGCAGCCCGGTTTCGGCCAGCGCGGCGGTCACGGCGTTGGCGGGCGTGTCATAGGGCCAATGGCATTCGACCGCATCGAACCCGGCGGCCCTGGCCGCGCGGATGGCGTCGGGAAGCGGACAGTCGGTCCACAGAAACCCCAGATTTGCTGAAAACTTCAACGGGCCCTCCGTTCAACATGTGCGTGCCGGTGTCTCTTGGCGCGTTGTGCTGTGAAACGCCAGACACATGCGGTCGGACGTGGTCTGCGGAATTTCCGACTCGGGCTGGCCTGCGAAGACTTGACGGCGCACCAGCCATACCATAGGTCCAAGGACGCTGAGCGGGCGTTGTGTAATGGTAAGACCTCAGCCTTCCAAGCTGATGATACGGGTTCGATTCCCGTCGCCCGCTCCAAAGCTTGATCCTCAAATCCCGGTTTTCGCAAAACGTTTGCCTTTGGCGCGGCAAATCGGCATTTGCGGTGCGTTCGGCTTGACCATTGCGGGCTGCCCAAGGTTTAAGCGAGTGCAGCAAAAAATGGGAACCTGATGGCGGACGCGACTCCGATACCGGCAAAGACCGACGAACGCGAGAAATCCAAGAAGCTTGGATCTTTGGCGGCACTGTGGCCGTTCATCACCCCATACCGGACCTTGATGTTCGCGGCCCTGTTCGCGTTGAGCGCGACCGCGTGCGTCTCGCTGATCCTGCCTATGGCGGTACGCCGGGTGGTGGACAATTTCAACACATCGGACGGGGCGCTGCTCGACCTCTATTTCGCGGCAGCTTTGGGCATTGCCGGTCTGCTCGCCCTTGGAACGGCGCTGCGCTATGCGCTGGTGACGCGCCTGGGGGAACGGGTCGTGGCGGATATCCGCAAGGCGGTGTTCGGTCGCGTGATCGGGCTCAGCCCGTCCTTCTTCGAGCGGGTGATGACAGGTGAAGTTCTGAGCCGCATCACCACGGACACCACTTTGATCCTGAGCGTTATCGGATCGTCCATTTCCATCGCATTGCGCAACGTGCTGATCTTCTTCGGCGGCATGATCTTGATGCTGTTCACCTCGGCCAAGCTTACGGGCATGGTGCTGTTGATCGTGCCGGCGGTCGTGGTGCCCATCCTCGTGCTGGGCCGGAAGATGCGCAAACTCAGCCGCGAGAACCAGGACTGGATCGCGGCCTCGTCGGGCAATGCGTCCGAGGCGCTGCTGTCAGTGCAGACGGTGCAGGCCTTCACCCACGAGGAGATTTCGCGCAACGCCTTCGGCGACGTCACGGAAAAGAGCTTTGATGCAGCCCGTCGCCGGATCTGGACGCGGGCGCAGATGACGGCCATCGTGATTTTCCTTGTATTTACGGGAATTGTCGGCGTTCTCTGGATTGGTGCGACCGACGTGCGCAATGGCACGATGAGCGCCGGTGAACTGGTGCAGTTCGTCATCTATTCGGTCATGGTTGCGGGTTCGGTTGCGGCCTTGTCCGAAATCTTTGGCGAATTGCAGCGCGCTGCGGGCGCGACTGAACGCCTTGTCGAACTGCTCCATGCCGAAGACACGGTCAACGATCCCGAAACACCTCTGACCTTGCCGGAACCCGTTCGGGGCGAGATCACCTTCGAGGACGTGCATTTCAGCTATCCCAGCCGTCCGGGTGTTGCGGCGCTGGACGGTGTGAACCTGCGGATCGCGCCCGGCGAAACCGTGGCGGTCGTGGGACCCAGCGGTGCTGGCAAGACGACGATCATCCAGTTGATCCAGCGGTTTTATGATCCCGACTCCGGGTCGATCTGTCTTGACGGCATGCGGATTGATGCCCTGAGCCGGGACGCGTTCCGCAAGCATATTGCATTGGTGCCGCAGGATCCGGTGATCTTTGCCGCCTCTGCACGCGACAACATCCGCTTTGGCCGTCCCGGTGCCACGGATGACGAGATCGAGGCCGCGGCCAAAGCGGCTGCAGCGCATGACTTCATCACGGCTCTGCCTGACGGCTATGACAGTTGGCTCGGCGAGCGCGGCGTGATGCTGTCCGGTGGCCAGAAGCAGCGTATCGCCATCGCACGCGCCATTCTCAGGGATGCGCCGGTGCTGTTGCTGGACGAGGCGACAAGCGCGCTGGATGCCGAAAGCGAACGTGCGGTGCAGCGCGCGGTGGACGAGCTGTCCGAAGGGCGCACGACTGTCATCGTGGCGCATCGCCTGGCGACCGTGAAGAAAGCGGATCGCATCATTGTCATGGATCAGGGGCGCATCGTGGCTTCCGGTGCGCATGATGCGCTGGTGTCCGAAGACGGTCTGTATGCCCGTCTGGCCCGGTTGCAGTTCACCGACGGCATGGCCGCAGAGTAGAATTTTCGACAAGCGGGACGGCAAGTGTCGGTTTTGACCATGACAGGTTGGGATCGGCAGCATCACCCTGACGCCGAACGGCATGCAGGGAGAAGGCCATGAAAGTCGGATTTGTGGGATTGGGGGCCGTTGGGGCCAAGCTGGCGGGAACGCTGGCACGCAACGGGGTGGACCTGACGGTTTTCGACCTTGATTCCGAGCGGATCGACTTTCTGGTATCCAAGGGGGCGAAGGCAGGCACGAGCCCTGCGCAGATCATGCGCGATTGCGAGGTGGTGATCACCAGCCTGCCCAGCCCTGCGGCGTCGCAGGCGGTGCTGGATCAGCTTCTGCCGGAAATCGGACCGGGCAAAATCTGGCTCGAGATGTCGACCACCGACCCCGAAGCGATCAAGGTGCAGGCCAAGGCGGTTCAGGACCGGGGTGGGCGGGCGGCGGACACGCCTGTTTCGGGTGGGTGCCATCGGGCGGCAACCGGCAATATCTCGATCTTTGCTGGCTGTGACCGGGCGACCTTTGAAACTGTGCTGCCGCTGCTGACCTATATGGGCCGGCGCGTCTTGCACACCGGTGAGGTGGGCAGCGCGTCTGTGCTCAAGGTGATGACCAACTACCTCGCGACGATCCATCTGGCGAGCCTCTGTGAGGCCATGACAACGATGGCGGCGCATGGGATCGACCTTGGCACGACCTACGAAGCGATCAAGGCGTCGTCGGGCACGTCCTTTGTGCACGAAACTGAAAGCCAGTTGATCCTGTCGGGAAATCGCGACGTGGATTTCACGCTGGATCTCGTACTTAAGGACATCGGCCTCTTCCAGTCCTTGGCCGACGCCAAGAATGTGCCGCTGGAACTGTCGCCGCTGCTCATCTAGATCGTGAAGGACGGGCAGGCGCGCTATGGCGACCGGGCACAGTCGGATCGGCTGATCGAGCGGCTGGAGGAAGCGACAGGGCTGTCGATCACCGCACCGGGTTTCCCGACCGAACTGATTGACGACGAACCCGAAGAGCGCGGGTGGGAGATCGTTCGAGCAGTCTCGCCTTGATGGTGTGAATGCGCTATCGGCGTCCTTGCACTACAGGAGAGACGCCATGACCGACGAGATCCTTGCCGAGGTCGATCCGCGCGGCCCGCGCCGTGTGATCGGGATTGGAATGCTGCTCATGCTGGGTGGTCTGGTACTTTACCTGGCCTTCCTTCAGCCGCCGGCGAGCCTGATCTGGCAGGCCTTTCTCTTGGGCATGGGGCTGGTTTCGCTTTGGATGGCGTACAAGCTGCAGGTGGCGACGACGCGAAAGCTGTTTCTCACCGAAGAGGCGCTGACTGACAGTGACGGCACGGTGATCGCGCGGGTCGAGGACATCATCGCAGTCAACCGGGGCGCGTTTGCGATGAAGCCGTCCAATGGCTTTACGCTCAAACTGAAGAACCCGGCGCCACGGGCGTGGCAGCCGGGTCTGTGGTGGCGTGTGGGGCGCCGGGTGGCCGTGGGCGGGGTGACACCGGGGTCTCAGGCCCGCCCAATGGCTGATATCATCGCCGTCATGATCGCACGGCGTCAGGCTTGAAGATCAGGTATTCTTCTTCTTGCCTTTGCCGTTCGTCGGCTCGGACGTCGTCGCGGCGCATTCGTCGCTTGCGTCACCTTCGTCGGCGTTCTCTGCGTTGTTGTTGCAGAGCGAACCGCCCGGAGCATCCTGGTCGCCATTGCCCCAGCCGTTGTTCTGCCAGACCTTGCCGGACCCGTCATTCGCGCCTTCAAAGATCACCTGCGACGCAAAGCGCGGACGGGTGAACGAGTAAGTCGTGATGTCGAACCCGTCATTCGCCAGATGCACCAGCGGCTGATACCAGTCGCGGCTTTCGACGATGATGGTCTGGTCGCCAACCGCAAGGATCGGAAGAGCCGGCAGGTAGGTGGTCATGTCGCCCTGGGTCAGAGCCGGCCAGTCGCCACGCGCCACCGACCAGACGAGGTCGTAGGTTTCGTTGCCGTTGCTGACGCCGTTACCTTGCTTGTTGTACTGGACCACCGAGATCCGAAGGTCGATATCGTCGCCCTGGGCCTGTGCAAGGTGGAACAGGAGGTTCCGGGCGTTGTCGATATATGTGTCGTCAAGTATCTCGGTTTCGCGCGAGATGATGTCGCCGATCGTGTAGTTGGCCTTCTGGTTGATGGCTTGTTGGCGCATCACGTCGAAATAGAGCCATGAGATTGCAAAGATCACGATCAGAGCAGGAAGGATGATGACGGCCTCAAGCGTCGCATCGCCCTTGGTGTCGCGGATGAACCGCGACACACGTTCATGAATACGAGCAGTCATTAGTAGGGCTCCTGTACGAAGGCCGAGAAGGAAACGATTGCAGCGTATCCATCGGCGTCTTTGGGCATGGCGGCCGCCACACTGCCCGCCGGGCTGATCGGCTTGTACTTGTAGCAGGCGCGCAGCAGCATCAGCTCGTTGGGCTGACCGGGATCGAACTGGCGCAGCGGGCGCACGGGTTCTGCCGAGTCATAGCAGTCCGCATCCCGTGCCGGTTCCGTCCAGTCCCGAAGGCTCAGCGGGATCATCTCGAGACGCAGCATGGTCTCGCAATCCGTCAGCACGGGGGCGTTTTCACAGATCGACGTCTTGAGCGTGTCGTGGTCGATATTCTCGCCGGTTCCGAGCCGCACATCGCGAACTGCCAGATCCAAACCGCGTTCGAGTTGCGTGTGGCGGATCGAGAGAGCCCCGATTTCCATTCCGGCCACGATGACGGCCAGGAACACAGGCGCCCAGATGACGAAGGGGATCGTTACGACAGAGCCGCTTTCGTCCCGCAGGAAGCTGCGGAATTTCTTGGGAACAAACCGCATCATTGTGTCAACCTCAGCTGGTTAATAGTCCGGGCAATGGCCTGGAACGCTTCGGAAATCTCCAGCCCTTCGACCGGGAAGTAGTGGGCCGGCGAAGAGGCACAGTCACGCATAGCCGCCTGACCTGCATCAGGGGCTTCGAACCCGATGGCGAAGACGGTGATGTCGGCATCGCGCGCCTGGGCGCAGATGGTCGACAGGCGTTGGTCAGCCTGGGTGCCGTCCACGATCGGAACGTAAGAGTAGTAGGCGTTGTAGTATTGGTTATACGACACCCAGCCATCGTGGTACGGGCGGCGGAAGAACTTGTTGCCGAAGGCGCGGGTACCCCAGCGGGCAAACACTTCGGCATTGCTCATCCGACGTGCGCTGTTGCCGCCGTCCGGCGTGTTGCGATACCGGTTGCTCCAACTGCTATACTCGTACCGGGACCAGAAATAGACGTCGTTGTTGTTGCCGTTCCAGTCGCGCACCCGGTGCGAAAACCGGTCATTGGTCGGATCATTGTCGCCGCGATCGTCGATCCAGATATTGGACATGCCGCTGGCATATTCCGGAGCGAGGTCGAACTGGGTCGTGTTCATGCCGTCGGTCATGACGACCGCGATCTTGAGCGCGTCCGGCGCATCGTATGCCGCGGGGCGACCCGCAGCTTCGGCCACGACGTGCCCGTCAGCGATCAAGTCGTCGACGACAGGCCGCGCAGACGGATCGAGCAGTGCCACACCCCACTTCATCCCGAGGTCGATGGCGGTGTTGCCGCCTGCGCTCAGGGTGGCGATATGGGCAACAAGCTCGTCACGATCAGAGCTGTGCGCGATCATCGATCCATAGGTCCCGACCGGGCACCACGAATCAGGTGTGACCGTGGTGTTTTCGTCGAGCGTGTACGGGTCGAAATGGGCAAGCCGCTGAAGTGGGCTCGTCGGTGAAATCGCCCGCGATGAGAACGCGGAGTCCGGGAAGATCGCGCAGTTCGACGTGTTGTGCTCGTTTGTCAGAGTGTAATACTGAGACAAGGTCGGCCCAAGGCTTACCGTCGCGTTGTACGGAATGATGCTGATCGTCGTAAGGCCGGCATCGTCGTTGTTGATGACGGTGTCCACGAATTCGGTCGCGGCAGTCCGCAGGTTTTCGATCTTCGAGTTCTGACCCATCGAGCCCGAAATATCGAGGACAAGGGAAATCTCGATATTCGAAATCCGCTCTTCGGCAGCTGCGAGGCCGCTCGATTGCAGTTTGTCGAAACCGAGCAGATGCAGGAAGTTCGAATTGTAGGTGCGCTGCGCCTCGGCCGTGACGGTCCGGAAGTTCAAACCCGAATCGACCGTGATGTTCACGTCCGCAAGCGTGTCCTCCAGGTTCATCTTCGTCAGGTAATCCTGAACGAGGACTTCCGGGTCGATCTGCTGTTCAAGGTCGGCAGCGGCCAGAACGGCGCGGTCCAGCGTGTTCTGAAGCCGGGTCCGTTCCACCTCGGAATAGATCATGTCGATCCCGATCCCGCCGTAGACCAGCATGACGAAGACGCCCATAAGGCCGAAGATGGTTATGTTGCCATCGGTTTCCCGAGTATAGCGGGTCAGGATCGAGGCCGCGCTGGACCGCAGCTTCGATTTGCTCCGCATCTCGGTCCGCACCCTTGGCAGAAGGTTGCTTAATCCGATCATTTAGTACCTCTTTCCCGCCCTTTCAGGACGGTCTGACACCCCACTTAGATTTTGACAGGAGTGCAGGCGAAACACGGCGGGATTACGGCCCGAATTGTGAAGAAAATAAGGAGTGCATTGTTTTTTATGGATAATTCAGTATCGAGAGGCCTTATTGATGCCGCGTGTGAAACAGTCCGCCACAATTGGCGTTTTCGTTCGCTAAATCCGCGTCAAGAATATGCGTTGGAAAATTAACCATGCAGTCACAGGCTGGTGAGATATAAGGTCGATGTGCGCACAAGCTCGGGAGGGACAGATGAGCACCATACCAGCCAATGAGCCGACATTTCGGGAATCAGTCGACCTGATGTTCAACCGCGCGGTCGCGCTGATGGACCTGCCGCCCGGCCTCGAGGAAAAGATCCGCGTCTGTAACGCGACCTATACCGTGCGGTTTGGCGTGCGCCTGCGCGGCCAGATCAAGACCTTCACGGGATACAGATCCGTGCATTCCGAACATATGGAACCGGTCAAGGGCGGCATCCGTTATGCGCCGTCCGTGCACCAGGACGAGGTCGAGGCGCTTGCAGCGCTGATGACCTATAAATGCGCTCTGGTCGAAGCGCCGTTCGGCGGATCAAAGGGCGGTCTGCGGATCGACCCGCGCGAATATGACGAATACGAGCTGGAACAGATCACGCGTCGTTTTGCCTATGAGCTGGCAAAACGAGACCTGATCCACCCGGCCCAGAACGTGCCAGCGCCCGACATGGGAACCGGTGAACGGGAAATGTCGTGGATTGCCGACCAATACGCGCGGATGAACACCACGGACATCAACGCACGGGCCTGCGTGACCGGGAAGCCGATCAACAATGGCGGGATCGCCGGGCGGGTCGAGGCGACTGGCCGAGGTGTGCAATACGCCCTGCGGGAATTCTTCCGTCATCCCGAAGACATCAAGGCGGCCGGCCTGACCGGCACGCTGGATGGCAAACGGGTGGTCGTGCAGGGTCTCGGCAATGTGGGCTACCACGCGGCCAAGTTTCTGGGCTCCGAAGATGGCTGCAAGATCATCGGGATCATCGAACGGGACGGCGCGCTGTTCAACGAGAACGGACTCGACGTCGAAGCGGTGCGGGACTGGATCGTCAAACATGGCGGCGTGACCGGGTATCCCGATGCGCGCCACACGGCTGAAGGGCCAACCGTGCTTGAAGCCGAGTGCGACATCCTCATACCGGCGGCGCTTGAGGGGGTGATCAACCTGACAAACGCGAACCGGATCAAGGCTCCGCTTATCATCGAAGCGGCGAACGGGCCGATCACGGCAGGGGCCGACGACATCCTGCGCGCCAAGGGGACGGTTGTGATTCCCGACATGTACGCCAACGCTGGTGGTGTGACGGTGTCCTATTTCGAATGGGTCAAGAACCTGAGCCACATCCGCTTTGGCCGCATGCAGCGCCGCCAGGAAGAGGCGCGGCACCAGTTGGTCATCGACGAATTGCAACGCCTCGACGACATGATGGGCGACAAGTGGTCGATGACACCTGACTTCAAGCAGAAGTACCTGCGTGGTGCGGACGAGCTGGAACTGGTGCGCTCGGGCCTCGATGACACGATGCGGATCGCCTACCAATCCATGCGCGAGGTGTGGCATGGCCGGGGTGACGTGCAGGACCTGCGCACAGCCGCCTATATCGTCGCGATCACCAAGGTCGCATCGGCCTATCGGGCGAAGGGCCTCTGACGGATGACATTGCGTTTGGGCTGGGTTAGGTGTGATGCACGCTTTGACCCGGCCCAATCCATGAGGACCTCCATGATCCGTACCCTGTTTGCCCCCATTGCCCTGACGCTGTGCCTGTCGACTCCGGCGATGGCGCAGGACAAGGATGCCGAGTGTCGGAAGATCGGCCAGATCGCGACGAATATCATGACCGAGCGCAAGAACGGCACCAACGAACGGCGCGCGGAACGGCGTGTGCTGCGCAACATCCCGAATGTGTCGAAGAACGACGAAGTCCTCACGGTGCAGTTGATCGCCTGGATCTATTCATTGCCGGAAGAGCAAATGACGCCCGAGGTCAGCAACACGCTCTACCAGACCTGTCTGTCGCAATAGGCGCACGCGTTTCACCCGGCACGCCCACTGGACTCTGGAGCATCGAATCCCGATATTCCGGACATGAGCCTGCCGCCCAATTTCCTAGACGACCTGCGCACCCGCATCAGCCTGTCCCAGGTGGTCGGGCGCAAGGTGCTGTGGGACACGCGCAAGTCAAATCAGGCCAAGGGCGACATGTGGGCGCCATGCCCGTTCCATCAGGAAAAATCGGCCAGTTTCCACGTCGACGACCGCAAGGGCTATTACTATTGCTTTGGGTGCCACGCCAAAGGCGATGCGATTTCCTTTGTCCGCGAGACCGAAAATGTCGGCTTTATGGAGGCGATCGAGATCCTTGCCGCTGAGGCCGGCATGCAGATGCCCGCTCGCGATCCCAAGGCGCAGGAAAAGGCCGATCACCGGACGCAGCTTGTCGAGATCATGGAAAAGGCCGTGCGCTTTTTCCGATTGCAGTTGCGCAGCGGCACAGGCGGTCCTGCGCGTGATTATCTGGCCCGGCGCGGCTTGGACGAGGCGACGCAGAACAGGTTCGATATCGGCTTCGCGCCGCCGGGGTGGCAGACGCTGTGGGATCACCTGACCGGACAGGGGATCGCGCCGGACCCGATCATCGAAGTTGGTCTGGCCAAGCCGTCGCAGAAAGGCGGCAAGCCCTACGACACGTTCCGCAATCGGATCATGTTCCCGATCCGGGACGCGCGCGGGCGGACCATCGCCTTTGGCGGGCGGGCGATGGACCCGGACGACAATGCCAAATATCTCAACAGCCCGGAAACTCCGCTCTTCGACAAGAGCCGGACGCTTTACAACCAAGGCCCTGCGCGCGAGGCGGCGGGCAAGGGGCAGCCTCTGATCGTCGCCGAAGGCTATATGGACGTCATCGCGCTTGCGACAGGCGGGTTCGAAGCCGCTGTTGCGCCGCTTGGAACCGCTGTGACCGAGACCCAGCTGCAGATGCTGTGGCGCATCACGGACGAGCCGATCATGGCGCTGGATGGCGACAAGGCCGGTCTCAATGCGGCGTACCGTGTCATCGACCTTGCGCTGCCTCTGCTGGAAGCGGGGAAATCGCTGCGCTTCGTGCTCTTGCCCGAAGGCAAAGACCCGGATGATCTCATCCGGTCGGATGGGAGCGAGGCGATGCGGGCGCTGCTCGATGCGGCACAGCCGATGGTGAACCTGCTCTGGCGGCGGGAAACGGAAGGCCGCGTCTTTGACAGCCCCGAACGCAAGGCCGCGCTGGACAAGACGCTGCGCGAGCGGCTGCGCACCATACAAGACCCATCCTTGCGGGGGCACTATGGCGAAGAGATCAAGCGCCTGCGTTGGGAGCTGTTCCGCCCGGCCTCGAAAGCAGATCGGGCCCCCGCACGACGCTTTGGTGCGCCGGCCTTGGTCAAGCCCGCCGAAGGTACGCGGGCATCATTGCTCGTGTCGGGCGGTAAGGATGTCGAACTGCGCTTGCGCGAGGCGGTGATCCTTGCCGCGCTGATCTCGACCCCCGAATTGATCGCCGAATTCGACTCGCAGATCGAGGGCATGTCCTGCGTTGATCCGGATCACGCCGCACTGCGCGCCTGCCTTTTGCGGCATGCTGGCGATGCCCCGGAGGCCGTTCAGGCCGCCGCGGACGCGATTCTGGGCGAACCTGCCCTTGAAAAGCTCTGCCGCGCTCGCCATGTGGCGATTACGCCGTGCCTTCGCAACCCCGGCGACCGTGAACTGGCCCGCCTGACCATCGCCGAGGAGCTTGCAAAACTGGAAGCGGGCATCGGGCTCGATGCGGAAATTGCCGAAGCGGCAGAAGACCTTTACGGTTCCGCCGATGAGACCCTCACATGGCGATTGAGCCAGGCGGCGGCTGCACGGCAGAGCGCGCAACGGGCGCAGTCCGAAGACAAGGCCGAATATGATCTTGGTCCGAACGGGGCCGCGATCAACCGAGAAGAACGCAGCGCATTTGCCGCTTTGATGGAAACCATTCGCTTCGAGAAACCCCGGAGTTGACGGTGTTTTGCTAAGGAAAGCGTAAAAGAAACAGGGTAAACGGGTGTGCGAATCACCAATTCGCGCTATTGATTCGGGTCAATCGAATCGCCCCGCCTCGACAGGAGCATCCATGGCCGCCAAAGATAACGACGACGCCAAGACCGAAGACCGCGAGGATGATGTCAGCCTCGACATGAGCCAGGCTGCGGTCAAGAAGATGATCGCCGATGCGCGCGAGCGCGGGTACATCACCTACGACCAGTTGAACGAGGTTCTGCCTCCGGACCAGGTCAGCTCCGATCAGATCGAAGACGTGATGTCGATGCTGTCCGAGATGGGCATCCAGGTCACCGAGGATGACGAAGAATCCGACGATGACGACGACAAGGGCAGCACCGAGCTTGTCCAGACGGCGCGTCCCGGCGAAATCGCGCTGGCCTCGGGCACATCGGAAAAGCTGGATCGTACCGACGACCCGGTCCGCATGTACCTGCGCGAAATGGGCAGTGTCGAACTGCTCAGCCGCGAAGGCGAGATCGCGATTGCCAAGCGCATCGAGGCCGGCCGCAACACGATGATCGCCGGGCTCTGCGAAAGCCCGCTGACCTTCCAGGCGATCACCATCTGGCGCGAGGAACTTCTCAGCGAAGACATTCTGCTGCGCGATGTGATCGACCTTGAAACGACCTTCGGCAATCAGATGGGGGACGACGAAGACGTCGCGCCCAGCGTTGTTTCAGGAGGCGAAAGCGGGTCGGACAAGGAGGACGGCGGGTCCGAAGAGCTCGACGCTGATGGCAACCCCATCCGCCGCGAGGAAGAGGACGACGAGGACGAACAGGCGAACATGTCGCTTGCCGCCATGGAAGCCGCACTCAAGCCACGCGTTCTCGAAACGCTCGACCGGATTGCGCAGGACTATGAAGAGCTGTCGAGCATGCAGGACAGCCGCATCTCGGCCACCTTGAACGAGGACGGATCGTTCAGCGACAGCGACGAGGAGCGGTACCAGAAACTGCGCTCTGAAATCGTGGTTCTGGTCAACGAACTGCACCTGCACAACAACCGCATCGAAGCGCTGATCGACCAGCTTTACGGCATCAACAAGCGCATCATGTCGATTGACTCCGCGATGGTGAAACTGGCCGATCAGGCCCGCATCAACCGCCGCGAATTTATCGAAGCCTATCGCGGGCGCGAGCTTGATCCCAATTGGCTGGACGAGATGGCCGAGAAGGCGGGTCGCGGTTGGCAGATGTTCATCGAACGCTCGCTCGACAAGGCAGAAGAACTGCGCGCCGACATGGCGCAGGTCGGTCAGTATGTCGGCCTCGACATCAGCGAATTCCGCCGCATCGTCGCACAGGTCCAGAAGGGCGAGAAAGAGGCGCGTAAGGCCAAGAAGGAAATGGTCGAAGCGAACCTGCGTCTCGTGATCTCGATCGCCAAGAAATACACCAACCGCGGTCTGCAGTTCCTCGACCTCATTCAGGAAGGCAATATCGGCCTGATGAAGGCGGTGGACAAGTTCGAATACCGCCGGGGTTACAAGTTCTCGACCTATGCCACATGGTGGATCCGTCAGGCGATCACCCGCTCCATCGCCGATCAGGCACGCACCATCCGTATCCCGGTGCACATGATCGAAACGATCAACAAGCTGGTCCGCACCGGTCGCCAGATGTTGCACGAGATCGGCCGCGAACCGACGCCGGAAGAGCTGGCCGAAAAGCTGCAGATGCCGCTTGAGAAGGTCCGCAAGGTGATGAAGATCGCCAAGGAGCCGATCAGCCTTGAAACGCCCATCGGCGACGAGGAAGACAGCCAGCTGGGCGATTTCATCGAGGACAAGAACGCCGTGCTGCCGCTCGACAGCGCCATTCAGGAGAACCTCAAGGAAACCACGACACGGGTTCTGTCGTCGCTCACCCCGCGCGAGGAACGTGTTCTGCGGATGCGCTTTGGCATCGGCATGAACACCGACCATACGCTCGAGGAAGTGGGCCAGCAGTTCAGCGTGACCCGCGAACGGATCCGCCAGATCGAGGCCAAGGCGCTGCGCAAGCTCAAGCACCCGAGCCGGTCGCGCAAGCTGCGGTCGTTCCTGGATCAGTAAGCGATGTCGTTTCTCAAGAAACTCTTCGGCGGAGGCGGTGGCTCGAACACACCGCCTTCGACGCCTGCCGAGACCCATAACGCCTACACGATTTACGCGGAGCCGGTCAAAGATGGTGGCACGTGGCGCATCGGTGCGCGGATCGAGAAAGAGATCGACGGCGAGGTCAAATCGCATTTCATGATGCGCGCAGACACGCTTCAAAGCTATGATGAGGCATGCACCGCGTCGATGAACAAGGCGCGCATGCTGGTCGATCAACAGGGCGATCGGATTTTCTCCTGATCCCGTGTTTCACGCTGAAGTGACCGGGCCGATCCGCACAAGGGCTCTGCACGGATCTGCGTTTTTGTGAGGATGGGGGATGCCCATCTGAGTGTCACGAAAGGACACTCAGATGAAACAGACCCTGATTGCTATGCTCTTCCTCCTGCCGGTGACGGCGTTCGCCTATCCGGATCCAAATGTGCCGTCGTGCCAGAGTGCTGGCGACATCGTGGACACTATTCTGCCGCAGCCGTCGACTGGCCCGGTGGTGGCCACCGTTCCGTCTGGCACATACTGACGCAAAAGGCGCGCCATCCGTGGCGCGCCTTTATGTCATGTGCGATCCGCTTGATTGGGGTCGCGTGTCGTTCCGGGCCCCGTTTCAGGATCGGGGTTCGTCTGTTTGGGACCATCCGACGTGTCCGGCACATCCTTGTGTTTGTCGGGCCAAGGGAAACCGGTGCGGTCCGCCTGGTTCGGGTCCGACGTGGAACCCGGTCCGGTTGTCGGGTCAGAGGTATCGGCAGTCATCAGCGCCTCCTCAATGTGTTGGCATGACGAAGACTTCCTGCACAGTCGCGCGGGGGTCTGCGTCCAGAGCGAAGATCACCGACCGTGCGATGTCTTCGGGCTTGAGCTTGTCGGGTTTGGCATCGTCAAAGAACGGCGTGTCCACCATCCCCGGCGCGATCACGGTGCAGCGGCCACCCCATTCGCGCATCTCCTCTGCGATATTGCCGCCATAGCCATGAACGAACCACTTGGAGGCCCCGTAGACCGACCCCTTGATGTGGCGGCGACCCGCGGCAGACCCGGTCATCAAGAGATGCCCTTTGGAGGTCTTGAGATGCGGCATCGCGGCCTTGGTCGTCCACAGCAGGCCCAGCACGTTGAGCCGGATCATCTGCTCCCATTCATCGGGATCGCCGGCATCCGTCCCCGATGCGCTGAGACCTGTCCCGGCATTGGCAAAGGCGGCGTCCACTGCTCCGAACTGGTCGGCCAGTTTCGCCAACGCGTCGGATTGCGCGTCAAGATCGGTGGCATCGCCCGGCAAGGCCAGCGCATGATCGCCGAACTCTTCGGCCAATGCTGTCAGCTTGTCTTTCGACCGCGCAAAAAGACCGACATTCCAGCCATGTTCGACGGCGGAACGCGCAGTGGCTTCACCGATGCCTGTGGACGCGCCGGTGATGAAGAGGGTCTTTCTGGTCATGAAACGTCCTTTGAGTTGGTGTCTTTTGTCAGAGCACCAACGCAAAGGGGGGCGGTCCGGGTTCCCCCGGACCAACATGCTCGATCAGCTCAGATGTTCGTTGAAGAAAGCGATGGTCCGCTCCCAGGCCAGCTCGGCCGCAGCTTCGTCATAGCGGGGCGTGCTGTCGTTGTGGAAACCGTGGTTCACGCCCGGATAGATATGCGCGGTGTAGGTCTTGCCGTGTTCCTGCAGGGCCGCCTCGTAAGCAGGCCAGCCTTCGTTGATGCGCTCGTCGAGTTCGGCGTAATGCAGCAAGAGCGGTGCCTGAATGTTCGGGACATCCGCCGCATTGGCTTGCCGTCCGTAGAACGGCACCGAGGCCCCCAATTCGGGATAGGCCACTGCCATCGCGTTGCAGACTCCGCCGCCATAACAGAAGCCGACGCAACCCACCTTGCCGGTCGTGTCGGAATGACTGGCGAGGAATTCGTAGGCTGCGAAAAAGTCGTTCATGAGCTTTTCGCCATCCACCGTGCGCTGCAACTCGCGGCCTTCGGCATCATTGCCCGGGTACCCGCCGACGCTGGTCAGACCGTCGGGCGCAAGGGCGATGAACCCGGCTTTGGCCACGCGCCGCGCAACATCCTCGATATAGGGATTGAGCCCCCGGTTCTCGTGGATGACCACCACCGCAGGGGCGGGGCCGGTCAGGTTTGCAGGCTTCACCAGATAGCCTCGCACCTCGCCATGCCCGTTGGGCGACGGATACATGATGTATTCCGGCAGAATGTCGGGGTCGTTGAAGCTGACCTGTTCGGCCAGCGCGTAATTTGGCGACATCAAGTTCAGCAGCGCCGCTGCCGTCAGGCCGCCGACGGCGAATTTGGCCGCACGGTCCAGAAACTCGCGTTTGGTGATCTGGCCATGGGCGTAATAGTCGTAGAGTTCGAGCAGCTCCTGGTCGAAATCCTTGGCCGTCATGCGTTTGGTCGGGGTAATCTCGTTCATTGCAAATCTCCCTGTGACGCCGTCGCCTGCGCCCTCCTGGCACGCTCCGGACCATTCAAGGATAGCGCTGCGGGCAAACCCGACTATTGTGAAATTATGCAAACGGTATTTCAGATCCAAACAAGCGGCCCGGGCCTTTACGAATTTACAGGCCATGTTGCGGATTGGGTGACGGGAACAGGTCTTTTGACGCTGTTCGTTCAGCACACCTCCGCCAGCTTGCTGATCCAGGAAAATGCCGATCCCGAAGTGCGGACCGATCTGGCGGAATTTTTCCATCGGCTGGTGCCCCCCACGACCGATCCGTCCATGTCCTACCTGACCCACACCTATGAAGGGCCAGACGACATGCCCGCCCATATCAAGGCGGCGCTTTTGCCGGTCAGCCTGTCGATCCCGGTCAGCAACGGGCGGATGGCGCTCGGAACCTGGCAGGGCATCTATCTCTTCGAGCATCGGAGCGCGTCCCAGACCCGTCGCGTGGCGGCGCATCTGGGATGATGCATTCGCACCACCACAGATAGCGGCTTGAAATCCCCTCTACCCAAAACTTCGCGGCTCTCCTATAGTGACTGTGGATAAGTGGGGGAAACCCACAGTCTGAGGCAGAGACGAAAAAGAGGGGAACGGCCAATGCGCTGCCCGTTTTGCGGAAATATCGACTCACAGGTGAAAGACAGCCGTCCCGCAGAGGACCATGTTGCCATTCGGCGCAGACGCTTTTGCCCGGCCTGCGGTGGCCGGTTCACCACCTATGAACGGGTGCAGCTGCGCGACCTCGTTGTCATCAAGTCCAGTGGCCGTCGCGAGGATTTCGACCGCGACAAGCTTGAGCGGTCCATTCGCATGGCAATGCAGAAACGCCCGATCGAACCGGAACGGATCGACCAGATGATCTCGGGCATCGTGCGCCGCCTCGAAAGTCTCGGCGAAACCGACATCGCGTCCAAGCAGATCGGCGAGATCGTGATGGAAACGCTCGCCCGGATCGACACGGTGGCCTACGTGCGTTTTGCCAGCGTCTACAAGAATTTCCAGGAAGCCGACGATTTCGACAAGTTCGTCAGCGAATTGCGGCCGAACGAGAAAGACAAACCCAAATCCGACGAGTGATCCTGTCCCATGCGCCCGGATGATGCGCGCCATATGCACCGGGCGCTGGAGTTGGGCCGCCGCGGGATGGGCAACACGTGGCCGAATCCGGCCGTGGGGTGTGTCATCGTGGCCGGTGACAGGGTGGTCGGCGAAGGTTGGACGCAGCCGGGCGGGCGTCCTCATGCCGAGACCGAGGCGCTGGCGCAGGCAGGCGCAGCCGCGCAGGGTGCCATCGCCTATGTCACGCTCGAACCTTGCGCACATCACGGACAGACACCGCCCTGTACCGACGCTTTGATCGCTGCGGGGATCGTGCGGGTCGTGGCACCGTTCAGCGACAGTGATCCGCGGGTTTCGGGGCAGGGCTTCGAGCGTCTGCGCGCAGCCGGGGTCGACGTTGTCACCGGGGTTTGCGCCGAGGACGCAGCAGAGGATCATGCCGGCTTCTTCAGCCGCATCGAACAGGGCCGACCGCTTCTCACCCTGAAGCTGGCAACCAGCCTTGATGGGCGGATCGCCACTGCCAGTGGTGACAGCCAATGGATCACCGGTCCGGAAACCCGGTCCTACGTGCACCATCTCAGGGCAACGCATGACGCTGTGATGGTGGGGGCCGGTACGGTGCGCGCGGATGACCCGCTGCTGACGGTGCGCGGTATCGACGTGCCCCGACAGCCGGTTCGGATCATCGTGTCCCGTCGGCTCGACCTGCCGATGGATGGAAACCTGGCGCGCACGTTGGACGAGGTGCCGGTCTGGCTCTGCCATGCCGAGGATGCGCCCGAAGCCGTACAGCAGGCCTGGACAGCACTGGGGGCCCGCCTGATCCGTGTGCCGCTGCATGGCCGACAGGTCGAGATCCCCGCGCTGATGCAGGCGCTGGGCGATGCTGGCCTGACCCGTGTCTTTTGCGAGGGCGGCGGCGAGCTCGCTGCCAGCCTTCTGGCGTCCGATGTCGTCGACCGGCTCGACCTGCATATGGGGGGCGTCGTGATCGGTGCCGAGGGACGTCCCGCGCTGGGGGCGTTGGGCCTCGGCCGGTTGGCGGATGCTCCCCGGTTTCGCCTGCGATCCGTGCGCCAAAGCGGCGATGATGTGGTGCAGAGCTGGACGCGTCAGCGCCGCCAAAGCCACGCATAGCTGGCCATCACACCCTGTGCCTTTGAGAGCAGGCGCAATCCCGTGCCTTGAGGTGCCGCGCCATCGCGCAGCCGGTCCAAAACCACTTCGATCGGGCAGGCCTGCCTGGTCACGGGGTCAAAGTAGCGTGGATAGTCGATCAACGCCGCATGCACGAGCATCTCGATCGACACCACCTTGCCGCGTCGGGCCGGTGTCAGGCAGAGGTCCGTTGTCAGCCCCCAGCCGGCGTAGAAGGGCAGACCCAATGTCGTCACCGGCACGTCGCGCAGCAACGCCTCGAACCCGGCCAGCGAGGTCATGGTCCAGACGGCATCCACCTGAGCCAGCAGGTGCGCCATCGGGATATCCGTCACGACCTGGTCGGCCCATTGCATCGCATCCGCCACGGCCCCGGGACGCAAGCCGGTCACCACATCGGGATGCGGTTTGTAAAGGATGCAGGCCTCGGCATTCGCATCGCGGACCCGGCGCAGAAGGGCGGCATTCGTCCGGACCTCGGGACTGCCAAGCAGAACCGACGCGTCGTCCTCGACCTGACCGGGCACCAGCAGAATGGGACGCTTGTCCGGTTTCTCAAACACGGGCCCCGTCGCGCCGGAGGCGTATTTCGTCACCTCTTCGGTGACCAGCCGCCGGATTAGGCTGCGGGCGCGCGCAAGGGCATGGTCCGGCAAGTCAATGCTTTGCGCGATCAATGACTCAAGTCGAGATGGGCGGGAAGGGTCGAAATAGATGCCCAGATCGTCCAGCACCAGCGACAGCGGCGGCACAAGGTTGGCCCCAAGTCCCTGCGAGCGGATGAACCCGTCCTCCACACAGACCTCGCCGTCTTGCGCTGCCCGGCCCCAGGCCATGACCCGCGCGCCATCGGCCGGGCGCGCAGCACCAAAGCGCATCGGTTTGTACTGGCCGAACATCGCCTGCATGTGGGGTCTCTTCCAAAGACGGATGTTGCGGCCGACCCAGCCGTGGCGATCCTCCTGCTCGGCCCGGCGCGTTGCTTCGAGCGTCGCCATCACCCGTTCGAGAGTGCAGAGCCGATCCTGATAGGGGTCGTACCAGACCGGATAGCGCATCATCGCCCCGGCAAACAATTGTGTGCGGGTGAGCTTGCGCTGGCGGCGGATCAGCTGATGTTCGTCCTCGGTCAGGCCCCATCCCGCGTAAAAGGGTGTCCCGAAGACGCGCGGTTTATGCCCGGCGAGAATGGCCTCGAAGCCCATCTGCGAAGACAAGGTGTAGACGGCAATGGCGCCGTTCAGCAAATCCATGGGCGCGATGGCGCCATCCACAAAGGAAATGCGCCCCTGCGCCTGTTCCGGGCCATAATGCCCCGGCCTTTTGCCCGACTGCGTTTCGGGATGGGATCGGATCAGGATCTGCGCCATCGGATGCTCTGTCTGCGCGTAGTAGAGCATCTCGGCAAAGCGCGCCCGCGCCATGTCTGGGCCGGGTACCGAGGCCAGAACCGACGCATCGCCCTCGGCCTGATCGATCACCAGGACGTAACCGGGCTCGGGCAGGGTCAGATCGGGATCGAAGGAACTGTACTTCGAAAGGCGCGAGCGGCAGAACCGTGCCGCCAGATCGCGCGCTGTGTTCAGCAGCGCGCCGTCGTCAAGCGGGTCTTCGACCAGCAGCGTTTCAAGGTCAGAAGGGCGGGACGCATCGAAATGCAGCCCGCGCCGGTCAAGCACCAGGCCCAAAGGGGCCTCACGGCTCACACGTCCCGGATGCAACGACCGGAGGAATGCATCCTCGACGCGGAGCACTTGGGCGTCCCGGCCTTCGGCCACGGCCAGACCACGCTCTGAACTCGGTGCGGCGCCCCAGACGCCCACCCAGTCCGACGCTGAAGGCCGTCCCAACGTGACCGACCATCCGGCAAGCTGAAGGATGCGCTTGACGCGGCTCTGTGTAAGAAACCCGGAATTGTAGACAAAGAGACGCCGGAGAGCGTTTTCCCCGGCGTGTCCCAGTGTGTCCAACCCTTGCATGGTCGTTACGGCGAGGTCGTTCCGCCTGTCGCCACGTTGCCGAGGCTCTGTGCGCTCCCAAGCGTCCCGGTGATCGACGCAATAGTCCGGTTCCACTGAACGATCGGCGCTTCGGTCACATAGATCGTGTCGCGATCCCGGATCAGGAAATCCCGTGCCACGAAGAGTCCGTTGGGCTCTGTCAGATCCATCACGTAGATCATGCGCTGCGCGCCCACGAGGTCATTGCGCCCCAGAACCGCATTGGCGATCTCGGCTGGCTCGTTGCGGAACACGAAGACCCCGGTCGGATCGGCCGTGGTCGCGCTCAGGCCACCCAGCTGGGCCAACGCCTCGACCAGAGACAGCGTCTGTGTTTCGAAGGTCAGGCGCGTCTGCGTGCCAGCAGCGCCAAGCGCTGTAAACGATCTCTGGTCGGCCTGAATCAGGATACGGTCGCCGTCGCGCAGCGCGATGTCGAGTTCCGGGTGATCATAGAGATCTTCGAACCAGATGGTTTCGCTGACGTTGCCCCGCGTGAGCGTGACCTGTGCGATTTCGGCGGCTTCGCCAATCCCGCCCGCGCTGGCCAGCATCGCGGCAAGGGTGCGCGTCGGGCGGGTGATCGGAAAGACCCCCTGAACACCGGCGGACCCGAGGATCGACACGCTGGCCCCATCTCCGGCAGTACGGCGCACCTCGACCTGCGGGTCCGGGGTCTGATCCTGCAGCTTTTCGGTGATGATCCGACGGATCCCCTCGGGCGTGTTCCCAGCGGCTTTGATCCGTCCGGCATAGGGCACGAAGATGAAGCCGGCACCATCGACCTGAACGTTTTCGAGCGGTGTCGCGTTTGATGTGGGTCCGGCCAACAGGCCGTCATCCACGTTTTCCCAGATCGTCAGACCGAGTATGTCGCCCGGTCGGATGATGTCGGCGCTTTGAACACCCGCATTCTTGAGCTGGGCCGAGAAACCGAGAGCCGGAACAACTGCGGTGGTGCGCGTCACGCGATCATTGATCGCCACGACAAACGCATCCCCTTCGCGCTGAACCGACCCGGCGAAGATTTGGTTCTTTGTCGGGCCAACGCCCGGCAGGCCGCAAGACGCCACGACCGATGCCGACAGCACCACGGCAATGGGCCGCGCCCACCGGAATTTCGAACTGAACACTGCTCGGTCTCCTCGACCAGTTATTGACTGCCTCGGTTTATATTTTTGGAAGAAGGTAAAGGAATCCAGTCAGTTTGACCAGTACCACGGCTGGTGTCCGTCAGCGAACGACACGCAACTGTTGCGCTCCGGTCTCGCGACGGGCAAGGCGCAGATCGTAGGGGTCTTCGGGCAAAAGCATTCTGTCGACCACCTGCCGCAACAGCTGCGAACGCCCTTTCATCGAGTAGAAGCCACCCGGAATCTGGCTCGTTTCCAGCAGGAACTGCCGATAGATGTCATAGGCCCCGGTATCCGGCGGCGTCGGATCGGCAAAGAACTCAGGCAGGGGCTGGTGCGACACGAGGCCGGGTTTGTCATAGACGCTCACGCCAAAGCTGCGCACGGGCAAG
Organism: Marivita sp.; assembly: GCF_022763305.1. Taxonomy (GTDB): domain Bacteria; phylum Pseudomonadota; class Alphaproteobacteria; order Rhodobacterales; family Rhodobacteraceae; genus Marivita. The sequence continues at coordinate 66,676 of NZ_JALEGT010000102.1, read as the reverse complement.
CCGCGCCAAAGCGCCTGATGCGCAGATGTGGAGTTCACCGTGATGGCCGAACGCGCGGTCTGAAGGAGGTAGGCAAGCTTGCCGCCGCGGACAAAATACACACGGTCCGCCACCCCGTGAGCGCGCGCACTGTCACGGATCGTGCGTTCCAGCGGCGCGCGCCCGTCTTCCAGCGGGTGCGCCTTGAACACCAGTCGGTGATGCCGTGGCGCGCCTTCGGCGAAACCGGCGATCACCATGTCGACGAATTCGGTCTGCGACTGGAAGGACGAAAAGGCACGGAAACTCGCGTCATGTTCAAGCTGCAGCAGTACGACATGGTAGGGGCGGCCGCCGGCGCGAATGCGACGGGTCGTGATCCAGCGCTCGACCATGTGGCGCGGTCGCCGCAAGAGACGCAGGATCTGCAGGCGGAATTCCTCGGCCACGCTTTCATCGCGGTGCGACTGGTAGTTGGGAAAGCTCTGGTTTCGGAACAGCACGTGCCAATGATAGAGCGCTCCGTGGACCATGTGCATTCGCAGATCCCCCCAGCGATCCGGCGGCAGCGCCGGCACGTCTGCCGTTCGGGACAGCGCCTTCTCCATCTCGTCCAGCGTGATCTGCAAGAGCCGCGAATGCCCGTTCGAACCATTGCGTTCATACGTGGCCCAGTAGGGGCGCAGATAGCCTTCTTCGAACACATGGACCGTCAGACCGGCGGCTTTCGCGATGCGGATCGCGTCGAAATGATGGCGCCGGACGTCTCCGTAAAGCACGATGTCCGTGGCCTTGGTTTCGTCGAGCCATGCGGTCAATTGGCTCGGCCAGTCCGGAAGCACGCCCCGAAAAGGCAGAAGGGTGCGCCTGTCGCGCCAGCGCGACCCGTCGCCAGCATTGAATGCCACGCGATAGCAGTCCGCGCCGGTCTCTTTGAGCCGGTTCGCCAATTCACTGAAGAACGGCCCATGCGGCCCCTGCAGAAACAGGAAGACGCGCCGCCGGGCCGTCCTTGGCTTGCCCGTTGTGTTTGTCATGTCGGCGCAGTATCCCTCGGACTTGCCGGAGAATAGCACAACGGACAGCACCAGGAGAATCGAAATCCGCAAGCTCTGGCGCGGGTGACGACAGCGAGGGCAAGATCATGTTTACGGGCATCGTGACCGACATGGGTGACATCCGCAGCCTGGAACGGCGCGGCGATCTGCGCGCCCGGATCGGCACAAGCTACGACACATCCGGCATCGACATCGGAGCCTCGATCGCCTGCAGCGGTGTCTGCCTGACAGTGGTGCAGCTTGGCCCCGATTGGTTCGATGTCGAGATCAGCGCCGAAACGCTGGACAAGACCAATATCGGCCAATGGGCGGTCGGACAGAAGATCAACCTGGAACGCGCGCTCAAGGTGGGGGACGAACTGGGCGGGCATATCGTGTCCGGCCATGTCGACGGTCTGGCCGAGATCATCGAGATGCGCCCTGAGGGGGACAGCGTGCGATACACATTCGACGCGCCGCACAACCTGGCGCGGTTCATCGCGCCCAAAGGGTCGGTGGCGCTGGATGGCACATCCCTGACAGTGAACGAGGTCGAGGATACGCGCTTTGGCGTGAACATCATCCCGCACACGCAGGAGGTCACGACCTGGGGTGCGTCCAAGGTGGGTGACAAGGTCAACCTCGAGATCGACACGCTGGCGCGGTATGTGGCGCGTCTGGCCGAGATGCAGGGCTGACGAACGCGTGGACGCGTTCGGTGTTTCAGTCGACTGAAACACGCCCCTCGGCCATCGCCGCGACAGCCCGGCGCCCCAGAACCCAGGTCACCAGAACACCACCCCCATAGGCGGTGATCAGAAACAGGAACGGCCCCAGCACCGGCGCGCCCTGATAGAGCGCGATCAGCAACGGCGTTCCGCTCAGGTTGCCCAAGTTCCCCATCTGCGCCAGCGCCCCGTTGGCGAGGGCGCGCGATGGCGCATCCGCGTTGATCTGCGGCACCACGGCAAAGCCCGCGCTTTGCACCAGCGCCATGCTGGCGAAAAGCAGGATGACGCTGACCGGGGTAAACCCGATCAGCAGGATCACCACCGCGACACAGGCGCAGAGCGAAAAGCCCATGGCGACAACCGGCTGGGCGGGATGGCGTGACATGACCGTTACTCCAATCGTCAGGGCCACACCGATCGACACCAAGGGCGCGATGGCGGCCAGCCATGTCGCCGCGGTTTCTCCGGCCAGCAGCGGCAGCGCAGTCAGGACCGACACGAAGGTCAGCGTATAGCACAGCCAGGCCAAGGCGGGTGTGGCAATTCCGGGCGTCGCATAGGCCGTCAGGTGACGCTGCAGCACCGACACGCGCGCCGACGGCGCAGGCGGAATCACCGGGCGCGGCAGCACCGCAAGAATGCCGATGCAGGCAACCGCCATCCAGACACCATGCGCGCCAATCAGAAGCGACAACCCGCCTTTGGCGATGACCCCCGGCGCAATCACTGCCGTCAGGGCAAAGGCCACACCGAAGAACGTGCTCCACAAAGTCAATGCAGCCGGGCGATAGCGATCCGGCACCGCTTCGGCGATCAGGGTAGGTGCCGCGACGACAATCAGCAGGTGCGATGCACCCTCCAGCACCCGGCTTGTCATCAGAACCGGCAGGGAAGGCAAGGTCGCCTGCCAAAGCGACACACCGGCTCCAAGCGCTAGTGCCACCACCAGCGCACGCCGCGCACCGATCCGGGACACGACAATCCCGGCGACAAGGCCAAGGATCAGCCCGACAAGGCTGATCAGGGACACCGCAAGCCCGAGGACAGTCTCGTCAGACCCGGCATAGGCCTCTGTCAGGGCAACAAAACTGACAGCAAGCTTGGAAAACTGCCCCGCCGCCCCAAGACCCGCCACATAAAGCGTCAGGGTCAGCAACAAGGGATGGGGGGTGCGCATGACGGGGCCTTTCCTCGATGGGTGCAGCTTCGATCAAGCGGCTGAGGGCTGCAATGCATGATCGGCGTTTTTCTTTGTCCCACTGCGTCATATATCCGAGGACATGACCGCCTTGCCGCTCTCCCTCCAATCCTGGTTCGACACCCGTGGATGGTCGATCCATCCGCATCAGCAGGACATGCTGAACCGCGCGTATGATCCATGTCTGCTGCTCATCGCGCCCACGGGCGGTGGCAAGACACTGGCGGGGTTTCTGCCGACGCTGGTCGAGTTGGCGAATGATCCGCGCGACGGGTTGCACACGCTTTATGTCAGCCCGCTCAAGGCACTGGCCGCCGACATCAAACGCAACCTGCGCACCCCCATCGACGAGGCCGGTTTGCCGATCCGGGTCGAAGACCGCACCGGCGACACCTCGGCCCATATCAAGAAACGCCAACGCGCTGACCCGCCGCATATCTTGCTGACCACGCCCGAGTCTCTGGCGCTGCTGACCAGCTACGAAGACGCGCCGCGCATGTTCAAAGGGGTGCAGCGGGTGGTGGTGGATGAAATCCACGCGCTGGCCGAAAGCAAGCGTGGCGATCAGTTGATGCTTGCACTGGCGCGGTTGCAGGCCATGTGCCCCAACCTGCGCCGCGTCGGCCTGTCGGCCACGGTCGACGACCCTGCCGCCATTGCCCGGCTGCTGGCCCGGCACCCCGACCCCTGCGAGATCGTCGTTGCCGATCCGGGGCCCGAACCCGACATCTCGATGCTGGTCACGGACGAAGCCCCGCCGTGGTCCGGTGGTGGGGCGAAGTACAGCATTCCGGCGGTTCTGGAGCAGGTCAAACAGCACAAGACGACGCTGATCTTCCACAACACCCGTGCTCAGGCCGAGATCTTCTTTCACAATCTGTGGCTCGCCAACGAAGACGCGCTTCCCATCGGCATCCACCACGGGTCACTCGACCGGCAGCAGCGCGAAAAGGTCGAAGCGGCGATGGTGCGGGGCGATCTGCGGGCCATTGTCTGCACGGGAAGCCTCGATCTGGGGATCGACTGGGGCGATGTGGATCTGGTGATCCAGATCGGCGCACCGAAGAATGTCAAACGTCTGGTACAGCGCATCGGCCGCGCCAACCACCGCTACAACGCGCCGTCAAAGGCGCTTCTGGTGCCCGCCAACCGGTTCGAAGTGGTCGAATGCGTGGCCGCTTTGGAGGCGGTCAAAGCGCATGATCTGGACGGCGATTGGCGCGGGCGCGGGCCGCGTGACGTGCTCTGCCAGCATATCCTGATCGCGGCCTGCGCCGGGCCGTTCGATGCCGACACGCTCTATTCCGAGATGACAAGCGCCGGGGCCTATGCCGATCTCAGCCGCGCCGAGTTTGACGCCTGTCTGAATTTCTGTGCCACCGGCGGCTATGCCCTGCGGGCCTATGATCAATGGCAGCGGCTCAAGCAATTGCCCGACGGTCGCTGGCAACTGCGCGATCCCCGGTCCGCTGCGCGCATTCGGCAGAATATCGGCACCATTCAGGACACCGACACGCTCAAGGTCAAATGGCGGGGGCGGGGGGGCGCGCCGCTGGGCGAGATCGAGGAAGGGTTCGCCGCGACCCTGACCAGGGGCGACACCTTTCTGATCGGTGGGCAGATCGTCCGCTATGAAGGGCTGCGGGAACTGACGGTCGAGGTGACGCGCGATCCGGGGCGCAAACCCAAGATCGCCACTTTCATGGGCACCAAATTCGCCACCTCCACCCAGTTGTCGAACCGCATTCTTGACACGTTCCAGCAGGACGACTGGCCCGACCTGCCGCGCCACACGCGCGACTGGCTGCACATGCAGCGCAGGGTCAGCCGTCTGCCCGAACCGGGGCGTCTCCTGATCGAAAGCTTCCCGCATGACGGGCGCGAGCAACTGGTGGCCTATGGCTTTGCCGGGCGCAATGCGATGCAGACACTTGGGCTCCTGCTGACCAAGCGGATGGAGGAAGAAGGGCTGGCGCCCATGGGCTTTGTCGCAACCGATTACGCCGTTCTGATCTGGGGGCTGGACGCTGTGATCGACCCCGCACCGCTGTTCGATCTGGCGGCATTGGAGGCCGGGCTGGACGGCTGGCTGGCCGGAAATGCCGTGATGAAGCGCACCTTCCGCGCATCCGCCACCATCGCCGGCCTGATCGAGCGCAATCTGGGCGGCCTGCGCAAGACCGGACGGCAGGCGACCATGTCGTCAGACATCCTCTATGACACGCTCCTGAAATACGACCCAGACCACCTGTTGATGCAGATCACCCGAGAGGAAGCGATGCGTGGCCTCGTCGATTTCTCCCGCATCCGCGAGATGGCGGAACGGGTGGGGGATCGGATCGACCTGCTGCGGCTGGATCGGGTCACGCCGCTCGCTGCGCCTTTGTTCCTTGAACCCGGCCGCGTGCCGGTGCGGGGTCAGGCGGATGAGCGACTTTTGGAGGAAGAGATCACGCGGCTGATGGAAACCAGCGGTCTGGCGCAGGTCGAGGCGCGACCAAGCAAGCCGAAATGGCGGGTGCCGTATTGAAAACGGTGCGTGCAAGCACGGCACCCTGAATAGGGTGTGTGCTTGCACGCACCGGGGATCAGGTCACATCCCGGTACGAGATTTCCTTCACATCCTTGCCGGTCTTGCCGCGCCGCACGAGCAGCCGGTTGAGCGCATGGATATAGGCCTTAGCCGAGGCGACCACCGTGTCGGTATCCGCGGACTGCCCGGTGGCGATCATGCCGTCCTCTTCCAGCCGCACGCTGACCGTGGCCTGCGCGTCGGTTCCTTCGGTCACGGCATGCACCTGATAGAGCTGCAAGCGCGCCTTGTTCGGATGCAGCATGCGGATCGCCTTGAAGGTCGCATCCACCGGCCCGTCACCTTCGCTCACGGCGGATTTGTCTTCGCCGTTGATCTCCATCTCGAGCGTCGCCTCAGCCGGGCCGCCAGTGCCGCAGACCACCTTGAGGTTCACAAGCTGCAGCGCGTCGTCGCCTTCGGTCGTTGCGGTGACAAGGGCGAGGATGTCGTCGTCGAACACCTCTTTCTTGCGGTCGGCCAGATCCTTGAAGCGCACAAAGATGTCCTTGAGTTGGTTGTCGCCCACCTCGACACCCAATTCCCGAAGCTTGGCGCGCAACGCGGCCCGGCCCGAGTGTTTGCCCAAGGGCAACGATGTGCCTGCGATGCCCACATCTTCGGGGCGCATGATCTCGAACGTCTCGGCGTTCTTGAGCATCCCGTCCTGGTGGATGCCTGACTCGTGCGCAAAGGCGTTCTTGCCGACGATGGCCTTGTTGAACTGCACCGGGAAGCCCGACACGGTCGCCACGCGACGCGAGATATGCATGATCTTCCGGGTGTCGATGCCGGTGTGGTAGGGCATGATGTCGTGCCGCACCTTGAGCGCCATCACCACCTCTTCCAACGCGGTGTTGCCTGCCCGTTCGCCAAGACCGTTGATGGTACATTCGATCTGACGCGCGCCACCCGCGACAGCGGCCAGCGCGTTGGCCGTCGCCATGCCAAGGTCGTTGTGGCAATGGGTGGCAAACACCACCTCATCCGCGCCCGGTACGGTCTCGATCAACCGGCGGATCAGATCGGCGCTTTCCACCGGCGCGGTGTAGCCCACAGTGTCGGGAATGTTGATCGTCGTGGCGCCGGACTTGATCGCGATCTCGACCACACGGCAGAGGTATTCCCACTCGGTGCGCGTTGCGTCCATCGGCGACCACTGCACGTTGTCGCAGAGGTTGCGGGCATGGGTCACGGTCTGTTCGATCCGCTCGGCCATCTCGTCCTGCGTGAGGTTCGGGATCGCGCGGTGCAGCGGCGAGGTGCCGATGAAGGTGTGGATGCGCGGCTGCTTGGCGTGGCGCACAGCCTCCCAGCAGCGGTCTATGTCCGGCAGTTGCGCCCGCGCGAGGCCGCAGATCACCGCATCCTTTGAACGCTGCGCGATCTCGCTCACCGCACGGAAATCGCCTTCGGAGGCGATGGGAAACCCGGCTTCGATGATGTCGACACCCATGTCATCGAGAAGCTCGGCAATCTCGAGCTTTTCGTCATGGGTCATGGTGGCCCCCGGCGATTGCTCACCATCGCGCAAGGTGGTGTCGAAGATGACCACGCGGTTTTTGTCAGTCTGTGTCATTGTCTTGATCTTTCTGTCTTGTCCAAACCCGTCGGCGCGAAACGGTCATCCTCTGAGCGGTCGCGCCGGTTGGGCCGCGCTCAGAGGCGGATTAGGAGAAGACGGGTGGCCAGCGCAAGAGGCGCGCAAGAGCGCGAAAGTGATGCGATATGGGCCAAACGTGTCATGGCGCGGACTATACGCCGCAAATTGTGAAAGAAAACCCGTGGAATGACCGTCGGACAGAAAAAATGCGCGCCAGTGTCCCGGCGCGCATGTCTGTTCTTCATTTCTTAACGGGTGGGTCCGAGATTCTTCGTACGAAGAATCTTGGGCCGCGCCATAAAATCTTAGAGGTCGGGGTAGATCGGGAAACGGGCGCAAAGCTCGGCCACTTCGGCCCGCACCTTGTCCTCGACCGCGCTGTTGCCGTCTTCGCCATTGGCCGCAAGACCATCGACCACTTCGATGATCCAGTCCGCGATCTGGCGGAATTCGGCTTCCATGAACCCGCGCGTCGTGCCCGCGGGTGAACCCAGACGGATGCCCGAGGTGATGGTCGGCTTTTCCGGATCGAACGGCACACCGTTCTTGTTGCAGGTGATATGCGCGCGACCCAGCGCCTTTTCGGTCGCGTTGCCCTTCACGCCCTTGGGGCGCAGGTCGACCAGCACCACATGGGTGTCTGTGCCATGGGTCACGGTGTCCAGGCCGCCCTTGATCAGTTGATCCGACAGCGCCTGCGCGTTGCGGATGACGTTCTGCTGGTAGGTCTTGAACTCGGGGCGCAGGGCCTCGCCAAAGGCCACGGCCTTCGCCGCGATCACATGCATCAGCGGGCCGCCCTGGATGCCCGGGAAGATGGCCGAATTGATCTTCTTGGCCAGCGCCTCGTCATTCGTCAGGATCATCCCGCCGCGCGGACCGCGCAGGGTCTTGTGCGTCGTGGTGGTCGCGACGTGCGCATGCGGGAACGGGCTGGGATGCTCGCCCGCCGCAACGAGACCGGCAAAATGCGCCATGTCCACATGCAGGTACGCGCCTACCGAATCCGCGATCTCGCGCATGCGGGCAAAGTCGATCTGGCGCGGAATGGCGGAGCCACCAGCGATGATCAGCTTCGGCTTGTGTTCGTTGGCCAGTGCCTGAACCTGATCATAGTCCAGCATGTTGTCCTGCTGACGGACACCGTACTGAATCGCGTTGAACCACTTGCCCGACTGGTTCGGCGCCGCACCGTGGGTCAGGTGACCCCCGGCATCGAGGCTCATGCCAAGGATCGTGTCACCCGGCTGCAGAAGGGCGGTGAACACGCCCTGATTGGCCTGCGAACCGGAATTCGGCTGCACGTTGGCAAATTCGCAGTTGAACAGCTTGCACGCGCGTTCGATGGCCAGGTTCTCGGCCACGTCGACGAACTGGCAGCCGCCGTAGTAGCGACGGCCCGGATAGCCTTCGGCATACTTGTTCGTCATCACCGAACCCTGCGCTTCCATCACGGCGCGGCTCACGATGTTCTCGGAAGCGATCAGCTCGATCTCGTCGCGCTGGCGGCCCAATTCATCGGTGATCGACCGGAACAGGTCCGGGTCGCTGTCGGCGAGCGATTTGGTGAAAAAACCGGTGTCGCGGTGCGGAGCGTTCATGGGCAGGGCCTCCTTGAAGCGGGTCAAACTTTGGCGGTTACGTATAGGAGTTGCGTCGAAAGGCAAAGGTTGGAAAGCGACCACACGGCACAAAGCCGCGCCATGTCTGGCGCGCAGCAGGTGTTTGTGCTTGTTTCGGAACCGCAAGACCCCGATAGGAACCCGATCCCATGTCCCTGCGCATCGCCTTCGCCGCCAGCCCCGCGCCGATTGCCCAATCGGCCAAGGCCGGGCTGACCCGCCGCTACGGCGATCACAACGAAGACGGGGCGGATGTGATCGTCGCATTGGGCGGCGACGGGTTCATGCTGACCACCCTGCACCGGACACAGGATCTGGCCGCGCCGGTTTACGGGATGAACAGGGGCACCGTCGGTTTTCTGATGAACGAATATTCCGAACACGGTCTGGAAGAGCGTCTGGAGCAGGCGCAGGAAGAGGTGATCAATCCTCTGTCGATGCTGGCGACGACCCACAAGGGCGAAACCCACCGCGCTTTGGCGATCAATGAGGTGTCGCTTCTGCGCGCCGGGCCACAGGCCGCGCGTCTGCGGATCAGCGTCGACGGCAAGGTGCGCATGTCGGAACTCGTCTGCGACGGCGCACTGGTCGCTACGCCCGCCGGTTCGACCGCCTACAACTATTCCGCCCATGGTCCGATCCTGCCCATCGGGTCGGATGTGCTGGCCCTGACCGCAATGGCGGCCTTCCGGCCCCGGCGCTGGCGCGGTGCCCTGCTGCCGAAAACGGCCGAGGTCACCTTCGACGTGCTCGACCCCGAAAAGCGCCCCGTCATGGCCGAAGCCGATGCCCGCGCCGTGCGCGACGTGGTGCGGGTCGACATCCGGTCCGAGCCGTCGATCGCCCACCGGGTGCTGTTCGATCCGGGCCACGGACTCGAGGAACGGCTGATCCGCGAGCAGTTCGTCTGAGGCGGAAATCGTCCAAAAGCCGCCCATCTTGTGCCATCTCGCCTCGGTACCATGACCACCGGTCAACAGCGGAAGGTAGGTTCACATGTGGCGGATCGTTGCTCTTTTCTGTCTGGGGTTGATCTGCGCACCGCTTCCCGCAGCGGCGCAGGAACGCGATCGCCTTGATCACCGTGGCGAAGTTCTGGGCTGGGAAGGGGTCGGGCGGCTGGACACCTCGATGGGCACCTGCACCGGCACCCTCATCGCCCAAGACATGGTTCTGACGGCGGCGCATTGCGTTGTCGACAGTACCTCGCGCACGGTGCTTCCGGCAGGCGCGATGCGCTTTCATGCCGGTCTCACACATGACTTCACCGCGGCAACCCGTGGCGTGACCCGCATCGTCCTGTCCGACGGGTATCTGGAGTCGTTTGATGCCTCGCTGACCGAAAAGGTGCGCACCGATCTTGCGCTTCTACGCCTCGACAGTCCGATCTTCAGCACCGAGGCCGAACCGTTCCGCATTCACGACCGGGCCATGGAGGCGGGGTCCGTGATCCTCGTATCCTATGGGCGCGGGCGCAACACGTCGCTGCAGCGCGAATCCGGATGTCGGCACAAGCAAACCTATCGCGGTGGGTTGATGACCTTTGACTGCGATGTGACCTTCGGCTCGTCCGGCGCGCCGGTCTTTATCAACGATCAGGGACGGCTGCGGATTGTCTCGGTGGTGTCGATGATGTCCACCGCACCCAATGCCGAGAAAGAGGCCATCGGCATGTCCCTGCCCTCGGCCGTCACTGCGATGATGCGCGACATGCGCAACGATGCGGCCCGGGCGCCGGTCACGGCCGGGGCGCGGCGGGTAACGGTGGGTGAACGCGCCGGCGGGGCACGGTTCGTCAAGGTGGATTGATCACCGAGGCAGGGGAAGCGCGGTGTCGTCCTTGACCTGATCCATCACGATCTGGCTGTGGACCCGCCCGATGGAATCGTGCGGCAGAAGCACGTCCTGCACCAGATGATTGAGCGCCTTCAGATCGGCGCAGTAGACCCGGAAGATGTAGTCCGCCTCTCCGGTGAGCGTCCACGCCGCGACGATCTCGGGGGTCGTGCTGACCAGTCGTTTGATCGACTGATGGGTGCCGTTGCTCTGGGCGCGGGTCTCGACCTGAATGAAGGCCTGCACCGTCAGGCCCAGCCGATCCGGGTTCAGCCGACAGGGCGTTCCGGTGATGTAGCCTTCGGCCTCAAGCCGCTGTCGCCTGCGGCTGATCTGCGAGGCCGACATGCCAAGCTCATCCACCAGATCCTGCGCAGAGACCTGTCCGTCTTTCTGAAGCCGGGCGAGCAGCCTGATGTCCTTGGGGTCGAGCGATGACATGCGCGGAATGTGCATCTTTTCCAAAAAACATGCAAGATACACGCATTATTCCATCTGAACATGCCCAACTATGCCCACAGCGCGCACAGCGCTTGCGGTATCCTCTGTCCCAAACAAGGAGGATGCCATGGGTCCGTTTCCGCACGATGCACCGAAATCGACAATAACCACCGACAACCCCGCCGGGACCGACGGGTTCGAATTTGTCGAATTCGCCCATCCCGATCCGGACGCGCTGCGCGAGCTGTTCACCAAGATGGGCTACACCCATACTGCCACGCACAAGACCAGGCAGATCGAGCTGTGGCAGCAGGGGGACATCACCTACATCCTGAACAATGAATCCGGCAGCCATGCCATGCGCTTTGTCGAGGAACACGGCCCCTGCGCCCCGTCGATGGGCTGGCGCGTTGTGGATGCCAAACACGCCTATGACCGTGCGGTGATGCTCGGGGCCACGCCCTATGACGGCGACGACAAGGCGATGGACGTGCCCGCGATTGTCGGCATCGGTGGGTCGCTCATCTACTTCATCGACAAATACTACGGACAGAACCCGTATAACGACGAATTCAACTGGGTCGGCACCGCGAACCCCGAAGGTGTGGGCTTCCATTACCTCGACCACCTCACGCACAATGTCCACAAGGGCAACATGGACACGTGGTTCACCTTCTATGGCAAGCTCTTCAACTTCAAGGAAATCCGCTTCTTCGACATCGAAGGCAAATACACCGGACTTCTGAGCCGCGCTTTGACGTCGCCCTGTGGGCGCATCCGCATCCCGATCAACGAAGACCGGGGCGAGACCGGGCAGATCGTCGAATACCTCAAGCGCTACAAGGGCGAAGGCATCCAGCACATCGCGGTTGGTGCGCGCGACATCTACGATGCGGTGGACGAGATCGCGGAGCGTGGCCTCAAGTTCATGCCTGCACCGCCTGACGCCTATTACGACCTCAGCAAGACCCGCGTTGTGGGCCATGAAGAGCCGCTCGACCGGATGAAGAAACACGGCATCCTGATCGACGGCGAAGGTGTGGTCGGCGGCGGCGAAACCCGTATCCTGCTGCAGATCTTCTCGAAGACCGTGATCGGTCCGATCTTTTTCGAGTTCATCCAGCGCAAGGGCGATGACGGCTTCGGCGAGGGCAATTTCAAAGCCCTGTTCGAAAGCATCGAAGCCGACCAGATCGAACGCGGCGTGCTCAAGGCAAGCTGATCGAGTCGACCTTCTATCCGTGCGGGCGATCAGCCCGCGCGGAAGGGTTCGGGTGCACCGTACTGATTTGTTTCAGGCTCGCTGGGCTGAACGTAGAAATAAAGCAACACGAAGAATCCGATGACCGGGATCAACCCGATCAGAAGCCACCATCCGGATTTGCCGATGTCATGCATGCGCCGCGCGCCAACGGCGATGTTGGGCAGCAAGAGCCCCAGAGACACCAGTGCGGAAATCGGCTGTCCTGCCTCGGGCCCGGTCCCGAATAGGATGGCATCGACAATCCCGACAACAATCAACGTCAGGAATACAGCGAGGATCCACCACCAGAATTCGGACCGAGAGGCCCGGCCGGTGAACGTGGCGTATTTCGACAGCACCGTGTTCACGGCGGTTTTGATGTTTTCCATATGAATGACTCCCTGAAAATGGCTTCAACCCCATGATTGAGCCACAATGTAGGTCAGTCAACCGTTCGCGATCCCTAGCTTGGGTCGCGCCAGCGGTTCACGATGGGATAGCGCCGGTCCAGCCAGAAGGCGCGTTTCGAAAGGCGCGCGCCGGGGGCGGACTGGAAGCGCTTGTATTCGCTGATGTAAAGCAGGTGTTCGATCTTCTTGGCATCGGCGCGGTCATACCCGGCGGCCACGCAATCGGCGATGGAGCCGTCTTCGTCGACGAGGATCTCCAGGATACCGTCCAGTACCGGATAATCAGGCAGGGAGTCGCTGTCTTTCTGATCCGCGCGCAATTCGGCCGAGGGCGGTTTGGTGATGATCGCCTCGGGGATCACGGCCCCGTCCGGCCCCATCATCCAGTCGCGGTGGTGCGCATTGCGCCAGCGGCAGCAGTCGAACACTCGGGTCTTGTACATGTCCTTGATCGGATTGTAGCCACCCGCCATGTCGCCATAGATCGTGGCATAGCCCACGGCGACCTCGGACTTGTTGCCGGTGGTCAAAAGCATCTCGCCGAACTTGTTCGACAGCGCCATCAGCAGCAGACCCCGGATGCGGGACTGGATGTTCTCTTCGGTCAGATCGGGCTGGGTGCCTTCGAACAGGGGGGCCAGCGTTTCGGTCACGGCGTCACGGGTTTTACCAATTGGTAAAAAATCGTACCGGCAGCCAAGGTTCTCTGCCACCGCCTTGGCGTCGTCCAGCGATCCCTGAGACGTGTATTCCGACGGCAGCATCACGCAGCGCACGTTCTCGGCACCCAAGGCATCGACCGCGATCGTCGCCACGATGGCCGAGTCGATCCCGCCGGACAGACCCAGCAGCACCTTCTTGAACCCGGTCTTGACCATGTAATCCCGCAACGCGGTGACCATGACGCGATAATCCTGCTCCATCGGATCGGGATGGGTTGTGAAATCCCCATCGAGAACGTGCCATCCGTCGTCTTTCCGTTCCAGATCGACATGGCTGATGACCTCGTCGAAGATCGGCAACTGCACCGCAGGCACCCCGCCGCGATTGAGGGCAAACGATCCGCCGTCGAAAACCTGATCGTCCTGACCACCCACCATGTTCAGGTAAATCAGCGGCAAGCCGCTTTCCACGACACGGGCGACCATGTGGTTGAGGCGGGTTTCGAACTTGTTGCGGAAATAGGGCGATCCGTTGGTCACGAGAATGAATTCAGCGCCGCTTTCCTCAAGCGCTTCGACAACGTCGGGATACCACGCGTCCTCGCAGATCGGCATGCCGATGCGCACGCCATTTACGGCGACCGGCCCCTGCATCATGTCGCGCGAGAACAGGCGCACCTCGTCGAAGACGTTGAAATTCGGCAGGAAATACTTGTGGACGGTCGACGCGATCTTGCCACTCTGAAGAACGAAATAGCTGTTGTGCAGCTTGAGGTCTTCGCCCACAGACGGCCCACCAATGGCCAGCGCCGGACCGTCGGCGCAGGCTTCGGCCAGTGCGGCCAGTTCGGCTTGGACATGGGCGACAAAGGCGGGTTTCATGATCAGGTCCTGTGCCTGATACCCGGTGAGGAACATCTCGGGCAGGGCGACCAGATCGGCACCCGCCGCCTTGCCCGCCTCCCACGCGGCGCGGGCCTTTGCGGCATTGCCGGAAAGATCACCCACCGTGGGGTTCAACTGCGCCAGAGTGATGCGAAACCGGTCCGACATGGGGCGGTCCTTCCTTTCCCGATATCGCGGGTGACATAGCAGAACACCGCGCGAGGGAAAGCACCTTGTGGGATAAGACATTGTCTGACCGGGCCCGGTCGCTTAGGTTTCGGGCACAGGGTCATGGCAACGGACATGAGTGGGATACCAGACAAATGAGACCGGGCAGCAAAGTCATTCCGGGTGCGGTTCTTGCACTCGTCCTCGCACAGGGCGCGCTGGCGCAGGACGGAGAGGTTCAGACCAAGCAATACGACGATGGCGGTGTCTATGAAGGCACGTTCCTCAACGGGTTGCAGCACGGCACCGGCACGTACCGTCTGCCGAACGGGTACGAATACACCGGCGATTGGGTCGAGGGCGAAATCCGGGGCAACGGTGTCGCCCGTTTTCCCAACGGGTCGGTCTATGAAGGCCAGTTCGCCAAGGGCAAACCCGAAGGAATCGGCAAGATCGTGTTTGCAGACGGGTCGACCTATGAAGGGTCATGGCTGGACGGCAAAATCACCGGGCAGGGCGTGGCGCTCTATGCCAATGGCGTGCGCTACGAAGGCAGTTTCCGCAATGCGCTGCACCACGGGCGCGGCACGATGCAAAGCCCAGGCGGCTATGTCTACGAGGGCGACTGGATCAACGGCGTCAAGGAAGGCAACGGGACGATCACCTACCCGGACGGGTCGATCTACGAAGGCCGCGTTGCAGATGGCGACAGTGAGGGGCAGGGCAAGCTGACCATGCCGGACGGGCTGGTCTATGTGGGCATGTGGAAAGACGGCCAGATCGACGGGATCGGAACGCTGACGCAGTCCAACGGTGATGTCTACGAAGGTGAGCTTGTTTCGGGACGTCGCGATGGGCAAGGCACTGTGCGTTATGCCAATGGCGATGTCTACGAAGGCGAGTTCAAGGACGACCTGCGCCATGGACAGGGCACGTTCATCGGCACCGATGGCTATCGCTATGAAGGTGCCTGGGTCGCCGGGCAGATCGAGGGTGTCGGCAAGGTCACCTATCCCGACGGGTCGGTCTATGAAGGCCAGTTCCGGGGTGATCTGGCGAATGGCGAGGGCAAGATCACCTATCCCGATGGCTCGACTTATGAAGGGGCTTGGGTCGATGGGGTGATCGACGGCAAGGGCCGTGCGGTCTATGCCAACGGTTTGGTCTACGAGGGCGAGTTCAAGAACGCGCGCAACCACGGTGTTGGCGTGATGACCTATCCCGACGGCTACAAGTACGAGGGCGAGTGGCAGGACGGGCAGCGCCACGGGCAGGGGACCGCGACCTATACGGATGGGACGGTCTATGTTGGCCAGTTCGCAGATGGGCAGCGTCACGGTCAGGGCGAGATCACCATGGCGGACGGGTTCAAATATGTCGGCGAGTGGCAGAACGGCGAGATCAGCGGGCAGGGGACCGCGACCTATGCCAATGGCGATGTCTACGAGGGCGCGTTCCTTGACGGCAAACGTCAGGGCACCGGCACGATGCGTTATGCGTCGGGGGAAACCGCGACGGGCGAGTGGGTCAACGGGGCGCTGACGGACGGGTGAGTCCGGAGTTTGCAAACCCCGGACTCGGGTTTGCAAACTCTTGACGGGTCATTCCCACCAACGGTCCACTTCCGCGATCTCGTCATCGGTCCAGCCGAAATGATGCGCGATTTCATGCACGACGATATGCGTCACCAGCTCCTGCAGCGTGACGGATTTCCGGTCGCGCCATTCGGCAAGGATCGGTTCGGCGTAAAGCCAGACCTGATCGGGAAAGGGTGACGGATCGCCTGCGGATTTCTCGGTGAGGGGGATGCCGTCATAGAGCCCGGTCAATTCCAGCGGGTCGTCGATCTCCAGCTCGTCCAGAATGTCCTGCGGTGGCCAGTCGGTGACCTGCAGCAGAACGTCCCTGCACAGATCGCGAAACGGCAAAGGCAGCCCGTTCAGGGCTGCCTCGGCATAGCGTGTGATGTCGTCGATGTCATCTTGCGCGGTCATGCGCGTATCAGCACCGCGCTGGGCGACCGCGTCAAGCCAGGATCAGAGCAGAAGCTGGTAGCTGTGCGGCACGTAGTGGAAGCCATCGCCGCGGGTCTCGACATAGCCCACACCCGGGAAGGGCATGTGGTAGCCGATGAACGGCACGGCATCGGTGGCCAGCATCCCCAGCACGTTCCGGCGTGATGCAGCGGCAGCGGCCTTGTCCATGTCGAAGCGGACTTCCCAATCGGGATGCGCCAGCGACCAGACATAGTGGTTGGTCAGGTCCGCGAGGATCAGAAGCTGCTGGTCGTTGCTGTCGAGCATGTAGGTCATGTGACCCGGTGTGTGCCCGAACGCCGCCATGGCCGTGATGCCCGAGGTCACGCTGTCGCCATCGCCAAGGAATGACATCTTCTCGGCCAGCGGTTTCACGTTGTTGGCAAAGCCTTCATTGTCGGTGCCGGACCAGTGGTCGAATTCCGCCTGACCCGTGATGTAGGCGGCGTTGGAGAAGGTCTCGGCGCCATCGGTCATTAAGCCGCCGATATGGTCGCCATGCATGTGGGTCAGAACCACATGGGTCACGGCGTCGGCGGAATAGCCCGCCATCTCGACCGCCTGCGCGGTGGCGGCCCCGTTGAGGCCGGTATCGAAGAGGATCAGTTCGGACCCGGTGTTTACCAGTGTCGGCGTGAAGAAGAACTGCGCCTTGTCAACCGGGATGCGTGCCTCGGCGGAGGCGGCGGCGAATTCCTCGGCGCTCACGTTCATGCCGAAGATGGTCTGCGGTTCTTCGACCGTGCGGCTGCCGACGAGCATGGTTGTGACTTCGAAATCACCGACGCCATAGCGGTTCACGCGCGGGATTTGCGGGCCCTGCATGTGACCAGCGGCGCTCGCCTTGCTGATGCCAAGACCGGCCGCCATCGGAAGGGCGGCTGCCCCGGCAAGCAGGCTGCGGCGTGACATGGAATATTCAGACATAATGATCGCTCCCCTGATTGGAATGAAGAAGAGTTTAGCGGCAAATTTGACCAAAGCTTGTGCATTCACGCCTTCGTGACTGTGCAATGGTGCAGAGCATTGGTGCGGGGCTTTCTGGACAAAAGCATCCCTTTGTGAGACAGCGCGGGCAACAGGAGACACAGTCCATGACAACCACCCGTTTCGCGCCGTCGCCCACCGGTTACATCCATGTCGGCAACCTGCGCACCGCCTTGTTCAACCACCTGATCGCCCGCAAGTCGGGCGGCACGTTCATTCTGCGGATCGACGACACCGATCCGGAGCGGTCGAAGGAAGAATATGTCGATGCGCTGAAGTACGATCTGGAGTGGCTGGGCCTGACATGGGACCGTGTGGAGCGGCAGTCGGAGCGGTTGGATCGGTATCACGACGCGGCTGACACGCTGCGCGAGATGGGACGGTTCTACGAGGCGTTCGAAACGCCGACCGAGCTGGACCTGAAGCGCAAGAAGCAGCTCAACATGGGCAAGCCGCCGGTCTATGATCGCGCGGCTCTGGCGCTGTCGGACGAGGACAAGGAAAAGCTGCGCGCCGAGCGGGGCGATGGCGTCTGGCGGTTCAAGCTGGATCAGGAGCGCATCGAGTGGACCGATGGTATTCTTGGCGACATCTCGATCGATGCTGCCAGCGTCAGTGATCCGGTGCTGATCCGGGCGGACAAGCAGATCCTCTATACGCTGGCCTCTGTGGTGGATGACACCGAAATGGGTGTGACCCATGTGGTGCGCGGGTCGGACCACGTGACGAACACCGCGACGCAGATCCAGATCATCCGTGCGCTGGGCGGGACTGTGCCGTCCTTTGCCCACCATTCGCTGCTGACCGGCCCGCAGGGCGAGTCTCTGTCCAAGCGTCTTGGCACGCTGGCGCTGCGTGATCTGCGCGAACAGGGCGTGGAGCCCGAGGCGCTGCTCAGCCTGATGGCGCGGCTCGGGTCGTCGCAGCCGGTGGAATTGCGGATGTCGCTGGAAGAGATCGCGGAAGGTTTCGATCTGAGCCAGTTCGGCGCGGCCCCGACCAAGTTCGATCACGAAGACCTGTTTCCGCTGACTGCGCGCAAGCTGCACGCTTTGGACGTGACCGCTGTCAAAGCCGATCTGGATGCGCTGGGTGTGCCTGCGGACAAGGCCGAGGCGTTCTGGACTGTGGCGCGCGAGAACATCACCACGCGGCGCGACATCGCCAAATGGTGGGACTTGTGTGCAAACGGTGCCGATCCGCTTGTTGCGGACGAGGATGCCGCGTTCATTGCCGAAGCGATGGCGCTTCTGCCCGAAGGCCCGCTGGGTCCGGATGCGTGGGGGAACTGGACCAACGCGGTCAAGGAGGCGACGGGGCGCAAGGGCAAGGGTCTGTTCATGCCGCTGCGAAAGGCGCTGACCGGGCAGGAGCGGGGGCCGGAAATGGCGGACCTGCTGCCGCTGTTGCAGACCATCCCGGCCCGCAAACTGGCGAAAGGCTAGGTTTCCTTCGCCTTCTGATGCAGTGCCTTGACCGCGTCGGGATCGTCGATCCGGCGGTCAATGATGCCAAGCGCCGACTCGCGGGTCTGCTGTGCGGATTTGGCCAGTTCCGGCCAATCGCTCTTGCTCAGGCGGTTGGCCGCTTTCAGCATCTGAGCCATCACGTCGAACCGGTCTCCGCCATCCTGCATCAGGCTGGCATAGCCGTCATGCAACAGGTCATCTGCCGAAACAGTGCCCAGGATCACGCGCTCGAAATCAGGGTCGCGCGTGCGCTCCGTATCGCTCATCCCCTGCCCGAATTGCCAAAGGATGCGTTCGATCCGGTGGATCACGTCGATCGCGGTGCCGGGATCGTTCACGCCGGGTGACAGGGCGCGGCTAGCCACCTCGGCAAGGATCACAAGGCCGAAGCGCGCGTCCTGTTCGACGGTGCGCTCATCTCCCAAGGTGAAGTTCTCGAGAAGCGCGTCCAGATCGCTTGCACCCTCGACATAGGCGAGCGGCGTATCCTTGAGCACCCAACTGCCGGGCGGGGTATAGACCCAGAGCGTGGCGTCCTGTTCTTCGAGCTGGGTGTTCAGTTCGGCAAGGCTGATGAACTGAACATAGCCCGACCGTGGCGAGCGCAGCGCCTCGGACCCGTCCGGAGCGCGGGGTGCATCGCTGGCGGCGCGCGCGCCCAGATTGGGCGTCTTTACAAGCTGTTTGAGCGGTTGCGTCGCCGCGTTTTCGACCAGCGTCAGCGTGTGGTGCAGGCTGCCGAGCTGGCTGAGATGGGCGATCCAGCGCAGGATCGCGACGACGATCATTAGGATGCAGATCATCGTCATGCCGAACACGATCACCGCCGCCGAGTCGCCGTAGAACCCGGCACGGAACAGCACGATTGAGGCGAGTGAAAACAGGAAGGCCCCGACAAAGACGGACATCACGTTGAGCGTGGTCATGTCCTGCATCAGCAGACGGTAAACCCTTGGGGTGGCCTGTCCCGCGGCGGACCGGAAGGCCTGAACCATGATCCCCAGTGAAAAGGTGGTCACCGCAAGCATGGACGACGCGAGGATGTTCAGGATCGGCAGCACCGCGTCCCGCGAGAAACGGTCGACCAGCGACTCCGGCAGAGACTGGTCGAGCAGCGGCGCGATCAGAGCCACCAGCAGCGCCGCGCTGCCGAAGGCGGAAATCCTGATGCCGGGACGCCGCCAGAGTCGCTTGAGCCAGAGCCAAAGTCGTTCCCGCATCAGGCAAACACCTTGGCGCGCATCGTCAGCAACATGTCATCGACAAAGCCTTTTTCGGCCGGCGTAAGCACTTGTGCGCGCGGATAGACCGGATCGTCGCGGTCATTGCGCACCGGTGTGTCCCAGCCGTCCGTTGTGGCGCAGAACCGCTCGGCCCCAGACTCGCCAAACTCGCGCAGATAGCCCTGAAGGACGGCATCGACATAGCTGAGCAGGATCGGATGATCCTTGTCCGGCGGGGCGGCGTCGTCCGGTGGAATCGCGTAGATGGATATATCCCGGACATCCTGCGCCGGATGGGTGACGGACTCGGTCACGGCGATCCGGGAATAGGAAAACTCGCGCGCATCCAGCGCCACCCAATCGTCATTGGGCACCGGCGCGATCACACCGTCGATCAACGCCCCCGGTTCGGCAATCACCGACAGGAACGCGGCAGGCCGGTTCGGCGCGCGCCGCCAGACCCGCCGCCAGCCGGTGATCTGCGAGGCGTGGATCGGTGTGAAACTGTGCGTGTTGCGGTTGACCAGCGATCCGTAGCCGAAAAAATGGGGGTGCTTCACAGGGGTATCTGCTCAAGAAGGGTTGATGTATATCAAAGACAACTTTGCACGAACCGGTAGGTTTGGCCAACCGACCTGAAAGGATGACTGCCTTGCGTGTCACCAAACGAACCAACATCGCGATGCGTGTCCTCATGTTCTGTGCGGCGAATACCGGGCGGCTCGTGACCAAATCGGAAATCGCGGACCGCTGCAACGCATCGGAAAACCACCTTGCTCAGGTGATCAACCAACTGGCGCAGCTGGGGTTCCTGCACACGCAGCGCGGCCGGAATGGCGGGTTGGAACTTGGACGCCCTGCCGACCAGATCCGGATCGGGGACGTGTTTCGCGTGCTGGAGGCCCCCGTGCCCCTGGCAGAGTGTTTTGCCGATGTCGACAACACCTGCCCCCTGACCGAAGCCTGTCTTCTGCGCACGGCGCTGACGGATGCCGTTGAGGCGTTCTACCAGTCGCTGGATCCGATCACGCTGGATGCGCTGGTCTGCACCAATGCCGATCTGCTGGACATTCTGAACCCGGAGCGCGCCTGCGCGGCCCGGGAGGCCGCGCTTGCAGTTTGACACTTGAGGCCGTTCGGAAAACGGTCTACCACAGCATACATCCACGATGGGAGAACCGGTTCGACCGGTGCCGAAGGAGCAACCGCCCCCGGAAACTCTCAGGCCGAAGGACCGTCGCGGACATAGACTCTGGAGAGATTTCGGGCCTGACCCGGAACGCCGAAGGGATAACGATCTCAGGCGAAAGGACAGAGGGGGCATAGGACATCCGCGCAAAGGCGCGGTGTGGAATATGCCGGTTGCCGCTTACTCTTGCATCCGGTCACAGACAGAGGGATGCCGCGTGAGCGACTTGAAACGCACACCGCTATACGATCTGCATGTCGGCCTTGGCGCCAAGATGGTGCCCTTCGCGGGCTACGAGATGCCGGTGCAATACAGCCTTGGCGTGATGAAAGAGCACCTGCACTGCCGCGCGGCGGCGGGGCTGTTCGATGTCAGCCATATGGGGCAGGTCATCCTGCGGTCCGAAGACCCGGAGGTGGCCAAAGCCGCGTTGGAGCGGCTGATCCCGCAGGATGTGCTGGGTCTGGGCGAAGACCGCCAGCGCTATGGGTTCTTCACCAATGACGCAGGCGGGATCGAAGACGATCTGATGTTCGCCAATCGCGGCGATCACCTGTTTGTTGTGGTCAACGCTGCCTGCAAGGACGCCGATGTCGCCCGGATGCGCGCGGCATTGGAACCGGATGTGACGGTCAAGCTGTTGGAAAACCGGGCGCTGCTGGCATTGCAGGGGCCCAAGGCGGAAGCAGTGCTGGCCGAGCATCACCCGATGGTGGCGGACATGCGGTTCATGGACGTGGCGACCGTGCCGATCGCCGGTGCGGAATGCTGGGTCTCTCGGTCCGGCTACACCGGCGAGGACGGATATGAGATATCCGTCCCCGTGGCCGCCGCCACGGGTGTGGCGCAGGCGTTGCTGGCGCACGAGGATGTGGAGGCCATCGGGCTTGGCGCCCGGGATTCGCTGCGGCTCGAGGCGGGGCTGTGCCTTTATGGTCATGACATCGACGCGACCACATCGCCAGTCGAAGGCGGGTTGACCTGGGGCATCCAGAAGGTCCGACGCGCCGGGGGCGACCGCGAAGGCGGATTCCCCGGAGCCGCGCGTATCCTGTCCGAGATCACGGGCGGCGCGGCGCGCCAACGCGTTGGCCTTCTGCCTGAAGGCCGCGCGCCGATGCGCGAAGGCACGCTGCTGTTCGCCAGCGCCGAGTCTGCGGCTCCCGTCGGAGCCGTGACGTCTGGTGGATTTGGCCCCACCGTCGGCGCCCCGGTCGCGATGGGGTATGTCGAGACCGCCCACGCTGGCGAGCAGACCACACTTTTTGGCGAGGTTCGCGGCAAGCGGCTTCCTGTTTCTGTTGCCAAACTGCCCTTCGTGGCGTCAGGCTTCAAACGATAATCACTCCAAGAGGGACCTTATGAAATTCACTGAAGAACATGAGTGGCTGCGCGTCGAGGGCGACGAAGTGGTCGTGGGGATCACCGCACATGCGGCCGAGCAGTTGGGCGATGTGGTGTTCATCGAACTGCCGGAAGAGGGGCAGACCGTCAGCAAGGATGACGAGATCGTGGTGATCGAGTCGGTCAAGGCGGCGTCGGACATCCTCGCGCCGCTCGATGGCGAGATCACCGAAGTGAACGAGGTGCTGGTCGATGAGCCAGGCAAGGTCAACGAAGACCCCGAGGGTGAGGCTTGGTTCTTCAAGATGAAGATCGAAGACATGTCGGCTCTGGACGACATGATGGATGAAGCCGCGTACAAGAAATACATCGGCTGATCCGGCGGGGCAGGCCACACTTGGTCTGCCCGACCCTTGCCCGACGGCGTGCCCGGTGGCCCCGTCGCGTGGCGTATTTTTGAAGAGAAGAAGCAGGGGACGGCGCGCCGTTCCCAACCGCAAGGAGACCGACATGGGTTATGATGCCATCGACTATCTGCCGTATGATTTCGCCAACCGGCGCCATATCGGTCCGTCGCCTGCCGAAATGGCCGAGATGCTGGCCACGGTCGGTGTGTCCAAGCTTGACGATCTGATCGCGCAGACCGTGCCGGAGAGCATCCGTCAAGCCGCGCCTTTGGATTTCGGCAAGGCGCTGTCCGAACGGGAACTGCTTTACCACATGCGGGAAACCGCGTCGCAGAACGAGGTTCTGACCTCGCTTATCGGGATGGGGTATCACGGCACGGTCACGCCGCCCGCGATCCAGCGCAACATCTTCGAGAACCCGGCATGGTACACCGCCTACACGCCCTATCAGCCAGAGATCAGCCAAGGGCGGCTTGAGGCATTGCTGAACTACCAGACCATGGTCAGCGACCTGACCGGGCTGGAGATCGCCAACGCGTCGCTGCTCGATGAAGCGACGGCCTGTGCCGAGGCGATGACGATGGCGC
Source organism: Marivita sp. (assembly GCF_022763305.1). GTDB lineage: Bacteria > Pseudomonadota > Alphaproteobacteria > Rhodobacterales > Rhodobacteraceae > Marivita. Next base: position 43,047 of record NZ_JALEGT010000102.1, on the reverse strand, counting down.
AGCGGGTGGCGAAATCGAAGGCCAAGGCGTTCTTTGTGGATGAGAACTGCCATCCGCAGAACATTTCGGTCATGAAAACCCGTGCCGAGCCGTTGGGGATCGAGATCATTGTCGGCGATGTTGCCGGGATGGACCCCGAGGCGGTGTTTGGCGCGATCTTCCAGTATCCGGGCACCTATGGCCATCTGCGCGATTTCACCGATGACATCGCGCGGCTGCATGAGGCCAAGGCGATTGCGATCATGTCTGCCGATCCGATGGCGCTGTGCCTGTTGAAAGAGCCGGGTGCAATGGGGGCGGACATTGCTGTGGGATCGACCCAGCGTTTCGGGATGCCGCTGGGTTATGGTGGCCCGCATGCCGCCTATATGGCGACCAAGGACGACTACAAGCGCGCGATGCCGGGGCGGATCGTGGGGATCTCCATCGACAGCCACGGAAACAAGGCCTACCGCCTCGCGCTGCAGACGCGCGAGCAGCACATCCGTCGGGAAAAGGCGACGTCGAATGTCTGCACGGCGCAGGCGCTTCTGGCGGTGATGGCGGGCTTCTATGCGGTCTTCCACGGGCCGAAAGGGCTGCGCGCGATTGCGCAGCGCATTCATCGCAAGACGGTGCGACTGGCCAAGGGGCTGGAAGCGGCAGGCTTCAAGGTGGAGCCCAAGGCGTTCTTCGACACGATCACTGTCGATGTGGGGCTTTTGCAGCGCGGCGTGTTGCAGGCGGCGGTGCGCGAAGGGCTGAACCTGCGGGCGGTGGGCAAGACCAAGGTGGGCATCACGCTGGACGAGAAGTCGCGCCCGGCCACCATCGAAGCCGTGTGGCGGGCCTTTGGGCTGGTCAAGTCGGACGATGACCTCACTCCGGAATACCGTCTGCCGGATGCGTTGATCCGTACGTCCGAGTATCTACAGCACGACGTGTTCCACATGAACCGGGCAGAGACCGAGATGATGCGCTACATGCGCCGTCTGGCGGATCGGGACCTTGCGCTGGACCGTGCGATGATCCCGCTTGGCTCGTGCACGATGAAGCTGAACTCGGCTGCGGAAATGATGCCGGTGAGCTGGCGCGAATTTGCGGACATTCACCCCTATGTGCCCGACGATCAGGTGCGCGGCTATCACACTCTGATCGGCGACCTGAACGCGAAGCTGTGCACGATCACGGGGTATGACGCGATCTCGATGCAGCCCAATTCCGGCGCGCAGGGCGAATATGCGGGGCTTCTGGCGATTGCGGGCTATCACCGGGCCAATGGGCAGGGGCATCGCAATATCTGCCTGATCCCGGTCAACGCGCATGGCACCAATCCGGCCTCGGCGCAGATGGTGGGCTGGAAAGTGGTGCCGGTGAAGTGCGACGACAACGGCTCCATCGACCTTGAGGATTTCCGCGCCAAGGCCGAGCAGCATTCCGAGAACCTTGCCGGGACGATGATCACCTACCCGTCGACCCACGGTGTGTTCGAAGGCACAGTCAAGGATGTCTGCGCGATCACGCATCAGCATGGCGGGCAGGTCTATATCGACGGGGCCAATATGAACGCGATGGTGGGTCTGTCGCGGCCCGGCGATCTGGGCGGCGATGTGAGCCACCTCAACCTGCACAAGACCTTCTGCATCCCGCATGGCGGCGGCGGGCCGGGCATGGGGCCGATTGGCGTCAAGGCGCATCTGATCCCGCATCTGCCGGGGCATCCGGTCTCGGGCGAGGGCGCGGTCAGTGCGGCTCCGTTCGGGTCGCCGTCACTGCTGCCGATCTCCTGGGCCTATTGTCTGATGATGGGAGGCGAGGGGCTGACACAGGCGACACGCGTGGCGATCCTGAACGCGAACTACATCGCGACGCGACTCGAAGGGGCGTTCGACGTGCTCTATCGCGGCGAAAAAGGGCGTGTGGCGCATGAGTGCATCCTCGACGTGCGGCCGTTCGAGAAATCGGCCGGTGTCACGGTCGAGGACATCGCGAAGCGTTTGATCGACGCCGGGTTCCACGCGCCGACGATGAGCTGGCCGGTGGCGGGTACGCTGATGGTCGAACCGACGGAGTCGGAGACCAAGGCAGAGCTGGACCGGTTCTGCGATGCGATGCTGGCGATCCGCGAGGAAATCCGCGCCATCGAGGAGGGCAAGATCGACCGCGAGGTCAATCCGCTCAAGCTTGCGCCACACACAATGGAGGACCTCGTGCGGGACTGGGATCGGCCCTACACCCGCGAACAGGGCTGTTTTCCGCCGGGCGCCTTCCGGGTGGATAAATATTGGCCGCCGGTCAACCGGGTCGACAATGCCTATGGCGACCGCCATCTGGTCTGCACCTGCCCGCCGATGGAGGATTACGCCGAAGCGGCGGAATGAACGCCATTGTTCTCACCAAAGGATGCAGGGCCGGGCGTCATGCCCGGCCTTTGCGCATCCGGGCGACCCAGCGAAAAAACTGCGTCGGGCGTTGCAACCTGTCCTGCCGCGCTACGTTTCCCGAACATGAGACATCTATTGCGAGAACTCAGGCACTGGTGGCGGGGACGTGGCAATAAAACCCACGCCGATGAACAGACGGCGATCCCGGTTGTGACCGTTGCGGCCTATCGCGGCGATCTGGCGCTCAAGCATGACCGGGCGCAGCACCGCCGGTATACGGCGCATTTCGAGGATTTGCAGAATTGACCCAACCGATCCTGATCATGGGCGCGACCTCGGGCATCGGGCGTTGCGCTCTGGATGAAGCGGTGCGCCGAGGGCTCTCTGTGCGCGCCATGGCCCGCAGCGCCGACAGCCTGACTGCCACCGAGTTTGTCGAGCCGTTCAAGGGGGATGCCACCGCGCCCGAAGATGTGGCACGCGCCCTGGAAGGGACGCGGGCCGTGATCTATGCGCTGGGTATCACCGAGCGACTGGCCATGCTCTGGGAAGAGGAAACGCTGTTTTCAGAAACCACGCGCGTTTTGATCGACGCCATGAGCGCGGCAGGTGTGTCACGCCTTGTGGTCGTGACGGGTTTTGGCGCGGGGCGGAGCAAGACGGCGATGAGTTGGGTCGAAAAGACCGGTCATCGCGCGATTCTGGGCAAGCCTTACGCCGACAAGGACCGACAGGAGGCCCTGATTGAGGCCTCATCGCTGGAGTGGACGATTGTTCGGCCGGTGATCCTGACCAAGGGGGCACGGTCCGAAGATTACCGCGTGCTTCGGGACCCCGAAACGTGGCGCAACGGGCTCATCTCGCGGGCCAGCGTGGCGCATTATCTCTTGGACGCGGTCGAAGAGGGCCGAGACATTTGCGCCGATGTGGTACTGTCGCGGTAGTTGGTCAGTCCTGCGCCGGCTCGTCCAGCAGGAACGACATCGCATCGCGCACCCGGCCCCATGTGGCGGCGTCTGACGCGCAAAGCAGGTAACCGTCGCGCATCTGTGCGCGGTACTCGGACCCATCCAGACAGGCGACATGACCACCGGCGCGCTGAACGATCAGGGCCCCTGCGGCGTGATCCCACGGGGTAAGGTTCGAGCACAGCACGAAGTCCACATGCCCCAACGCGACCATGCGGAACTCATGCGCCGCACAGCGCAGCATGTAGAGGCGCTGAAAGCGGGTCATCAGCCCGATCAGATCGGCCCGTTTGGCGTCCGGCACGTTGTAGACCGACGCAAAGCCGCTCAGGTTCTCCACCGGACCGCCCTTTGACACCGACACTGTCCGTGCCGGGCGGCGCGGCGCGATCACCTGAGCCGGGCCGGTTTCGTCGGCGATCAGGACTTCATCGGTGATGGGGTCATAGATCAGGCCGAAAACGGGCACGCCGAAGCGCGTCATCGACAGGATCACGCCGAAGGTGGCCAGACCATGCGCAAAGTTCCAGGTGCCATCCACCGGGTCGATGGTGAAGCCCATCTCGGCCTCGGCCAGCGCCGCAACCTTTTCGTCGGTCACCGTTTCCTCGCCAACGATATGCGCGTTCGGGAACATCGCAAGCAAGCCCCGCACGATCATCTTTTCAGCCTCGCGGTCCGCTGCCGTCACCACATCCATCGGACCGGATTTCTGGTCGATGTCACCGGTGCCCAGCGTGCGAAAGCGCGGCAGGATCTCAGCTCGGGCGGTACGGCGGACGAGGTTGATGATCTGGGTGCGCTGCGCCGGGGTGAGCGGTGCCGGGATCGTCATAGGAAGGCTGTCGGACATGGGGCGACTCGATTTCTTGCGGTGCGTTGTTGGGGGCATGCCAAGGGATTGGCCGGGGGGCAAGGTGGTATATTGCCGTTCATTGGGCCTTTCGGCCCAAGTCACGCCGATTACTCTCGGGCCCGCAGCACCTGGGCCGGGCGGGCGGCCAGTGGTCGCCATGCGAAGATCAGGCCTGCAAGGAGCGTTGCCAGAATTCCGCCGACCACAACGCCGAAGGCAGAGGGCCAGACCACGGCAAAGCTGCTGTCCATGATGAAGGTCGTCACCGCCCAACTGCCGAGGATCCCTGCGCCCAAGGCCACAAGTCCGGCCCCGCCTCCAAGCAAAGCAGACCGCAGGGCAAAGCTCTGCAGAATGCGGGCGCGGCTTGCGCCCAGCGTCTTGAGCACTGCCGCCTCGTAGGTCCGCGCGCTTTCACCTGCGGCTGCCGCGCCGATCAGGACGAGGAAGCCGGTGAGCAGGGTGGCCGCAGCGCCCCAGCGGACGGCAGCCCCGATGCCTTCGAGCAGCACACTCACCCGGTCGATGGCGTCACGGACGCTGATGGCGGTGATGTTCGGAAAGGCAGTGGCCAACTCTCGCAGGATGCGGGCCTCGTCTTCTGCCGGAGCGTAGACGGTGGAAATGAACGTGTGCGGCGCGCCGCGCAGGGCATTGGGGGTGAGGGTCATGACGAATCCCATCCCGGCGGTCGAGAAATCCACGTCGCGGAAGCTGGTGATTGTCGCGGTGATGTCCCGGCCCAATACGTTGACGGTCAGCGTGTCGCCCAGCGAGAGGCCCATTTCCTCGGCCTCTTCGATGGCAAAGCTGACTTCGGCCGGGCCGTCATGGTCGGGTGCCCACCATTCGCCTGCCACGACGCGGGTATTGGCGTCGGGTTGCACGGCATAGGTGATGCCCCGATCCCCGGTGACGACCCAGTGATCGCCCGCCACCTCGCGCGCGGGGCGACCGTTGATCTGGGTCAGCACGCCGCGCAGCATGGGGGCTGTGTCGATGCGCGCGACGACGGGGTCATTTTCCAGCATCTGGGTATATTGGTCGATCTGGTCGGGCTGGATGTCGACAAAGAAATAGGCGGGGGCGACCTCGGGCAGGTCGCGGTCAATGGCGGTGCGCAGGTTGCCGTCGATCTGACCGACAGCGGCCAGCACCGACAGGCCAAGGCCCAGCGACAGCACGACAGGGGCCGCCGCGTCACGCGGGCCGCCGATGGAGGCCAGAGCCCATCGCCAGACCGGGTGCCCGCGCACCGCGCGGGTCGAGCGTTTGGCGATCCAGCGGATGGCGATGGCGGCCAGCACCAGTACGATCAGCGCGCCGATCAGGCCACCCGCCGTCCAGAGTGTCAGGAACGGGCTGCCGGAAAACAGCGATGCGACCCCGACGAGCAGGCCCAAAAGCACCAGCGTTGCGATCACATAGCGCCACGCGGGCAGCGCCTTGCCGCCGTCCAGCGCATCGCGGAACAGCATCGCGGGGCGGATGTCTTCGGTTCGGGCGAGCGGCCAGAGGGTGAACACAAGCGCGGTCAGGATGCCGTAAAGCGCGGCCTCGATCAGGGGGGCGGGGTGAATGGTGAAGATCGCAGGCACCGGAAGCGAGGCGCTGATCAGTGGGCCGAAGAGGATGGGTACGAGAGCGCCCAAGACCAGACCGATACAGATGCCAAGCAGGCTGAGTGCGCCGATCTGAAGGAAATAGGTCTGAAAGATCGTCGCGCGGGTGGCACCAAGCGTGCGCAGCGTGGCAATCACGCTGGTCTTGCGGGCAAGGTAGGCGCGCACGGCGGCAGAGACGCCGATGCCGCCCACGGCGAGGCCCGACAGACCGACAAGAATCAGGAACGCGCCCAGTCGTTCGACGAACCGCGCCACACCCGGCGCGCCGTTGCGGGAGTCGCGCCAGCGCAATCCACTGCTGGGAAAGGCGGCCCCGGTGGCAGTTTCCAGCGCGTCGAGATCGCTGCCCTCGGGCAGAAGCAGGCGGTATTCGGTTTCATAGAGAGTTCCCGGTTGCAACAGCCCGGCATCGCGCAGCGCCTCGGTCGTGACCATCGTCCGAGGACCAAGCGAAAAGCCCGAGGCGGAGCTGTCGGGTTCGGTCACAAGGATCGCCGATAGGGTGAAATCCTGTGTGCCAAGACGGAAACTGTCGCCCGGTTCAAGGCCCAGCCGATCCGCCAGCAAGGGCGCCATGACCGCGCCGGGTTGCGTGCCATTCCCGGCCAAGGCATCGGCCAAAGGCATCGCCGGGTCCAGCACAACCGCGCCTGTGAGCGGATAGGCGGCATCCACAGACTTGACCTGCGTGAGCGCGCGTTCCGCGACGCCATCGGGGTCCTTGACGACCATCGACCGGAAATCGGTGATTTCGGAAATGCCGGTCGAGATGCTTTCGAGGTAAGCGCGTTCTTCGGGTTCGGCAAAGCGGTAGGTGAATTCCACCGAGGCATCGCCGCCCAGCAGGATCGACCCCTGCGCCTCCAGCCCGGACTGGATGGCCGAGCGTACCGAGCCGACGCCTGCGATTGCCGCCACGCCAAGTGCGAGACAGGCCAGGAAGATGCGAAATCCCTTGAGGCCGCCGCGCAATTCCCGGCGGGCGAAACGGGCAGCGGTGCCAAGCGCCATTACTCAGCCGCCTTCAACTGGTTGTCCGCGATATGGCCATCGGTCAGCCGGATCACGCGGTCGCATTTTGCAGCCAGTTCACGGCTGTGCGTGACCAGAACCAGCGTAGCGCCGTGACGGTCACGCAGACCGAAGAGCAGGTCGATGATCGCCTGCCCGTTCACGCCATCAAGGTTGCCGGTGGGTTCGTCGGCCAGCAGGATCTCCGGCCGCGTGACCGATGCACGGGCCAGTGCGACGCGCTGCTGTTCGCCCCCTGACATCTGCGCCGGATAGTGATCGGCGCGATGGGCCAGGCCCACAGCCTCAAGCTCGGCCTCGGCGCGGGCGTAGGCATCCTTGGCGCCAGAAAGCTCGAGCGGGGTGGCGACGTTTTCCAATGCCGTCATTGTCGGGATCAGGTGGAAGGACTGGAACACCACACCCATGTGATCCCGGCGGAATCGGGCCATCTTGTCCTCGTCCATCGCGGTTAGGTCTTGCCCGAGCGCAACGACGCTGCCCGATGTGGCATTCTCAAGCCCGCCCATCACCATCAAGAGCGAAGACTTGCCCGATCCCGACGGACCGATCAGGCCCAAGGTCTCGCCCTTGTGAACGGAAAGGCTGATCCCATGTAGGATCTCGACCATTCCGGCATTGCCCCTGAGGCTGAGCGTGACATCTTTGAGATCGAGAACGGGCTGGGTCATCGGGTAAGGAGCTTTGCTATGTTTCACTCTTTCACATATGGGGCGACCTGGGTGCTGAGCAAGGTGCGCGTGGGCGTTGTGTGTCTGTGCACAGTGACGGCGGCGCAGGCGGACCCCGTCGAAATCCTTGCTCTGGGGGACAGCTTGACCGCTGGCTATGGTCTGATGGATCACGAGGGCTTTGTGCCCCAAATGCGGGAATGGCTTGACGCGCAAGGGCTTGAGGTGCGCCTCGTGAATGCCGGTGTGTCCGGTGATACGACCGCTGGTGGCCTGTCACGGATCGAATGGTCCCTGACCCCGGCGACGGAAGGGCTGATCGTGGCGCTCGGAGGCAATGATCTTTTGCGGGGGATCGACCCGGCTGTGTCTCGGGCGAACCTCGAAGGCATCCTCAGGATCGCCAAGGAAAAGGAACTGGACGTTCTCGTCGTCGGTATGGAAGCGCCGGGAAATTACGGCCCCGAGTACAAGGCGGAATTCGACGCGATGTATCCCGAACTGGCCGATGCGTATGACGCACTTTATTTTCCGAGATTTTTCGAAGGGCTCTACAGCGTTGGTGAAACACCCGCGGAGCTGCGCAGCGTGATGCAGATGGACGGGATCCATCCCAATGCCGAGGGTGTCGATCTGATCGTGGAGGCGATGGGCCCCGCAGTGGCCAAGCTTGTGGAGCGCGCGTCTGCGGAATGATCAGGAACGGGGCTGCTGTCCGTCTTGATGGCGCAGACCAGTCAGGGACGGGCGGCCACAGAGCCGCCCGCTTGGGGCGTGAAAGTCGTCCTGTGCGCTGACTGGCGCGCGTCAGGACGGCGGCCGGACCTGACGTCCGGCCATAGGCGCGGTCAGGCGAGCGAGATGTTCACCGCTGCTTCGCGACCATCGCGACCTGCTTCAAGATCGTAGGTCACTTTCTGATTGTCCGCGAGGCCGGTCAGTCCGGACCGTTCCACTGCGGAGATGTGCACAAAAACATCCTTGCCGCCGCTTTCCGGCGCGATGAAGCCGTAGCCTTTTGTCGTGTTGAACCATTTGACGGTGCCAGTGGCCATCCGTTCTACTCCTGTCTGTCATGTCTTCCGCCGGGCAAGTCGGCACGACGGGCGCGGTCAGTCACATTCGCTTAACTGAGCCGGGTCGGAGCAGTGGTCGAAAATGGTAACTTTGCATCGCAAGTTTTCGGGTGATTCCGAATAGGACGCAAGAAAAAAGCCGAACTGTCTCTTTCCTGTGAATGCGGGTTGCCTTGGGCCGTGGATGCACCATCTTTAGTCGGTCTTAGACTTCAGGGAGAGTGATCATGTCAGGCATGGACGTACGCGTTGCCGCGAAAGCCGAACAACAAATGCTGGACAAGCGCTATGCCGAGGCTCGCGCGGAAATCGAGCGTAACCGTCTGATCGAAAACGGACAATCCGGTGCCTTGATGTTCGCCGCGATGGCTTACGGTGATGCGCTCGAGGAAAATTCGCTGTTCAAGACGGCGTCCCACGCGGCCAAGCTGTTTTGCATTGCGGCCCTGTTCATCATCCCGAACCTGCTTGTGATCCACGTCCTGCTGTAACACGCGGTCGCGATCGGCGGGTTTTCGCGCGGCGGTCGGTCAGAGTTAGAAATTCAGTGCGCTTCGGTCGTCGGTCGAAGCGCAGCTGCCATGATGACGATGGCAGAAAAAACGAGACTGGTGGCAAGAAACACCAGCATCGCAGTAGACGCCAACGCGCCGGCGACAAGCGCCAGGGCTGCTGCGATCCAGCCCAGAATGCTTCCTGCGATCAGAGTTACTGCTGCCATTGTGATCACCTGTCGTCGTCAGCTTGCGCGTCATTCCCTAACAACCGGTGAATGGTCGGGAAAAACGCACGATTTATGGCAGCAGAGGGGCAAACCGGAGGCGGGTGCAGAAACCGCCTCCGATCGAAGGGTTCAGGTCAGAGGACAGTCACGACGGTGCCGATCGGCACGCGATCATACAGGTCCTCGACATGTTCGTTCAGCATGCGGATGCAACCGTTCGACACGGACTGGCCGATGGACCGCGGCGCAGTCGTCCCGTGAATCCGGAAGAACGTGTCCCGACCGTTCTGGAACAGATAGAGCGCGCGCGCGCCAAGCGGATTGCCCGGCCCGCCCGGCTGGACGTAATCGTTGTCGACGAACTTGGCATAGGTCTTGGGCTCGCGCTCGATCATCTCGTCGGTCGGACGCCAGGTCGGCCATTCCTTCTTGACCGCGATCTCGGCGGTGCCGGTGAATTCAAGCCCGGCACGACCGACGCCCACGCCATATCGGCGCGCGACACCCGGCTGGGTCACGTGGTAGAGGAAATGCGCGCGCGGCAGGATCAGGATCTGGCCGGGACCCACATCGCTTTTGATACGCACGTTCTGCGGGCGATAGATCGGGTCGATCTGAAAACCTTGGGAGGTTGCAATGCTCGGGGCGGCCAGTCCTGCAGCGGTGGCAGCCAGGAAATGACGTCTGGAAAACATGGGCAGCACGGTTCCTTGTTGTTCTGAATGCGCAAATTCGACATCCCGGATCGGATGTTGCCAGCGCAATGGGCGAAAACAAGCGTCATTGCACGGATCCTGCGCATCGCTCCTGGGGAATTGCGGCATAAAGGACACGAAACTTCGCGTCAGCGCGCGTCTGAGGCGGCAAGCAAGCCGGGGGCGGACATGAAAACGCCGCCCGAAGCCCTGAGCTTCGGACGGCGCCGCGTCGAGATTCGCTTTGGCTTATGCGAGGGCGAGATTGATCGCGCTTTCGCGGCCGTCACGGCCGGCTTCGATGTCGAAGCTTACCTTCTGGTCGTCACGCAGACCGGTGAGGCCCGAACGCTCGACAGCAGAGATGTGGACGAAAACGTCTTTGGAACCGCCATCGGGAGCGATGAAGCCGTAGCCTTTGGTGGTGTTGAACCATTTCACTGTGCCAGTGGCCATGTGAAGTATCCTTGTGTTGTCCGTTGCCCGCAGTATGCGGCAACCCGGCAAAGTCACGTCTGGATCGAGAGCTGCGTGCCGGTGTCGGAAAACAGAAGGTCGAGTAGAAGATCGTTAGCACCGCTCCTATGACAGGTTGACGCAGTTCAGACAAGGGGAATCTCTTTGGAGAGCAGGGCTCGGCAAGGACTTGCCCATAGGTCACTTTGATCATATGTCGATGTCCGCATGTTTTGGAGCACGTCCCATGTCCGGCAAGAAAATAACCTGTCTCGACTGCGGTCAGATCAATCGCGTGCCGGAGGATCGTCTGGATGCAGGCCCCAAATGCGGCACCTGCGGCGCGGCGCTGATGCCCGGCAAGGCGGTCGAGATCGACTGGACCACGCTCCAGAAAGCGGCGCGCAATGACGAGGTGCCTCTCGTGGTCGATTTCTGGGCGCCGTGGTGCGGGCCGTGCAAGATGATGGGACCGGAGTTTTCCAAGGCCGCCGGCACCCTGCGCGCCCGCGCGCGACTGGTCAAGCTCAACACCGAGGACTTCCCGCAATCCGGCCAGACCTACGGCATCCGCGGCATTCCGACGATGATCCGCTTCGTCGGCGGCCGCGAAAGCGCGCGGCAGTCAGGCGCGATGCGGTCTGATCAGATTGTTGGATGGGTGGGCTGAGGAGCCTCCACACCAACGTACATTCCGTGATCCAGTTGCGGGGCGGCCGGGCAAAAGCCCGACCGATTTTGCACCGGGAAATTACCGCACGAACTTCTTGAACTTCACCCGCTTCGGCTCAAGCGCATCCGCGCCCAAGCGCCGCTTCTTGTCTTCCTCATAGTCCTCGAAGTTGCCCTCGAACCATTCGACATGGGCATCTCCCTCGAAGGCGAGGATATGCGTACACAGACGGTCGAGGAAGAAACGGTCGTGGCTGATGACCACGGCGCAGCCGGCGAAATCTTCGATGGCGTCTTCCAGAGCGCGGAGCGTTTCGACGTCGAGATCGTTGGTCGGTTCGTCGAGCAGAAGGACGTTCCCGCCCTCCTTGAGCAGACGCGCCATGTGCACGCGGTTGCGTTCGCCACCCGACAGCAGGCCGACCTTCTTCTGCTGGTCGCCTCCCTTGAAGTTGAAGGACCCGCAATAGGCGCGGGAATTGACCTCGGCGTCGCCCAGCTTGATGATCTCGGCCCCGCCCGAAATCGCCTCCCAGACGGTGTCGTTCGGGTTCAGATCATCGCGCGACTGGTCAACATAGGCCAGTTGCACGGTGTCCCCGTAGGACACGTCACCCGCATCCGGCTTTTCCTGTCCGGTGAGCATCTTGAACAGCGTCGATTTACCCGCGCCGTTGGGGCCGATCACGCCGACAATGCCACCGGGCGGCAGGCTGAAGGTCAGGTCCTCGATCAGGAGCTTGTCGCCCATCGCCTTTTTCAAGCCATTGACTTCAATGACCTTTCCGCCAAGCCGGGGCCCGTTCGGAATGATGATCTGCGCCCGGCCAACGCGTTCGCGTTCGGACTGTCCCGCCATCTCTTCATAGGCCTGAATACGCGCCTTGGATTTGGCCTGACGGGCTTTCTGGCCCTGCCGCATCCATGCAAGTTCGCGCTCCAGCGTTTTCTGCTTGGCCTTGTCCTCGCGCGCTTCCTGCTCAAGCCGCTTGGCCTTCTGTTCCAGCCAGCTGGAATAATTGCCCTCATAAGGAATGCCGCGACCGCGGTCGAGTTCGAGGATCCAGCCGGTGATGTCATCGAGGAAATAGCGGTCGTGGGTGACGATCAGGATCGTGCCTTTGTACTCGATCAGGTGGTTCTGTAGCCACGCGATCGTTTCCGCATCGAGGTGGTTGGTCGGTTCGTCGAGCAGCAGCATGTCCGGCGCTTCGAGCAGCAGCTTGCACAGTGCCACGCGGCGCTTTTCACCGCCCGACAGCGTGGTCACATCCGCATCATCCGGCGGACAACGCAGGGCTTCCATCGCGACGTCGATCTGGCTGTCCAGATCCCACAGGTTGTTTGCGTCGATCTCATCCTGCAGCGCGGCCATTTCATCAGCGGTGTCGTCGCTGTAGTTCATTGCCAGTTCGTTGAAACGGTCGAGTTTCGCTTTCTTGCCGGCAACACCCAGCATCACGTTCTCGCGGACCGTCAAAGCCGGGTCGAGCTGCGGCTCCTGCGGCAGGTAACCCACCTTGGCGCCCTCGGCAGCCCAGGCTTCGCCCGAGAAATCGGTGTCGAGACCGGCCATGATCTTGAGCAGTGTCGATTTACCTGCGCCGTTGACGCCGACCACACCGATCTTCACGCCGGGCAGGAAATTCAGGTGGATGTTTTCGAACGTCTTCTTGCCGCCGGGATAGGTCTTGGAGACCCCGCTCATGTGGTAGACAAACTGGTAGGAGGCCATGATCGCGTTCCTTTGAATTTCGGTTTTGCCGAGGGATACACGCGCAGGCAGGTCCGTGCAATCGCGCGTCTTCAGGCTTTGTTTGGATTTGGCGTCTAGCCTCTGCGGATCATTGATCCGAAGGGTGATTCACGCCGTCATGCCAGCCGATTGGTTCGTAATCCTTGGGGTTCACGCCCTCGATACACCCCATGTTCACGCCGTATTCTTCGGGATCGGAGCGACGCTGGTGATGCGTGTATATTCCGCAGGTCCGGCAGAAATAGTGTTTCGCCGTGTGCGTGCCGAATGTGTAGAGCGTCAGGTTCTCAGCACCTTTGACGATCTGAAGATCCGCGCGCGCCACGCTGGCAGTCGGGGTCCCCCGCCGGCGGCAATAGGAACAGTCACACCGCCGCGCTGCGCCAAGCCCGTCTTTCAGAAGAACGGCCAATTCGACTGCACCGCAATGGCAGGTGACTGTGCGCCGCTCCTTCATTTTCGGCGCACTTGCGGGATTCGCGTGCTGGACAGCCTGTACTTGGCTTCGGGATGGGGCGGATGGCCTTCTGTCCGTGACCAGAACTGTGGACCGCCCAGACGCAGCCAAATCGGTACGGTCAGCAGCAGACCAATGACAAAGCCACCGACATGCGCCCAGTAGGCGACGCCTCCTTCGTCCGCCGCTGTGCCGAACCCGCCGAAAATCTGCATTGCGAACCACAGCCCCAGCATGATCCAGGCCGGGATCGGGATGATGCGGAAAATGATGACAATGATGATCAGGATGTCGACTTTCGCCTTTGGAAAGAGAAGGAGATAGCCGCCCATGACCCCGGCGATGGCCCCGGACGCACCCACCGTGGGCACCGGCGATCCGGGCGCGCTGATATAGTGGATGAACCCGGCACCCAGCCCGGCGACAAGATAGAAAAGCGTAAAGCCGACATGGCCCATCTCGTCTTCCATGTTGTCGCCGAAGATGAACAGGAACAGCATGTTTCCGATCAGGTGCATCCAGCCGCCATGCAGGAACATGGAGGTCAGGAACCCGCTGAACCCCTGACCTTCGCTCACCAGCGCCGGGATCAGAGCGTAGTCGAAGTAAAAGCGCATGATCTGCTGGTCACTCTGCATGAGCGGCCAGTAGCTGAGGAAAATGCCCACATTCGCGATGATCAGCGCGTAGGTGACAAAGGGCGTTCGGCCCGATGGGTTGTGATCGCGGATCGGAAACATGCCGCGACAGTTGGCGCAAAGCGGCGGCGCGTCAAGCCGCGCCGCTCAGCAGTTGTGCGTTTCCGCCCGAGGCCGTGGTGTCGACGCAAACATGCCGTTCGTGACAGACATGGCCTTTGTCGGGCATCCCGGTGATCAGGGGCAGGATCGGCCCCGTCCGGCTGGCCAGTGCCGCTCGCAGCGCGCGGGCCGTGTCGTCATCTCCCCACCAGATCGCCCCTTCCATACCAAGATCGGCGAGCCAGTTCGGCACGATGCTACCCTCGGCCTTGGCTGCCGTTCCTCCCAACGCCTCAACGGCGCGGGCTTGTGCATTGGCGGCCTCTGTCCCCGGTCCAAGACACAGAATTGGCCCTCGCGCTTTCGCAGTCAGCACGTTCGACTCTCCGGTGCGGCCGGGCAGGGTGGTTTTGGTCGGGGATGTCTTGCCACCGGCAGAGGCCAGCGCCTTGACCAGACGGTCCTTGCTGTCCGATCCGGACCACTCTCCGATCGCCGTGGTCGCCGGATGGCTTCGGAACCGTGCCAGATAGTTCGGCCCACCGGCCTTCGGTCCCGTGCCCGACAGCCCTTCACCGCCAAACGGCTGGCTGCCGACAATCGCACCGATCTGGTTGCGGTTCACATAGATATTGCCCGCTGTGATTCGCTCCGAGACATGCTGCACCCGGTCGTCGATCCGGGTTTGCAGACCGAATGTCAGGCCGTAGCCCGTGCCGTTGATCGCGTCGATCACTTTGTCGATGTCTTTTGATTTGAACGTCGCGATATGCAGCACAGGACCAAAAATCTCACGCTCGAGGTCGGAAATTCCGGACACGCGGATCAGCGTCGGCGGCACGAAGGTGCCACCGCCGGGCAGGGGAAGGCGGTGGAGAACGCGACCTTCGGCCTCGGCCGCATCGACATAAGTAATGATCCCGTCGCGCGCCTCGGCATCGATGGCGGGGCCGACATCGGTGCCGTAGGTCCACGGATCACCAATCACCAGTGCGTCCATCGCTCCGGTCAGCATTTCCACAAAGCTGTCGGCAATGTCTTCCTGCACATAAAGACAGCGCAGCGCCGAGCAGCGCTGACCGGCGGATTGGAACGCGGATTCGACGATCGCCTGCACCGCCTGTTCCGGCAGCGCGGTGCTGTCGACGATCATTGCGTTGAGCCCGCCGGTTTCCGCGATCAACGGCGCGCCGGGGTCGAGATGTTCCGCCATGCTGCGATGGATGATCTGCGCGGTCTCGGTCGAGCCTGTGAAGGCAACCCCTTTGACCGCCGGGTTCGACGTCAGCGCGGCCCCCACATCGCCCGCACCCGGCAAGAGTTGCAGTACGGTTGCAGGTACACCCGCCTCGTGCAGCAGTTGCGCGGCACGATGCGCGATCAGCGGCGTCTGTTCGGCGGGTTTAGCCAGCACGGCATTGCCGGTCGCCAATCCGGCAGCGATTTGCCCGGTGAAGATCGCCAACGGGAAGTTCCACGGGCTGATGCAGGCGAAGACGCCCTGCGGGTCTGGCCCTTCCGCGCGGGCGGCGTAATAGCGCAGGAAATCCACTGCCTCGCGCAGTTCCGCCACCGCGTCGGGCAGCGATTTGCCCGCCTCTCGGGCGAGTAGCGCAAAGAGTTCGCCGTAATGCGCCTCGTAAAGGTCGGCGGCCTTGTTCAGGACCGTTGCACGCTCTGCCGCCGATGCGGCCCAAGGCCGGGCTGCCGCGCAGGCGGCGGCGACTGTGCCGGACGTCGCCCAAGTGACCGATCCCACTGTGTCGCCGGGGCGAGCGGGGTTGTTCACCGGGTTTGTTTCTCCGGTCTCGGCATCGACCGCGACCAAGGGCGTGGCAGACCATTGAACATTGGAAAAAGGTTTGCGCGCAGCTTCGATTTCGCTGCGGGTCGGTCGGTGCGTAAGGTCCCACCCCTTCGAGTTCGGCCGCTCGGGGGCGAACAACTCCGGCCCGGTGGGCAGGTTGGGGACCGCGTGCACCTCGAACGGGTCCGAGGCCACTTCGGACGCAGGCACATCGGTGTCGACGATCTGATTCACGAAAGAGCTGTTCGCGCCATTCTCCAGCAGCCGCCGCACCAGATAGGCCAGCAGATCGCGATGGGCACCGACCGGGGCATAGATCCGACACCGTGTTCCTTCGGCATCCTTGACGATGTCATGCAGCGCCTCGCCCATTCCGTGCAGACGCTGGAATTCAAAGGTCGTTCGGTCTGCGGCCATATGCAGGATCGCGGCCACCGTATGCGCGTTATGCGTGGCGAATTGCGGATAGATGCGGTCCGTCATGCTGAGCAGCTTGCGGGCATTGGCGATATAGCTGATGTCGGTGTGGTGCTTGGCCGTAAACACCGGAAACGCGGGAAGCCCCGCCACCTGCGCGCGCTTGATCTCGGTGTCCCAATAGGCGCCCTTGACCAGACGCACCATGATCTTGCGGTCCAACCGTTCGGCCAGATTGTAGAGCCAGTCGATGACATGCCCCGCACGTGGCCCGTAGGCCTGCACGACCACGCCAAATCCGTCCCAGCCCTTTAGCGATGGTTCCGACAGCACGGTTTCGATCACGTCAAGCGAAACGGACAGTCGGTCGGCCTCTTCCGCGTCGATATTCAGCCCGATTCCGGCCGACCGCGCCAGTTGCGCGAGCGTGCGCAGGCGCGGCACAACCTCGTTCATCACGGTGTCCTGCTGTGCCTCTTCGTAGCGCGGATGCAGCGCCGACAGCTTGACCGAGATGCCAGGATTTTCGCGGATGTCCTTCGACTTGGCCGCTTCCGCAATCGCACTGATGGCCCGGGAATAGGACAGATGGTAACGGCGCGCGTCCGTTTCCGTGCGCGCAGCCTCGCCCAGCATGTCGTAGGAATAGGTGTAGCCCTTGGCTTCCATCTTCGCTGCGCGCTTCATCGCGGATTGGATGGTTTCGCCCAGCACGAATTGTGCGCCCATTTCCTTCATTGCACGTCCGACAGCCGACCGGATCACCGGTTCGCCCAGACGCTTGATGGCACCCCGCAGGTGCCCCACAGGGCCGGGTCGCTCGTCCTTGAGCACTTTCCCGGTCAGCATCAGCGCCCAGGTGGAGGCGTTCACCAGCGGAGAGGTGCTTTCGCCCAGATGGCTTGCCCAGTTCGACGGAGCGATCTTGTCCTCGATCAGAGCGTCGATGGTGGCGGCATCCGGCACGCGCAGCAGCGCTTCCGCCAGACACATGAGCGCGATGCCTTCTTCGGTCGACAGACCGTACTCGCTCAGAAAGACTTCCATCAGGCCGGGGCGCGAATCCTCTCGGATCGCGGTAACAAGCCGGGTGGCCGCAGCGGTGATGCTCTGGCGGTCCGACGCGCTCAGGCGGGCGGCGTCGCGCAAGGCGGCGACGACACGGGCTTCGTCGGCATAGGTGGTCTCGTCGATCAGGGGGCGCAGGGTGCGTTGCTCGTCACGGGGCATGGCGATCTCCAGTCATATCCCCTAAGATACCGCCGATGTTGCAGGGCAACTGCCGGATTATCGGCATTTGGCGTGACGAACGCACTGATTTTTGCAGGGAAGGCGGGCAATTTGATTATTTCTGACCTCGACAGATTCGACAGGGCCATCCTTCAGGAAATGGCCCGGGACGGCCGCGTGTCGATCACCGAGTTGTCCCGACGGATCGGTCTGTCGAAATCCCCCACTCAGGCGCGCCTCCGGCGGCTCGAGGAAATGGGCGCAATCCAGGGCTACAGGGCCCTTCTCGATCCGATCCGGCTTGGGCTCGATCACATCGCCTTTGTCGAAGTGAAGATGACCCAGACACGCGAAGCCGCCCTTGCCGCGTTCAACGAGGCGGTTGCGAAGATCCCCGAGATCGAACAGGCGCATCTGATCGCGGGCAATTTCGACTACCTGCTCAAGGTGCGGACCGCGAACATGCGCAGCTATCGTCAGGTTCTGGCCGAAAAGATCTCCACCCTGCCGCACGTCGCCGCGACCTCGACCTATGTCGCCATGCAGGCGGTCAAGGAAGAGAGTTTCGGGAACGTGACTTGACCGAGGCGGTGTCGCCGGTCCTAATGCAGGCATGCGGTATCTGGTGTCCCTCCTCGCTGTTTTGGCGGCCTCCGGTGCGTCGGCAGACGGCTGTCCCGTCGCTCCCGACCACGAGGCAGCGCTGGACAGTCTTTACGCCGAGGTGCAGCGCGCCCCGAACGAGATGATCGCGCGCACCTTTTCGAACCAGATGTGGGAGTTATGGCTCGACGCACCCGACGAACCTTCGCAATCGATGCTTGACGAGGCGCTCCGCGCGATGCGCATCGGGGATTATCTGCGCGCGACGGACCGGCTCGACACGCTTGTCTCGTACTGTCCATTCTATGCCGAAGGCTACAATCAACGGGCTTTCGTGAATTACCTGCGCGGGGACTACCCCGCTGCCTTGCCCGACCTTGACCAGGCCATCGCGTTGAATCCACGCCACACCGGTGCGCTCACCGGCAAGGCGTTGACGCTGATCGCGCTGGGGCGCGAGGACGAGGCACAACCCGTCCTGAAGGATGCCGTGGCCCTGAATCCCTGGCTGGGCGAACGGTTCCTGATCAAGGAGCCGGAGGGCGAAAAGCTCTGACCCCGGATCAGGTGTCGCAGGAGTGCAGCCAAGCTGTCGTCAAGCCATTGTTTTCGTCCCCGCGCCCGGCTAGGGATAGCCCGTTGCGGGCGTGATGGAATGGTAGACATATCGGACTTAAAATCCGAAGGCCCTGTGCCGTGTGGGTTCGAGTCCCACCGCCCGTACCACGCTCAGATTTTCCCGTTTGCCACCCTGGCAGATATCGGGTCTGATATGGACATTCACCCACATCAGGCACCGGAGACTTTATGCCCATCCGCAATCGTTTTGCCGAATTGCACCCCGAAATCACCGCCTGGCGCCGTGATCTGCACGAGCATCCGGAGCTGCAATACGATCTGCCGCGCACCGCCGGGATCGTGGCGGACAAGCTGCGCGCCTTTGGCTGTGACAGCGTGGTCGAAGGGGTCGGGCGCACCGGGGTTGTGGCGCTGATAAAAGGAAAGTCGAACCGGTCGGGCAAGACCATCGCCTTTCGCGCCGACATGGATGCCCTTCCAATCTTCGAAGCCACAGGCGCGGCGCATGCTTCGAAAACGCCGGGCAAGATGCATGCCTGCGGGCATGACGGGCACACTGCGATGCTGCTCGGGGCCGCGCAGTACCTTGCGGAGACCCGCAATTTCGACGGCACGGTCGCCATTGTCTTTCAGCCCGCCGAAGAAGGCGGGGCCGGGGCCGAGGCAATGGTGCAGGACGGCCTGATCGACCGGTTCGGCATTTCCGAGATCTACGGGCTGCACAATTCGCCGCTTCTGCCACTTGGGCAATTCGCGATCCGTCCGGGGGCCTTCTATGCCGCCGTCGACAGTTTCCATATCAATGTGCGCGGCAAGGGCGGGCATGCCGCACGACCCAACAACACGGTGGACACGACACTCGCCGCATCCGCCATCGTGATGGCACTGCAATCCGTCGTGTCGCGCAACACCGACCCGCAGCAGGCGGTGGTGGTCTCCGTCACCTCCTTCCGCACCGAATCCGAAGCCTTCAACGTGATCCCCGAACACGCCGTCCTGCGCGGCACGGTGCGCAGCTTTGACATGGAGGTGCGCGCCAAGACGCTGGAGCGGATCGGGGCCATCGCGGAGCTGACGGCGCAGAGCTATGGCGCAACGGCCGAACTGGGCTTTGACGAAGAGCCGTATCCGGTGATGTCCAACCATGAAACGGAAACCGAGCATTGCATCAGCGCCGCCCGCGACGTGGCGGGCGATTGCATCACCGACGCGCCCCGCACGACGGGGGGCGAGGATTTCGCCTATATGCTGCAAGCCTGCCCGGGCGCCTATATCCAGTTGGGGATCGGGCCGGGACCGGGGCTTCACCATCCGCAATACGATTTCAACGACGAGGTCATCCCGACAGGCTGTTCCTACTGGGTGACGCTGGCTGAACAGAGGCTTCCTGTATGATCATCGAAGCCGGACCAAAAACCTGTCACTGGGGCTTTTTCGATGCCACGCTGACTCCGGTCGCCACTGTAGACAGCGGTGCCGAGGTCACGATCTACACGGTTTCTGGCGGGCCCGAAGTGCTGCCGGGCGCAGGCTATCACGTCCCGCCCGAACTGCTGGCGATCCACGAAACCGGCGTGCCGCAGGTGCCGGGCCATATCCTGACCGGTCCCGTTGCCGTGGACGGCGCGATGCCGGGGGACGTTCTGCAGGTGGACATCCTCGACATCCAGCTGCGTCAGGATTGGGGGTTCACCTTCATCCGCCCGCTGTCCGGCACCCTGCCGCTCGACTTCCCCGAACGTCAGGGTATGACCCTGCGCCTTGATGCCGATGCGAACGAGGCGACTTTGCCTTGGGGGTTGAAGCTGCCGCTTGCCCCGTTCTTCGGTGTCATGGCAGTTGCCCCGCCGCGGGAATGGGGGCGGATTTCGACCATCGAACCACGCGCGCACGGCGGCAATCTGGACAACAAGGAACTGGTTGCAGGGACGACGCTCTACCTGCCGGTTCACACCGAAGGCGCGCTGTTCTCCTGTGGGGACGGGCACGGCGCACAGGGCGATGGCGAAGTCTGCGTCACCGCTATCGAAACCGCGTTGCAGGGCCGGTTCCGACTGACCGTGCGCCGCGACCTCGACATGACCTATCCCGAGGCAGAAACGCCGACGCATCTCATCACTATGGGGATGCATCCCGATCTGGATGTCTGCGTCGAGATCGCGCTGCGCCGCATGATCGACGTGGTCTCGGGCCGCGCCGGGATCAGCCGGGCCGAGGCCTATATGCTCTGCTCGCTGGCCGGGGACTTGCGGATCACCCAGACCGTGAACCGCGCGAAAGGTGTTCACATGATGATGGCCAAGTCGCATCTTTCTTAACCAAGGCCCGAGGCGATCCAGATGTCCGAGAAAATGTCTGCACGTATTCACCTGACTGGTCACGTTCAGAGTGCGGATTTTCCGAACTGGATCGCCCGGCACGCCCACAAGCTGGGCCTTGATCACGTCACGACGCAGCACGTGCCCGACGGGTTGGAGGTCAGGGCGCAAGGCCCCGAAGAAATGCTCCAGGCGCTGGCCCTTGGTGTGAGTCTCGGACCGGAAAGTGTGCTCGTCGACACCATGGACATCACAACCGTTGCGTGCGCCTGACGGGCCGTGCGATCACAATTTCATCGCTTAGTGCAATATTTGTGCAATTATCCGGGTTTTCCTGCGCCTTGAGAGGGCGGTCTTATTGATCGACCGGAGCCCGTCTGTCTTACTCGGCCCGACTTCGGCGGAGTGAGTATGAACTGGATTGCTGTTGGTTTGAAAGAGGATGTCCCGCCCGGCGTCGTCATCCCGAGCCGCATCGCTGACACCGAACTGGCAGTCTGGTGCTCGCCCAGCGGAAACTACCATGCATGGTCGGACCGCTGTCCCCATCGTGGCATGCGCCTCTCGCACGGGTTTGTCCGGGGCGAGACTCTGGCCTGCATCTATCACGGGTGGCAATACAATGAGGCGGGATCGTGTGACTACATCCCGGCCCATCCGAAACTCACACCCCCTGACACGATCTGCGTGCCGACCTATCGCTGTATCGAGGCCGGTGGGGTGATCTGGGTGTCGTTGACGGAAACCGACACTCCGTTGCCCGCTTTGGGAGGGCGTCAGACGGTCAGGTCGCTGCCCGTGTCCATGTCGGCACCGGACCTCGCGGCGCATTTCGGTGCGGCAGGTTTCACTACGATCGCGGTGGTGTCTGATTACGATGTTATGCTTGCCGTACAGCCGTGTACGGACGGCGAATGCATGATCCACGCGCTCGCCGCGCCCGACGCGGATCGCAGTGCCGTGTCCCGCTGGCTCGAAGAGCTGCGCGCAACTCTGGAAAGGGTCCCGGCATGAATGCCGCCATCGACAATCACTGGTATCCCGTCGCCATGATCTCGGGCATCGACGCGCCACGCGAGACTTTACTGCTTGGTAAAAAAATCTTTTTGGGTCGGGATGGCGGTGCGTGCTGGGTCAAGGACGCCTCCGGAACCGCGCTGCCCACGGTCGAACGGTTCGGCCATCTCTGGACCAGCCCCGGCCAGCCGAACCGCGATCTCTTCACCATCCCCGAAGCTGACAGCCCCGGACGCCGCCTCGTGGATGTGGGGTCGGTCAAAGTCAAATGCTCGCCGCTCCGGGCGGTCGAGAACTTCCTCGACATCGCGCATTTCCCGTTTGTGCACACCGACATCCTCGGCGCCGAGCCGCATACCGAAGTGGACCGCTACGACGTCAAGATCCGCGAAGAGGTGGACGAGGTCTGGGCGACCAAGGTGAAGTTCTACCAACCGCAAGCCGCGAAATCCGCGGCTGGCGGGATCACTACGGAATACATGTACCGCGTGCCCGCGCCGACCTGTTCGGTGCTCTACAAGACCTGCCCGCCGCGCCCCGGTGAGTGGGACATCATCACGCTGTTCGTGCAGCCCCTGACCGACGAATGGTGCGAGGTCTGGCCATGGATGGCGCTCTATGATGACGAGTCGACCATGTCCGAGATGGTCAGCTTCCAGCAACTGATCTTCATGCAGGACCGCTCGATCCTCGAAAACCAGTTGCCGCGCAAGCTGCCCCTCGATCCGGGGATGGAGGTGCCGACACAGGCCGACATGACCTCGGTCGCCTATCGCCGCTGGCTCAAGAAAATCGGCTACACTTACGGCGCACAACTGGTGGCGGCATGATCCTCTACGACTACGTCCTGAGCGCCAGTTGCTACAAGGTCCGCCTGATGGCGGCGCTGCTGGGTCAGTCGCTGACCCTGCGGGCGGTGAATTTCCACCCGGCCCGCGAACACAAGTCGCCCGAGATGCTTGCGCTGAACCCCAAGGGCACGCTGCCGATCCTGCAAGATGGCGACACGGTGCTGACCGACAGCGCCGACATCCTGCGGCACCTGACGGCGGATCATCCGGAATGGCAGAGCGCCGACGATGACCGCTGGCTGGCCTTCGCATCTGACCTGAACGACGGCCTCGGTCTTGCCCGTCTGCATGACGTGATCGGCTACGAGGCCGACATCGACAAAGCCCGCGCGGCGGGTGTCATGGCGCTGCGCAAGCTTGAGGCGCATCTGACGGAACAGCGCTTTGAGGGGCTGATCTTCCTCACCGGTTCCAAACCAACCATCGCGGACATCGCCTGCTTCCCCAACACCGCTCTGGCGCCGGATGGGGGTGTGAGCCTAGATCCGTATCCATCTGTACGCCTTTGGATGCGCGCCATCCGGTCCCTGCCGGGGTTCATCGAAATGCCGGGCATCCACCGACTGCATGAACTGGCGCACCCGGCATGACGGCGATCCTTCTCAAGAACTGCGAGGCGATTGTCACCTCGGCCAGCGCTCCGGTCCTGCGGCACCAGGACATCCTGTGTGAGAACGGCGCAATCACCGCGATTGGCCCGGACCTATCACTACAAGCGCCCGAGGGGACCGACATCATCGACGCCACCGGGCATTTCATCTATCCCGGCCTCGTCAACACGCATCACCATTTCTTCCAGTGCTTCGTCCGCAACCGGGCCGAACTCGACTGGACGCGCTATTCGGTTATCGAGTGGCTTGACCGCATCTATCCGATCTTCTCGCGCCTGACCGAGGACTGTTTCTACCACAGCTCCGTCGTCGCGATGGCCGAGCTGATCAAACACGGCTGCACCACGGCGTTCGACCACCAGTACTGTTTCCCACGCCATGCCGGGTCGCACATCATCGACCGGCAATTCGAGGCGGCGGAACTCTTGGGTATGCGCTTTCACGCTGGGCGTGGGGGCAACACGCTGCCGAAATCTGAGGGAAGCACGATCCCGGACGAGATGCTGGAGTCCACCGACGAATTCATCGGGGCCTGCGAACGCGCCATCGACGCGTTCCACGATCCGGCGCCGTTCTCGATGCGGCAGGTGGCGGTTGCGCCCTGCCAACCGGTCAACTGCTACCGCGAGACATTCGAGCAATCCGTGGCGCTGGCCCGCGACAAGGGCGTGATCCTGCACAGCCATGTGGGCGAAGGCGAAAGCCCGGTGATCGAACAGGTCCACGGAAAGCGGACTGTCGATTACTGCGAAGAGATCGGCTTCGCCGGGCCGGACGTCTTCTATGCCCATGGATGGGAACTGACCCGCGAAGAACTGGCCAAGCTGGCGGCCTCTGGCACCGGCGTGTCGCATTGCCCCGAGCCGGTCTATCTCGTCGGGGCCGAAGTCACCGACATCCCGGCGATGGACGCGCTGGGCGTGCGGGTGGGCCTCGGTTGCGACGGGGCGGCGTCGAACGACAATTCGAACCTGATGCACTGCATCCATTCCGGCTACATGCTGCAATGCCTCGTTGCTTCGACCCGGCAGGACGGCGTGCCGGTGCCCGGACGGTTCCTGCACTACGCGACCGAAGGCGGGGCTTCGCTGCTTGGGCGCAGCGACATCGGCGCATTGCGGCCCGGCATGGCGGCGGATCTGTTCGCCATCGACACCCGCAAGCTTGATTTCGTGGGCACGCGCCACGATCCGATCAGCCTTCTGGCCAAGGTCGGGGTTGGCGCGCCCACGGACCTTACCATGATCAACGGCCGCATCGTCTGGCACAAAGGCGCGTTTCCGGGGATCGACGAAGGCGCGCTGTTCGACGCCGCCGAAGAGACACTTCACACCATTCTGCCAAACACAACCAACGGGGATGACCATGTCTGACACACTCAAACGCCGCAGTTTTCTGAAGGGCTCACTGGCCGCCACAACCGCCCTTGCGCTGCCGATGCGCGCCCATGCGCAGGACGTTCTCAAGATGGGCGTCGTGCTGCCCTCGCCAGTCGCCGATGTAGGCTGGTCGCACACGCTGATGGAAGGCGTGAATACAGTCAAGGAAGCCTATGGCGACAAGCTCGAAGTGACCGTTCTCGAGAACATCATGGAAGGCCCGGATGCTGACCGCATCGCCAACGGGCTGGTGTCCGAAGGCAACAAAGTCCTCCTGCTTGGCTCCTTTGGCTACCAGAACGGCGGCATCCAGATCGCCAAGCGCAACCGCGATGTGTCGATCATCCACGCCTCGGGCTTCATGGTCGAGCCGAACTTTGCCCCCTTCACTGCCAAATACTGGCAGGGCACCTACCTGATGGGCATGGCCGCCGCGTCGCTCACCAAAACCAAGAAGATCGGCTGCGTTGGCGCGTTTGCGATCCCGGAACTGATCACCTCGATCAACGCCTTCATGCTGGGCGCGTTGTCGGTTGATCCCGAAATCACCATGAGCGTCGTCTGGGTGAACAGCTGGTTCGACCCCGCGTCGGAACAGGAAGCCGCCAAGGCGCTGATTTCGCAGGATGTGGACATCCTCTTCTCGAACGCGCAGGACACGCCGTCGGTGATCGCTGTGGCGGAAGAGGCGGGGGTCTATGCCTACAACCTCAACTCGTCGATGAAGAGCTATGCGCCGACCAAGTATCTTGGCGTCGTCGGCACCGATTGGGGTCCGCATTTCAAGCGTCTGGTCGATGGTCATGTCGCCGGGAATTTCCCGAGCGCCAACTATTGGCTTGGTATGGAAGACGATGTGGTCTTCACCGCCGACTGGAACCCGGACATCCCGGCCGACATGGTCGCCCAGATCGAGGCCAAGCAGGCGGAAATCGCAACCGGTGATTTCGTCGTCTTCAAAGGCCCGCTGACCGATCAGGCGGGCACCGAGCGTGTGGCGGATGGCGTGGCGATGACCGATGGCGAGATCATCGGCATGGATTGGCATGTTGCGGGCGTGACCACGCCGCTGCCGTCGTGAGCCAGCCTGCGCTGCTGAGGCTTGCGAAGGTCTCCAAGCGCTACGGCACCGTTCAGGCCAACAAAGAGATCGACCTCGAGGTGCATTCGGGGTCGATCCATGCCGTTCTGGGTGAAAACGGGGCGGGCAAATCCACCCTGATGAAGCTCATCTACGGCGTCGAGCAGCCGGATGCGGGGCATGTCTACTGGAACGGGCAGGAGGTACATCTTGCCCGGCCGTCCGACGCGCAGGCGCTGGGCATCGGGATGGTGTTCCAGCATTTCTCGCTCTTCGAGACGCTGAGCGTCGTGCAGAACGTGTCGCTGATGATCCCCGGCAAACCGGCGGAACTGGCGCAGCAGATCGCCGACCTCGGGGACCAGTTCGGCCTGTCCGTCGATCCGCACGCGATGGTGCATCGGCTGTCGGTGGGCGAACGCCAGCGGGTGGAGATCATCCGCTGCCTGCTGCTCAATCCCAAGCTGTTGATCCTGGATGAGCCGACCTCGGTCCTGCCGCCGCAAAGCGTGCGCCGCCTGTTCGAGACTCTGCGCAAGCTGCAGGCCGAGGGGATGGCGATCCTGTTCATCTCGCACAAGCTCGATGAGATCCGCGAACTCTGCGACACCGCGAGCGTTCTGCGCGGCGGTGAGGTGACGGGCCGGGTCGACCCGCGCGAACATGATGCGCGGTCGCTGGCGCAGTTGATGATCGGGCGCGAGATGCCGAACGTAGCGCATGCCGCGCCGCGTCCGCCGGGGGAAGAGCGGCTGCGGCTCAATGCGCTGAGCCACCCACGCGCCAGCCGGTTCGGGACGACGCTCGAGGGCATCGACCTCAAGCTGCGCAGTGGTGAGATCGTCGGGATCGCGGGGATATCCGGCAACGGACAGCAGGAACTGGCGGCGCTGATTTCCGGTGAGACCCGCGCGCAGGAACCCGGCATGATCGAGATCACGGGCAAGAAGGTCGGGCACCTTGGCCCGATGGCGCGGCGCAAGCTGGGCTTTGCCTTTGTGCCCGAGGAACGGCTTGGGCGCGGGGCTGTGCCCGAGATGTCACTGGCGGACAACAGCCTTCTGACCGCCCACAGTCGCAGAATGCTGTCGCGCGGATTCATCCGACGCAGCGTGGAGCGCGCCTTTACCCGCGAGTGCATCGACGCGTTCGATGTGCGCACCCCGGGACCGGATGCCGAGGCGGGCGCGATGTCGGGTGGCAATCTGCAGAAATTCATTCTGGGCCGCGAGATCATGCTGAACCCGGACGTGATGCTCGTGTCTCAACCCACATGGGGTGTCGACATCGGAGCCGCGACCGCGATCCGCAGGCGTTTGCTGGACATGCGCGATCAGGGCTGTGCGATCCTCGTGATTTCCGAGGAAATGGACGAATTGTTCGAGATCTGCAGCAAATTGCATGTGCTGCACAAAGGGCATCTGTCGCCCGCTCTGGACGCGGCAGAGACAAGCCCGCAGGAAATCGGGCGCTACATGATTGGGGCTGCGACGTGAAACTCCGACTGATCCGCCGCGACTCCGCCTCGCGCCTTGCGATGTTCACGGCACCGGTGTTGGCGCTGGTCCTGACCTGCCTTGCGAGCCTCATCCTGTTCGCGGCGCTGGGCAAAGACGCTGGTGCGGCGTTGCATGCGCTGCTCCTCAAGCCGTTCCTGAGTTGGTACAGCTTTTCCGAAGTGCTTCTGAAAATGGCGCCACTCCTCCTGATCGCGCAGGGGCTGGCCATCGGCTTCCGGGCCAATGTGTTCAACATCGGGGCCGAGGGGCAGTTCATTGTCGGCGCGCTCTGCGCCTCCGCCCTGCCGGTCTATTACCCGGACGGGGATTTCCCGATGATGCTGCCCGCGATGATCGCGTTCGGCGCTTTGGGGGGGACGGTCTATGCGTTGATTGCCGCAGCCTTGCGCACGCGGTTCGGCGCGTCGGAGATCCTTGTCACACTGATGATGGCGCTGATCGCAGTGCAGATCCTGAACTACCTGCTGCTGGGGCCGTGGAAAGACCCGCGCGGGTTCAATTTCCCGCAGACGGTCATGTTCCCCGACAATGCGATGTTGCCGATCCTGTTCGACGGGACGCGCACCAACATTTCTCTGATTTTCGCGCTGCTGGCGAGCGTCTTTGCCTACCTGATGATGCAGCACCATTTCCGGGGCTACCAGTTGCGGACCGCGGGCCTCGCGCCGCGCGCCGCCCTTTATGCCGGGTTTTCCGCACCGAAGATGGTCTGGCTGGGTTTGGGACTGGGTGGTCTCGCGGCGGGCATCGCCGGTGCGAGCGAGGTTGCCGGGCCGCTTGGTCAACTCCAACGCTCTGTCACGTCCGGCTACGGCTACGCGGCGATCATCGTCGCCTATGTCGGCGGGCTGAACCCGCTCGGGATCATCGCGTCAAGCTTCCTGATTTCGGTGATCTATATCGGCGGCGACAGTGCCACTGTCTCTGCCGGATTGCCGGTGGCGGCGGTCGAGGTGTTCCAGGGCTTGCTGCTCTTCTTCTACCTGATGACCTTCACTCTGATCCGCTTCCGCATCGAGTTTGACCGCAAGGTGCCGGCATGAGCGGTCTGGAGTTTCTGCTGGCGGGCACGCTTGCTGCATCCCTGCCGCTTCTGTTGGCGGCACTGGGTGAGATGGTTGTGGAAAAGACCGGGCTGCTCAATCTCGGTCTGGAAGGCATGATGGCGATCGGGGCCGCAATTGCGTTCATCTGCGTCTTCCATA
The DNA here is from genome assembly GCF_022763305.1 of Marivita sp. GTDB lineage: Bacteria > Pseudomonadota > Alphaproteobacteria > Rhodobacterales > Rhodobacteraceae > Marivita. Next base: position 14,338 of record NZ_JALEGT010000102.1, on the reverse strand, counting down.
CCGGTTCGCATGTTCTGGGTTTTGCCGCAGCAGCACTGATCAGCACGGCGGTTGCGATGCTGTTTGCGATCCTCGTGATCGGCGTCAAGGCCAATGAGGTGGCCTCGGGCCTCGCCATCGGGGTGCTGGGCCTCGGGCTGTCGGCGCTCTTTGGCAAGTCGTACGAAAGCCGGACCATCAGTGGCTTGCCGAAGATCGACATTCCAGTTCTGTCCGACATCCCGCTGATCGGGCCGACGCTGCTGACGCAGGATATCGTTGTCTGGTTGGCAGTGTTAGGCACGATTGCGCTCTGGTGGGTGCTGAACCGCACCAAGCTGGGTCTCATCATCGCGGCTGTGGGCGAAAATGCAGATGCTGCGCGGTCCATCGGTTACCCGGTGGTTCTCATCCGGCTCTGCGCCGTGGCCTTCGGCGGCGCGATGTGCGGGTTGGCGGGCGCCTATGCCTCGACCGTCTACACGCCGCTCTGGGCGGATGGCATGATCGCCGGGCGGGGCTGGATCGCGCTGGCGCTGGTGGTGTTCGGGACATGGCAGACCGGGCGCGTCGCCTTTGGGGCGCTGCTCTTCGGTATCCTGTCGCTGGGCGAGCTCACCGCGCAGGCGATGGGTGTCGGCCTGCCCTCGCAGGTCCTGTCGAGCCTGCCATATCTCGTAACGATCCTGATGCTCGTCGTGATCTCGAGACGCAGGTCGGGGCTGATCTGATAACCATCGCGGGTGTCGGCCCCGGGAGCAACACCGGGGCCGCGCGTGCTCAGGACACACGCGCCGCAGTGGTGCCCGGTTGTGGCGGCACCGAAGCACAGACGGGTGGCACACGCAGGGGACCGGTGCGGGCCAGGGTCAGCGCAGACGGGGGCGTGCCGGGATAGAGGTTTTCGAACCCGTCAGTCGCCGCCTTGCCGGCAGCAAAGTTCAACGCGATCAGACGGGTTGCCGTGGCAGCTGCCGCGCTCGTGCCGATGATCCGCGCGCCTGATCCGGACAGAACCCCGATGGACGGCAGACCAGAGAGGAACCAGCCCTGATCCGCCGTGGCTGTTGCGGCGGGCAGATTGGCCTCCACGACCGGCGTGCCGGTGCTGTCGAGCGCGACCGATGCGCTGCCACTATAGGCCACCGGCTTTTTCGTGGACTGCATGTAGCCTGCCACGCGGAACACGGACGGCGCGGTGCCAATCCCGTTGAGACAGCCAAAGCCGCGCACCGGCGTCAGGACCGGCGGTGCCAGCACGCGTGGCGGAGTGGGACGGGAGAGGTCCACAAGGTAGCTTTGCTGTCCACCCGTGCCCAGTTGCGTCGGATCGTCGTCGCGCTGCACCCAGATGTCGATATGGTCTCCGTCGCAAAGCGGGTCAGTCCCGGTATCGACAGTGACGGTCCACATCCCCACCGGCGCGCGGCGTCCCTCGCCCAGATTGCCGGCCGTCGGAATGACCGCGAGCATGACCCGCCAGCGGGTGTTCTGATGCTTGTCGGCCGACAACTGCGCGATAACCTTGTCCCCGACCTCTATCTCGACGAACCGACGGGGGTCGCCGCCGCGCAGTTGCGCATCCGCCGAGACAGGCAGGCATGTCTGCATCCCGGCGGGGCTGCCCGGAGGTGGGGTGACCGTCACGGTCCAGCCGTCGGGGGTGCTGTCCGGAGGCAGCCAGATCTCGAGGTAGCTCGACGTGCGGTCATCTGGCTTGAGTTGCCAGCCGAACGAAACCGACCCGTCCACAAGGTCATCGCCCGAAAAGCGGGCATGCATGTCGTTGGCGAAATTGTTGCCGGTGGGCATGACCAGTTCGGTGCAGGGCTGGACCTTGCGCCGATCCGTAATCAGAGCCTCGACGGCCCGTTCGAAACTGGATTGACCGTCATGGCGATTGGCGCTCCAGCCATAGCTGAAATTGATGACCAACGGGATCTCGGCGCAGTTGAACGCCCGTGCGATCCTGCGGGCGCGCTCGAAAATGTATTCGACCGCGCTGAGCATCATCATCTCCTTGCCAAAGCCGGATGTATCCCAGGCAATGGTGTTGGGCAGTTGCACGGCGATGATCGCTGCATCGTCGGGCAGGGCGGATGCCCCGACATAAGGGTCATTCCCTGCGGCGATCCCGGCGATATGGGCTCCGTGGGTGGCGTGGTGGCGCAGCACCGTGTCCACCTCGGGCAGGTCGCGGTCTATGGCATGGGCCGCCTGATAGGCGCGCAATTCGTGCTTGCCGTACTGGGCGCGCAGCTGTTCAATCTGCGCGCCCGTGATCTCGCGTCCGAAGGGCACTGCGGCCGAGTCGTCTGCCCGGGCAGCCTGAAGCCAGCACAGGTTGATCCGCGTGTCCCCGTCGGCATCGCGGAAGGCGCGGTGCAGGAAGGGCAGGCCATCGTCGATCACGCCGATGATCACGCTGGGCCGCACCTTGGGGCGCTGCCAGCCGTCAGGCGTTCCGTCCCGGTCATAGGTTGCAGGCCAGGTGGCCGGGTCGATGGGCATGTTGAGCCGGTAGCGGGTGCCACTGAGAGCATTCAGGCACCGCGCGAGGTCCGCATCCTCGGCATCGGTGGGCCCGTCCGGATCAACCGAGCGGTTCCACATGGCAAAGGGCGTGACATCCGGGGTGTCGTTCCACAGCGGCGGGATGCGGACCTCGAGATCCTCGGTGCTTTCCAGCATGCCTTCGCCCTCCATCAACGCGGTGATATGCGTCGACGGTCCCTTGCGGATGGCCGGAAAGGTAAAGGGGCGACCAAGGTCTTCGGAAAATGTCCAGCGCTCGTAAGGACCGGTATACTTGTCGATCCGATCGTCGTCATGACGGTGCGGGATCATGGCTCAGACCTTCTGCGCTTCGGCGACGGCACCGGACCAGAGCCACGAGAAGGCGGGCTTGGCTGTCAGGGTGACGGTGGTGCCTGTCGCGGTCAGCCCTTTGTCGGCGGCAGTCGCCGGATCGCGCTGATCTTCGTCGTAGAAGTCGTGATCGCCCGCGCTGTAGGCCAGTTCCGCAATCGGTGCTCCGGCGCCCGCCCGGCTGAGCACGACCTGCCCGACGATCCGGCCAAGAGCGGCACCTGCCCAGCTGTCGATCGGATAGTGCACACCGGCAACCGTCCGGTTGACCGCGATCCGCTCGGCCAGACCCCGCAGCGCCTTGATCCGCTGTTCGCCGTCGGCAAGGCTGTCCCACGCTGTCACCAAGGCTTCCAGAACGGTCAGCACGGCATAGGCCTCGGTCGCATGGGCCGACGGGAAGCTGCCATGTCCGGGCGTCGGGATCATCGGCATCAACCGCGCGTCCAACTGATCGGGGCGACGGATCGCGAGGTGGTTCTTGACGATCATCGCCGTGTGGGCAGCAGCAACCTGCGTGGCCGTGATCAGTTCAAAGGTTTTCTTGTTCTGGGCGCTGTGCAGACCGAGGATCATCGCGAAATAGGCGGTCGGGAAACCAAGCTGCGACGTGATCTCGGCGGTGCGTTCCGCCCGCAATGCCGCGTAATCCGACACGAGCCGGCATTGCGACCGCAAGAGCGTTGTCGCCGGGCGGTCGAGTGTGAGACAGGTCTCGCCATCAAACGTGAGTGTCACGCGATCCGGCGCGCCGCCTGTGCCCACGACTGGGGTCGATCCGATACCCGCAAGATACTCGCTGACATAAAGCGATCCGCGCACCCATGTGGCGAGGCCGTTCAGATTGTTGGGGTCGGAGAAGCCCAGTTCCTTGTCGGTCGGGGTTGTTCCGCCTTCGGTCAGATGCCGCAAGCCTTCGGCCGTGGTCTGAAGACCATGGGTTGTCATGGGGTCGTAGCCGCCCGGATCTTCGCTGCCAAGAAAACCGCCGAGCCCGGTGAAGTTGGTGCCGCCACCGAAGCCGCCAAATCCGCCGAAGCCCCCGAACCCGCCAAAGCCTCCAAACCCACCGAAGCCGCCAAATCCACCGTATTGAGCCATGAGATCTATTCCTTGTTAAATGAGCCTTAGGAAAGCCCCGCCGACGCAAGGGCGGCGATCACCAATTGCCCTGTCTTGCTGTCGGCGGAGGGATGTGTTTTCCGGTAATCGTCCAGTCGGAAATAGGGAAAGCGCCGCATCAGTTCCTGAGCGGTCTGGCGCGCCTCGGCGCCGCGATCCAGCGCGTGAAGGGCTGCGATGCGCGTGCGCAACGTTGAAATGTGCCGGTCGTTCGCTTCAAGAGACCGATCCGCCAGCTCCAATGCTTTTTCATAGTCGCCGCCCGCAAGATGGGCCGAACTGCCGAGACTGTCGAAATAATATCCGAACGGGTCGATGGGCGACAGGTTGCGCGCGGTCGTGGTGGCGCGAATGGCCGATTGTCCCTCGTCCTGAAAGGCCATCAGCGATCCGCGCAACAGCCAGGCGAGGCTTTCGCTCGGGTTGATGTCCTGCGCCGCGCTGTAGCGCCGTTCGGCCACATCCATGTTCTTGAGGATGTTGCCGTTCACGAAGCCGTCGATGGTCAGACCAAAGCTGGAATGCGGATCGAGATCCAGAGCCCGCGCGGTACAGTCGAGCGCCTTTTGCGTGTCACCCTGCCGGTCCACGCTGTAGTTCTTGAACACACTCAGCACATACCATTTGCCCAGCCACGCAAAGACATGCGGGTTGGACGGTGCGCGGCTTGCGGCCTCGTCGAGGTACTGACGCGCGCGCAGGAATTCGCGCAGCCGGGGGTGATGCATGGACGTCGCCCCGGCGATCAGAAGCTTGTGATCCGGCAGGTCCGGGAGCGCGGTCTCGCGTCCGGCCTCGATTGCGGTTTCCGCGATGGACCGGCCCACCGACTGGACCACGTTCACCATCCAGCCTGACGCCTCCTGCGAGAAATGGATGATCGGGCAGGCAAGGTGCCGGTTCCACAGAAGCGTGCCGCTCTCGATGTCGATGAAGTCGAGATCGGCAACCAGAAGATCACCCTGCCGCCGCAGGCTTCCGGTGAGCAGATAATCGACGTCCAGCGTGTCGCGCACATTCGCGATGTCGATGAAACGCTGTGTCATGGCCCGTCCGGACAGATGGGAAATGACCGAGAGCAGGCTCGAGCGCGACATCATCCTGCTGGTCTCTTCGGCAATCCAGTCGCCGGCGATGGCAAGTTCGGCATCGCCGGGCGGCACCGACAGGGGCAGCGCACAGACACGCGGCTTGATCCGTGCCGGACCCTGCCGGGAGGACATGAAGCACAGCACCTTGGCGGCGCCCGGATCGGCGCGCACGCTGTCACGCCAGGCGATGAAAGACGGCTCGCGGACGTTCAGATCGTCAAGGAACGGCCCATCCGTCGGATGCCCGATCACCTTGACCCGCGTCATGTCGATTTCGATTTCCTTGTTGGTGACGGTCAGGATGCTGTCGAAATCGTCACCAAGGATCTTGCGCAGGTCGGACAGCGCCCGGCGCAGGTTCTGGTGCCCGCTTTCGTAATCGGCAAAACCCCACAGCGTTTCCTGCAGAAAGCTGCGCGAACGCCGGTTCAACGGAGCCGTGACGAGCAGCGCGAAAAAGGCACGGTGTTTGGCGCCCGTGATTTCCTGCGCAGACGCGCCGACACGGCGCAGCACGCATGATCCGAACAAGGAAATCTCAAGCCCCGCGGCCACGTCAGCCTCTTTCATTGGTTAAGATGATGCTAGCGGTGCTCTGTCGCAGAACCAAGTCGTTCACACTATTTTCACGGTAGCTGACACGAGGCTTTTGCTAACCTGTCGAAACGACAAGGGAAAAGGACCGTTTCATGTCCGAAAAGCGCAGTTCGCTCGTGATCACCGATATGGTTGATTTCTACCGACAATGGCCGAATTTGCGACCGCATGCCACCGGTGTGATCGACGCCTGCGCCCTGACCGAGGACCAGATCGAAGTGCTGCGCTGGATGATCAAGGTGGTCGACATGGTCGGACCGCAGGACATCACCCGCGATAAGTGATGCATCCACCCGACAAAAGAAAACCGGCCAAAGGCCGGCTTTCCTGATCGGAACGCGTGCGAATGGGGATCAGAGGCCCCACTTCTCGGCGGTGCGTTCGAAGAAGCCCTGGGCCTTCTTCAGTTCGATCCAGCTATTGACGTAGTTGATCCAGACCTGATCGTTCTGTGGCAGCAGCATTGCGATGGGCGACGGGGCGCGCGGTCCATCGGTCTCGATCTGGCGCAGGTTCGGGAACTTCGACACCAGCGTCGCGCCTTCGATGTTCGAGGTGATGAACACGTCGGACCGGCCGGACAGCACTTCCTGATAGCCGCGTGCAGGGGCTTCGACGACGGTGATCTCGGCGTTCGGGAACCACTCGTTCGCCAGTTTCTCGAAGGTGGTGCCAAGCGTGGTTGCCACTTTCACCTCACCCGAATTGATCGAGTCCCATCCCGAGAAGCGATCGACCTTGTCTTCGGTGGTGAACGGGAAAATCTCGACCGAGATGTAGCTGTCGGAGAACCCCGCCGCCTTCATCCGTGCCGGGCTGATCGAGGCTGACCCGGTCATGTGATAGTTCCCGGCGACAACGCCGTTCACAAGGGTCTTCCAGTCCGTCGGGACGAATTCCAGTTCCACCCCGAGGTCGGTGGCGAGTTCGGTCATGACGTCGATGTCATAACCGACATAGCTGTTCGTGGCCGGATCGCGCACCGACATCGGGTTCCAGTCGCCGGTGGTTCCGACTTTCAGGACCCCGCCGCTCAGGATGTCCTGAAGCGCCGATTGCGCGGAGGCCGGAGCGGCCAGAAAGGAGGCGGCAAAGGCAGCCGCAAGTCCGAGTGATTTCAGAAAACGCATGGTATTTCCCTTTTCGTGCAAGTCTTCGTGCGGTTACATAGGTTGAAAGCTCCGACGGCCATCACGACACGCTGATTTTTTGGCGCGCGCGCTATCATTGAGAGCATCGAGTGTGGATCGGAGTGTGGCATGAACGCTGACCGCGTCATAGAGATCAGGTCGCTGAACAAATCCTTTGGGGATTTCCACGTCCTCAAGGATGTCGACCTGAATGTCAGTCTGGGCGAACGGATTGTCATCTGCGGACCTTCAGGCTCGGGCAAGTCCACCTTAATCCGATGTGTCAACGGATTGGAACAATATGATTCCGGCGGCATCACGGTTGACGGTATTTCTCTGTCGGAACCGGGTGGCGTGGACCGGGTGCGCGCCGAGGTCGGGATGGTGTTCCAGCAGTTCAATCTTTTTCCGCATCTTAGCGTGATCGAAAACCTCACTTTGGGGCCGATGAAAGCACGTGGCCTGTCCCGAAAAGACGCCGAGGCGCTGGCGATGCAGTATCTGGAACGGGTCAAGATCCCCGAACAGGCGCGGAAGCGCCCGCGCGAGTTGTCCGGCGGTCAGCAGCAGCGCGTGGCGATTGCCCGGTCGCTTTGCATGAAACCCAAGATCATGCTGTTCGACGAGCCGACATCCGCGCTCGATCCCGAGATGATCTCGGAAGTGCTGGACGTGATGGTGGAACTGGCGCGCGACGGCATGACCATGCTTGTGGTGACACACGAGATGGGCTTCGCGCGCAAGGTGGCCGATCGGATGGTGTTCATGGATGGCGGCGAAATCGTGGAGACCGGGACGCCAAGCGATGTGTTCGAAGCGCCAAAGACCGAGCGGTTCAAGGCGTTCCTCGACAAGATCCTGCAGCATTGAGGCGGTTCGGATGACACGGTTCTTTAAAATCTGGACGATGCTGGGCGCGTGCCTGTTTCTTGCCGCCTGTTCCGGGGATGGCACGTGGGGCTGGTACGTGATCGACCCCTCGACGGCGCAGGGGCAGTCGAACATACGGTTTCTTGTGGGTGGCTTCTGGGCCACGATCCAGCTGTCTCTGATCGCCACCGCTCTGTCGATGACGCTTGGCCTGCTGGTGGCCCTGCCGGGCATGTCGTCGAACCGCTGGGTGCGGCTGCCGTCACGGGTCTATATCGAATTCGTCCGCGCGATCCCTCTGCTGCCGATGCTCTTCTGGGTGTTCTATGGCCTGCCGGTGGTGATGCGGTCGCTGGGCTTTCCGATCACCATCGACGCTTTCTGGGGCGCGATCATCACGCTGGCCATTTCCGACAGCGCCTTCACTGCCGAGATCTACCGCTCCGGCATCCAGTCGATCCCCAAAGGTCAGACCGAGGCCGCGCGCACCGTGGGCCTGACCTATGGTCAGACGATGCGGTACGTGATTCTGCCGCAGGCGATCCGGCGCATCCTGCCGCCGCTGGCCAACCAGTTCATCTACATCGTCAAGATGTCGGCCTTTGCGTCGGTCATCGGAATGCAGGAACTGACACGGCGGGCGAACGAACTTGTGGTGACGGAATATCGGCCGCTTGAAATCTACACGCTGCTGATCCTGGAATATCTTGTCCTCGTCCTGATCATCAGCTTCTTTGTGCGTTGGCTGGAGCGCAAGATGGGTGCAGATGAAAGCCGCTGAAGGAGAGCGTGATGAGTTGGTCGGATTTCATGAAGGACACGGTGGGGCGTCTTGACGCCCTGCAAAAGGAAACGCCCGAGACATTTGCCGGGTTCAACCAGATGGGGCGAGCGGCCAAGACGAACGGCGCACTGGATGAGAAGACCAAGGAACTGATCGCGCTGGGCATTGCCATATCGACGCGGTGCGACAGTTGCATCGCGTTCCATGTAAGGTCGCTGGTGCGGCTCAAGACAACCCGCGAGGAATTCTGCGAGGCGCTGGCGATGATCGCCTATATGGGTGGCGGGCCGTCGGTGGCGTTCAGCGCCAAGGCGCTCGAGGCCTATGACGAGTTCACGGGCGGGCCTGCAGGCACATCGGTCTGAGGTGGGGCCAAAGGTCTTTTGAAAGACCTTGAGCCGCGGTTTCTAAACCGCGGCTCAAGCGCGTTCGAACGCGCTTCGACAAGAGATTTCGAAATCTCTTGTCACGTGACCGCCTTGCGCACCATGTCCCAATAGATCGCTTCCACCTCGGGCAGCGACAGCCGCCCACCGCTCCGGTACCACGTATTGACCCCGTTCAGCATGGCGATGATCGCGAGCGTGGTGATCTTGGTATCAGCCACGTGAAAGTCGCCAGCGTCCCGCCCATCGCGCAGGATGGCTTCCAGCTCGCCCTCGTACCGGCGGCGCAGGTCTTCGATCGTCGCGAAATTCCCGGGCGTAAGGTTGCGCAATTCCATGTAGGAAATGAACACCGCAAGCGGACGTTCGAGGTGAAACCGGATGTGAAAGCGGCTGAACGCCTCCAGCCGCTCCAGCGGTGTGTCGGCCACAGGCTCCTGCGCTCGTGCCTCAAGCAACTCGTCCATGTGACCCTGCATCAGGTCAAAGAGCAGCGATTGCTTGTCCGGCGTGTAATTGTAAAGCGCACCCGCCTGAACACCGACCTCCTGCGCGATCCGGCGCATCGACACCGCCGCATAGCCATGCTGCGCAAACAGCGCCAGCGCCGCCTCGCGCACCCGTGGCCCCGTGATATCCGAATGTGAGCCAGCCGTGCGTGCCATGGCAGCCAGATTATCTGAACACCCGTTCAGATCAAGCCCGTGGTTGCGCAGGCCTCCGCGCTGCGGCATGACACGTGCAGGAAAAGGAGCAACCTGATGTGGCGGGCGTGGATCATCCTTGGCGTTTTGATGTCCGCCTGTGCGGAGTTTCCCGAAGTGGACGCGGCGCTGCAGTCGGGCGAGCCGCTGACGGACTACCCCACCTTGCTGCCCTTCGAGCAACTGGCCGGGGATCAGCAGACCGTCCTGACCGATGCCGATGACGATCTCCTCTTGGCCCGTGCGGCCGACCTGCGCAATCGCGCCAACGGTCTGCGCGCTCCGGTCATTGACCCCAACACACGTGACCGAATGAACGCCGGCGTTGCGCAACCCTGATCAGGGCCGTTGCAGCCCGTATCGCAAGGCGCTATTGCGGGCGAAATCACGACCCTCTGCAAAAGGATTGCCCGAATGACTGAACCTCTGCGCCTTGGAATAGCGGGTCTGGGCACTGTCGGTGCAGGTGTCGTCAAGATCGTCCGGCAGAAAGCGGCCCTGATTGCGGCGCGTGGTGGACGGCCGATCACCATTTCGGCGGTCTGCGCCCGCAATCGGGCAAAGGATCGGGGCGTGTCGCTCGATGGCTATGCCTGGGAAGACGATCCGGTCGCACTGGCGCAGCGTGACGATGTCGATGTCTTCGTCGAACTGGTGGGCGGCAGCGATGGTCCGGCCAAGGCGGCCACCGAAGCGGCGCTGCGTGCGGGCAAGGATGTCGTGACCGCAAACAAGGCGCTTCTCGCGCATCATGGTCAGGCACTGGCCGAAGCCGCCGAAGCCGGCGGCGCGGTCCTGCGGTTCGAAGCGGCCGTCGCGGGCGGCATCCCCGTGGTCAAGGCCTTGACGGAAGGTTTGGCCGGGAACGAGATCACCCGTGTCATGGGTGTGATGAACGGCACCTGCAACTACATCCTGACGCGTATGGAATCCGCCGGTCTGACCTATGATCAGGCCTTTGCCGAAGCGGATGGTCTGGGCTATCTCGAAGCCGATCCCAATCTTGACGTGGGCGGCATCGACGCCGGTCACAAGCTGTCGCTTCTGGCCTCGATCGCCTTTGGCACGCAGGTCGCCTTCGACGCGGTCGAACTGGAAGGCATCGGTCGCGTCAGCATCGAGGACATCCGGCAGGCTGCTGACATGGGGTACAAGGTCAAGCTGCTGGGCGTATGCCGTATGACCGGTCGCGGGCTCGAACAGCGCATGTCTCCTTGCCTTGTGCCGGCGACATCGCCGCTGGGTCAGCTTGATGGCGGCACCAACATGGTGGTGATCGAGGGCGACCAGGTGGGCCAGATCGTCCTGCGCGGTCCCGGCGCCGGCGAGGGCCCCACCGCAAGCGCCGTGATGGGCGACGTGATCGACATTGCGCGCGGCACGCGGATTTCCACCTTTGGTCAACCGGCTGCGACGCTGGACAAGGCAACCCCGGCGCAGACTGCGACCCCGGCCCCGTATTACCTGCGGCTGATGCTGCTCGACAAACCCGGCGCGCTTGCCAAGGTCGCGGCCGTGCTTGGCGAAGCGGGCGTGTCGATCAATCGGATGCGCCAGCGCAGCCACGATCAGAACACCGCACCGGTGCTGATCGTGACGCACAAGACGACGCGCGCGGCACTGGACACGGCACTGGCGGCAATGGTCGGCACGCAGGTGGTGGAAGGCGAACCCGTCGCCCTGCGGATCGAACAGGTCTGATCGCTTTAGCGCAATCAACCTTGTCAGCCCGGAGGCACGGCCTTAACAGGCTAGGCAACCAACTTTATTCGTGACTGGAGAGTTTCATGACCGCGCGCGCTGATTTCAACGACCGTATGTTGTCCCTCGGTTTGGCGCGGGTGGCGGAACAGGCCGCCATCGCCACCGTCAACCTGATCGGTCGGGGCGATGAAAAGGCGGCGGACCAGGCAGCGGTCAATGCCATGCGCCAGCAGCTGAACATGCTCGATATTGCGGGTGTGGTCGTGATCGGCGAGGGCGAACGGGACGAAGCCCCGATGCTGTATATTGGCGAAGAGGTGGGGACAGGCACGGGTCCCGGCGTGGACATTGCGCTCGACCCGCTCGAAGGTACGACGCTCACCGCCAAGGACATGCCGAACGCGCTCACCGTCATCGCGATGGGTCCGCGCGGGTCGATGCTGCATGCCCCCGATGTCTACATGGAAAAACTGGCCATCGGGCCGGGCTTTGCCGAGGGTCTGGTGACGCTTGATATGTCCCCGCGCGAACGGGTGTCGGCGCTGGCCCGCGTCAAGGGGTGCAGCCCGCGCGACATCACCGTCTGCGTTCTCGAACGTCCGCGCCACGAAGACATGATCGCCGAAATCCGCTCGACCGGGGCGGCCATCCGTCTGATCACGGATGGTGACGTGGCGGGCGTGATGCATTGCGCAGAACCGAACCAGACCGGGATCGACATGTACATGGGCACCGGCGGTGCGCCCGAAGGTGTGCTGGCGGCGGCCGCGCTGAAATGCATGGGGGGCCAGATTCAGGGTCGCCTGCTGTTCCGCAACGACGATGAGAAAGCCCGCGCCGCCAAGGCCGGGATCACCGATCTCGACAAGATCTACACCCGCGACGAGATGGTCACGCAGGACGTGATCTTTGCCGCCACGGGGGTCACCACCGGATCGCTGCTCGCCGGGATCAAGCGTGAGGTCGGGTTCTACACCACGGAAACCCTGCTGATGCGGTCGAAGACCGGCTCCGTGCGCCGCATGACCTACCGGAACCCGATGCACTGATGAGGCAGGCGTGACCGCATATCTTGGCGTTGACAGGTCTCTGACCGGGCGGCGCTGGATCGGTCCTGCACCCGATATCGTGCGACAGGCCGAAGCGCTGGTGCAGCAGACGGAGATGCCGCCCGCGCTGTGCCAGACGCTGGCGCGGTTGGGCGTCCCGGCCGAGGACGTTTCGACCTATCTCGAACCGACATTGCGCGCCCTGCTGCCCGATCCGAGATCGCTGCGGGACATGGAAAAGGCGGCCGCGCGCATTCTTCAGGCCGTCCGCACGCGCGAGCGCATCGCGATTTTCGCCGATTACGATGTCGATGGCGGTGCGTCGGCCGCGCTTCTCATCGACTGGCTGCGCCAGCTCGATCGCCGCGCAACGCTTTACGTGCCCGACCGCATCGACGAGGGCTACGGCCCGAACGAGGCGGCGATGGCGGCGTTGGCGCGGGATCATGACCTGATCGTCTGCGTCGATTGCGGAACGCTGTCACACGGGCCCATCGCGGCAGCCATCGGTGCGGATGTCGTCGTGCTCGACCATCATCTTGGGGGCGAGACCCTTCCCGAGGCCTATGCCGTCGTGAACCCGAACCGTCAGGACGAGGATGGCAGCCTTGCGCATCTCTGCGCGGCAGGCGTCGTCTTTCTAGCGCTGGTCGAGGCAGGACGACAGATGCGCGAGGCGGGCCATCAGGGGCCCGACCTGATGTCCATGCTCGATCTCGTGGCCCTGGCCACGGTGGCGGATGTGGCACCGCTCAGAGGTGTGAACCGGGCACTCGTTCGGCAGGGACTCAAGGTGATGGCACAGCGCGCGCGTCCCGGTCTTGTGGCGCTTTGCGACGTTGGGCGGCTGGAGACCGCGCCGAAATCCTACCATTTGGGCTTCGTGCTTGGCCCCCGTGTCAATGCCGGGGGGCGGATCGGAAAGGCGGATCTTGGCGCGCGCCTTCTTGCCACCACCGATGCGCAAGAAGCCAAAGCGCTGGCGGACCGTCTGGATGCGCTCAACACCGAACGCCGCGAGATCGAGGAAGCGGTACGTGCGCAGGCCCTGGAACAGGCCGAGGCGCGCGGCTTCGACGCTCCGCTTGTGTGGGCTGCGGGGGAGGGCTGGCATCCCGGTGTCGTCGGTATTGTCGCCTCGCGTCTGAAGGAGCGCACCAATCGGCCCGCCATCGTGATCGGCTTTGACGGTGATGCTGGCAAAGGGTCCGGGCGGTCGGTCAGCGGGATCGACCTTGGCGCGGCGATTCACAAGCTGGCTCTGGAAGGCCATCTCGAAAAAGGCGGCGGGCACAAGATGGCTGCCGGTCTGTCTCTGTCACGGGCGCAACTGGAACCGGCCATGGCGCGTTTGGCTGAAATCCTTGCCAAACAGGGCGCCGACCAGCTTGGCGCGTCCGATCTGCGCCTCGATGGGCCCCTGATGCCGGGGGCGGCAACACCCGAGCTGGTGGACCTTCTGGAAGAGGCCGGACCCTTTGGTGCCGGGGCCGCCGCGCCGAGATTCGTCTTTCCCGACATGCAGATCGGATTCGCGAAGCGGGTGGGCAGCGCACATCTCAAGATCAGCTTCGGAGACGGTCTTGGAGCGCGCATCGACGCCATTTCCTTCGGTGCTTTCGATGGACCACTGGGGCCGGCGCTCGAACAGCATGGCGGCGCTCGATTCCATTTGGCCGGCCGTTTGGAGATTAACGAGTGGGGCGGCAGGCGATCTGTACAATTGCGCCTGGAGGATGCGGCGCTAGCCGGGTAGGGAAGAGCATAACTGTTTGAAAGTAAATGGTTTTACCAGTCGGTAAAAAATATTTGGCGAAGAACGAAAAAACAGCCCAAAACCTTCGAATTTCCACTTGCATGGCCCCGCGCCATTGCATAAACACCGCTCACCAAGAGTGGCCCGTTCGTCTATCGGTTAGGACGCCAGGTTTTCAACCTGGAAAGAGGGGTTCGATTCCCCTACGGGCTGCCACTTTCCCAAGAAGTCAAAACTGAGCAGATTACGACGCGTGTGCGCGGCAATCTGGCCCCGATCGACCTGCGGTTCTCAGCCG
>NZ_JALEGT010000009.1 GCF_022763305.1 Marivita sp. | reverse complement strand
CGAAGGCAATGCGGATTTTGGCGTGGCGGCGGTCTATCCCAATACCGACCCTAGCCCGATGAACAGCCGCCTCTTCGGCGAGGGCCGCGAAACAGTCGAGATGATGATCGTCGAGGTCGCGGGGGAATTCGCAGGCGCCCCCGGTGTGGCCCGCGCGGGTCTCTCGGCCACCCAGTTGCGCTGCCTCTTCCAGGCCCTGTTCAAGCAGGAGAGCCGGTTCAACGTCGCGGCACAAAGCCCGGTCGGAGCCTATGGTCTGACCCAGCTCATGCCCGGCACCGCCTCCGATCTTGGAGTCGACCGCTATAACGTGAAAGACAACCTGCGCGGCGGCGCGCGTTACATCACCACCCAGCTCAATCGCTTCGGCAACATCCCCCATGCGCTCGCGGCCTATAACGCGGGGCCGGGCCGGGTGATCGAGTATGGTGGCGTGCCGCCCTTTGCCGAGACGCAAGGCTATGTGCGCAACATCTCGAAATTCTACAACGAATACCTGGCTGTCGTGGGCGGTGCCGACGCGCTCGGCACGCTCTCGCCTTCGGATTTTGCGCTCGCCGAATATGCCAGCATCTCCGAGGCGGGCGTCTATTATGCCGCCGACAGTTCGGCCACGACCGAGCAGGTGATCAATCGCCTGCGCGCGATCATCCTGCAGATCGATGTGCAACCCAATGCCAAGGCGGCCTGGGAGCTCAACACCTACGCCAAGGCCGAAATCGGCCGCATCCTCAACCTCCGCGTCCGGCTGATGGCGGCGAACCAGCAGCGCGAGGCGGCCTACGCACAGCACATCGTCGCCGACCGGCTCGCCGAGCGCGACTTCATGCAGATGGGAGTTCCCGAATGAGACGATTTTTTCTGGTAACAACCGCAGCCCTCTTGCTCGGATTTGGCGAACCTGCCGCGGCCCAGGGCGTCCCGACATTCGATGGATCGCAGCTTGGCCAACTCGTGGCGCAGCTCGAGCACATGGCCGAGGACCTAAACGTCCAGATGCAACAGCTGGCCACCATGCGATTGGAACTGGAAACCCAACTGTCGCAGCTCACCAACCTCGAGGCGCAACTGACCTCGCTCATTGAGGGCAGCGGGCTCGGGGAACTCTTCGCCACGGTCGAAGAATTCCGCGCGCTGCGTGGCAAAC
Organism: Marivita sp.; assembly: GCF_022763305.1. Lineage (GTDB taxonomy): Bacteria > Pseudomonadota > Alphaproteobacteria > Rhodobacterales > Rhodobacteraceae > Marivita. The sequence goes on along the minus strand of NZ_JALEGT010000009.1, from coordinate 3,285 downwards.
TGGTCGCCCCCCTCAACACCGCGCAGTCTCTGGCGAGCGGCGATTTCCTGAGCGGCTTCAATCCCGGCGCGGAACTCTCGTCCTCGGTCGAGCGGGTTCTGTCGGGCAGCGGCTTCACCTCGGAACGACTGAGCACGCTTTCGGGCTCCGATCAGCCCGCAGACAACCGCATCGCCGTCTCGGCCGGGGCCAGTGCCATGCTGTCCGTCGCCGCGCAGGAAAGCCATGAAGAGGCCGGTCAAAGCCTCGAGCGGCTCGAGACCATGGTCGGGCTCATTGACGATCAGGACGGGCTGAAAGCCGCCGTCGATCTCAACACCCGCGTCACCGCCGAGCTCGGCATCATCCTGACCCAGATCTGGCGGCTGGAAGCGGCGCAAGGCGTCAGCGTCGGCCAACTCGGCGTTGTCGATGCCGCGACCCTCGCGGATGAGCGCAAGTTCCGTTCGATGGCGGTGGATCCATGAGGAAGTCCATGACCCACAGCTTGGCTCCAATCCGGGCGCTTGGTCTCGCCGCCCTTGTCCTGAGCATCCTGCCCAATGCTGCGTCGGCCCAAACTCCGACCACGCAGCCATCCGGTGACACGCCTTTCAGCTCGATGGCCATCGCGCGGGACGAGGCCGACGCCTGCCGAGTCCCGAAACCGCCCGCCGATCTGGCGGAGACAGCCTATCTCCGCAACGGCTACCGCGCGATCCTGCGCATCCTGATTGCCGAGGAGGCGCTCGCCTCGGAAACCTGCACCTGCCTGCTGGATCAGTTCACCTGGGTTCAGGCGCTTGACGCCCTGCCCCGGTTCCAGACCTCTGACAACCCACGCCTGCCCTTCAAGGTGCTCGATCTTTACGCGCAGGCCGATGCGCTCGAGGCGCAAGTTGTGGAGGCCTGTGCGCAGTAGATGGGGGTCATTCGCGACATCCTGAGCCAGGTCGACGCCGCGGTGGATACCGTGGCGCAGGACGGCTTTGTCTCCTCCGCTGGCGCGGTCGGTGACGTGATCTCGGCAGGGGCCGCGCTCCTTGTCGTGCTGCTCGGGATCAACGCGGTGATGCAGCTCCGCCCCCTGCCCTTCGGTACCGGCTTTGCTTTCGGGATGAAGGTGGCGCTCGTGGGCATCTTCGCGCAGAGTTGGGATAATTTCAGCGTCATCTATGACATCGTCACGCGCGTGCCCGACTCCGTCGGCGCTTCGATCCTGGCGCTCACCGGGTCGGGCGACGAGGCCGGGGTCTATGAGAGCCTCGACAACATGGTCGCCCGCATCACCGCCTATGGCGACACGATCGGCGATCGCGCGGGCTGGGTCTTCGGCGCGGTCCTGGGCGCGATCTTCTTCGTCCTTTCCGCCGTTTTCGCCGCTGTCACCGCCGGAATCATCGCCTTCGCCCGCATCGTCTTCGCGCTGATGATCGTGATCGCCCCCTTCATGATCGTGACCTCGCTCTTCAAACCGACCCAATCCCTCTTCGAGGCCTGGACCCGCGCCATCATCGGCTACGCGCTCATGCCGGTCGCCGCCGCAGGCGCCGCAGGCATCATCGTCGCCATCGCCGAAGCGATCGGCGACGCCTCCGCCGATCCGGGCGATGTCGAGACCGTCAGCCTCATCCTGCCCTTCCTCGTCATCCTGATCCTCAGCGCCGGAATCATGGCCTCGGTCCCCTACATCGCGTCCAACCTCACCGGCGTGGTGGGCATTGCGTCCAATGCCGTGGGCCTGACCGGGCTTGCACGTCAGGGCTTCGTGAACACGCGCCAGTATGGCACCGGCGCGACCTCGCGCCTCGTCACCGGCAAGTCTCCCCATGAGCTGAACCAGATGGCGAACGCGGGTGTGGTGAAGACCGGCGAGATGATCCGGCAAAGCCCCGGCGCGCTGCTCTCGGCCGCCAAGGCCTTCCGCAAACCCTGATGTGAAAGACGACGACTTTGAAGAAGACTGTAACCAGTTCCTCCGCGCCTGACCGCGACGCTTTCGAGGCGGATTTCATTTACGGGCCAAGACGGCGCGAGCGCTTTGCTTGGTTCGTTGCAGCGACAGGCGTGCTGGTCGGCGTGGCAGGCATGGTCGCGGGCGCGAGCCTCTTTCCGCTCAAAACGACCGAGACCTTCGTGGTCGTCGTGGACAAGGAAACCGGCGAGATGGACCGGGTCGCCGCCGTCCAGGCTCTGACACTCTCGGAAAGCGATGCCATCATCCAGGCCAATCTCGTGGCCTATGTGGATGATCGAGAGACCTATGACCTGACCGATGGCGAGCAGCGCATCAACTCGGTCCTCGACCGCTCGGATGGCGATGCCGCCCGCACATTGCGCGATCTCTGGTCCTCTACCAATGAGGACTATCCGATCACCGTTTATGGCCGCGACGCCAAGATCGAGGTGGTGATCAAGTCCGTGAACCAGATCGAGCGTGGCGTGGCCCAGGTCCGTTTCACCCGCACGCTGCGCCGGCCGCGCGACACGCGCACCGTCACCCGGTCTTACGTGGCCACCGTCGGCTACGACTTCCAACCCGAAACCCGCCAGCGCCTTCAGGATGTCTGGGCCAACCCCTTGGGCTTCGTGGTGACCGCCTACCGCGTCGACGCCGAGACCCTGGAGAACTGACATGAAATCCCTGCCCGCGCTCCTCACCACGCTTCTCTTGGCGCTTGCCCTCCCTGTTGCCGCTGTTGCCGAGGCCACGCCGCAAGGGGGCCCACTCGACATCCGTATCCGCACCGCCGTCTACAATGAGAACCAGGTCTACCGGATCGAAACGGATCTTCGGCATTCGACGACGATTCATTTCGGGGCGGGCGAGCGCTTCGAGGCGGTGATCGTCGGCGACACCGAAAGCTTCCAGGTCGACCCGATCCCCGAGCTTGGCAATGTGCTCACGATCAAACCACATGTGGCCAATGCCTCGACCAACATGACGGTCATCACCAACCGACGCACCTATTCCTTCCACTTGCGCGAAGGTTCGATCCCAAACCGCACCGGCATGTTCTTCGAAGTCCGCTTTCGTTACCCCGACGAAGAACGCCGCTCGGCAGGTGCAACCCAGCCGAAGGGATTTGAGGCGCCACGGAACTACAATTACCGCGTCTCGGGCGAGGGGGATTTCCGCCCCAGCCATATCTATGACGATGGGCGCTACACGTATTTCGTCTTCCCGGAGAACGGTCGCCAACCCGCCCTCTTCAAGGCCGATGACCAGGGCCGTGAGCGCACCGTCAACTGGACCCAACAAGGCAACACCGTCCGGGTGCTCGGGGTGAACACATACTGGACGCT
>NZ_JALEGT010000101.1 GCF_022763305.1 Marivita sp. | reverse complement strand
GGCCGTTCGCTTCTTGGCCGGGCGCTGCGGTGCAGCTTGACCAGACCGGTCATTCGCGCGGGTGTGCAATTTCAGTTGTGTTCCGGGTCTGCTGTGCGGAAGCTCCCGACCGCTCGATGAGCCGAGTTATTCGATATACATCACGCCAAATCACCGACTGATCGCTTGTCAACCGCTGCCGTATAGGCGCCGGCCTTGGATGTCGACAAGCCCGCGGCGACCAGCGCCTCGGCCATTCCGACGGCGCAGGAAATCCCGTCGATTACAGGAATCCCAAATTCGGCGGACAGTTGCTGCATCAGATCGGCCATGCCGGCACAGCCCAGAACAATCGCTTCGGCGTTGTCTTGCGAGATGGCGGCTCGGATCTCGTCTCGGATCTGATCAAGGCAGGCGGGATCGCCCTCTTCCAGTTTGAGTACCGGAATATCGGTGGCGCGCACGCTGGCGCACTTCGTCGCTAGACCATACCGCGTCAGGTTGTCTCTGATGCCTGCAACCGAACGGCTTAGCGTTGTCACAACGGAAAAACGATGCGCCAGCAGTGCCGCCGCGTGATAGCCTGCTTCGCCGATGCCAATGACGGGCACATCGACGAGACAGCGCATCGCATCCAGACCCGTGTCGTCGAAGCATGCGATGATGACCGCATCCACATCCTTGTGCCGGGCCGCTTCTTCCAGAAGCCCGGGCAGACATAGAGCGACGTCATAGAACCCCTCTATGCTGTAAGGACCATGGACCGGATTGGTCGCGATGATTTCTGTGTCGGGGCGCGCCACTTTGCTGGCTGCCGCAGCCGCCTTTTGCGTCATCGACGCGGTAGTGTTGGGGTTGATCAGCAGGAGTTTCATGCCTTGGCCCTACATGTCGCCGCCAAGATAGGCGGCCTTGATCCGGTCATCGTGCAGCAACTCCTTGGACTTACCTTCGATCACCACGTTGCCGGTGCTCAGCGCATAGGCCCGGTGCGAAATCGACAGCGCCATGCGTGAATTCTGCTCGACCAGCAGAACGGACACACCTTCGTCGCGGTTGATCGCCACGATGGACCGCGCGATGTCCTGCACGAGTTTCGGCGCAATCCCGAGCGAAGGTTCGTCCAGCAGCAACAGGCGCGGCTTTGCCATCAGGGCGCGACCGATCACCATCATCTGCTGCTCGCCGCCCGACAGGGTGCCCGCAGATTGTTTGTAGCGTTCTTTCAGGCGCGGAAAGCGTTCCAGCACGCTATCCAGTGTATCCTGCACGCCGGAGTCCTTTGACCGCGTAAACGCGCCCATCAGCAGGTTGTCCCTCACGCTCATATAGGGGAAGACCCGGCGGCCTTCGGGAACCATGGCGATGCCACCCGCGACGATATCGGCCGGATTGGTGCCATCGATGCGCCTGCCCTCGAATTCGACACTGCCCGAACAAGGTTTGGCCAGCCCGGTGATTGCCCGTAGGATCGAACTTTTGCCCGCGCCATTCGCCCCGATCAGCGCAACTGTTTCGCCTTGTTCAAGGTCGATGGACACACCTTTCAGCGCATAAACGTGGTCGTAATAAAGCTCGACGTTTTTGAAATCCAACATCTTGCTCATCGCTTACATCCCAATCTCGTCATCAGCGCTGCCAAGATAGGCCTCGATCACGCGCTCGTCGTTCTGGATTTCCAAAGGCGTTCCTTCGGCGATCTTCTCACCGAAGTTCAGCACTACGATCCGGTCGGAAATCTTCATCACGGCGGGCATGTCATGTTCGACCAGCAGTACAGTCACGCCGCGCTCGTCCCGGACCTTGCGGATCAGATCGACCATTCGCATCGTTTCCTCATGATTCATCCCGGCGAAGGGTTCGTCCAAAAGCAGCACCTTGGGATCTGTGGCCAACCCGATGGCGATCCCCAGCGCACGCAGGTTGCCCTGTGGCAGGTTTGACGCCTGCTCGTTGGCAATCTCGGCCATCCCGAGAAAATCGATCAGGTCGTCGGCGTAATTGCCAAAGCTTTCGACATCCTCATGCGCTGTCTTGCTGCCCCAAAAGTACCCGGCGAGCGAGGCTTTGGCGCGCAAGTGCTGGGCGACGACGATGCTTTCGCGCACGGTCATCGACTTGAAGATTGTGGTTTCCTGAAAGGTCCGCACGATCCCTTTGCGCGCCACCACATGTGGTTTGAGATTGGAAATCCGCTCGCCCTTGTACCGCACCTCGCCGCTGGTCGTCGGCAGAAAGGACGAGATCATCTTAAACAGTGTCGACTTGCCCGCGCCATTCGGCCCGATCACCGAGAGGATCTCGTTTTCCTTTACGTCAAAGCTGATGTCGTTGTTCGCGATCAGGCCACCGAATTTCTTGGTGACGTGCCGCACTTCGAGAAGCGCGCTCATTTTTGACCTCCTGACTTGCGCATCCGCAGACTCAGCAAGCCATTGGGCAGGAACAGCATGAGGATGATCAACAAGCTGGAATAGACCAGCATCTGGTACTTGCCGAGTTCGAACAGCAGGTCCCAGCCGAAATACAGTACCAGCGTACCAAGCATCGGGCCAAAGACATAACCAAGCCCGCCAAGGAAGCAGTTCAGCATGAAGTTGACGCTGTCGGCGACCTGAAAGCTGGACGGATATACGGATTGTGCAATCGATCCGAACATCGCCCCGCCGATCCCACCAAAAAAGGATGAGATCGCAAAGATCAGGATGCGGATATAGGAGATGTTGACCCCGATCGAGCTGGCCAGTTCCTCGTTCTGCTGCATTGATCGGCACAGGTGTCCCAGCCGCGAATTCACGATGCGGTAGAGAGCCGCATATGTCAGCACCATCAGTATGGCGGTGGTGAAGTAGAACGCCTGCCGCGGGTTTTCGAGTGTGGCAAAGTCTGGGATCAGCGTCAGGCCAAAGATCGACACGGCCCCCGGCAGTGGGATCGAGGTGATGCCCTTGGCACCGTTGGTGATCGGCAGCGCCAGCGCGGTTAGGGTAAAGACCTGCGTCAACACCAGCGTGATCATCGCGAAGTAGACGCCGCGCAGCCGCAGGATCGGCAAGCCGATCAGCACGGCAACGAAAGCCGCGAACAGGCCGGCCAGCGGCAGCGACAGCCAGAATGACATGCCTGCCTTGGTTACGAGGATGGCAGACACATAGGCCCCCAGAAGCGCAAAGGCGCCCTGACCGATATTGATCCTGCCAATGTAGAAGGTCAGCCAGACCCCCGCGCTGGCAATTGCCAGCAGACCGACGGAGGTAAGGGTGAAGAACAGGTCGGTCCGGCCGGTGGACACGATCATCATCGGCACGATGACGAACACGCCGAGGAAAAAGATCGCAAGCCCAACCCATTGAAACATAGAGAGTTTGATCATCGTTATCCCCACGGCTTGCCCATCAGGCCCTGCGGCCGGATGGCGAGGAAAATCATCAGCGACACGAAGATCAGCAGATAGGTGATGTCGCCGTATTGCGCGAGGTAAGCCAGACCGAATGCTTCCATGAAACCGAGAATGATACCGCCCCAGATGGCACCCGAAATCACACCGGCACCGCCGATCATCACCATCATGAAGGCTTTGATCGAGGTCGGCCCGCCCATCCCGAGATTGACCCCGGTGATCGTCACCAGCAGCCCGCCGACCAGCCCCGCCAGCATTGCGCCAAGGGCAAAGCCGATCATCGAAAACCGGTCCACATTCACCCCCATCAGCTGCGCGGCGGTGCGGTCCTGCGCCAGCGCGCGCAGCGCCCGGCCAGTCTTGGAATACTGCATGAACAGGATGAACGAGACGATCGACAGGATCGCCAGCACGCAGATCAGGATACGGTCATAGGGCATGATCAATCGGAAATCCCAGTTGAAGACGCCGTTGACGATCTTTGGCACGCCGCGTTGCTTTTCCCCGAAGAGTAGCAGGATCACCGCGTCGAAGAAGAAGGCCAAACCCGCAGCCAGCAGCATAGTGCTTTCATCGCGGGACGATCTTTTGATGACCGGGGCAAATAGGAACTTCTCGATCAGCGCACCGAGTATGAACAGTGTCGCGCAGGACATCATCAAGGCCAAGACAAACGGCAACCCCAATTGCCCGTAGATTGTGTATGTGACAAAGCCGCCGAGCACGTACATCTGCCCGTGGGCAAAATTGAGCACGTTCATGAGGGCAAAAATCAGGGTCAAACCTAAAGCGATCATCGCGTATTGCGCGCCCAAGTAGACCCCGTTTGCGAGTATCTGTTCCATCCTGTCCCTGCCGAAAGTTTCTGCTGCTCCGGCCCCGCATCCGGGACCGGAGGTCATGGTGGTCCGGTCCTGACCCAGCGGGATCAGGCGCGCGGGGGCTGATCAATCGACTTCGGCGACAAATAGGGTCTCGAATTTGCCGTCCTGATAGACGTTCACCACCAGTGGCACGGCGACCTGGCGCTTTTGCCCGAACGAGCTGTCGCCGACATAACGCAGCTTGGCATCGCCAACCATGTAGGGGTTCGGCGCCTCAAAGCTGTCCATCGTAGCCTGAAAGGCCTGCACGTCGGTCATGGCTGCGGGGTTCGCCTTCAGCGTTTCGAGGATGTATTCCAGAGCGTAGACCTTAGTGTTGGACTCGTCGTTGTATTCGCCAAACATGTCGGTGTAGCGCTGCACGAACTCACGCATCGCATCTGAAGCCAGTTCCGGCGTTGATGCTCCGCCCACCGAGATGAAGCCGTTTGCCAGATCACCCGCACCTTCGGCCAGTACCTGCGCGTCCTGCGCGGTTTCGGTCGAGATCAGCCCCTGAAATCCCAGCTCGCGCGCCGAACGGATCAGCTGCGGCGCGTTTGCAGGCGACACGCCGGACAGGACCAGCAGGTCGGGGCGCGAGCGCAGCACCGGGGTCAGCACGGGGGTAAAATCGGTGGTGTCCACCTGATAGGTGACGTTGTCAGAGACAACTTCCAGGCCCAGTTCCTTGGCGGCCGCGACGCCGCCATCGCGCTGGCTGAGCGGATCGGATTCATTCGCCGCGATAAAGGCGACAGTCTTGACCCCTTCGTTCTCCATCAGGTGCTTGTAGATCGCCGGCCCGGACTGGTAGTTGGCCACCATGCCCAGAACGGCGTTCGACGCGGGCGCGGTGTACAGTTCCTTCGGGAAGGCATAGGGGAAGTACATGATACCGTTGGCCTCGGCCACGGGACGCACGGCTGCCGCACCGTCATCGACGTTCGGGCCGACGACATAGTGGATGCCTTCCTGAGCCATCTTTTCCATGCCGGCGATCGCGCGCTTGGGGTCCTTTTGATCGTCAAAGGACACGATTTCGATGTCATAGGTCACGTCGCCGATGGTGTAGCCGCCGGTCTCGTTAATCCATGCGGCGCGGGTTTCCATCGAGCGCTGGTTGGAAATGCCCCAGGCCGCCGCCGGGCCACTGGTCACACCGACGAAGCCGATCTTTAGCACCGGATTCTCTGCCCATGCACTACCCGCCATTGACGCGGTCAAAGCCGCGGCTGCCACGGCGGACTTTAGAATTGTTCTGCGGTTCATTGTTTTCTCCTCCCTTTACCTTCCTCCGGCGCTCTTCACGCCGGTTTGCGCTCGTCCACATGACTGGCACGCAGTTGGAAGGAGACGATTGTTAACAATCCGTGTCAACGATAATTTGACTTTTTGTTGCCGCCACTTACTGTTTCCCAAGACTTGCCTTCGCTTTAGAGTGCTTGTGAAGGACGTTTCACAGCCCAAGAACCCGGAGGCTAACGGTTTGACAGTTCAGCAATTTCTTGATGCGGACTCGTCGCTTGGCGAAGAGCATAAGATCGTGGATCGGATCTATAACGCAGTGATGCAGCAGACGCTGGCCCCGATGACCAAGCTGAGCGAATCGACCATCTGCGAGAGCTTTGGCGTGGGTCGAATGAAGGCACGCCGCGCGCTGTTGCTGCTGGCCAGCCAGGGCATCGTCGAGTTGCGCTCGAACCGTGGGGCTTTCGTCGCCAGCCCCACACAAAAGGACGCGGACGAGGTGTTCGAGGCGCGCATTCACATCGAACCCAGCCTGATTGCGCAGGTCTCCGAGCGAATAGACACGGCGGCGCTCAAGATTCTGACCGACCACATCAACAAAGAAAAGGCCGCTCGCCAAGCCGAGAACCGTCAGGAAATCATCCGTTTGTCGGGCGAGTTCCACGTGCTCATCGCGACGGTCTCCGGGAACGGTTTCCTGATCCGCACCCTGCGGGAACTGGTCACGCGGACATCACTGATCGTCGCCATGTTCGGATCTGGCAAGTCATCTTGCTGTCGAGAAGATGAACACGAAAAGATCCTTGAAGCCATTCAATCAAGAGATGCCAAACTGGCCGCTTCGCTTGCGCGTACTCATCTGGACCACATTCGGATGGATCTCGACTTCACGCAAGCGCACAAGACTGCACCCGATCTTGTGACCCTGTTGAGGGACAATTGACCCAATTGCGTGTGCTGGCGCACCAATCGGATGTTTTGGGCTGAAAGCCGACGGATGCAGCCGCACCGAAACTACAGCACCGGTTCGGGATTTTTTCTGAAACCGATCTTGCGGCGCTGCAGCGTGTAGTTTGACCACTATGGCGGACCAAATTAGCGCTCTCGGCCCGAAGCGGTCATTCGCGGGGCTGGCCATCGCTGCGGCGCAGCTTTCCAAAAGCGGTCGCTCGTCACAGCTGCCAATGCTGCAACGCAGCTTTACAGCAAAACGGCAGACTGACTGCTCCAGGCTTGACATTTTTTGATGCAACAAATTTTTCAGCCAAACGCATGAGAGCCATTCAGCGAATTTGCTCGCTGACGATTTGGCGGAATCGTCAGGAGCACAGGTGCCAACACATTCCAAGTTTCGGGACGCGATTTGCCATTCTTGCGGGGCCGCTCCTGCTCAATCAACCCGATGTGCGACGACGACCGGACTGTTGTGACGATCAGGTAGCAGTTCGCTGCGGATGCTGTAGACCGGGTCCAGACAGTTCGCCACGAGAACTTGACCCGGGGCGGATGCGGCACCAAGCCTGCCGTTATTGATCAAGACCAGGTGGTCGGTAAAGCGCCCGGCAAGCGTCAGATCATGCAGCGCGGCGATCACAAGGATGTCTTGGGCAAGGGTGCGAAGATGGTTCAGGACTTCGAGTTGGTGGTGCAGGTCAAGGGCGCTTGTGGGCTCGTCCAGGATCAGCAGTCGCGGGTTACGCAACAGGCGTTGGGCGAGCAGAACACGCTGCTGTTGGCCACCGGACAGGCGATCCATCCGGGCCGTTGCCAGTACCGACAGGTCCAGCAGAGCCAGAACGCGGGCAACTTCGGTCCGGTCATCGGCCGTGATGCGCCAGCCGAGCCGTTCGCGCCGCCCCAGCAATACACATTCGGCCACGGTCATGGCAGCTGACACTGCAAAGCCTTGGGGCAGAAAGCCGATCTGGGACGGCTGTGGCCAGGCACCCTCCAAATGCTTGGTGCCGCCATGCGGGACAAGACCCGCCAAGGCGCGCAGCAAGGTCGATTTGCCTGCACCGTTGGGGCCGATCACTCCGACCAGACCTGTGGAGGGCAGCGTCAGGCTGTCGATGTGCAGCAGGCATTTGCGCCCGGCACGAACGGTGAAATCACTCAGGATCAGGCTCATTTCGTCCCTTTCATCAGGATGACCCCCAACAGCATCGGGATGCCGGCAATGGCGGTGATGATGCCTACGGGGATGACTGCGCCGGGCGAGATCAGCTTGCCCGTCACAGAGGCCGCGACCAGCACCACCGCCCCCATGATGCCCGCCATGGGCAATCCAAAGCGGTGATCCTCGCCCACCATGGCGCGACCCACATGGGGCGCAATCAGGCCGACGAAACCGATGGTCCCGGTAAAGCTGACGGCGCCTGCGGTCAGCAGCGCCACCAGCATCAGAACCCGGCGGCGCAAGGCGTCGACATTCAAGCCGAGGCTGGCGGCATTGCCATCGCCGAGGCGCAGGCTGGTGAGGTTCCAGACCTCGCGCGCGATCAGCGGCAGCGTCAGAAGCAGAATCCCGCCAAGCACCTGGACACTGGTCCATGTCGCCTTTAGCAAGCTGCCGAACAGCCAAAAGACGATTTGCTGCAACACCTCGGGGGCAGCCATGAACTGCAATAGCGATTGCAGGGATTGGAACAGGAAGAGCACCGCGATCCCCGCCAGCACCAACGTCTCGGGTGCGGCACCCCGATAGCGCGCAACCAGATAGACTAACCCGGCGGCCGTCAAAGTGGCGGCAAAGGCGGCTAGGGGCACGCCGATCCACAGGGCCACCGGCAGTGCCGCTCCGAACAGGATCACCGTGGCTGCGCCAAAGCCAGCTGCGGCGGAAAAGCCTAACGTATATGGGCTTGCCAATGGGTTGTTCAGGATCGTTTGCATCATCAACCCGGCAATCCCGAGCGCGCATCCGACCAGTGCTGCCATCAGCGTCTGCGGCATCCGCAGGTGCCACAGGATCGTTGCAAGGCGGCGGTTCTCGCCTGAAGGCCCGTCGCGCAGGCCTTGCAGCACGTCGTACAACGGCAGCCCTGCCGGCCCGGTCACCAGATCGGCCACCATCAGCGCAGCCAGCGCGATGAGGGCGGCACCAACCGCCCCCATCCGGGATAGGCCAGAGCGGCCAAAGCCGCTCTGATCCTGTGTGGAAACGCTCATTCCGCCTGCATCACGAAGTTGCCGTCCAGCGTGATCGGCAGCCAGTCGGCGTAGAACTGTTCCAGCTCGGCCTGTGGATCGACATCGGCGAAGGTCGCCGGGTGCAGGGCTTTGCCGAGAAAGCGGAAATAGGCGAAATCCGACAGGGTGCGCGAGCCACCGTGATAGATCCCGTAGATCTTGCCATCCTGCACGGCGGGCAGATCGGACCAGCCCGGGCGGGTCTTGTAGGCGTCGATGCGGGTCTGGGCCAAAGCCTTGTCCGCACCAAAGCCCATCGGCACGGCGGCGGGGCGGTTCAGCCATTCCGACCCGGAAAGCAGGATCACCTCGGGGGCCTCGGCCAACACGTATTCGGGTGACAGAGGCCCCCAGTTCTCGATCTGGCCATTGGCGATGTTCCGGCCCTTGAGCCGGTCGATCACGCCACCCCACATTCCGCCCGCATAGGAATTGCCGATCTCATCGGGGCCTTTCTGCGCCAGTTCGACATAGACCTTGGGGCTTTCGGTCGACGCCTCGACACGGGCGGCGGTGTCGGCGGTCATGTCCGCATACAATGTCGCCAACGCCTCGGCCCGGTCCTCGGCCCCCATGGCCAGCCCCAAAGCACGGGTCGAGGCAAGATGCGCCTCAAGCGTCTGCGCGTTGTAGTCCAGCACCAGAACCGGCACGCCCGCGGTGTCGAATTGCTGCGCACTTTCGCCCAGTGCGTCGTATTGCCAACCGGCAAGGATCACCAGATCGGGGTCGGTCGCCAGCGCCGCCTCGATGGAAAAGGTGCTGCTTTCGGTGTCGCCCACATCGGGCAGGTCGGCCAGCTGCGGGAAAGTCTGGGTGTAGGCCTGCCACTGTTTCGGACGCCAGTCGGCCCACGGCCCGCGCGACAGGCCGACGATCTTGTCGACCGCGCCTTCACCGGCCACGGCAAGGTAATCCTCGTAGTAAAAGCCCAGCAAGACGCGCTCGGCCGGGGCGTCCAGCGTCACGGTGCGATCCCGTAGGTCGGTGATGGTGATCTCGGCCCAGGCGGCGGTGCTCAGCAGCGTGGCGAGGCAGGTGCTCAGTGCAAGTTTCATCGTGTTTCCTCTTGTTTTGATGAGATTAGGCGGCACGGCGCTTGGGTGCGTCGCCGGTCAGATCGGTGAGGGCATTCAGGTCGCGGATGCGAACTCGGCTTGGTTGCGGCATGGCGATCAGCCCGGCCTTTTCCAGCGCGCGCATCTGGCGCGATACAGTTTCCAGCGTCAGCCCGGTCAACTGCCCAAGATCGGCACGATTGACCGCCAGATGGATTTCGTCGGGCTGACCTTGCCGCTGGTAGAAGCACCGCAGCATGGACGCGATCCGCTCATGGGCGGTCTTGCGCCCCAGCAGAAGCTGCCAATACTGCGCCTGTGCCAGTTGGTCCTGCACCAGATGCAACAGATTGAGCCGAAGGCGCGGAATGGCGATGGCCAGATGCTCGAACGTGGCATGGTCACAGGTCAGAACTTCGGTTTCGCCGATAGCGGTCAGGGTGCCTTTGGCCCGATCACAGCCTTGCGGGGCAAAAGCTTCGCCCGCAAAGGTCAGGGCCAGCAGGTGCGTTCCGCCCTCGGGCGTGGCGCGGTCCTCGCGCAGCGCACCCGATAGAACGAGCCCGACAAAGGGCGCATCCGCACCGCTGCGTGGCAGGGGTTCGCCGTCTCGGTAGGGCACTGTCGCAACGGGGCGCCGGATGTGGCGCATCTGGGCCTTGGACAGGCCGTGAAACAGGGCGGGGCGCGGATGGACAGGGGACAGATCGTGGTCTGGCCACGGGTGTATCATCGCAGTCATGCGGGTTTCCTTGTCTTGGATTTCGGGACAAGGGGCGCGAAGCCCCGGCTGAAGGATCAGACGGGGAACGGTGGCGCGCGACTGCGGTTATGGTGAAAATAGATTTGGGAAACAGGGCGTTGCGCCGTTACCCTCGGTGGTGCCATTGGCCAGAGCGGCAGTCGGATCAGCGGGTCGGGATTCGGCGCGGCCTCAAGGCCCGCGACACTGACCTGCACGCAATGCGGGCCGTCATGACCCTGGGCAGGGTGGTCATCCTCGACGGGGATGACGTCGCCCTCATCGGTCAGCCAGACCTCTTGGGTGCCGTCCGGCGTGCAGAGCACCAGCCGCAGACCATCCGGGCCTTGCGCGCGCATGAAGCCGTCCGGCACGGTGGCCGAGCCGAGCAGCGCCAGGAACAGCAGCGCACGAGTTATGAGGCCCGACAGGTTCAAGCGTCAGTGCCCGGAATGGTTCATGCCGGAATGGTCCGCACCGGTTGCGGGATCGACCATGAATTCGACGGCGACCTCGCCCGCGTGGCGAAAGATCAGCGTGGCGGGGATCATGTCGCCTTCCGCCGCAGGGCCGCTCAGCCCCATGAACATCACGTGCATGCCGCCGGGTTCCAGGTTGATAACCTCGCCGGGCGCGATCGGCACGCCGACCAAGGGCCGCATCTTTGCGATGCCATCCTCGAAGATCGTGGTGTGCAACGTGGTCGAGGCCGCAAAGGGCGAACGCACTCCGATCAGTTCCTCGGGCGCGTCGCCCTCGTTCGAGATGGTGATGTAGCCCACCGCCGATTTGGCCTTGGCCGCCGGTGCCGGGATCGACGGATGGATGATGTGCAGATCGCCGGTCATCTGGTCATGGGCCAGAGCGGGCGTCGCCAGCAGCATCAGGGAGAGAAGTGCGCGTTTCATGTCTGTCTCCTACGGGTCGGCACGGTTGATCCGGGCGGGGTGATCTGCGGGCCACGGGTCGGCGTGGTCCGGGTTGGTCAGGAAGCTCTCGTCTGTCAGGCTTTCGAGGAAGGTGATGATGTCGTCGATCTCTGCCTCGGTGGCGTCAAAGCCGACGATCATGCCGTCCTGGTTGGCGTGGCCCTCACGCCCACCGCGCGCGTAATGCGCCAGCACGGCGCGCAGGTTGGGGATCGATCCATCATGCATATAGGGCGCCGTCACCGCGACATTGCGCAGGCTTGGCGTGCGGAACAGCCCCGCATCGCCCGGCTCGCCGGTGATCTCGATCCGGCCGGGCGCATTGGCGGGATACTCTGCATAAAGCCCGGTATTGTGAAAGCCGGTCTCAACCCAGGGGCTGCCCTCGCGTTGGAAATTGTCGGTAAACAGCACGCCCTGATGGCAATGGTAACATTCAAACCGATGGTCAAAAAACAGCTGCTCACCGCGTTTGGCGGCTTCCGACAGCGCGCCCAGGTCGCCGCCGTATTTGAACCGGTCATAGGGGCTGTCATAGGACATCAGGCTGCGTTGAAACGCCCCCAGCGCGCGGGTCACGGTGAACAGGTCGGGCGCGGGCCGGTCGGGAAAGGCCCGCGCAAAGGCCACGGCATAATAGGGATCGGCGGCCAGCGTGGCAAAGATGCGGTCCTCCTGCCCGGTCGCGCCCATCTCGTCGGGGGCTTCGCCGAACAGCGGCACAAGGGCCTGAAACTCCAACGAGGTCATATGCGGATTGGCCCAGGCATTCACCGGGAGATAGGCGACATTGGCAAGGCTGGGTGCGTTGAGATTGCCCGGCGTGCCGTGGATGCCCACGGCTGTCTGACGACCATCGGTGAAGGCCCGCGCTGGATCGTGGCAAGAGGCGCAGGCCACGGTGCCATCCCCCGACAGGCGGGAATCGTAGAACAGGTGCCGTCCAAGCGCGACCTTGGCGGCGCTCATCGGGTTGTCTTCCGGCACGGGCGGGCGTGGCATCCATTCGGGCAGCGGCCAGTCATAGCCGCCATCGTCAAGGGCGAGTGCCGCCCCCGACAGGATCACCAGCGCCACCGCGACAGGCGCGGCGCGGCGCATCTCAGCGCGCCGTGACCAGCGCCTGCTCCGCGGCAGGCACATCGCCATAGTCCAGACCCAGCCTGGCCATGACCGTCATGCAATCCGCATCACCCGGAAAGGACATGCAGCCCGGCGATGTCTCGGGCGCGTTCACCCTCAGATCGGCCTCGGCCACCACGGCGGCAGGGTCGATGACAAAGGTCTGGGTCGCCGGATCGAACCGGTCGAAGGCGATTTCCATCAGGTTCGGCGACTTGCACGGCTTGGCGGGCGCGTCGGTCTTGCCCTCGGAGGCGCACATGGTCGAGCCAAGATGCAGGAACCAGCCCTTGGGGCCGTCCGCGCTGCGGTCGGTCGGGACCATGTCGATGCGCACGAATTTATACCCGCCACGCCAGTTCCAGAACATTGAGGTCAGGTTCAGCGGAGACGGCGCGACGGTCGGGTCCCCGTGGTTCATCGCAAAGGGCACACCGACGTTGAACGCGACGCCGGTATACTCCCCCGCCGCCACGGTGCCGCTGAGCGCGGTGTTGACCGGCGCGGTGCCGTTGGCACAGGCGGCAGTGCCGTCCTCGAAATCGAGCAGCGCCACGCCTTCATGCTGCCAGTCGCTTTCATCCAATGTCACCGGCGCGCGGCTGCCATCGGCGGCGATCATCTCGACCCCGCTGACATACAGTCGGAAATCCACGGCGCGAACCTCCGCCCCGGTGGCGCCCATCCCGGCATAGGTGGCGTCGCAGGCAAAGGGCTGCCCCCCGATCTCGGCGGCAAAATTGAGGGTGACGGGCTGGTCGGCGAATGCGGGCTGTGCGGCAAGCACCGCGCAATAAGCGAGTTTCTTCATGAGTTGTCTCCAGATGTCTGTATCCGGCGGCGGGCCGGGTGTGTTTCGCGAAAAAAAGTCGGGAAACTCAGGCGACAGGAGGAGCGCGGGCCGGGTGGGTCCCTTTAGCCGTCAGCGCGTTCAGAACCGGCGGTGCCGGAGTCCAGTCTGCGGGGGCGAGCGACAGCTCAGCCAGAATCAGTGAAACAGCCGGTTCCGGCAAGGACATGGAGGCATGCAACCGACAAGCCTCGCAGTCCCCCTGAACCCCATCGCCGTCGACATCGCCGCAAATATCGGATGCATCAAGGCCAAGGGCCGCCACAAACGCCTGCGCGGACTGTTCCGCAGGCGACTGAACACGATGCGCAAACCCCGTCGTTGCCAAGGCAACGATCATCAACAGGGCGCAGGCCCGAACAACAAGGGTGTGCATCAAGCCGTTCATCACGTCGCTTCGATAGCAGCACCCTGCGAAATCACAAGCGGCCATACGCCGCAGCAGCATCGCCACCTCGGCCCAAACCGGCCGTTCAATCCCTGACCGATCGCGGCGGTTCAGCTTCACCAGACCGGCCATTCGCCGATCGCGCAGCATCTGCGGAGGAGCAAGGTCGGCAGTACGCAGAAAGCGGACGCTCTCGTGAATGGGGCGATGGAGGCGGGCATGAAGCTGTCCGGCTCAACGCCTCGTCTGTCTGCAATTGGCGGCAAGGCTGTTGCTGAACTTGTCTAACCCACCAAACTGCAGATGCACTTTGACAGACTGGGATCTGTCGGCTGCTGCCGAAAAGGCCTCTGCGGCCTTGTCCAGCGTGTAGCGCCCGGTGATGATCGGGAAGACAATGATCCGCCCGGATACAATGGCATCTACAGCCTCGGCGAACTCCTCGTGGAAGCGATGGGTCCCTTGCATGTGGATTTCCTTGGCGACCAATGCGTTGATCGGCATCGGTGTGTCTCCAGCGACGCCGACCTGCACCAAGACACCACGCGGGCGGAGGCCGGCGACGGCGGACGCGATGGCCGGCGCTGCGGCAGAACATTCAAAGGCGACGTCGAAGTATCCCTTTTCCTCGGCATAGCGCGCCATGGCGGTGCCGTTGGTGGCGACATTAATGGTTTGGGTCGCTCCCATCTGCTTTGCGATCTTCAGCACAGCATCCTGAAGGTCGGTCACGACGATCTCTGCGGCCCCTTCAGCGGCCGCGATGGCCACGCATAGGCTTCCGATCGGTCCGGCGCCGGTCACGAGCACACGTTTGCCCGAAAGGTCACCGGCCATACGCGCGGCGTGCAGACACACGGCTAGCGGCTCGGCGCAAGCCACTGCATGCATGTCGGCGCTCTCGGGCACCTTGATGCATTGGTCCGCAGACACCACAATGCGATCCCGAAAGAAGCCCTGTTCATGCGGCAGCCGCATGGCTGATCCGTTGAACCGCATGTTCAGGCAGTGCATTGGCAGGCCTTCGGTGCAATAGCGGCATGTCCCGCAAGGGCGGCTTGGGTTGATCGCAACGCCGTCGCCGGGGGCAAGGCCGGTCACGCCGGGGCCGACGGCCACCACCCGACCGGACGCTTCGTGCCCAAGTATGATCGGTTCGCGCACGCGTATGGTGCCGATGCCACCATCGGACAGATAGTGCAGGTCCGATCCGCAGATACCCCCGGCGGCCACGGCCACAAGGACTTCGCCCTCGGCAGGTGAAGCAATCTCCATGGTTTCGATACGAAGGTCATTCTTTCCGTGCAGGCGACAGACTCGGGTTTGCATTTGAGGGATCATTTCGTCAGGAGTGAGGGCAGCCATGTGGCCAGTGCCGGGATGTAGGACACTGCCAGCAGGACGGCGATATTGGTCAAAAGGAAAGGCAGGATCGCTACGACAACCGGCATCAGCGGCAGGCGGGCGATGCCCGCGCAGACGAACAGGCAGACACCGACGGGGGGCGTGGTCAGCCCAATCATTAGGTTCAGGACCGCGAAGGTGGCAAAGTGCAGCGGGTCGATCCCTACGGCCTGCGCCAGAGACAACAGCGGCACGAAGAGGATGATCAGCGCGGCGATGGTTTCCATGAACATGCCGACGAACAGAAGCAGCAGGTTGATCAGCAGGATCACGAGGAACTTGTTGTCGGTGATTTGCAGCACCCCTTCGGCAATCGCTTGCGGGATGCGCTCGGACACGAGGATCCAGCCAAAGACGTTGGCAAATCCTACCAGTGCTAGGATACCTGCGGCGGACGTTGCGCTTTCGACAAGGATCATCGGAACCTTGCGCAGAGGCAGCTCGCGGTAGATGAAGGCGCCGACGACCAGCGCGTAGACGCTGGCGACCACGGCGGTCTCGGTCGGGGTGGCGATGCCGGAGAGCAGCCCGTAGATGATGAGGAAGGTCATCGCGAGCGCCCAGAACGCGCCGGAGAAGCTGCGTGCGATCTCGCCTATGCCCCGCCATTGCTGACGCGGGAAATTCCTGCGGGCCGAGATGACGTAAGCCGTGACCATCATGGCAAGGCCCATCAGGATGCCGGGGATCGCGCCCGCCAAGAACATTTGCCCGACGGAAATGCCGGACAAAGCGCCGACAATGATCATTGGCACGGAGGGCGGGATGATCGGCCCGACAGTGGAACTGGCCGCCGTCACGGCGGCGCTGAAGTCGGCCGGGTAGCCCGCCTTCTTCATTCCTGGGATCAGCACACCGCCGATGCTGGCCGCATCGGCTACGGCGGTGCCGGTGATGCCTCCGAACAGCATGGAAGCGGCGATATTGGTCAGGCCCAGCCCACCCTTGATCCAGCCAACCAGAGCATTGGCGAAACGAATGATCCGTCCCGTGATGCCGCCCTGGTTCATCAGGTTGCCCGCAAGGATGAAACCGGGGATAGACAGCAGCACGAACACGTCCATGCCCGCATACATCTTTTGTGGCATGACGACTGGCGGAATGCCCGCAAGCCACAGATAGGCCAGCGACGACAGACCCAGCGTCACCGCCACGGGGATGCCCAGCACCAGCCCGCCCACGAAGACGGAAAACAGAACGGCGACGTCCATGGGTCAGTCCTCTTCCGTCTTGACGGGTTTCCCGTCCTCAGTGCCGGTCAGCATGCCCAAGACGCGCAGCCCCGCAAAGACGGCCAGCAGTGCGAGCATCAGCCACACGGTGAAGTGGATGTAGTCCATGCGAACTCCAAGTGCGGGCGAGGTCTGCATCTTGCCGATCGAGACGTATTTCCACGCATGGCTCAGCAGATAGACGGCCATTGCGCAGGTCGCGATGGCGGACAGCAGCCGCAATAGCCAAGGCATCCGCCCCGGCAGGTACTCGCAGACCACGTCCACGTTCACCAGATCGCCCGAGCGGAAGGCCAGTCCGGCCCCGAAGGCCACGGAATAGAGCAGCGCATAACGGGTCAGTTCTTCGGTCCAGACCGGGGCAAAACCAGTCAGGCGGCCCGTCACCTGGATCAGCACCGAGACGATCAGCACGGCAAAGGCCAGCCCCGCGCCCCATTGGGCAAGCCGGGTCAAGATGTGGATGACCGTGTCTGCGATGCGCATGATACTACCCAAAGCGAGGACGACCCCGGTGCCTGTGAGAGAAGGCACCGGAGCGCTTCAAGGTCAGTTCGAGAACAGATCTTCGACGATCGGCTTGATCTCGTCGTTGACGTTGGCCAGCACGGCATCCTTGGCAGCGGCCTGGAACGCGGCGGCGTCGACCTCGACGAAGGTCATGCCCTTTTCTTCGAGGAAGGCGCGGTCCGCAGCCAGCGACGCGTTGAACAGCTCACGCTCGTAGGCCTGCGCGCGGGCGGCGGCTTCCATGACGGCGGCCTGATCGTCGGCCGACAGCTTGGTCCATGTGCTTTCCGCGATGGTCAGGTAGATCCACGACCGGACGTGGTCCGTCAGGTTCACGTGGCTCTGGACTTCGTAGAACGATGCCGAGCGGATCAGCGCGAGCGGGTTTTCCTGGCTTTCGATGGTGCCGTTCTGAAGTGAGGTGAAGACCTCGGAAAACGCCATCGGGCCGGGGTTTGCTCCAAGCGCCTTCCACACATCGACGAACAGCGGCACGTTCGGCACGCGCATCTTCAGGCCGTTCAGGTCGGCGGGCGTGGTGATCGGGCGGTTCGAGGTCAGGTCACGCGCGCCACGGGCGAAATAGGCGATCGGGCGGATCTGTACCTTTTCGACGATCTGATCCTTGATCTGCTGACCGATCTCGCCGGAGGCAAAGGTGTCCATGTCCTCAATGGTCTTGAACGCGTAGGGAACAGCCAGCAGTGCGGCCTTCGGCGCCCAGTTCTGAAGGCTTTCACCGGTGATGGTCATGTCGACCGTGCCCAGCTGCATGCCGTTGATCAGGTCGATTTCCTTGCCGAGGCTTTCGTTCGGGAAGACCTCGACCGCGATGCGGCCATTGGTCAGCGCAGACAGTTCTTCGCCGAATTTCACGGACGCGAGGTGCCACGGGTTTTCCTCGTTTGCGAGGTGGCCCAGCTTGAGCGTCATTTCCTGAGCGGAAACAGCACCGGCCAGCATGGCCAGCGCGGTCGCCGCCGCGGCGAATTTGAATTTGAACGACATGATTCACTCCTCCGTGTTGGGTGTAGTTCAGATAGGCGCATTAACCGGCCCGGGGATTTCCCCGTCCGGCAGGTCGAAAAAGTCAGGGTGGGCGGCCTGGATCTGCGGCAGGTCCGATAGGACTTCGCGCAGATGACCGCGGATGGCGGTATTCGCACCCGGGCCATCTCCGGCTTCGATCCGGTCGACGATGGCAGTGTGCTGCGCGATCAGCTTGGCCACCGGGAACTGGCGCAGCGACAGAAAGCGGACACGATCCATCTGGGACTTGAGCCCCTCGATCAAACGCCACGCACCGCGCTTGCCTGCCGCGTCGGCGAGCGTGCGGTGAAACCGTTCGTCCAGTTCGATAAAGCCCTTGCTGTCCGCCACATTGACCTGCGCCTGCAGCTGGCGGCGCAGATCCACGACCAGCTGCTCGTCGGAGTCCTGCGCAAGGATCGCGACGATATCCGCCTCGATCGCCTCTCGCAGGAATCTCGCATCGAGCACCGCGGTGTAGCTGATCTTGGTGATGATCGTGCCGCGCTGGGGCAGGATGGCCAGTAGGCCTTCGCCCGCCAGCTTGATGAATGCCTCGCGCACGGGCTGGCGGCTGACCTCACAGGCGCGGGCGATTTCGGATTCGGAGATGCGATCCCCAGGGGCAAAGCGATTGCGGATTATGGCATCGCGCAGGCGGGCATAGACCTGCGGCGCAATTGCCGAAGACGGGTCAAGATCGCTGGCAATGATGCCATATGCCGTCATGATTCGCCGTCCTCCCTGCCGCCGGATACCATACTTCCATACTAGTCAGCAATCCGTGGGGGTGGTAGACGGTAGGAGACGACTCGGGAGGACAGAATGAAACAGACGTGGCGTTGGTTTGGCCCCAAGGATCTCGTGTCCATTGACGACACATTGCAGGCGGGGGTTGAAGGTATCGTGTCGGCCCTGCACCACGTGCCGACCGGTGCGGTCTGGACGCCCGAGGAAATCGCGCAGCGCCAGCGCGAGATTGCAACGATGAAGGACGGCGCGGCCTCTGGACTCGCGTGGGACGTGGTCGAAAGCCTGCCCGTTTCCGAGGACATCAAGAAACAGCAGGGCGACTGGCGCGCGCATATCGAGAACTATAAGATCAGCCTGCGCCATCTGGCTCAGGCCGGGATCAAGGTGATCTGCTACAACTTCATGCCGGTGCTCGACTGGACGCGCACCGACCTGGCGTGGCGGCGGCCGAATGGCGCGACCTGCATGCGGTTCGACCTTACGGATTTCGCTGCCTTCGATCTGTTCATCCTGAAACGCCCCGGTGCCGAGGCGGATTTTGACGACGACCTGAGAGCCGCAGCGCGCGAACGCTTCAATGACATGTCCGGCGCCCGCCGCGACGAGTTGGCGAAGAACGTCGTCTTCGGCCTGCCCGGAGCCGCCGAGAGCTTTTCGCTGGACGATGTTCGCCAGCACATCGCCGAATACGACAGTATCTCCGAGGATCGCCTGCGTGCCCACTTGATCGATTTCCTGTCCGAGGTGACCCCGGTGGCCGAAGGCCTCGGGCTTCGGCTGTGCTGCCACCCAGATGATCCGCCCGTGCCGCTGTTGGGCCTGCCGCGCATCATGTCGACCGAAGCGCATTATGCTGCCGTGATGAACGCCGTTGACCGCACCGCCAACGGCATCACCCTGTGTTCCGGTTCGCTCGGCGCGCGGCCCGACAATGATCTGCCTGGCATCATGGATCGCTGGGGCAGCCGCGTGCATTTCTTGCACCTGCGCAACGTCAAGCGCGAAACCGGCGACATTCGTGGGTCGTTCTTCGAGGACGAACACCTGAACGGCGATGCGGATATGGTCGCCTTGATTGCAAGCGCTCTGCGCGAAGAGGCACGCCGCAAGGCTGCAGGTCGCGCCGATTGGTCGATTCCCTTCCGCCCCGACCACGGTCAGGACATTCTGGACGACCAAGGCCGCAAGGCGCAGCCGGGCTATCCGGCGATTGGTCGCCTGAAGGGGCTGGCAGAGCTGCGCGGCGTTATCGCCGGCCTCCAATACGTGGGGCTGTGATGGACCGGCTGACGACGCTCGACGCGCTGCCTGGCACCGTCCAGAAGCCCGGCCACACGCCCGCCGCGCATGGCGCGGGCATCGTTCACATCGGCCTTGGCGCCTTTCACAAGGCGCATCAGGCGGTCTACACCGATGACGCTTTGACCGCGGCGGGGGGCGACTGGCGCATCATCGGCGTCAGCCTGCGTTCGACCGAGCCTGCGCAAGAGCTGACCCCGCAAGGCGGGCTGTTCACGGTTATCGAACGCAGCGCTTCTGGCACGCAGGCGCGGGTGATCGGCAGCGTTCAAAGCGCGCTGTCCCTGAGCACGGACCGGGGCGCCGTCCTGAACGCGCTGGTCGCCCCCGAAACCCGCATCATATCGGTCACCGTCACGGAAAAAGGCTATGGCCTGAACCGTGCCACGGGAGGCATCGACCCGGACCATCCCGCGATCAAGGCCGACCTTGCCGATCCCGCCAACCCGCAAGGTCTGGCCGGGCTGCTGGTCTGGGCACTGGGACACCGCCGCGCGCAGGGCACGCCGCCGTTTACGGTTCTGTCCTGTGACAACCTCCCGGAAAACGGCGCGCTCGCCCGGTCCTTGCTGATCGACTTCGCCCGCCACGCGGCCCCCGATCTGGTGGATCATATCGCGACCGACGTGGCCTTTCCGTCCTCGATGGTGGACCGCATCACCCCCGCGCGCACCGACGATACGCTGGCGTTGGCGCAAGATCTGATCGGTCAGCGCGACGCCGCCGCCATCGAATGCGAAGCCTTTCGCCAGTGGGTGATCGAAGATCACTTTCCCACCGGTCGCCCCAACTGGGAAGCGGGCGGCGCGATCTTTGCGCCCGACGTTACCCCCTACGAGGCGATGAAGCTGCGGATGCTGAACGGCAGCCACTCGATGCTGGCCTATGCCGGGTTTCTGTGCGGCCACACATACGTGCGCGACGTCATGGCCGACCCGGCGTTGTCCACGCTGGTAGACCGCTATCTCAAGGCGGCGGCTGCCACGCTCGATCCCTTGGACGGTGTCGATTTCGACACCTACGCCCAAGACCTCGCCGAGCGGTTCCGCAACACGCATCTGGGCCATGAGACCTATCAGATCGCCATGGACGGTAGTGAAAAAATGCCCCAGCGGGTGTTTGCGGCGGCTTTGGTGGCACTGCGCCGTGGGCAATCGCTGGCGCCCTTTGCCTTCGCGACGGCCGCATGGATCCGCTACACCTTTGGCCACACGGACGATGGTGCGACCTATACCTTGCGTGACCCACGCGAGGCGGAACTGGCGCCCGATCACGACGACCAGGGCGCAGCGGCTGCGGTCAATCACGTCCTCGACTTGCCCGGTTTGTGTCCGGTTGAGCTTCGAACCAACATCAAATGGAGGGCATTGGTCGAAGGCTTCGTTACGCGCATGACATCGGTGGGGGTCGCGGCGGCGGTCAAAGAGGCGGCGCGCTAACGCGCCAAAACCATTCGGTCGTTGGTGTTTTGATCTCGGGATGCAGTTTGGGCTGGGAGCGGACTTGCGAAAACGCAACAACAAGAACCCGGGTTTCCCTGCGCGAGAGGTCGGTCCCGGCCCATAGCGGACTTTCAACATCGACGGATTCTGCGAAACAGCGCTCCCGGAAGCGGTCACTCAGAACCTGCGCAGCAGGGTCAGTTTAGAAATGCAGTACCCAGCTAGTCTCGCTCCGCTTTCCACCCAAAGTTTGCCCCTAAACTAAGCCCCGCCAGCCTTTGTAAATCCGAGTTCGTCGAGCCTGGGAGCATATTTTTTTAGATTGGTGGCAGGTACACCCAAGACGAACAGATCACGCGCTCTGGTGAGCGCGACATATCCGATTTTGCCGACTTCTGTCTCTGTGCCACCGAGCATTTCGTCGAGGTGCGACTGATTGCACACGTAAAGAACGCCCCTGATGCTTTCGCCTTTTACCTTGTGAACGGTGGAAACGCGGAACGTTGGCAGCACCTCAATCCCCAATTCCGCCGGCCGCATTAGCGGCTGGTTGAAAATTTTCCGCTTCGCGAGTTTGGCTTTCCAAGTGGCAGCAGCCTTGAAACCATGTTCTGCCGAGAGAATGGCGAGCATGGTTTCGGCCCGCGCCAGCAAGGCAGGTTGCCAATCAGTATCCGCGACAAGAGACGCATGAGGTACCCCCTTGGCTGGATCTTTCACGAACGACCACAACACCCGCCGCAGCGCCTGAAAATTCCGCTCAACTCCGCTGTGGCGGGTAAGCTCAGAGAGCAAAGCCCCATGGCTGTCATCCAGCAGGCCGACGACGCCAGCGCAGCAGTGCTCGAAGGCGTCATCGAAGCGACTAAACTTGTCTCGCTGGATTGCAGCGTTCACGAAGTGTCGCAAGACGCCCTGTCCTTGCTCCTTCTCACCGCCGGCCCAATCGGCAGCCCATTCCGCAGACCGGCAGAGCACGGCCGCATCGTCGACACCTATACCCGCCTGACCTAGCAGTGCTGCAAAGGATTTGATTGCATTGTCTTTCTCCTCTTTCTTGTAAGCGAAATAATATGCGCCGGACAAAGTAGCGGGCGCCGTGCGCGAGGCCGTGTCTGTGCGCCCTGAGAGTTCGTTTGCGATCGCGACGATACTCGGGACCGATCAAAAGTTAGTCTCGAGCCTGCGTTCATCGACTTCATCGCGATCGGCATGCTGTTGGATAAACGCACCGGTCGCGCCAGAGAACTCATAGATGCCTTGATTGACATCTCCGATCAATGAGACCTGCGTCCCAGCATCCTGTAACGACATTAGGATACTTTGGTGCAGATTGCAGATGTCTTGGGCCTCATCGACAAGGATGTGCGGATAGCGTCGGGCCAGTGCGCGGCGGATTGGCGTCGTACTTCACTGAAACCAAGACTTCGCGCCCATCGCGAAACAGTAAATGAGCATCGAGGCGCGTAAAGGTCTGGCTTCCATCAAGGTTTTCAAAAGGCACAATCGTGAATTGTTCCTTGAAATTCACGACGTCGGGGTGGCCTGCAATGTTCAGAAAGACTCGTGATTCCTCAAAAGAGGCGCACCAGAAGCCCTGAAGCGTGCGGCTCGACACGACTGGCAGCATCTGCTCCATCGTTACAAATCCGTTCACACTTTTGCGGCGCACCGTGGAGTGCGTCTCGGGAAAATCGAATTAGGCAGAGGTCGTCCGCTACGCGATCGCCCGGCGCAAAATTTTTGATCGCTTCCTCACCGACAGTCTGATCGAGCTCTTCTCCAATATTGCCGAGCGCATCATCCGGCCCCAGACCATCACGCGCGACATCAGCCTATTCACTGGATGGATGGCGGCCAGGCGCTCGCTGGCAGTTCCAGCCGAACTTTTGCGCCACTCTCACTTTGATCGATCAGAACGCGACCATTGATCCGCTGCATGGCCGCCCGCGCCAAGGATAAGCCCATGCCAACGCCGGGTGTTGAGCTAGCCTCGTAGCTGAGACGTTCGAATGGATTGAAAGCTTGCTCGGCAGTTTCTTTCGCGAAGCCTTGACCGCTGTCGGTGACGACGATTTCAACAATGGTGTCGCCGCGCAGACCTCCCGAAATCATGATTTGCCCACCTTCAGGCGTGAACTTGATCGCATTGTCGATCAGTTGACGGAGTGCCAGGACCAGCATCTTTGGGTCTGTCGAAAAAGCCAATGTGTGTGGAAGAGAGGTTGCGATCTGCAGCTTCTTCTCGGTCACGTCTTCATTGAATTCTGAAAGGACTTGATCAACGAGATCGGACGCCGTGGCTTGCTCTAACTCAGGTCGATATTCCCGGTCAGCCCAAGTCACGAAGGTAAACATGGTGTCGAGTATACGCAGAAGAGACCTGCACGACCGCAGAATTTGTCCTGGGTAACTGCGGGCCTGCTGCAAAAGCGCGGGGTCAAGTGCGCTCAAATCCATACGCATGAGATCCGTGTAGCCGTGAATTGCATGAAGCGGTGTCCGCATCTCATGGCTTAGTACTACAGTTGCACTTTGAGTCGAGATTTATGATGCGCGATGGCGGCGTTGATTTGATGTTCGCGTCGCCATCGTGACCAGTCCCAAATGGC
>NZ_JALEGT010000008.1 GCF_022763305.1 Marivita sp. | reverse complement strand
GCGAGTGGTTTTGCGTGGCGTTTTGAGGTTTTGAATTCCGCCGAGGCTGAACACCGGCGAAGCTCCTAAACCCGGCTCGAAAGAGCCGGGTTTTTTTGTTTTCGATTATGGTGGTTGACGCGGACGGCTGAGCAGAATAATCTGGAAACCGTGTCCCAATTGAATGGCTAAGCCATTGATCTGATTAGGACCGAAAACACACTTTGTGTCCCAGCCCATCCATTGATTTTGTTGGAAAATCTGCCGGTTCTTAGCGTCCTGCCGGGATCACCAGAACTTTGGCAGTTTGTTGCCAAAAAAAGGGAATGTCTGCGCAAAAGAAAGCAATAGTCTGCGCAAAACGTTGTCCAAAACGTATGCTCGGCAAGATAAATTGTTTTATATCAAGTCGTTATGGAGGCGTTGCGCGATTTGGTTGTTTCGCAATGCAGGGGGTGACTCCGTTGTATCGTGGTTGATCGAACAGTTACCGCTCATTCAATGATGTCACGACTCTAGAACATCTTGCTTGATATCGACCAGAAAAACTGGCTCGGGTTTACATAACCAAGTGGCTGGTACCATGCCTTCCAACGACTCATCGGTTTTTCTTGAAATAGCCAAGTGCAAGATCAGACGGACAATCTCCCGGCAGGTTGGCCGGGAAGCCGTCATTCGCTGCGGGCGCGAGCGAACACCGACGTGCTCGCTCAAGCGGACATTCACACCAGTGGAACAGCTTTCAGGACAATCTCATCAAGACCAGCGCCGCCAGCGGCTGCATGGTCGCGCAGTTGGGCACGCATGCGCGGTTCCCAAAAGTCGGTGATGTGCGCCGCGACCCTTGCAGGGGCGTCTTCGCCCGGTTGGGTTTTGAAAAATGTAGCGATCTGGTTCGCCATGCGGATCATTTTGTCAGGCGACATCTGCGGCCTCGTTATTGATACGTTGAGAATGGGAATAGAGGTCAAAGCCGCCGCCCCGGGCGAATGCGGCAAGTGTGACCCCCGCCTCATCGGCCAGACGCACGGCGGCACCGGTCGGGGCAGAGACGGCAATCAGGGCAGAAATACCGGCAAGGGCGCATTTCTGCACCAGTTCCACCGACAGGCGCGAGGTCATGACCGCTGCGCCTTGGGTTGGATCGATATTCTGACGCACAAGCGCCCCGATCAGTTTGTCCAACGCGTTGTGGCGGCCGACATCCTCGCGGGCCAGCACCACGCCAGAGCCGGGCAGCAAAAAACCGGCGGCATGGGTGGCACGTGTCAGGTCGTGTAGGCGTTGGTGGTCGCGCAGCGCGTCGGTTGCGCGGGCAACATCCTCCGCGCTGAGGCGCAGATCAGACACGACAGGCGGCACGGCACGCAGGGCCTGGTCCAGACTGTCGATGCCGCACAACCCACAGCCGACCGGTCCGGCCATGGTCCGGCGGCGCTCAGCAAGGGCCTGCGCCCGACTCTCGGTCAGCCAGAAGCGCGCCTCGATGCCGTTCGCATGATCGACGATCTCGAATTCCTCGACCTGTGCGGGATCGGTGACGATGCCCTCGGTCAGGGCAAAGCCAAGTGCAAAATCTGCCAGATCGGCAGGGGTCGCCATCATCACCGCCTGCGTTGTGCCATTGAACACCATCGCGACCGGCACTTCCTCGGGTAGCGCGCGATGAATGTCGCGCGTGCCTTCGGTGCGATGCGCGCGCCCCGGTGTGCTGACATGCGCCCGCATGGTCATTCCGCCGCAGGCAGGATGCGGCGCGCGCGGCTTGCCTGCGCTGCGTAGTCTTCCTGCCAGTCCGTCGGTCCGTTCGAGGGCGCAACTTGCACCGCCGTCACCTTGTATTCCGGGCAGTTCGTGGCCCAATCGGAATAGTCGGTGGTGATGACGTTGGCCTGCGTGTCGGGATGGTGGAAGGTGGTGTAGACCACGCCGGGGCTGACGCGGTCGGTCACCTTGGCCTTCAGCGTCGTCTCGCCCGACCGCGAGGCCAGCCGCACCCAGTCGCCATCGTTCAGTCCCCGGTTTTCGGCATCGTGCGGGTGGATTTCGAGCACGTCACCGTCATGCCATACCACGTTGTCCGTGCGCCGGGTCTGAGCGCCCACGTTGTATTGCGACAGGATGCGCCCGGTGGTCAGCAGCAGCGGGAAGCGCGGGCCGGTCTTTTCGTCTGTCGCCACATATTCGGTGACGATGAACCGCCCCTTGCCGCGCACGAAGCCGTCGACATGCATCAACGGTGTGCCGTCGGGATGCGCCTCGTTGCAGGGCCACTGGATCGAGCCCTTTTCTTCGAGTAGGGCATAATCCACCCCGGCAAAAGACGGCGTCGTCGCGGCGATCTCCGCCATGATCTGGCTGGGATGGGAATAGGTCCAACCTGCCCCCATGGCGTTCGCCAGCAGTTGCGTCACCTCCCAGTCAGCATAGCCGTTCTTCGGAGCCATGACCCTACGCACGCGGTTGATGCGGCGTTCGGCATTGGTGAATGTCCCGTCCTTTTCGAGGAAGGTCGACCCGGGCAGGAAGACATGTGCATAGTTCGCCGTCTCGTTCAGGAAGAGGTCATGCACGATGACGCATTCCATAGCCGCAAGGCCCGCTGCGACATGCTTGGTGTCCGGGTCCGACTGCAGGATGTCCTCACCCTGACAGTAGAGCCCCTTGAACGTGCCCTCGACCGCCGCGTCCAGCATGTTGGGGATGCGCAGGCCGGGTTCCGGGTCGATCTCGACTCCCCATGTGGTTTCAAAAATCTCTCGGACCTCGGGCAGTTTGACATGGCGATAGCCCGGCAGTTCATGCGGGAAAGACCCCATGTCACAGGAGCCCTGCACGTTGTTCTGGCCACGCAGCGGGTTCACGCCGACGCCGGGGCGACCGATATTACCGGTCAGCATGGCGAGGTTGGCGATGCCCATTACGGTGGTCGAGCCTTGGCTGTGCTCGGTCACGCCCAGCCCGTAATAGATCGCGCCATTGCCGCCACGGGCAAAGGTGCGGGCCGCAGCGCGCAGTTCTTCGGCGGGGACACCGGTCAAAAGCTGTGTCGACTCGGGGCTATGACGCGCGTCTGAAACGAATTCGGCATAGATTTGGAACTCGTCCCAGTCACAGCGTTCGCGGATGAAGGTCTCGTCCATCAGGCCTTCTGTCACGATCACATGCGCCAGCGCAGTGACGACGGCCACGTTTGTGCCCGGCGTCAGGGCCAGATGATGTGCCGCCTCAATATGCGCCGATTTCACAAGGTCGATGCGGCGCGGGTCGATCACGATCAGCTTGGCCCCGGCGCGCAGGCGCTTTTTCAGGCGGCTGGCAAAGACCGGGTGGCCGTCGGTTGGGTTGGCGCCAATGACGATGACCACGTCGGTGTGTTCGACGCTGTCGAAATCCTGCGTGCCTGCGCTGGTGCCAAAGGTCTGACCCAGCCCGTAGCCTGTGGGCGAGTGGCAGACGCGGGCGCAGGTATCGGTGTTGTTGTTGCCAAAAACCGCGCGGGTCAGTTTCTGCACAAGGAATGTTTCCTCGTTCGTGCAGCGGCTGGAGGTGATGACGCCGATGGACTTCTTGCCATAGGTCTCCTGCAACCCGCGCAGGCGGTTCGCGGCAAAGCTCAGCGCTTCATCCCAGCTGACTTCGCGCCACGGCTCGTCGATGGTGTCGCGGATCATCGGGTGCAGGATGCGATCCTTGTGGTTCGCATAACCATAGGCAAAGCGCCCCTTGACGCAGCTGTGCCCGCGGTTGGCTTTGCCATGCTTGTAGGGCACCATGCGGACCAGATCATCGCCTTGCATTTCCGCCTTGAACGAGCAGCCCACGCCGCAATAGGCGCAAGTGGTCACGACGGACCGATCCGGCGTGCCCATCTCGATAATGGACTTCTCTTGCAAGGTCGCAGTCGGGCAGGCCTGTACGCAGGCCCCGCAGGACACACAGTCCGAGGACAGGAAATCATCCCCCGCGCCCCCCGCAGACACACGACTTTCGAAGCCGCGCCCGGAGATGGTCAGCGCGAAGGTTCCCTGCACCTCTTCGCAGGCGCGGACGCAGCGGTTGCAGACGATGCACTTGGACGGGTCGTAGCTGAAATAAGGGTTGCTATCGTCCTTGGGCAGCCATTCGGGGTTGGCCTCGCCGCTGGTATTACGGGCGGCAAAGTGGTTGGCCATGCCGCCATTCTCGGGTGCCTTGTAGCGTACGTCGCGCAGGCCCACCGCCCCCGCCATGTCCTGCAATTCGCAATCGCCGTTGGCCGAACAGGTCAGGCAGTCCAGCGGATGGTCCGAGATATACAGCTCCATCACGCCCTTGCGGATCTTGCGCACCTTGGTCGAGTTGGTGTCGACCACCATGCCCGGCGCGACCGGCGTCGTGCAGGAGGCAGGCGTGCCCCGACGGCCCTCGATTTCCACGGCGCAGAGGCGGCAGGAGCCGAACGCCTCGAGGTTGTCCGACGCGCAAAGCTTGGGGATTTGGATGCCGATTTCGGCCGCTGCACGCAGCACCGAGGTGCCTTCGGGCACGGTGACCTCGAACCCGTCGATGGTCAGGGTGACCGGCTTGCCCGTTCTTGCGGGCGTGCCCATGTCGCGGTCGTCTGGAATGATGAAATCCTTCATTCGGCGGCCTCCTTCAGGCGTGCGAAATCGTCGGGGAAATGGGTGACGGCGGACATGACCGGGAACGGGGTAAAGCCCCCCAGCGCGCAGAGCGAACCGTCCTTCATCGTGTCGCACAGGTCCGCCAGAAGCGGCAGCGCGTCGGCATCGCCTTGCGCGATGCGGTCGATGGTTTCGACACCGCGCACCGCACCAATCCGGCAGGGGGTACATTTGCCACAGCTTTCGACAGCGCAGAATTCCATGGCAAAGCGCGCCATCCCCAGCATGTCGGTGGTGTCGTCGAAGACGGTCAGGCCCGCATGGCCGATCAGGCCGCCCGCCGCGTCGAATTCCTCGTAACCCAGCGGCGTGTCGAATTTCGACACGGGCATGTAGGCCCCGAGTGGCCCACCGACCTGCACCGCCTTGACCGGACGGCCCGACAGGGTGCCGCCGCCAAGGTCGTTCACCACATCCCCAAGGCTGATTCCAAAGGCCGTCTCGAACAGCCCGCCGCGTGCCACATTGCCCGCAATCTGAAGCGTTACGGTGCCGCGCGACCGGCCAAGGCCGAAATCTGCATAGGCCTGCGCGCCCTTTTCGAAGATCACCGGCACGGTGGCGAGACTGATGACGTTGTTCACCACGGTTGGTCGGCCAAGAAAGCCCTCGAGCGCCGGCAGCGGTGGCTTGGCCCGCACGACGCCGCGCTTGCCTTCGAGCGAGTTCAGCAAAGATGTCTCCTCGCCGCAGACATAGGCACCCGCACCCTTGCGGATTTCCATGTCGAAGGCACGGCCCGAGCCGAGCACGTCAGCCCCCAGCAGCCCCTCGGCGCGGGCGATTTCGACCGCGCGAGTCATCACCGCGATTGCGTCGGAGTACTCCGAGCGAAGGTAGACGTAACCTTTGGTGGCGCCGACGCCGATCCCGGCGATCGTCATGCCCTCGATCAGCGTGAACGGATCACCCTCCATCACCATGCGGTCGGCAAAGGTCGCGCTGTCGCCCTCGTCGGCGTTGCAGACGATGTACTTCTGCGGCGCCTCGGCGTCGTGGACCGTCTGCCACTTGATGCCCGTCGGGAAACCCGCGCCGCCGCGTCCACGCAGGCCGGAGGCCTTGACTTCGTCGACAATCTCCTGGCCGGTCATGGCCAGCGCGCGGCGCAGCCCTGCAAGGCCGCCATGCGCCTGATAGTCGGCCAATGACAGCGGGTCGACCACGCCGACACGGGCAAAGGTCAGGCGGGTCTGGCGCTTCATCCAGTCCAGTTCCTCCACCGGGCCAAGCGCCTTGGCGCTGGTCCCATCAAGGATGCCCGCCACGTCAGATGGTTCGGTCGAGCCGAAGCCGTGGCGCACGCCGTCGATTTCGACCTCGACCAGCGGTTCGAGCCAGATCATGCCGCGCGAACCGGTGCGCACGATCTGCGCCTCCGGGGCGGCGGCGCGCAGGGCGGCAACCACATCCTCGGCCCCCAGCGCCTTGGCGGCGCTGTCCATGGGAACGTAAATCTTCATGCGCCCGCCTCCGCCAACAGCTTGTCCAGTTTTGCCGCATCGACGCGGCCTACGACCCGGTCATCGACCATCGCTGCGGGGGCACAGGCGCACAGACCAAGGCAATAGACCGGCTCGATCGTTACCGCGCCATTGGCGGTGGTGCCGTGCCAATCGAGGCCCAGCTTTGCCAGCAGCGCATCTGCCATGGCCGCAGCGCCAACCGACTGGCACGCCTCTGCGCGGCAGATCTTCAGCACGTGGCGTCCGGCGGGCTTTTCGCGGAAGTCATGGTAGAAAGTAATCACGCCATGCAGCTCGGCGCGGGTGATGTTCAGCGCATAGCAGATCGGGGCATGCGCCTGCTCCGGGATGTATCCGAACGCCTCCTGCAAGGCGTGCAGCATCGGCAAGAGCGGTCCTTCGAGGTAGGTGTGGGCGTCGATGATCCGGGCGATCTCGTCGACGTCGATGGCGGTGGCGGGTTGGGCCATGGCTGTCGTCCTCCAATTTGGCATACCTTGGCACACGAAGCCTGTTGCCGATCAATAACGGCGTTCCGTGAGTCGATAGGGGTTTTGGATCAACCCGCGGCGGGAAGGCGCTGCGCTTCGGCCAGCAGGGCCGATAGAACTGGCGTGCGTGGATCGCAATGTGGCAGGATCAGGCCTACTTTCTGAGGTCGTTTCGCCCCTTCGAGCGGCACAAGCGCGAGGCCCTTGCCATCTGACAAAAAGCTGGCCACGTCCCTTGGCAAGACTGTCATGCAATGGCCCGACGCCACACTCGCCACCAGTGCAATGATCGAGTTCGACTCAATGCAGGTCATGGGGGTCACGCCGCTTTCGGCAAACAATTGGTTGATGATCCGCCGATTCTGCATGTCGGGCGTGAGCAGTGCCAAGGTTTCCCCGTCCAGATCGGACCATGCCATTTGCGCCCTTTTCGCGTGCCGCGAACTTTGGGCACATACGAGAATATAGCTTTCGTCATACAGCTCTGCAGTGTCGACCCGACCAAGCGGCTCGTTTTCCAGATATGATATTCCGGCATCGGCCTCAAAATCGTCGAGCATCTGCAGGATCTCGCGCGAGTTGCGCGACAGAATGGTAAACCTTACATTGGGGTGACGTTCGGAAAAGGCCGTACAAAGCCGCCCGGCCCAGGTCTGCGCAGTGGGGATCACTGCCAGCCGCACCTCGCCGGTCAATCCTTGCCGGCTGATGCGCATCTCATCGCGCAACTGCCGTGCGTCATCGACAATTCGCTTGGCCCAGGTAAGCGCCGTCTGTCCCTCGGGCGTCAGTCCACCGAAGCGAGAGCCTCGATGAACCAATTGCACGCCCAACTGCGCTTCCAGTTGCTTGATGCCGGCCGACAGTGTCGGTTGCGCAATGTTCAATCGCTCGGCGGCGCGGCCAAAATGGCATTCCTTCGCAAGGGCTATGAACATTTCCAACTTGTCGAGCACGATAGAGAATCCCGATCAGAACGTTCGAATTCAATCAGATATTCAAAACATGGCGTAAAGGGGCACCCGCGACAGGTGCCCCTTTGAATGCGTCATTCGCCCGGAACAGCCTGAAGCTCCGGTTCGTCGTGGTGGTGGTGTTCCTTGACCGGCTTCATCAGCAGGTTGGCGAAGAACGCCACGACCAGCAGCGCCGCCATGCAATACATGGTCGTATTGTAGAGCGATGGTGTTGGGTCGATCGTACCTTCCGGTGCGATCTCCATCAGTCTCGCGATCGTCACGGTTTTGGCCGCGACCAGTTGATCCAACTGCGCAAGCGGCGCGCCGAATTTCGCGGCAAAGGCTGCCGGATCCACCTTGGCGGCAAGATCCTCAATGGCACTCGTCACCGACATCTGGCGCAGCGACGTGATGGCCAATGGCCCCAGCACCCCTGCGGTGGACCATGCGGTCAGCAGACGTCCGTGGATGCCGCCCACGTGCATTGTGCCGAACATATCCGCCAGATAGGCCGGGATCGTCGCAAACCCGCCGCCATACATCGAGAAGATGATCATCGTCGCGGCGTAGAAGCCGATCAGGTAGATCATGGCCGGGTTGGTCGCCACAGCCGAAGCGAAATAGGGGATCGACAGATACAGCGCTGTGCCGAGCACGAAAAAGCACATGTAGGTCGCTTTGCGCCCAATGTAGTCCGAAGTCGACGCCCAGAAGAACCGCCCAACCATGTTGAACACGGAAATCATCAGTACGTAGGTCGAGGCGAAGGCCGCTGTAACCACCAGTGGCATCACCGTGCCGAAGATTTCAGACATCATGGTTTTGGCAACGCCGATCACGCCGATGCCCGCTGTTACGTTAAAGCACAGCATAACCCACAGCTGCCAGAATTGCGGCGTCTTCAGGGCTTGGTCGATATGTACGTTGTTCTGGCTGACCATGCCCGAGGCGACTGGCTTCGGTGTCCAACCTGCTGGTTTCCAGTCCTTCGCGGGAACGCGATATTGGAACGCGGCAAGGATCATCACGACGAAATAGACAATGCCCAGTGTCATGAAGGTCTGTGCAGCGCCCGTTGCACCAGTACCAACCACGTAGACGCCCGCTTGACCACCAAAATCCGCAGCCTGCGTAGCCGAGGCGATCACCACTTCTACCCGGCCAGCAGCCGTTTCGGCGAAGACGCGACCACCTTCGACGACAGTAGCAACGGTATCTTGCGCGCCCAGGAACTCAGGCGCCTTGGCATACAGGCTCAAGAGCCACCCCTTGACCGGGGCCGCGATCATCGCGCCGCCGCCAAAGCCCATGATGGCCATACCCGTCGCCATGCCGCGCCGGTCCGGGAACCAACGGATCAAGGTCGACACGGGCGAGACATAGCCCAGTCCGAGCCCGCAACCTCCGAGGACGCCGTAACCGAGGTAAACCAGCCACAACTGATGGCTGGAAATCCCCAACGAGCCGATAATGAAGCCACCGCCCCAAAGGATCGCCGCGACGACTCCGACCATACGAGGGCCAACCTCCTCAAGCCACTTGCCTGCAAAAGCTGCGGCGAGGCCGAGGAACACGATGGCCACGGAAAAAATCCACACCACCGATCTGAGGCTCCAGTCATCGGCGCTGGAGGCAACGACGCCCAGTTCGCGGGTCAGCGGCGGGTTGAAAACCGACCACGCATAGACCGAGCCGATGCAGAGGTGAATGGCGATGGATGCCGGCGGCACGCGCCAGCGGTTGAATCCTGGTTCGGCGACGATATGGCTCTTGTGCAAAAAGCCCAATGCGCCTTGTGAGGCGGTGCTCATGATTTCCCTCCCTTTGATGTCCCCGCGAGGCGCCCTCCTCCGGACGCATGTGGGGGCATGCAATGGCATGCAGAACCAGAAAAGGCAGAGATTACCTTGAAACGTCAATAATTTTTTACTAATTAAATCATATACTTGCAAGACATTCTGTCTATCGGGATGGGAAGACACGCTGAAATTCGCAACAAATTGTCCCACGCGCGACTGTACAGATGCGACTGTCTGGGACATTTTGTCCAAATTCGCCTAACCCCGATTTTCTTCCACGGGCAGCCGCACTTCGAACCGACTGCCCGCGCCGAGTGTCGAACACGCTGTGATCTGTCCACCTGCACGACTCACAATCTGACGGCTTATTGACAGGCCAAGCCCGGTTCCCTGCGCCTGCTTGGTGGTAAAGAACGGATCGAATATCCGCCCCAGAATTTCCGGATCGATTCCTTTGCCGGTATCCTCGACAGCAAGAATGATCTGTCCTGAATCCTCTTTCGTGACGACGCGCAGACTCCCGCCTGCGGGCATGGCGTGGACAGCATTCAAGATCAGGTTGACGATGACTTGCTGTAGCTCTGTCCGCGACATTTGGACCTTTGCACTGCTGCTTGTCTCGACCGTGGTTGCGATGCCCGCCGCCTCAATCTGGTGGCGCGTCAGAACAAGACAATCGCGGACCACCTGAGACGGGTCGACCTTCCTGTCGGCGCCGGAAAAGTCCTCGGGCCGGGCGAAATGGAGCAACTTCGAAACGATGACGCCAATGCGATAGACCTGATCGTCGATGAGGCGGAATTCCTCTTCGGCACGCTGGGCTGCGTCGCCCAGGTTGCTGCGTGCAAGGTCCAGATTACCCTGTATCACCGCCACCGGATTATTGATTTCATGCGCGACCGAAGCTGTAATCTCCCCAACGGCAGCAAGTTTCTCGGAGATGATCAGACGCTCGGTCGTCTGTTCCAGCCTCTGCTTGGCTGCGTGCAGTTCCCGTGTGCGCTCCTCCACCCTTTGCTCAAGGGTCTCACCCCAAGTACGCAATTCGCGGTCGCGCTGCTCGATCCTGTCGAGCAAACTGTCGAAATGCCGCGCCACTTGAACGATCTCGCCATCCACATCGCTTGGCGCGTTGCGCGCACTCAGATCGCCGCTTTCAACACGGTCGATGGTCCGGGTCATGCCTTCCAGCGGGCGAAAGATATGTCCCGCCCACCGCAGGAAGACCGGCACCGAGGCCAGTGCGATGAACAGGAAGGCAAGGCTCAATGTGATGACGGAATTCCGCTTTGCGGCGCTGAAGGGCGTTTCGAGGAACCCGACATAAAGCATTCCAACAGGTGTACCAAAGCTGTCGAAAATGGGTTCGTAGGCGGAGATATACCAATCATTGACGACGAAGGCGCGATCCAGCCAGATTTCCCCTTGGCCCAGAACCTGCGCACGAACCTCAGCCGAGACGCGGGTTCCGAGAGCACGAACATTTTCGAACAGACGGACATTGGTGGAAATGCGGACGTCATCGAGAAACAGCGTCGCGGTGCCTTGGCTGCCCTCGGGCAGGCTTTCGGCGCGGTAGACTAGCGCATTGATCGTGTCGATGAAGCCAAGGTTGCGGTTCAGTAGGACACCACCAACCAGAGCCGCCCGTGGCCCGTCCTGTAAGTTCAGAGGC
>NZ_JALEGT010000007.1 GCF_022763305.1 Marivita sp. | reverse complement strand
ACCTGTTCACCGGCTTGGGCAAGCTGCTCTGCAATGCCAAGACCCGGTGTCGGCTTGCGCCAACCTGTATGTTTCATGGATAGTTCTCGCCTCCTCTGCTTGATGGAGGGCAAAAGAATCCCGTTCGCTCAGGAGCGTTGCTGTTGACAGTGATTCGCCGGAGAACTATCTTGATAGCGACCAAACTAATCTTGATAAGCTCTCAGGCCCTCAGCTTGGGGGCTTTTCTTTTGCCGTTATCTCAAAGCATATCCGCTCCTGTTTCTTACCCCGTTTGGATCGAAGACGACCGTCTCCGCGGCTCCTGCCTCTTACTTCGATCCGTGTTTCTCCAAGTACTCAGCGATGACATCACTCAAACCTCTGAGAATGTCCTCGTCCAATGTTAGCCCCGTGGCAGCGACCGAGAGCTTCCCGCCCTGCCCTGTAACACTCAATTTCCGCGAACCGATCTTTCGCTGTACCGTGAGTTTCTTTGGGCTCTGCGATTTCTTTTTTGCAGGCTTGGACGGCTTTTTAGTCAGGTCGCCAAGAACCTTTTCGAGGTCACGGTGGCTGAGATCGTAGACATCTTTGCACGTGTGCAAAATCTCACCTCTAGCCGCATAGACAGCGCGACCACGTGATACCGCGCTGTTATGGACACCCACACGCTTGGCGAACTCGGTTGCAGTTATCTTCTCGTCCGGTTTGGCATCTTGTAGCCGCTCGAACATTTCGCCTATCGAAACCAGACGCTCGAATGCGCTCAGGTTTTCACGTTCCTCATTTTCCCGGAAGCGCATGAATAGCATCTCGAA
Organism: Marivita sp.; assembly: GCF_022763305.1. Taxonomy (GTDB): domain Bacteria; phylum Pseudomonadota; class Alphaproteobacteria; order Rhodobacterales; family Rhodobacteraceae; genus Marivita. The sequence goes on along the minus strand of NZ_JALEGT010000007.1, from coordinate 2,005 downwards.
CTGCTCTTCACGGGAACCCCGATGGGATTGTGGAACCAGAATGGCGCGGACAGGCAATCCCAAAGCTTCAAGGATCGCATGGCGTCGCCGACCCACAATCAACTGGAATGTCACGCCTTCTACGTTCTCGGGCTCACGTTCATCCGGTCGCCAATCAGGATCCGCTGGCCGAACATGAATGGGCGTATCTTGACCATTCTTCTCGATACTCTCTTTGAGCTTCTCGAATGCCTCTTGGTCGCGCCAATCTTCACGCCGGTCCGATCCAATCACGTCCACGATCTGAGACGGATCAATCTGCAACTCATGTCGACCCGCGAGAATGCGCTCCACGACCTGTGCGCGCTCAACGTGAAGCATCTGGCTGGCGTCTGAAAGCGCTCCGGCCTTCCAAGCACTGCCAGAGCCGCCCAGTCTTGGCTTAACCCCACCAACCAGTTTCGCTTCGTCTTCGTGGACCTGTTCGCTTGCACCAGATCCAGGAGCCGCAGACACATTCTCATCTGGGCGCGCGGACTTTTTCTTGAGGACCGAGCTGCTCAATGTTCGCTTCATTCGGCTTCCTCCTCGAAATTGTAGAAGTTCTGCATCCAATCCTCGGCATAGCCACGCTCAAGACCAGGCCAGAGGCGTGAGACGATGGCGTCATTCACTGCGTCAGCATTCTCGATGAACCTGTTGATGCCTTTTCGCTTGCCTGGCGTATCTGGGTCATACTCGTAGACGGACTGATAAACGTCCGACGCGTTCGAAATAGCATCGGAGCGAAGATAGAATACGGGCAGCACCTCATCTGGGCAGTTTTCGAGCAGGTTGCCGACCTGTGTGAGATCTTGCTCATTTGTTCTCTGCACGATCGTGGGCAACAGCATATGTGCCGCACCGCCCATATCGATCCGATCCGTCGCGAAAATGTGGCGCAGCATGGTGAGGAGACCAGTCACAAAGGTGGACAAGGTCGCAATGTCGAACCCCTTCATCGTCTGCGGGATAATCAACGAAGTAGACGCCATCACATTGTTCAGCTGGAACAGTGTCAGCGCAGGCTGATAGTCGATAATGATGCAGTCCAAGGTCTCGTTGAGGGCACTTTCAAGCTTCGCTTGGTCGACCCTACCGTTGCTCACCAGTTCATTCGGACGGGTGACCGGTGGATGCCCCTCTTTCCAACGATTTATGGAGTCTCTTAGGAACCTGTAGAACCGCTTTTCCGGGGTGCCCGCTCGCAACAACCTCGCGATCTGAATTTCACCTTCGGAGGTTTCGCCATGCGCAGGTACTAGCCGCACGCCCGGCCAAGAGGTTTTCTTGAAGAACCCGTCAAGCGTCTCCGCATCATAGTCAGTGTAAGGGATGGACTCGTCGGTCTGAAACAGCCCCGCGAAGTCAACCATCGTCGGAGTTTCGTCATCTGGCAAAGTTGGCATTTCTTCGCCGCCGACAAAATAGAGCGTGATCGTGCTCTGGGGGTCTGCGTCCATGACGCCGACTCGCATGCCGTAGTGCAGACTCAGGTACTGAGCGAAGTGCGCAGCACTAAGCGACTTTGCCGTCCCACCTTTCTGACTTGCGAATGAAATGACGGGCAAAGGATCGTCGGGTTTGCGCCAAGCAAGAAAATGCTCAGGCCGCTTTGCTGATGCAGCCATCAAAGCCCGGATGTGCATCAGCTCCGTCAGTGTAAAAACACGTTCGCGCCCTACATGTTTGCCGGCAGGAAAATCCTCATTGTCCTTAGCGAACTTCGTTAGATGCTGATGGCTAATGTTCAGGAAGCGAGCGCATTGACGCATCGACCAAGAGCGCTTGATGCGCTCACGCATCGTCAACTCCTTGTTGACCGAGACCATGGTCCGGCCAAGGCCCCGCTCGAGCTCTTGAAGGAACTGTTCTATACTGCCGCCCATTACACCGCTCTCATTTCGACTCTCTCACGGAATCGCTCCGAGTTGTAAATAGCACGGTTTTTGAGGAAATGTACAGATATTGTACGCCTACAGGATTT
>NZ_JALEGT010000100.1 GCF_022763305.1 Marivita sp. | reverse complement strand
TCGCGATACCGTAACCGACAACTTCCGCGTCGTATCCCTAGAAAAATACAAAATCGTCTGAAACGACATCAGGTCAATTCAGGCGCATGAGTATAACGCGAAAACATTCGTGTCCTCCTCAGGCAGCTTCAGCGTCGGTGCGGCCGACTTCGTAGAGGGACTGAGCCAGTTTCGAGATTTCCTTGCGCAGCGCATTCTTGGGCTGTTGCAAGGCCAAGGGCTGGCCGTGATCGCCTGCCTCCGCCACCGCCCTGCCGCCGTCGGGCAGGTGAATATCAACCGAGATATCAAGGCTTTCCTGCATCCGCTTGAGGCGGCTCTTGCCTTGCAGATCGGTGAACTTGGGGGCGCGGTTCAGGACAAAGCGGACCTTGTCGAACGGCAGATCCTCGGACTGGAGCGCGCGTTTGAGCCGGTACGTGTTCTGGGCCGAACGCATGTCGAGCTCGATCACGCCGAAATAGACCTGTGCGGCGCAAAGCACCGTTTCGGACCACTGAACAAGGCTGGGTGGCATATCGACCACGACAAAATCGAAATGCCGCGATGCCGTATCCAGCAGCGCCTGCACTTCGGTCTGGCCGATGATGTCGAGCGGCGGAAGGTCCGCAGGCGACGTGAAGACATGCAGCTTTTCCTCGAAGGTCACAAGTGCCTGGCCAAAGCTGTCTTCGTCCATCGCTTCGATATCGGACAGGAGCTCAAGCACGGCTTCGCGGCGTTGCACGTCCAGATAGGTCGACACCGCGCCAAACTGCAGACCGAGGTCGATGATGCAGACGCGCGGCGGCTTTTCCTTGGTCACTGTCGCCAGTTCCCAGGCAAGGTTCGTTGCGAAAGTGCTGGCACCGCATCCGCCGGCCATGCCCTGTACCGCGATGATGACGCCATCGCCATCATCGCTCAACTTGACGCCTGATGTGCTGCGCCCGCTACGCTGTTGCGGTTCGGGGGCGCGCATTCTGTCGATGGCCGCGGCCAGTTCACCCTCGGGAAGAGGGTAGGGGACAAACTCGTCGGCGCCCTGACGCAGCAGATGATGCAGCGCCGAAGGCGTCACGTCATGCGCGATGAGAACCACCTTGATGCCGCGGGCCTTGGCCGCAGCGATGATCGACGACAAGTGGTCGACATTGGCCTCGTCGTCTTCGTCGATGGCCAACGCGACGAATTCAAGGCCTTCGCCTTCTTCCTGCGAGAAGAAATGCATGGCCTCGTCGAAGCCGAGATCGCCCCAGGCTTCACCAAGAATGGCCTCCATGTCTTCGATCAGAAGATCGAATTCCTGAACATCCCGACTGATCGTGCACGCGACAAGCGGCGCCGGTTGCGGGGTGCTTGGAAGGATACTCGTCATTTGCCTCGTTTCCTCTACTTCGCGGCGCCCGCGAGCGGCGTTTTGCACGCATCGAGAACGCCAGTCCCGACTCGCTCGGGAGGGACTGCTACGGTTCGAAAGTGGTTGGGAAACTTGGCAACATTGGGGCCGAATTACCGAAATTGTACGGTATTTCAGGCTGATGACAGGGCCCCTTTCGGGGCCTTGTCCTTATTGAGACGCCTGGAAGTCGGTGCCTTGGATGCCGACAAGGCCGCTTCTGGGGACGGCGCTGTTGATATACTCGCGATAGATGATTTCGGCATATCTTCCTTCCATAACAGTGGGATGCGAGCCGACAAAGCCCGAAACCTCTGTTACGGTGCGCCGGTTGCGGCGCTCGCGTCCCTCGGTCACGATGAGAGGCTGGGTTTCTCCGAATGAGACAACCGCCTCTAGCCGATCCTTGCTGATACCCTGTGATGCCAGGAAGTTGACAACCGCGTGTGCCCGCTGCAGGCCAAGACGCTTGTTGTAGGCTTCGCTGCCAACGGCGTCGGTATGGCCATAGACGCGGAACCGCACTTCGGGGAACTGGCGAATCCAGTGGGCCTGTTCCCGAAGCGTGTCCTGTGCCCCACTGTCCAGAACCGCGCTGTTGAAGGCAAAGTTGACGGTTGTCATGACTTCGCTCGCAAAGCGCTGCGACAGATCGTAGGTATAGCGCTTTTCGCCGTTCATGATCTGGGTGTTGTTCATGGTCGCGGCGCCGAAATTGCCGGTGTCCAGCAAGGCTCCGGCTTCGCGGTGGAAGGCGCTGTAGACCGGATCGCTGCTGGCGCAGGCCGCCAGAAAGGCCAGCCCTGTCAGCGCAATCGGGATACGGAGATTCTTTTGAACTGCCATCGCCTTAATCCATCACATAACCATAGGAACCCGAGAAATCCTGCTTGGCAACTTCACCGGCGGCCCCGCGCAGATTGCGCGTGTCATTGGCAACGCGTCCAAAGAGGAACAGGTCTTTTTCGCTCGGCGGCCGGACACGATCGGTCGGCAAGGCCAGCGCTTCGCCACGCGTGGGCGTCACGAGATGCGGCGTGATGATGATCACCAGTTCGGACTGTTCGCGCTGATATTCGGCGCTGCGGAACAGCGCACCCAGCACGGGGATGTCACCCAGCCACGGAACCTGGCTGTTCAGGTCACGGAAATCGTCCTGCAACAGGCCCGCGATGGCAAAGCTTTCGCCATCCCGAAGCTCGACTGTCGTGGTGGTCTCACGGCGGCTGAAGCCGTCGATGCGGATGGCGCCGATATCGACACCGCTGCTCGGGTCGATGGAGGACACCGCTGCCTCGAGTTCGAGGTTGATGACGTTATCGTCCAGAACGCGCGGGATGAAGTTCAACTCGACGCCGAATGGCTTGAATTCGACGGCAATCGCGCCGTTTTCCTGCGAAACCGGCACCGGATATTCACCGCCAGCAAGGAAGGTCGCTTCCTGTCCCGACAAAGAGGTCAGGTTCGGTTCCGCGAGTGTGCGCACGACGCCTTTCGCCTCGAGGGCTTCAAGCAGGATGCCCACTTCCAGTCCGCCCGCGTTGAACCCGAACAAGATCGCGCCTTGCGACCCCGCTCCGGAAGTCAGTTTGTCCGACACGGAATCTACGGCGGCAAGGGGGGCGGCGTTGCCGGTCCCCAGTTCCAGGCCGAGGTCTCCGTCGAGAACAGACCCGCCTGTTGCAAGTGAGGCCTGCAGGGATTTCGACACGGAGCGCTGCATCTCGGCAAAGCGCACCTTCAGCATGACCTGCTGGACACCGCCCACGGTCATGAGGTTCGACACGCGCTCGGGCGCATAGCGGGTGGCAAGATCAAGCGCTCGCTGCATGCGGATCGTGCTGGACACGGTGCCGGACAGAACGATGCCGTCATTCGCGGTGCGAACCTCGATCTTCTCGTCCGGAAGAATCTGGCGCAGACGTTCTTTGAACTCGGTGAGGTCCGGGGCGACCCGGACATCGACATTGGTGATGAGCTGGCCGTTACCGTCCAGAATCGTCAATGTCGTCGTGCCGGGGGTCTTGCCCAGCACGTAAATGGTTCGGTCCGAAAGGGACGAGATATCTGCAATCGACGGGTTGGCGATGCTCAGCTCCGCGAACGGAACTTCGCTTTCGACCACAACTGCACGGTTCATGGGAACGTTCAGTGTCGATTCAGTATTGGTCCGGATGACACGCAGGGTCTCAGCAAACGCTGTTTGCGCCATCGGAGAAATAGCAAGAACCGCGCCCAACAGGACGGCCTTGATGGGACTGCTCGTATACATGTGACCTGCCTTTCCGATCACGCCTCAGATTTGGGTCTTTTCGCCCGATATTGCGAACAAGCTGCGCCAAGTCGGCTTTTATTGCAAGAATCAATGATTTCAGAGGGGTGCTTCATGTGGATAAGGCGCAACATAATGCTGCGCCTCATCAAACGGGATTTGGACGGTGGCACCAGATCCGGTGCGCGGTGCTTCAGTTCGTACAAGGGATGGGCACTTCCACAACTTCGCCACCGCGACGCGTGCGGATCGTGCAAACCTCAAGTGCCGGCCGTTTTTCGACTTCCGAGCGCGCCTCGATGCCAAGAAGCGTCCGCTGATCGACTTCGATCACCTCGGCGACGGTGTCGTCATTGCGGCCCATCAGAGACAGAGACAGGCGTCCCGTGGACTGTGCTTGCGCCAGCGAGGCCACCTGTTGCGGGCTGGCGGCAACCGTCACCGTGCGGGCAATCGTCGTCTGGGCGGTGTCGGTCTCGGACGTCTGGTCGATGGCGATCAGTTTGACCCCGGTTTCGATCAGTTTCGTAACTTCACCGTTCGGCAGGTTGGGGTCGTTGCTTCTGACGCGCCCGGTCCAATAAACATCGACGCGGTCGGTCGGACGGAGGAAGCCAGACACGCCCGAGGCCACATCGACCTTGATCGCAAAGGCGCGCTGACCTTTTTCAAGGCGCGATGTCAGACCGGCATCGGCGCCTGGCTCACTGACTTTGCTGGCCATGATCGCTTCGTTCTTTTCGATCGGACGAAGTGCCACGCGCAGTTCCGCGCCCTCGGCGTTCACCGGGTTGGATTCATCAAAGAAGTTGTCCGGCAGGGTCTGTTTGGGCCAGGGCATCAACGCGATGTCCTCGTCGGTGATGATCTCGCCGTAATCCAGTGCACGCGTCGCAACATAGACGCCCTGCACCGGAATGCTTGACGTTGCCTTGCTGCGTTCCTGTTCGAGCGCGGTCTGGTACGCGCCAATGTAGTTCTGTGCCATGTAGACGGCGAACCCGGCCAAAGCCAGGCCCGCGACAAGGACAAGTCCAAAAACGATGCGCATAATGCCTCCTTACATGTTCCGAAACCGCACTCTGTGACGTGCTGAAACATGGTTCAGTCTTGGGGGTAATGGATCATTGTGTCTGCGTCTGGGGCAGATTGTGGCGAATTTGAGGATCCGGGGTGGAAGTCGGCGGGCTCACCGAACCGTGACCCTTGGTGATCCTCCGGGCCGCATGTCGGGCGCGGCCTGATTCAGCGCGCCAAGCGCCTTCGACAGTCGGCAGGGCGCGCAAGGCTGTCGGGTAGACAAGAAAAAAGGCGCGCAGATGCGCGCCTTTTTCCCGTAGTCGAGTGACGACGATTAGTCGGCAGCTGCCGGCAGCCACTCCTGGGCGCCGAGAACCGCACCGCCGGTCGAAGTCAGAACGGCGTCGGTGTTTTCCTGGATCGCGCCATAAGCAGCGATTGCCAGACCCACAACAGCAGCGGTCAGAACGACCCAGTCAACCGTAACAGCGCCGTCTTCGTCTTTGCGGAAGTTCTTGATGAAATTGATCATGGTGATCTCCATAGTCCTAGTTTGCTCACGTTGGCCAAGCTCAGGACTTTGTGTTGAGCGCTCTCTCATTCGCTCCATCCCGTCTTGGATGAGTACTTATAGCTGTCGGATTGGGGCAGCAGTTTGACCGCATTGGTCCGATTTTGGAGCGTCGTAAAAAAGTTAATGATTTTCTCTTAAGATACTGATTTTTATCAATATAAAAAACATCACCGCCCGGATCATTGCGAATTTTAGAGAGAATCTGGACCTGACATCGGAGCGATTGATGGCATCTTCGAAACGAAATGGCCTTGAAGACCGGATTGTGTCATACTTCATCAAACAAAAAAATCGGGCGTCGAGCAGGAGCCTGCACATGAAACGGTATTTTGTCCTGGCGCTGGTCGCCATGTGCCTTGGCGCGGGTGGTGCCATGGCCGATCCTCCGCCATTTCCCGAATTCTCGGCAAAGCGTGTAAAGCCGCCGTCGTCGGGTGCGAAAAAACGGATCACGGTTCAGATCGCACCGCAGGCCCCCAGCATACCCGCAGCTCCGGCAGCAGCGGCCCCACAGCCGAGGGTACCGGGAGGCGATACGCTGGCCTGGTTCTGGAATGACATTTCGCCGTCGATCGAGGCCAAGGGGCCCGGACGGCTGGAACCTGCCTTGGTGCGTCTGCTCAACCCACCGTCAGGGCAGGGCATCGCGGCACCGCGCCTTCAGGACCTTCAGGGCATTGCCGAACGGCATGGAAAGGACATCCTTCTGCATACGGTAGGCACACGGGTCTCGCCAGCGCTGGCTCTGGCCGTGATCTCGGTGGAATCGGCGGGCCGCGTCGATGCGCAAAGCTCGGTCGGCGCGCAGGGGCTGATGCAGTTGATGCCCGCCACAGCCGAGCGTTTTGGCGTGTCGGACAGCTTTTCCCCAACACAGAACATCAAGGGCGGTGTCGCCTTCCTCGATTTCCTGATGGAGAAATTCGACAACGACGTGATTCTGGCGCTGGCTGGGTACAATGCCGGTGAAAACGCAGTGGTCCGCGCGAACGGTGTGCCGGACTACGCCGAAACCCGCGCTTATGTGCCCAAGGTGCTGCAGGCGTTCCAGACAGCGAAAGGCCTGTGCCTCACGCCGCCTCAGCTTGTCACCGACGGGTGCGTGTTCCGCGTTGCGTCACGATAGAACGGCACCGGGGTTCATGATGCCCTTGGGATCCAGCGCATCCTTGATCGCGCGCATCGCCGCCAGCTTGGCCGGATCGCCATAGCGCGCCAGATCGGCCTTCTTGGCCCGACCGACACCGTGTTCCGCGCTGAACGTGCCACCCAGTTCGTTGGCGATGTCATGCACCATCCGCTTGATCTGTTTGGTCTCCTCAAGGAACAGATCGCGGGGCTGGCCTTCGGGCGGGAACACGTTGCAATGCAGGTTGCCGTCGCCGACATGGCCGAAGCAGTTGATCCGGAACTCGCCCACCTGCGCAATGCTCTGCCAGACGCGAGCGATGAACTGGGGAAGCTCGCCCAAGGGAACGGACACATCATGGCTCGACACTGCGCCGATCTGCCGGTTGGCGATGGGGATCAACTCGCGCACGGCCCAGAAATCGTTCCGCTGAGTCTCGGATTGCGCGATCACCGCGTCCGACACGATGCCTTCGGCTTCGGCCGACATGAACAGGTTTTCCAGCGCCTCCTGCGGGTCCAGCCCCTTTGGAAGACCGATATCCATCAGGATCATCCATTCGGGGTGATGATCGCCAAAGGGTTTGCGCACGTCGGGCATGGTCTGCTGCAGAAAGTCCAACCCGTTCCCATGCATCAACTCAAAAGCGCTGATGCTTTCGCCCAGTTGCGACTTTGCAAGCGACAACAGGTCCAGCGCCGCCTCGGCATCACGGATCACGAACACCGCCGTCCCGATGCTGGCCGGGCGGGGAAACAGCTTGAGCGACGCGCCGGTGATGACCCCCAGCGTGCCCTCGGACCCGATCATCAGGTTGCGCAAATCGTACCCGGTGTTGTCCTTGCGCAGGCGTTTCAGCCCGTTCCAGATCGACCCGTCGGGCATCACGACCTCAAGCCCAAGGCACAGGTCGCGCGTATTGCCATAACGCAGCACGTTGACGCCGCCGGCATTGGTGCCCAGCAATCCACCGATCCGCGCCGATCCTTCCGAGGCCAGCGACAGCGGGAACAGGCGATCCACCTCTTCCGCGGCCTTCTGGATGTTGGCCAGAATCACCCCGGCATCCGCGATCAGCACGTTTTCCTGCGGGTAGACCGCCCGGATCGTGTTCATCCGCTCCAGCGAAAGGATCAGAGGCATCTCCGGTTCGCCCTCGGGCGCGATCTGCCCGGCCACCAGACCGGTGCCGCCGCCATAGGGCACGATGCCGACACCCGCTTCGCCACAGGCTTTCACCAAGGCCGACACCTCTTCGGTTGACCGGGGGCGGGCAACAAAGCCGCGCGCGCCCTGAAAGCGGCCACGGGGCTCTTCGAGGTAGGATTGGTCTGCGCGGGAAAACATATCCGCGGGGAAATGTTGCGACAGGGCGTCGATAAAGCCGCTATCGGCAGAGTCGCGAGGCATCAACGGGTCTCCGAGTGAATCAGTTCTGCGCGTCGCGAAGCCATTCGGGACGCAGGACCACGACCGTAGGACGGGACGGCAGATCGCGCAATGATACTTCGAGGAAAGAACTGTCGCGCCGGTCGATCACGAAGCTGTCCTGCACCTGCTCAAGAAACGCCTCGAGCGCAAATCCCGAAAACCAGTGCATCGGGATCACGATGCTTGATTTGAGCCGGTCCACGATGCGGACCATTACGTCGCGGGGCAGGGTATATCCGCCATCGACCGGCACCATCACCACATCAAGCCGCCCGATCGCCGCGTATTGCTGTTCGTTGGGTTCGTGGTGCAGATGCCCCAGATGGCCGATGCAAAGACCTTCGACTTCGAAAATGAAGATCGAATTGCCGTTGTCCTCCTGCCCGCCGAATTGCGACCGGATGTCGGTGGAGACGTTGCGCACCAGCACTTCGCCCAACTCGAGATGGTGGTCGATGCCCTCGCCGAACGGCCCCCACCCCGGCAGGACATGCGGGATGGCGGGGTCTGGATTGGCCGTCCAATGGGTGTCGTGGGCATGGTTCATCGTGACCACATCGGGGATCAGCGTGGTGTTCCCCAGAAAGCCGGTGAAATCCGTCGCGATGTCGAGCCCGCCGGGCGTCTGCAAGAGAAATGTCGCGTGCGCGACATAGTTGATGCGCACCGAGTATTGCGGCACAGGCGCGGTCCATGACGCTTTCTGGATATAGGCCGCGCCCGGCGTGGCATCCGCGATGGCAAGGCAATGGCTTGGGCGGCGGGACTCTTGGGCAAAGGCCGCACTTCCCATGATTGCGATGGCCAGCGCCATCCAGAGTGGTTTGAAACGCATACCGACACCTCCTGACGGGAAGGTAGCACGCGGGCTTTGGCGATCCAGAGGAATAGAGATGGGCAAGCCGCTTCGAAGCGGCGTGGATCAAGCGCGGTCGAACGCGCTTTTTGCGCGGTTTGCAAACCGCAGTGCCAAGACCTTTCGAAAGGTCTTGGCCCTAGCCCGCATCGGTGCGTCCCCGTCGATCGAGGCGCAGGGCAGCATAAAGCACATGCGTGCGCCAGCGCCCGTCGATCTGAAGGTAGCTTTGCGCCACACCTTCGTATTTGAACCCGGCCTTTTCCAGAAGACCGCGCGACGCCTTGTTCTCGGGCAGGCAGGCCGCCTCGATCCGGCTCAGGTCCAGACGGTCGAAGGCGTAATGCACCACGGCGTCAATCGCCTCGCGCATATAACCCTGCCGCGCGAACGGTTCGCCGATCCAGTACCCCAGTGTGCCGGCCTGCGCAGGTCCGCGCCGGATATTGTCGAGCGTGATCGCGCCCAGCAGCATGTCGTCTTTCCGCCGCAGCAGGAACAGCGGAACGGCAGAGCCATTGCCGATGGCGCGGTTGGCCCAATAGACGCGGTTGGTGAACGCACGTCGCGTCAGGTGGTCTTCCGCCCAGCTTGGTTCCCATTTGGCAAGGAAGCCTTCGCTGTCCCTGCGCAGGGCGCTCCAGGGAGTGAAATCGCTGTGGATCGGCGGGCGCAGTACCATCCGCTCCGTATCGAGCCGAAGCTTGCGCCGCAGGCCGAGCATCAGGCCACGCGGCGTTGGGACAGGGCCGCGAGATCCGGTGCCGTACCGACCGGACCATAAAGCGCCATGGCCGCGGGTGCCTTCCGGACCAGTTGTTCGGCAAAGGCCCGCACGTCGCCGGTGGTGATACTGTCGATCCGCGACACCGTATCCTCGAGCGAGGGCACCTCGCCCCAGATCTGGATCATCCGTGCCAGCCGTTCGGTGCGCGAGGACGGGCTTTCGAGCCCCATCAGCAATCCAGCCTTCATCTGAGCCCGCGCGCGCGCCACCTCGGCAGGGGACATATCTTCTGCCGCGCGCTTCATCTCGTCGATGGTGAGGTTCGTGAGGTCCCGTATCTCTTCGCCACTGGTGCCTGCGTAGATCGTCGTCATGCCAGTGTCGGAATAGGCACCGGTCTGGGCAAAGATCGTATAGCACAGCCCGCGCTTTTCGCGGATTTCCTGGAACAGGCGGCTCGACATGCCGCCGCCCAGAGCCACGGAATAGACCTGAGCAGCATAGAAGTTCGGGTCTCGATAGCCCGGCGACTCAAAGGCGAGTGCCAGATGCGCCTGTTCGAGGTCCTTGACCTTGCGGCTTTCCCCGCCATGGAAGCGTGCGGCATCCGCGATCAGTGCTGGACGGGCGATCATGTCGCCGAAGAGCGCCTCGGCCTGTGACACGATAGCGTCGTGGTCAACCGCACCGGCGGCAGAAAGGATCATTTGATCGGGGCCATAGTGTTCGGACACGAAGGTCGCCAGATCGTCTTTCGAAAAGCCTGAAACCCGGTCCGTTTCGCCGAGGATCGTGCGCCCGATGGGCTGATCGGGATAGGCCTTTTCCTGCAGCCAGTCGAAGATGATGTCGTCCGGCGTATCGGCGGCCTGTCCGATCTCCTGCAGGATCACGTGACGCTCGACCTCGATCTCCTTGGGATCGAAGACCGGGTTGCGCAGAATGTCGGCCACCACGTCCAGAGCCAGCCCCACATCATTGCGGAGCACGCGGGCGTAATAGGCCGTCACTTCGCGCGACGTGTAGGCGTTGATGTAGCCGCCCACATCTTCGATGGCTTCGGCGATCTGCAACGCCGACCGCGTCTTGGTGCCCTTGAACGCCATATGTTCAAGGAAATGCGCGATGCCGTTCTGTTCGGGGCGTTCGTGCCGCCCGCCAGCCGTGACCCAGATGCCGATGGCTGCACTTTCCAGACCGGGCATATGCTCGGTCACGATGCGAAAGCCGTTGGGAAGTGTGGCGGTCTGGACGGTCAAGAGGCGATCCGATCTTTGATGAGGGTTTCAAGCTGGTCGAGGTCGTTGGGCACGCGTGTCACGCGCTCGTCGCGGTCAAAGAGGTCCGCCATGCGGTCCGGCAGGGGCGGGCGGATGCCGCTGGCTTTCTCCACCGCGTCGGGGAATTTCGCCGGATGCGCCGTGGCAAGCGTGATCATCGGCACGTTGGGATCGCGCAGGTCTTCGGCCACCTTCACGCCAATGGCGGAATGCGGACAGAGCAATTCGCCCATGTGGCGGTTCGCATGGGCGATCATCGACAGTGTTTCGTCTTCGCTGACGCCCCCGCTGTCATAATGCTCGCGCAGCACCTGCATTGCGCCCTGGCTGACATGGAAGCCGCCCGCTTTGAGTTCGTCCATCAGTTGCGCAACGGCGTTGCCGTCGCGGTTGTAGGCATCAAACAGCGCACGTTCGAAATTCGAGGACACCTGAATGTCCATCGACGGGCTGATAGACGGCGTCACGCTGTCGGTGACATAGCCGCCCGTGCTCAGGCAGCGATGCAGGATGTCGTTCTGGTTGGTGGCCACCACCAGCCGGTCGATGGGCAGGCCCATGCGCTTGGCGATGTAACCCGCAAAGATGTCACCGAAATTGCCGGTGGGGACGGTAAAGCTGACGGTGCGATCTGGTGCGCCCAAGCTGACAGCGGACGAGAAGTAATAGACGACCTGCGCCAGCACACGGCCCCAGTTGATCGAGTTCACGCCAGCGAGTTTCACCGAATCGCGGAACTCGAAATGGTTGAACATGTCCTTCAGACGCGCCTGACAATCGTCGAACGTCCCATCCAGCGCCAGCGCATGGACATTCGATTCCACCGGCGTCGTCATCTGGCGGCGCTGCACCTCGGACACCCGGCCATGCGGGTAGAGGATGAACACGTCTACCGCATCCAGCCCACGGAACGCCTCGATCGCCGCCGAGCCGGTGTCGCCTGAGGTCGCACCAACGATGGTCACGCGCTTGCCGCTGCGGGACAGTGCCTCTTGGAACATCTGGCCGATAAGCTGCATCGCGAAGTCCTTGAACGCGAGCGTCGGGCCGTGGAACAGCTCCAGCAGGAAGTGCCCATTGCCGAGCTGCACCAGCGGCGCGCGGGCATCGTGGCCGAAATTTGCGTAGGCCTTGGCGATCAGGTCGGCGAAAACCTCATCCGTGAAAGCGTCGCCCACGAAGGGGCGCATCACGCGGAACGCGATCTCTTCATAGGACAGCCCGTGCATCGCGCGGATGTCATCTGCGGAAAGTGTCGGGATGGTCTCAGGCACATAAAGACCGCCGTCGCGGGCAAGCCCGGACAGCATCGTGTCTTCAAATCCAAGCGCCGGGGCTTTTCCGCGGGTCGAGATATACTGCATCGGGCCTCAGCCTTCCTTCGTCTGTCGCAAGCGCCACACCAGCGCGATGGTTCCGATCAGCCACACGACGGCGAGCGAGAACCAGGTGATTGCGTATTGGAGGTGATCGTTCGGAATGCCGCTGGTGTCCACCGGCAGGGGCGTCACACCGGGATCAGCGGGCGACATGTTGCGGGCAATCACCAGAAGCGGTTCGGTTTCAAGCTGCTCGGCCATCTGACCAACATCGCGGGCGAACCATGTGTTGCCGCTCACGTCGTTTTCGGGCGTGGCTGACGTTCTGTCATCCGGCCAGTGCAGGTTGCCAGTGATGTCTTTCTCGCCACCGTCACGCGTTGTGCCGCGCTCGGCCACGGGGATGAAGCCCCGATCCACCAAGATGCGGCGGCCGTCCTCTGTCACGAAAGGCGAGATCACGCGATACCCGGCGCCGACCTGTTTCTGCGAGACCAGAACATAAAGCTCGTCCGACCCGAGCGTGCCGCTCAACTGGACCGGCTGATAGCGATGCTCTGCGGGATCACCCGTCGCGGGCAGCGGGGCGGGGGCCCCGCCGATCCGGCTGTCGATTTCAGCGAGAACGCCCTCTTTCCAGTCCAGTCGCTGCATCTGCCAGGTCCCAAGCCCCACGAGGATCGCGGTGCCGATCAGACCGGTGACCAGAGGCAGGAAGATGCGGGACAAAACAGGGCTCCTGAGAGTGGCAAAGGCGCGCCGGTCGGGCGCGCCTTGCTTTATCCTTGATGGCGGGGTCCGTTCAAGCCGGAACACCCGTGTCCGGTGCGGTTACTGGCCCCAGACGTAGACGGCTGCGAAAAGGAAGAGCCAGACCACGTCCACGAAGTGCCAGTACCATGCCGCCGCTTCGAACCCGACGTGTTTCTCGGGGCTGAAGTGACCGCGTGTCAGACGCATCAGACAGACGAACAGGAAGATCGTCCCGATGATGACGTGTGCACCGTGGAAGCCGGTCGCCATGAAGAAGTTGGCACCGTAGATGTTGCCGGCAAAGCCAAAGCCTGCGTGGCTGTATTCGTAGGCTTGCAGCAGGGTGAAGATGAAGCCTAGGGCGATGGCGATGATCAGACCCCACTTCATGTCCTGACGGTTGTTCTCGTGCACGAGGGCGTGGTGCGCCCATGTGGCAGCGGCACCCGAGCAGAGCAGGATCAGCGTGTTGATCAGCGGCAGGTGCCACGGGTCAAACGTTTCGATTCCCACCGGCGGCCAGACACCGTCAATGGCCGGGCTGTCCGGACCCATCGGGTACATGGCGTGCTTGAAGAAGCTCCAGAACCACGCCGCGAAGAACATGACTTCGGACATGATGAACAGGATGAAGCCATATTTCAGACCGATGCGCACCACCGGGGTGTGATCGCCGACCTGGCTTTCGGCCACGACGTCGGACCACCATGCGAACATGGTGTAAAGAACGCCGACAAGGCCGATCAGGAACAGCCAGGGGCCACTGTCGTGCATCCACAGAACCGCCCCGAAGAGCATCGCGAACCCGGACACCGCGCCGATGAACGGCCAGACGGAGGGGTTCAGGATGTGATAGTCATGATCTTTTGCGTGCGCCATTTTGGTCCCTCGTGGCTATAGGCGTTAGTTCAGAGAACCGCTGTCGGTCCGTTCCGCGTCGAGCATCGCCTGCGTTTCTTCGGGCAGATCAATCTCGTGGAACGTGTAGGACAGGGTGATGTGCTTCGCGAATTTCGCGTCGGTGTCGTTCATGATGTCGGGGTCAACGAAAAAGCTGACGGGCATTTCCACCCGCTCACCGGGCATCAGGATCTGCTCTTCAAAGCAGAAACACGCGATCTTCGAGAAATAGAGGCCAGCGCCGTAAGGCGCGACGTTGTAGCTTGCGGTGCCCGCGATAGGGCGGTCGGTGGGGTTGTAGGCCTCATAGAAGGCCAGACCCTCTTCGCCAAGGCGCAGTTCCACCTCGAGCTGCATCGGCTTGAATTCCCACGGCATGCCGCGTTCGAGCGACGCATCGAACCGAACCTTGATGGTGCGGTCCACAATCTCGACGCTGCCTGCTTCGGCGACATTCGTTGTGCCCCCAAAGCCGGTCACGCGGCAGAACCAGTCGTAAAGCGGCACCGACGCCCAGGCCAGTGCGCCCATGAAGACGACGACGGCGGCACCCTGAAGGGCGGTCTTCTTCTTCGGATCAAGCGGTTTCATTGGCTCACCGATGTTGTTGCCGGGGTCTCATAGTCCCCGCGCGTGACTTTGACGACAGTGAGGCCGAACACGATGGCGATCAGCCCGGCAAGAACCAGACCAACGCCCACGTTGCGGCCGAACCGGCGCTCGTGAAGTTCGTGCTGCTTGGACAGGCTCATGCCCAAACTCCGATCTTGTCGAGCCCCGCTTCGATCAGGATCGCGCCGAAATGGGCGAAGAGATAGAGCAGGGACAGTTTGAAGAACTTGCGCTCGACAAGGAAGTTGTCCTCTTCGGACATATCCTCGTCCCGGCGCCAGATGCGGTAGGCGCCCATCAGGAACATCGCGTTCAGCACCACCGAAGTCACGATATAGAACGGCCCGCCGATGGATGTGAAGCCAGCCGCAACCGCGAGGATGGCCAGCAGGATGGTGTAGCCCAGAATATGATTGCGCGTCGCGCGGCGACCGTGGGTCACGGTCAGCATCGGCACGTCCGCGTTGTCGTAGTCCTTGCGCATGAACAGGGCCAGCGCCCAGAAATGCGGCGGGGTCCACATGAAGGTCAGACAGAACATCAGCACGGATTCAACGCTCACACCGCCGGTTGCCGCCGCCCAGCCGATCATCGGAGGGAAGGCGCCTGCCGCACCACCGATGACGATGTTCTGCGGGGTCCAGCGCTTGAGCCACATCGTGTAGATCACGACGTAAAAGAAGATGGTAAAAGCCAGCAGGCCAGCGGCGACCCAGTTGGTCGCAAGGCCGAGGAACACAACCGAAAAGGCCGACAGGGCGATGCCGATGGCAAAGGCTTCGTCGCCCGTGACCTTGCCCGCAGGGATCGGGCGGCGCTGGGTGCGCTTCATCACGGCGTCGATATCGGCATCCCACCACATGTTGAGCGCACCGGACGCTCCGCCACCGATGGCGATGAACAGGATCGCACAGAAACCGATGAAAGGGTGCACGGGGGTCGGTGCGGCCAGCAGCCCGACAAAGGCGGTGAACACGACAAGCGTCATCACGCGCGGCTTGAGAAGCGCGAAATAATCGCTGAACTGCGCCTCATTCTGGGCGACATGCGACTGTGTGTTGATGCTTGTATCGGTCACGTGTGTCTCAACTGCGTTGGGTCAGTAGGGGCCGGTCGGTGAGGCGCACGCGAGGGCCGCGTGCGCCGGAGTGTCTTCAGTTCGTCAGAACCGAGCGGACATCCACATATGCGCCTTCCGCCTTGGAAGCTTCCAGCCATGCGTCATATGTGGCCTGATTCACGACCTTGACCGTGATCGGCATATAGGCATGCGCAAGGCCGCAAAGCTCGGAGCACTGGCCGAAATACACGCCTTCTTTCTCGGCGGTGAACCACAGCTCTGCCAGACGGCCCGGAACCGCGTCCTGCTTCACGCCGAAGGCCGGGATGGTCCACGAGTGGATCACGTCTGCGCCTGTCACCTGCATCACGACGGTCTTGCCGACGGGCACGACCACGGCGGTGTCGGTGGCCAGCAGGAAGTCTTCCTTGCGGTAACCCGCTTCGACGAGCTGCGCCTCGACCTCGGGGGTCATGCGGTTGTCGCCACCGGTGAAGGGCGAGCCGATCATGTAGCCATCATAGGCCAGGTCTTCGCCGATATACTCATAGCCCCAGTACCACTGGTAGCCTGTGACCTTGATGGTCAGGTCGCCTTCGGGGATTTCCTGCTGCTTGAACAGCACCGGCAGCGAAAACGCGCCGATGAACACCAGGATCAGGATCGGGCCAACGGTCCACGCGATCTCGAGCGGGGTGTTGTGGGTAAAGCTGGAAGGGGTCGGATTGGCACGGCGGTTGTAGCGCACGATGCAGAAGGCCAGCAGTGCGGTCACGAAAAGCACGATGGCGGTGATGATAATGAGGATCATCCCGTCCAGCCACTGAAGGTCGCGCGCCAGTTCGGTTGCCGCGGGTTGAAAGCCTGTTCCCCGGTCCACCGGAGAGCCGATTGTTTCAAGCGTCTGCTGGGCAAACGCCGGAGCTGCGGCAAAGCTGGTGGCCAGACCCAAGAGCAAAGATTTGAGTTGCATGTCTTACCCTGATCGGTTGCGTGTTCTGTCAATTGCAAGGTCGGGCGCGCTCGGGCAGAAGCCGGCACAATCCTCCCGTTGTCTTGGGAGCGGTTAAAACCATATTCTGAGCATCAGTTAAAGAAGCTTGCTTGCGGCAAAAACGCGCTTTCTTTGATCTGGATCAAATCACACCTCTGGGGGTTTCATGACCGACACGTCTTTCCAACCATTCGACACGCATCTTGATCAGGACCGCGCGCTGGCGCTGTTGAAAGAGGCCGTGGCGGGGGCGGACGATGGGGAGCTGTTCCTCGAACGACGCCGGTCCGAAGTGCTGGTCTTCGATGATGGCCGGGTGAAAACCGCCAGCTATGACGCGTCCGAAGGATTCGGCCTGCGCGCGGTCCGCGGCGAGGTGGCGGGCTATGCCCATTCCACCGACATCTCCGAATCGGCGATCAAACGCGCGGTGGACACTGCACGGCTTGCCGTGGGCGAGGGCGGTGGCACGCTGGCGGACAAACCAGCCGGGACGAACACCCGGCTCTACACCGATGCGGATCCGATCGCGGGCCACAGCTTTCCGGTCAAGGTGGACACATTGCGCGAGATTGACGCCTTTGCCCGCGATCTTGATCCGCGCGTGGTTCAGGTCAGCGCGACGATTGCCGCCTCCTTGCAGGAAGTGGCGATCCTGCGCCCCGAGGGCACGCTGGTGTCCGACACCCGCCCCATGACCCGCGTCAATGTGAGCGTCATCGTCGAAGAAAACGGCCGCCGCGAATCGGGAACGGCCGGTGGCGGCGGGCGCGTGCTGCTTGATGGGTTGCTGGACCCTGCGGACTGGCAGGACAAGGCCCGCGAGGCGTTGCGCATCGCGCTGGTTAATCTCGATGCGGTTCCGGCCCCTGCCGGGGTGATGGACATCGTGCTTGGGCCGGGCTGGCCAGGTATTCTGTTGCACGAGGCCGTGGGGCACGGGCTCGAGGGTGATTTCAACCGCAAGGGCAGTTCCGCCTTTGCCGGGCTGATGGGCCAGCAGGTCGCTGCCAGGGGCGTGACCGTTCTGGACGACGGAACCATTCCCGACCGCCGTGGCTCGATCACCGTCGATGACGAAGGCACACCCTCGGGCAAGAACGTGCTGATCGAGGATGGGAAACTCGTCGGCTACATGCAGGACCGCCAGAACGCGCGGCTGATGGGTGTGGCCCCCACCGGCAATGGGCGGCGTGAGAGCTATGCGCATATCCCGATGCCGCGCATGACCAACACCTACATGCTGGGTGGCGATGCCGACCCGTCGGACATTGTCGCCGATCTCAAGGACGGCATTTGGGCCGTGGGATTCGGCGGCGGGCAGGTGGACATCACCAATGGCAAATTTGTGTTTTCCTGCACCGAGGCCTATCGCGTGAAGGATGGGAAGGTTGGCGCACCTGTCAAAGGCGCGACGCTCATCGGTGACGGGGCCACCGCGCTCCAGCAGATTCGCGCGCTGGGCAATGACATGGCGCTGGATCCGGGCATGGGCAATTGCGGCAAGCAGGGGCAATGGGTGCCCGTCGGGGTGGGTCAGCCCACCGTCATGATCGGAGGCCTCACGGTCGGCGGGGCTCAAACGTAAAAAAAGAAAGTCTGGATAACAGTGGCTTACCGAGTGGGGCGCGCATTTTCCCTGCGCGCCCTGCCTGCGTTCACCACTGATTAACCAGTGAAGGCCTATCCCTGTTCCTGCAAGCGGACGGAGGCAGGATGGCCTTGGAACAGAACTCTTCCACTCACCCCCTACTCCCACCCACCACGGAAGACCAAAGGTTTGACTGGCTCCGTCTCTTGCGCTCGCGCCGGGTGGGGGTCAGCACCTTCTATCGGCTGATGGGCGACTATGGCAGCGCGTCCGCCGCGCTTGACCATCTGCCCGACATTGCCCGTGCCGCCGGGGTCGATGATTACAGCCTGTGTCCCGAAGCCGTGGTTCAGGCGGAACTCCGGGCGGGCCGCGACTGCGGCGCCCAGCTTGTCTGCCGCGGCGACGCAGCCTATCCCGAGGCGCTGTGCGATCTTGACGATGCACCCCCCATGCTCTGGGTCATGGGCAGCACTGACATCCTGACCAGGCCGCAGATCGCGCTGGTGGGTGCGCGGAACGCATCCTCTCTTGGGGGCCGCATGGCCCGTGCGCTTGCCGCAGGGCTGGGCAACGCGGGGTTTGTCGTCACCTCGGGCCTCGCGCGGGGCATCGACACGGCAGCACATGTCGCCGCGCTCAAGACCGGCACGATCGCCGTCTTCGGGGGTGGAGTCGACGTGCTTTACCCGTCCGAGAACGCCAAACTCGCCGAAGACATCGTTGCGCAGGGCGGGGCGCGGGTCAGCGAGCAACCGATGGGCCTGCAACCACAGGCGCGGCATTTTCCGGCCCGCAACCGCATCATTTCCGGCATGGCCCGGGCGGTGATCGTGGTCGAGGCAGCCGCAAAATCCGGCTCGCTGATCACGGCGCGTATCGCGCTCGATCAGGGGCGCGAGGTAATGGCTGTGCCCGGCCATCCGTTCGACGCCCGCGCCAGCGGGTGCAACATGCTCCTGCGTGACGGGGCCCGCCTTGTCCGCAGCGCCGAAGACGTGATCGAAGCACTGGCGCCGATTGCTCTTGCCGTGCCCGCCCAGTTGCCGCTGGACGCGCCCCGGGCACAGGACCGGTCGCTTGCCGAAACCGCGCAGCTGCACCAGTCCATCCTCGACCGGCTGGGCCCGTCACCGATGGGAGAGGATCAGCTGATCCGCGATCTCGGAACGTCCTCGCGGATCGTTTCGCCAGCTCTGACGGATCTCGAACTTGCAGGCCGGATTCATCGTCAACCGGGTGGCCTGATTTCGCGTGTCATCTGACCGGCGCGCCAAAAATTTCCCAATTTTTGAATTTTTCCTTACAAGGAAAATCCCGTCCGAAACTCGCGGTCCAAGACGGCTGCGGTACGTCGGTCCTGCGGTGGTTGAGCACAGCCCCGATTGACAATTCCCGCTTGCGCCCCACCTCTTGCGCCGCCATATGCGGAACACCCAAGGATGTCTTGGAACGGTCAGAGAGGTCTTCATTACATGCCAGTTGTCGTTGTCGAATCCCCGGCAAAAGCCAAAACGATCAACAAGTATCTGGGGTCTGACTACACCGTTCTGGCATCCTACGGCCATGTGCGCGACCTGCCGCCCAAGGACGGATCGGTCGACACCGAAAACGGCTTTGACATGAAGTGGGAGGTCGCCGCCGACTCGCGAAAGCACGTCGCTGCCATTGCCGATGCTCTCAAGAACGACGATGCGCTGATCCTCGCAACCGACCCTGATCGCGAAGGCGAAGCGATCTCATGGCACCTGAAGGAAGCGCTGACCAAGCGGCGGTCGATCAAGAAGACGACCGACGTCAAGCGCGTCACCTTCAACGCCATCACCAAGGCCGCTGTGACCGAAGCAATGGCCAATCCACGCGACATCGACGCGCCGCTGGTCGAGGCCTATCTCGCGCGCCGTGCGCTTGACTATCTGGTGGGTTTCAACCTCTCGCCGGTGCTTTGGCGCAAACTGCCCGGCGCGCGCAGCGCAGGGCGCGTGCAGTCCGTCTGCCTGCGGCTCATCGTCGAACGCGAGATGGAAATCGAAGCCTTCCGGCCACGCGAATACTGGTCGGTCAAGGCACTGCTCTCGACCCCGCGCGGACAGGAATACGAGGCGCGGCTTACCGTTCTGGCGGGCAAGAAGCTGGATCGTTACGACCTTGAGAACGAAACCCAGGCCGAACTGGCCGTTCAGGCCATCACCAGCCGCGACCTGACCGTTCAGTCGGTCGAGGCGAAACCCGCCTCGCGCAACCCGTCGGCCCCCTTCATGACCTCCACGCTTCAGCAGGAGGCCAGCCGCAAGTTCGGCATGGGCGCGCGCCAGTGTATGAACGCAGCGCAGCGCCTCTACGAGGCCGGGCACATCACCTATATGCGGACCGATGGCATCGACATGGCCCCGGAAGCCGTCGAACAGGCGCGCGCAGCGATCAAGGACCGCTATGGCGCCGAATACGTTCCGTCGCAGGCCCGCATCTACAAGAACAAGGCCAAGAACGCGCAGGAAGCGCACGAATGCATTCGTCCAACCGATATGTCCAAGGATGCCGCCAGCCTCAAGATCAGCGATACGGACCAGCGCAAGCTCTACGATCTGATCTGGAAGCGCACGCTGGCCTGCCAGATGGAATCCGCACGTCTTGAACGCACCACCGTCGATGTGGGCAGCGCCGATGGGCAGGTCGTCCTGCGTGCAACCGGGCAGGTGGTTCTGTTTGACGGGTTCCTCCGCGTCTATGAAGAAGGCCGCGATGACGCCGTGGTCGATGACGACGACAAGCGCCTGCCGCAGATCATGCAGGGCGAAAAGGCTGAAAAGCGCGGGATCACGCCCGACCAGCATTTCACCCAGCCGCCGCCCCGCTATACCGAGGCGACGCTGGTCAAGAAGATGGAAGAACTTGGGATCGGCCGCCCGTCGACCTATGCCAGCATCATCACCACGATCCAGGACCGCGAATATGTCCGCAAGGATCAGAACCGCCTGATCCCCGAGGACAAGGGCCGGATCGTGACGATCTTCCTGCTCAATTTCTTCAAGCGCTACGTGGAATACGATTTCACCGCTGCGCTCGAGGACGAGCTCGACCATGTGAGCGCGGGTGAGGGCGACTATAAGGAACTGCTCGCCAAGTTCTGGCGCGATTTCTCGGCCGCGATTTCGGAAACCTCGGACCTGCGGATCACCGAAGTTCTCGACGTGCTGGACGAGGCGCTGGCGCCGCAGCTTTATCCGCCGCGCGAGGATGGCAGCGATCCGCGTATCTGTCCGAAATGCGGGCAGGGGCGGCTGCATCTGAAGACCTCGCGCACGGGCGGGTTCGTCGGCTGCGGAAACTATCCCGAATGCACCTACACCCGCCCCATCGCGGGCGAGGGTGCCGAAGGCGAAGAACGCGTGCTCGGCGAACACGAGGGCGAGGAAATCTGGCTCAAGTCCGGCCGCTTTGGTCCCTATGTCCAGAAGGGCGAGCCAACGCCCGAGAACAAGAAACCACCCCGCGCCAGCCTGCCCAAGGCCAAGGGCGATTTCCTGCCCGGCTGGTCACCCGATGATGTCACGCTTGAAAAAGCGGTCACGCTCCTGACCCTGCCGCGCATCGTGGGGATGCATCCGGACGGCGGCGAAGTGAAGTCCAACCTCGGGCGGTTCGGCCCGTTCATCATGCATCAGCTCCCTGACGAATCGAAACCGGTCTACGTCAACCTCAAGGAGTTCCAGGACGTTTTCGAGATTGGCATGAACCGCGCCGTGGAACTTCTTGCCGAAAAGCGCGCCAATCCCGGTCGTGGCCGCGGTGCCGCTGTAGCCCCGCTCAAGGAGCTTGGCGAACACCCGCAGGACGGCGGCATGATCGTGGTGATGGAAGGACGTTACGGGCCCTATGTGAAATGGGAAAAGGTCAACGCGACTTTGCCCAAGGATGTCACGCCCGATGCCGTGACAATGGAGATGGCGCTGGCGCTGATTGCCGAGAAGGCATCCAAATCCGGCGGCAAGAAAAAGGCCGCAGCGAAGAAGCCTGCAGCCAAGAAAAAAACGGCCGCCAAGAAATCCTGACCGGGTCTTGTGAACCGCCGCATCCGGGCAGTTGAGAGAGTTCGAAAAAGTGTCAACTTTATCAGTGGTGTGCGAAGTTGACACATCCGCAGGTGGCTGCGCGCAGCGTTGACTTAGGGGCTGTGACACGCCAAAACAGCGTGGCGTTGAACAGCGGGGGAATATCGCGATGCAGAAAGTCTACGGATCGGCCACCGAGGCGCTTGATGGCGTGCTGAAGGACGGCATGCTGATTGCCGCAGGCGGGTTTGGCCTGAGCGGCATTCCGGAGCTGCTTCTGAGCGCGATTCGCGACAGCGGCGTCAAGGACCTGACCTTCGCGTCCAACAACGCAGGCGTGGATGATTTCGGCATCGGCATTCTGCTGCAGACCCGTCAGGTCAAGAAAATGATCAGCTCGTATGTGGGCGAGAACGCGGAGTTCATGCGTCAGTATCTCTCGGGCGAGCTGGAACTGGAATTCAACCCACAGGGCACCCTGGCCGAGCGCATGCGCGCTGGCGGCGCGGGCATCCCGGGCTTCTACACCAAGACCGGTGTCGGTACCGTGATCGCCGAAGGCAAGGACCACCGCGATTTCAACGGGGAGACCTATATCCTCGAAGAGGGCATCTTTGCCGATCTCTCCATCGTCAAGGCCTGGAAGGCCGACACGACAGGCAACGCGATCTTCCGCAAGACCGCGCGCAACTTCAATCCGCCCGCCGCGATGTGCGGCAAGGTCTGCATCATGGAGGTCGAGGAAATCGTCCAGCCGGGCGAGCTTGATCCCGATCACATTCACCTGCCGGGCATCTATGTGCACCGCATCATTCAGGGCGAGCATGAAAAGCGCATCGAACAGCGTACGACACGCCCAAGGCCGGCAGCCTGACGTAGGGACGCACCGTATCGCCGTGGAACGATCTGTCGAGAAACCAAAACTGACCTCGGTCCTGGATGACAGCCAGGCCTTGGCCGGCTTTTCCCGGCTGAGCGTCGCCATGGTGATCACCAACCCGAACTCCGACGACAACCCGATCGTCTACATCAACGACGCGTTCGAACGGACCACCGGCTATCAACGCTCGCGCGTGATCGGTCGGAATTGCCGCTTTCTGCAGGGGCCGGATACGGATCCCAAGGCGGTCGAGATGATCCGCAGCGCCATCGAGGCCGGCGAGGATGTCAGCGTCGATATCCTGAATTATCGCGCCACGGGCGAGGCGTTCATGAACCGGCTGCTGATTGCGCCGATCAATGACGGATCCGGCAAGCCTGTCTACTTTCTGGGTATCCAGAAAGAACTGCGCGACGATGAAAAGGACCGCGCGTCCGAGGCAACGCGTCTGCATCTCGACACCGTCTGTTCGCGGGTCAACCAGGATCTCGGACTCATCGTCAGCTCTCTCGTCGACAATGCCGACGAGAACGGCTCGCTTTCGCCCGAAGCCAACAAACGGCGTCTGCGGATGCTCGACCTGCTGCCCCGGCGGCTGGAATGTCTGCAATTCGTCTACGAAGAGATGAAGCTCGCGGACGAACAGTGGAACCGGGACGGGATCGATCTTGGGTCGCTGCTGTCGCGGATTTCGCACACCATCGCCCATAACGAAGGCCGACCCGGCGTGCGGTTCGTGTCCCTGATCGAACCGCTTGAGGTGAATCTCGACACGGCAATCCGCATGGCGCTGATCACCTTCGAACTGGTGTCGAACGCGTTCCAGCATGCGTTCGACGGGCTGGATCAGGGCTATCTCGAATTGCGGGTCAATCGGCTGGCCGCCGGTGGATTGCGTATGACGATCTCGGATGACGGCGTGGGAATTCCCCGCAAGATGACTTTTCCGTCCGCCGATTCCGTTGGCGGTCGCCTGGTCTCGTCCTTGCTCGACGGTCTGGACGGAACGCTCAACGTCGTGCGCGGTGCGGCCGGTACGGTGATCATGATCGACGTCCCCGTCGGTTTTACGGACTTCAAGGGATAACGCCGCAGCATGCGGTTCTGACGATTAACGAAGGGAAGACCACTATGGCATGGGATCGCAACCAGATGGCGGCGCGCGCGGCGCAGGAGCTGCAGGATGGCATGTATGTCAACCTTGGGATCGGCATCCCGACGCTCGTATCGAACTACATTCCCGAGGGCATGACCGTCACTCTGCAGTCGGAGAACGGGATGCTGGGCATGGGTCCGTTCCCCTATGAGGGTGAGGAAGATCCTGACCTGATCAACGCGGGCAAGCAGACGATCACCGAACTGCCGCACACCAGCTATTTCGACAGTGCCACCTCCTTCGGCATGATCCGCGGCGGAAAGATCGCCATGGCGATCCTGGGCGCGATGGAAGTGGCGGAGAACGGCGATCTGGCGAACTGGATGATCCCGGGCAAGCTCGTGAAGGGCATGGGCGGCGCGATGGACCTTGTGGCTGGCGTGGGTCGGGTGATCGTGGTGATGGACCACACGAACAAGCACGGAGACAGCAAGGTGCTCAAGGAATGCACCCTGCCGCTGACCGGAGCCGGCGTGGTCAACCGCATCATCACCAATCTTGGCGTGCTCGATGTGGTCGAGGGCGGTCTTAAGATCGTCGAGGTTGCGGATGGCGTGACCGAGGATGAGCTACGGGCCGCAACCGAGGCCACCCTCGTCTGAGGCGGGACCGAATTTTCAAAAAATTCGGGCGCACTCCTTCGAAAGAGTGCGCCCTTTTTCGTCAAGGGCAGCGCTGGCTTTGACCTTCGGCCTTGGGGGTTTCACCCCCAAACCCCCAGCATATTTGGAAAAAGAAGAAGCAGGGGGCGGGGTCAAAGACCTTCGAATGCGCAGAGCGCGTGCACGTCCATGCCCATCGCCTCGAGCTTCTTGCGACCACCCAGATCGGGCAGGTCAATGATGAAGGCGCAGCCGATCACCTCGCCGCCCAGCCGTTCGATCAGTTTCAGCCCGGCTTCCGCCGTCCCACCTGTAGCGAGCAGATCGTCGACCAGCAGGATCTTTTCGCCCGGCTGGATGGCGTCATCGTGGATCTCGACCACCGCCTCGCCATATTCAAGCGTGTACTCTTCCGAAATCACCGCACCGGGCAGCTTGCCCTTCTTGCGCACCGGGACGAAGCCGACCGAAAGCTGGTGTGCAATCGCACCTCCAAGGATGAAGCCGCGCGCCTCGAGCCCCACCACCTTGTCGAAGCGCACACCCGCATAGGGGTGCAGCAACTGGTCGATGGCCATACGGAAGCCGCGCGCATCAGCGAAGAGCGTGGTCACATCGCGGAACATGATCCCTTCATGCGGGAAATCGACGATGGTACGGATGTAGTCTTTGACGGTCTTTGTGGTCTTGGTCATGTCGGTCTCAGTTTGTGCGGCGGGCAAGGGCGGTCAGCGCCCCCATGGCGATCAGGGTGGCCCCTCCGGCGCGGGTCAGCCAGCCGATGACGCTCTCGCGTCCGATCCAGCCACGCAGCCGGTCGGCGGCCAGCGCATAGGCAAAGGCGTTGAGAGCGGCGAGCGTGACGAAGGTGGCGATGAGTATGGCGAATTGCGGCAGGAGAGGCGCATCAGGCGTGATGAACTGCGGCACGAAGGCGATGAAGAACGCAATGGATTTGGGGTTCAGTGCCGTGACGAGGGCGGCATGGGCAAAGACCGATCGCGCTGCGACACTCTGATCCGTCACCGGAAGAGCGGCACCGGGAGCGGAGCGCAGAAGTTTGATGCCGAGATACACAAGGTAGATGGCACCCACCCACTTCAGCACGGTGAAAAGCGTGGCCGAGGCCAGCACCAGCGCGCCCAGCCCGGCGAGCGAGAGGCTCATGGCGATGAAATCGCCCAGGGCGACACCACTGGCCGAGGCGATGGCCACGCGCTTGCCCTGGCTCAGCGCGTAGGACAGCACCAGCAGAACGGTGGGGCCGGGGATCAGCAGCAGCGCGGTCGAGGCGGCGACAAAGGTCAGCCAGAGGTCGATGCTCATATCGGGTCAGCCTTGGATCATGTGCGCCCAGAAAGCACGCGTCCTGCAACCGCGTCCAGCTTTTTGATCATCTCCGGGTCGCGGGCCTCGGGCGCGGTGATCAGCGCGTGTTCCAGCGCGGTGTCGCAGCCTTGGGGGCAGGCGGGCCGGTCGGTGCCCAACAGCGCGGGCAGGGCCTTGATCATCCGCCGCGCGGCGTCGGCATTGCCGGTCAGCACGCGGATGATGTCGGTCACCTCGACTGCGTCATGGCCGGGGTGCCAGCAGTCATAATCGGTGACCATCGCGACGCTGGCATAACACAGCTCTGCCTCACGGGCGAGTTTCGCCTCGGGCATGTTGGTCATGCCGATCACCGAACAGCCCCATTGATCGCGGTAGAGGTTGGACTCCGCGAGCGTCGAGAATTGCGGCCCTTCCATCGCAAGATAGGTGCCGCCCTCATGCACCGTGACCCCGGCCTGTCGCGCGGCCTGTGCACAGGTTTTGCCGAGCTCGCCGCAGACCGGGTGGGCGACCGACACATGCGCCACACAGCCGGTGCCAAAGAAGCTTTTTGGCCGGGCAAATGTGCGGTCGATGAACTGGTCGACGATGACGAAATCACCTGGCGCCATCTCTTCACGGAACGATCCGCAGGCGCTGACGCTGATCACGTCCGTCAAGCCCAGCCGTTTCAGCGCGTCGATATTAGCGCGGTAAGGCACGTCGGACGGGCTGTGCACATGGCCGCGCCCGTGACGGGGCAGGAACACGATCTCGAGACCGTCCAGCGTACCGCAGTAAAGCTGATCCGAAGGTGCGCCCCATGGGGTGTCTACGGTGTGCCATGCGGCGTCCTGCAACCCGTCCACGGCATAAAGCCCCGATCCGCCGATCACACCCAGTTTGCGGCTTGCCATATGCGCCTCCGATCCGGTTCAGCGCAGTCTTGCAGCGTGGACCCACTGCATCAAGAGCGGTCAGCCCTGACGCGGCAAAAAGGCCTCGACCGCTGCAGTGGCGATCACCAAGGTGGAGCCGCTGTCGGGGTTGGTGACGTTCAGGCCACCCTCAACGGCCGTCACCGTGGCGCGGCCTCGGGGCAGGCCCTTCGCCAGTTCCGCGCAATCCACCTTGTCGGGCTCGGCCACGCCCACCGTCACTTGCACCCGCATCTGGTCGTGCGGCAGGCCGGTGGCGTCAAAAAGCGGGATCGAGGAATGGCGGATCGCGTCTTCGATCGCGCGGGCGGCGGCCTTGGTGTAGTCCATGCCGTATTGGTCGTTGCCCATGCCCATTTCGATGATGAACCGCTGGTCGCTCATGCCACGCCCTCCAGATCGAGTGCGACCGAGATCGCGACATTGGCGATCACGGTCGGCTTTCCGCCATCGGTGCGCGGCACGTCCAGCCCGCCTTTGCGGGCAATTACAGCGACTTGGCCATAAGGGAAGATCGCTGCGATTGTGTCGGTGTCGAGCGCGTCGGGGTTCTGGACGCCGACCTCGACGGTGATCTGCATGTCGGATTTGTCCTTGCCGTAAAGCTCCGCAAGGTTGATCGAATTGTGCCACAGAGCATCCCGCACAGCCCGCGCGGCGGCTTCGGTATAATCCTGTCGGCGCAAGGAAGACCCCATGCCGAATTCGGTCAGCAGACGTTTGGCGGGCATATCGTGTAAACCTTTTGCTAAAAGACCGGATCGGACCCAATGTTTCGCGCGCGAAACAATTCGAACCGGTTGTGCCTCTGGCACACAAACCATCCGGGGGATGGTTTGAGGTGAGAATGGGCGGAGCCCCGGGTATGCAAGACGTGACCTATTCTCCGGGGCGCTTCAGGCTGAACTTTTCGTGGATCACCGAATAATCGCGGTAACCCATGCGCGTCAGCGGGTTGAAACGCAGCACGTCGAATTCGCCATCCACGATGCAATCGTCGCGCATGTGAACGCCTGTGACTTCGCCGAAGACGGCGAAATTGGCCTCTCCGGGCAGTTTGACGATCTGGGTCAGTTTGCATTCCAGCGTGGCGGGCGCACCCTCCACGCGGGGGCAGTTGATCGTGTCGCATTCGGCTTTGTCGATGCCCGCATGCGCGAATTCGTCCACATCGCGGTCCCATGCGCCCGAGGTCTGATTCATCGCGTCGCGCATGGCGTATTCGACGATGTTGACGGCGAAGACACCGGTGTCGCGGATCTGGGCCACGCTGTCCTTGGTGTCGCCGCGATCCGGTTTGGCGGAAGTGGAAGCGAACATCACCTGCGGCGGGACGTAGGCCACGGCATTGAAGAAGGAATAGGGCGCAAGATTGTCCTGCCCGTCGCTGCCACGGGTCGAGATCCAGCCGATGGGGCGGGGGGTCACGATGGCGTTGAACGGGTTGTGCGGCAGGCCGTGGCCGTCTTCGGGGCGGTAGAACATAAGGGCAAGCTCCCTGTTTGCCGATTGTTTTCCAGCGTGATAGGCCGTTTCGCAGCGGAATGCACGGGGGTGTGCCGCACGTCAACGAAGAGCGGTTTTATGTTCACCCTGAGACCGGAAACCAAAGGCGACTGGTGGGAGGTCGAAGCCCTCTACGACCTGTGTTTCGCACCGGGACGCGAGGCGCTGTCATCCTACCGGTTGCGGGATGGCATCCCGCCGGTGGCGAGCCTCAGCCGGGTGGCGCGGGACGAGCAGGGGATCGTGGGCGGCGCCATCCGGTACTGGCCTGTGCGGGTCGCAGGGCAGAGGGTTCTGCTCTTGGGGCCGGTGGCCGTACACCCCACCGCGCAGGGTGAGGGGCTGGGTGGTGCGCTCATCCGCGACAGTCTGGACCAAGCGCAGAGCGAAGGCTGGGCGCGGGTGCTCCTGGTGGGGGATGCGCCCTACTACAAGCGGTTCGGGTTCTGGAAGATCGACGGGGTCGAGATGCCACCGCCCACCAACCCGGACCGGGTTCTGGCATTGGAGCTGGAGCCGGGCGCGTGGGACGGCGTTGAAGGTGTTGTGCAGCGGGACGCTTGAACCGTACGGCACATGTCCCCAATTGTACGGTATGACAGGAACCGATCTCGTGCCTCAGGACACCCAGACTGCCATCGCTTCGTTGGCCCGCCGCCACAAGGCCGCCGGGGGAGTTGGCCTGCAGGTGCTCAACATGATCGGAGGGCGGGCCGAAAACCTGCTCGAACGGTTGCCGCAGCCGGTGAAACTGGGTCTGGAGGGCGCGACGGAGCGCGCTTTGAGGGTCGCGCTGCAGGCCGCAAGGCAATCGCGCGGCGTGGTGCCGGACCAGAAGGGCTGGCTCAACACGGCGGTCACCACGGCGATGGGGGCCGTTGGCGGCGCTGGCGGTTTGCCGACGGCGCTTGCGGAACTGCCTGTGACGACCACGGTGCTTTTGCGTGCGATTCAGGGCATTGCGGCGGAATATCAGTTTGATCCGAACGATCCCGACGTGCTGGCCGATTGCCTGACCGTGTTCGCAAGTGCCGGACCCTTGGCCGATGATGACGGGGCGAACATGGCGTTCCTGACCACAAGGGTGACGCTGACGGGGACGGCGGTGCACGGGATCATGAAATCCGTGGCGCCCAAGCTTGCGACCGTGCTGGGCCAGAAGCTTGCCGCGCAGACCGTGCCGATCCTTGGGGCGGCTGCGGGAGCGGCGACGAATTACGCTTATACCAGCTACTATCAGAAAATGGCCCATGTGCATTTCGGGTTGCGGCGGCTGGCGATCGACTCTGGCATGTCCGAGACGCTGCTGGTCGAAGAACTGCGTCGGGCGATGAAAACGGTCTGAATTCTGCTTAAATTATCCCAACGGTTCACCCGATCTTAACGTTAATGGCGGAAATTGGCCCTGTTCCCGATGAAGCTCGGGGGCATGAGCGGACGGGGCGTCGTGATCCAATCATGATCCGGCACCGGACCATTGCGCACCCGTTCGCCTCACAGGCTCTGACAGCACGCGGGTCGGAAAACCCGGCTTTGGTCAGCCAGAATGGCTGAGGCGTGCTGTTGGGGTTTGGGGCGGAATGGCCTGTTTCTCGCGGTCTGTTCCGATAAAGGCTCTCGCGACGGGATCGCCGCTTCGGTGGCGGCATGCGCCTCAGTGCAAGTTTGACCTTGGTTCAGCGCACCGATAGTCCTACCCGACTTATTTGTGTTTTGTCGGCGACCAAGCAGCTGCTTCGCTGGGGGGCTTTTCATGGAACATGAGACACTCGGACAGTGCCTCTGCGGCGTGGTGAAATTCCGCATTGCGGGGGCATTCGACAGTTTCTTTCTGTGCCATTGCACGCGGTGTCGCAAAGATAGTGGCTCGGCCCATTCGGCGAACCTGTTTTCATCTTCTGCGACGATCACTTGGGTTTCAGGCGTCGATCAGGTTCGGACGTTCAGGCTGCCGGGCACAAGGCACATGAAGTGCTTTTGCGCAGAATGCGGGTCGGCCCTGCCATTTCAGCAAGGGACAAAAAACATGGTCGTCGTGCCCGCGGGGTCACTGGATAGTCCTGTCAACATTCGGCCGAACGCGCATATCTGTTGGTCAAGCCGCGCGACCTGGGACGAAGACCTTGCCTCTTTGAACCAGATCGCAGGACTTCCGGAGTAAAGTCGCACTCAACTCAACCCGCGCAGATACTCCATCACCGCCGGCCGTACCGATTGCTCCCCGGCATCGCGCGCGTCGTGGATGACGGTGCGCACGTCGTCGAGGTTGCACCGTCGCAGCAGATGCTTGACCGGGCCGACGGAGGCGGGGCGCATGGACAGGGAATGCAGGCCGATTGCGGCGAGGCAGAGGGCTTCGACCGGGCGGCCGGCGTCTTCCCCGCAGAAGGAGAGGCGGGTGTTGGTGGCCGCGCAGCGTGCAACGATATCTTCGAGGAAGCTCAGGAAGCTGACGTTCAGCGTATCGTAACGGCGGCGGACGCGTTCGTTCTCGCGGTCGGCGGCGAAGAAGAACTGCTTGAGGTCATTACCGCCAATCGACAGAAACTCGACCTCTTCGTAGAATTTCTTGCACGCATAGGCGAGCGACGGGGTTTCCAGCATCGCGCCGATTTCCAGCTTTTCGGGCAGGGTGTGCCCCAGCTTTTTCTCGCGGGCGATGGCCTTGTCCACCTCGGCGCGGGCCGCTGTATACTCCTCGTACTGCGCGATGAACGGGAACATCAGAGACAGAGGGCGGCCATTGGCGGCGCGCAGAAGCGCCTGCAACTGCATCCGCATCACGCCCGGCTTGTCGAGGCCGACTCGGATCGCACGCCATCCCAGCGCGGGGTTCGGTTCGTCCTGCGCCTGCATGTAGGGCAGCACCTTGTCCGACCCTATGTCGAGCGTGCGGAAGACCACGCGCTTGCCCTTGGCGGCGTCAAGCACGCGGGCATAGAGCGCGGCCAGTTCGGTCCGCTTGGGCATCTGGCTGCGGACGAGGAATTGCAGCTCGGTGCGGAAGAGGCCGACGCCTTCGGCACCGGAGCTTTCCAGCGACGGCAGGTCGGCCATCAGGCCCGCGTTCATGTCGAGACGGATGGTCTTGCCGCAGAGTGTGACTGCGGGCTTGTCTCGGATCGAGGCATAGCGTTCCTGCGCCTTGGCCTGCATCGCCATCTTGTCGCGGAAGGCGTTGACGACGGTGTCGTCGGGACGCAGATGCACCACGCCCTGATCGCCGTCGACCATCACATGATCGCCGTTCAGCGCCTCGTTCTGGATGCGCTTGGCGTTGATGACGAGCGGGATCGCCAGCGCGCGGGCGACGATGGCGGCATGGCTGCCGACAGAGCCTTCCTCGAGAATGATGCCGCGCAATTGGCGGCCGTATTCGAGCAGTTCGCCTGGACCGATATTGCGGGCGACGAGGATCGGGTTCTCGGGCAGTTCGGCGCCGGTCTGGTGGCCCTGACCCGTCAGGATGCGCAGCAGCCGGTTCGACAGGTCGTCGAGATCCTGAAGACGTTCGCGCAGATAGGCGTCTGTCGCCTGCAACATGCGGGCGCGCACGTCGGACTGTTCCTTTTCGACGGCGGCTTCGGCGCTGAGACCGCGGTCGATGTTCTCCTCCATGCGGCGCAGCCAGCCCTTGGAGTTGGCAAACATGCGGTAGGCTTCGAGGACCTGCACCTGTTCGGTGTCACCGCTGGCACCGGCGAGCAGTTGATCGACACTCACGCGCAGGTTTTCCACCGCTTCGGTCAGGCGCACATGTTCGCGGGCCGGGTCATCGGCGACTAGGTTGGTGACGACGACGCGCGGTTCATGCAGCCAGATATGCCCTTCGGCAGTGCCTTCCTGTGCGGTGACGCCGCGGATCAGCACCGGCTGCGTGTGGCGTGCGCGCAGGGCGGCACCTTCGCCGACAAAGGCCCCCAGTTCGGTCATTTCGGCCAGCACCATCGCCACGACTTCGAGCGCATAGACTTCGTCGGCGCTGAATTCGCGGGCTTCCTTGGACTGCACGACCAGAACACCCAGCTTTTCGCCGAGGCGCTGGATGGGGACGCCGAGGAAGCTGGAATAGATCTCCTCGCCGGTTTCCGGCATGTAGCGGAAGCCTTTGGCCGAGGGCGCATCGGCGGCGTTGATCACTTTTCCGGTGCGGGCAACGCGACCGACGAGGCCTTCGCCCAACTTCATTCGGGTTTGGTGCACGGATTCGGGGTTGAGGCCCTGAGTCGCGCAAAGTTCGAGCGTTTCGTCGTCGCGGAACAGGTAGATCGAGCACACTTCGGTGCCCATGGAATCGGCGGTCAGATGGGTGATCTGATCCAGCCGTTCCTGGCCCGCCGCCTGGCTGGCCATCGTGTCGCGCAGCCGCCCAAGCAGCTTGCGGCTTTCGCTTTCCGCGCGCTCAACCATACTCTGCCCCTCGCGTGCCGCCTTACGTGACAGCGCAGGTCACGTGGTCAGGAGGCTTTCTCCAGTTCGAACGCATCATGCAGCGCCTGAACGGCAAGTTCCATGTATTTCCGGTCGATCAGAACGGAAATTTTTATCTCGGAGGTTGTGATCACCTTGATGTTGATCCCCTCTTTGGCGAGTACTTGGAACATTTTGGCGGCCACGCCGGTGTGGCTGCGCATGCCGATGCCCACCACCGAGACCTTGGCGACACCGGTGTCTGCCACGATGTCGTGGAAGTTGATCTTGCCCGCCGTCTTGGCATCGCTCATCGCCTTTTCGGCGCGCTTGACCTGATCGGTGGGGCAGGAGAAGGTCATGTCGGTGCGACCCTCTTCCGAGATGTTCTGCACGATCATGTCGACATTCACGCCCGCCTCTGACAGCGGTGTGAAGATCGCCGCGGCGATGCCGGGGCGGTCGGCGACGGAGACGAGGGTCATCTTGGCCTCGTCGCGGGAATAGGCCACGCCTGCTACAACATTGCTTTCCATGATGTCCTCCTCGTCGCAGACCAGGGTTCCTGCGTCGTCAGATTGTTCCTCGAAACTGCTGAGCACGCGCAGTTTCACCTTATACCGCATCGCCAGTTCGACCGAGCGGGTTTGCAGCACTTTTGCGCCCAGAGACGCGAGTTCCAGCATTTCCTCGAACGCGATGCGGTCAAGCTTGCGGGCCTTGTCGCAGATGCGCGGATCGGTGGTGTAGACACCGTCCACGTCCGTATAGATGTCGCAGCGTTCCGCGCCGAACGCGGCGGCGAAGGCGACAGCGGTGGTGTCGGACCCGCCACGGCCCAGCGTCGTGATGCGGCCTTCGGGGCTGATGCCCTGAAAGCCTGCGACGACGGCAACCTTCATGCCTTCGCCGAATTTGCGGTTGATGTTGTCGGTGGGGATTTCCTCGATCCGGGCCGAGGAATGGGCGGAGGTGGTTCTCACCGGAACCTGCCAGCCCTGCCAGCTGCGCGCGGGGATATCCATTTCCTGCAGCGTCAGCGCCATGAGGCCCGCAGTGACGTTTTCGCCCGAGGACACGACGGCATCGTATTCGCGCGCATCGAAAAGCGGCGAGGTTTCGTTGACGAAGCCCACCAGCTTGTTCGTTTCGCCGGACATGGCGGAGACTATGACGATCACGTCATAGCCCTTGGCGACCTCGACGCCGACACGTTTGGCCGCACGGCGGATGCGGTCGAGCGTGGCGACGGAGGTTCCGCCGAATTTCATCACGAGAACGGGCATATTGGCCTCCCGGGTCAGACTCAGCGGGTGCTTTACGTCGGGTGGCGGTGCCGCGCAAGAGCGCTGCGTGATGTGGGCCGATTACGTGTCCCGATAGTCAACAGCGGTGAGGTCGCCGGTGTTCACATGGGTCTCCTTGCCGGGGACCACATCGGTGTTCTGCGCCGCGACGGCCTGCCAGCCATCTGGCGTGTTCTGCAGCACGAATGTCAGGATTGTCTGGCGCGTGTTCGCGGTTGTGCCGTCGGGGGCGGTCTGGCCGGTCAACGTAAAGCGGCACTGAACGACAGCATGGTCCGGGCCAAGCTGGCGTGTGGTGGTCACGCCGGGTTTCAGCGTCGTGTTGCCGAAAAAGGATTTGAGCGCGTAGTCATGCGCCTTTGAGATTGCCGCCCGGTTGCGCCACCAGAGGCCAGTGACGTTCACGAAATCCGCGTCTTCAGCAAACAGCGCACCGATGCGATGACCATCGCGGCTGTGCCAGGCGTCGGCAAAGGCCTTTGGGAACTCTTCGGGGGCCGAGACCGTCAAAACGGCATCGCGTCGCCGTTCCACATCTCGAAACAGCCGGTGGTGTCGAGCGACAGGGCGTCGAAGCGGTGCAGAAGCCCGCGTGCGGACTCGTCCGTTCCGATGTCGGCGGCGTCGGTGCCCATGTCGGTGCGGACCCAGCCGGGATGGTAGATGCCCACCGGGATGCCCTGCGGTTTCAGATCGACGGCAAGGTTGCGGCCAAGGTTCAGGGCTGCGGATTTGGACGCACGGTAGATATAGCTTTGTCCTTTCGCGCGGGTGCTGGACCCCATCTGTGACGAGATGATCGCCAGCTTCGGCGCGCTGCTGCGTTTGAGATGCGGCAGGAACGCCATCGCGGTCAGGTAGACGCCGGTCACGTTGGTGGCGAAGCTGTCGGCCCAAAGTTGCGGGTCAGTCAGGCTGTCGGTGGGCATGCCCTTTTCGAGATAGACGCCCGCGTTGCAGACCAGAAGGTCGATGGGCGTGTCCTTGAGACGGTCCGCCAGGGCGGCGCAGCTTTCAGGATCGCGCACATCCAGCGGCAGGAGCGTATCGTGGTCTGCGCTGCGGGTGGTGCCGAAGGCGGTGTCGCCGCGGTCTTGGGCGGCGCTAAGAAGGGCTGCGCCGATGCCGCGATTGGCACCGGTGATAAGAATATTCATCAGTTCGATTTCCGTGTCGGCGTAAAGGGCAGGGGGGCGATGGGCACGCCGTCTTCGATCAGTTTCTTTGCTTCGTCGCCGCGCGTTTCGCCCCAGATAGGGCGCTGGGGCGCGTCGCCTGTGTGGATCGCGCGCGCCTCTTTGGCGAAGTCACGGCCGACGTAATCAGAGTTCTTCTCGACGTATTTCTTGAGTTCGGCCAAAGCCTGTTCCGCCGGGCTGGCCGGTTCGGTCAGCCTGGGTTTGGCCGGAGGCGTTGCAGCCTTGTCGGTGGTGCTCACACGCGGGGCCATCATCGCCTTGTTCACCTGCGTGGTGCCACAGACCGAACAGCTTACCATGCCCGAGGCATGCAGCTTGTCGAAAGCGGTTCCGGATTGGAACCAACTGTCGAACTGGTGGTCATTTGCGCATTTCAGGGTGAACTGGATCATCGAGATGCCTGCGGGGGTGCTTTTCTGGTTGTTGTCGGTTGTTCAAAAATAAGCGTTTGCCGGGGGACATCAAGCGTCAAGCGCGTTGGTGATGTCGCGCATCAGGGCGTCGAGGTCGGTGCTCTGGCGCAACGCGACCTGCGCCGCCTGTCCCAGTTGTGCCTGTTTTTCGGCTGTGTCGAGCGTGAGGAGGGCTTGGGTAATGGCACCGGTGTCTGGCGTGCAGAGTGCGGCGTTGTGCTGGGTCAGCCGGTCGTAGGCCGCGCGGAAATTGGCCGTATCGGGGCCGTGCAGAATGGCCGACCCGAACGCGGCAGGTTCGTAGGGCGTGTGCCCGCCGCGATCCGTCAGCGACCCGGCGACGAAGGTGACGCCGGCAAGCCTGTACCACAGGTGCATCTCGCCCAGCGTGTCGGCCAGATAAACCTGCGCCGTGCCCGGATCATCGCCTGCACTGCGCTGGGCACAGGTGAGGCCATGCGCGCGGATCAACTTGGCGACTTCGACGGCGCGTCTGGGATGGCGGGGGGCGAGGATCAGTTTGAGTTGCGGGCGCTGCGCCAGTGCGGCCTTGTGCGCTGCAAGGATCGTGTCCTCCTCGCCCTCGTGGGTCGAGGCGGCAAGCCACGTGTCGGCGCGCGGGAAGGTTTCGGCGAGGGCCGGGGCGGGCTGGTCCTGTGGCGGGACGTAAAGCGCCTTGAGGTCAAAGACCGGGCCAAGCGCGGTTTCGGGAAGCCCGGCCTGCACGAAGCGTTCAGCCGAGCCACTGTCCTGCGCCGAGAGATAGCTGACCCGCGCCATGACGCGGCGCACCAGAGGCGCGAACCGCGCCCAGCCCTTGGCCGAGCGTTCGGTCAGCCGCCCGCCCAGAACCAGCACGGGACCGGGGGTTTGAAGGATGCGCATCGGCCAGAGGTCGGATTCGAGCGTGATATGGGCCGTGATGCCCCATTGGCGCAGAACGCGTGCCGTCGGGCCGGGCAGATCGACCGGGGCCAGCAGGACATCGGTGTTCGCCAGGTGCCAACCTAGAGCCATCTCTCGCGCGCTGTCGGTGTTGACGGTGATCAGCAACGCATGCCCGTCTGCCAGTAGGCTGTCGATCACCGGGCGCGCAGACGCCAGTTCACCGTTCGAGGCAGCGTGCAGCCAGATGCGGTTGGCCTCACGCGACGGCGCGATCCACCCGAGCCGCGCGCGCATGGCGGGCCAATCCCTTGCGCTCAGCCGTTTCGCCAGTTCCCGGCCCGCGAAGAGCGTCATCAGCAGGCGATATGCGAACATGGTGGGTTCCGTTCCGGGCGTGCCCCGCCCTCAGGCGGTGGCCGTGTTGCGCAGATCGCCGGTTCGAGGCGGTGTTGACAGCAGCGCATCCTGGATGTGGCGTTCCAACAGCTTGAGCAGGACGTGATTGTCAAAGCGTTCTTCGGCCACCCGTCGCGCGCGGGTCGACATGGCAGCAAGATCGGGCACGTTCATCGCGGCGGAAATGGCCTGTGCAAATCCGGCCTCGTCGCATTCATCGACCAGAAAACCCGTTTCACCTTCGTCGATGGCCTCGGGGATACCTGCGTGACGGGTCGAGACGGTAATGCAGCCGCAGGCCATCGCCTCCTGAATGGCCGTGGGCAAACCTTCGGTGTTGCCGTCTCGTGCCGTGATCGAATGCTGAAGGAAGAATTGCGTGCTCATCAACCGATCGCGGACGGTGTTGTGCGGCTGCGCGCCGTGAAAGCGCAGCTTGTCCGTAACGCCGAGTTCCGCAGCAAGCGCGCGCGTCGGTTCGAGCAGGGGGCCATCGCCGATGAAATCCAGTCGTGCCGCCGGCAGGTCGGCCGTGGCTTCGGCAAAGGCGCGCAGGGTTGTCATGGGCGCTTTCTTTTCGACAAAGCGCCCGACGGCGAGAAAACTGAGCGGGACCTTGGCCTGTGGTGCAAAGCGGCGGATGTCGACGCCGGAGGGGATCACAACGCTGTTGGGATGGGTGATGCCGTGCCGGGCAAGATTGTCGAGCAGGAAGCGCGAGACCGAAAATACCCCGGCAAGTCGGGGCATCATCTTGCGATACGCCGAGCGCATGCGTTCCGTGCGGATCGCCTTTGACGCATCGGTGCCGCGGAAATAGGTGAAAATCGGAATGTCCAACGCGTTGGCCAGCGGCGCCAAAGCAAGCGCCTGCGTGCCGAATTCCGCAAGGATCACATCGACCCTTTCATCGCGCAGAAAGCGGATCAGCGCCTCTTTCGCCTCGCCAAAAGGCAGGCGGGACGTGCCGTGCTGCACGCGATTGCGCAAGAGCCACCACGGCGCCACCATGATGTCGCGTCCCGAAAGTCCTTCTCTGCGCACGAAATAGGGCTTGCCGTAGGGGTTGTCGCCCCGGAACCGCCCGCAGACCACAACTGTATCTCCACCGAACAGATGCTCGATGTGGCGGTTGATGAAGGTCTCTCCGCCAAGGTGGTATTCGCCAGTTGCGATGGCTGCGCGCATGAGAACATGGTCCGAAGGAAAACCGACTTCTTAGGTAACAGCGCATCATGGCACCAGCAAGGCTGGACGTGGCGACGAAACGGTCAGTTGAACACAAGTGCCGGTTTTTGCACGGCGAATACGGTCCCAAGCACAGGCACGCCGAAATCATCGCGCAACCGCGCATGTTTCATCAGTTTCGGTTTGGGAAACCCGACCTCGTTCAGGGTTCGGATGATATACCCATCGGCGTGCTTGTATCGGCCTGACGGGTAGAGTTTGAAGCCGGTGACGACAGTGTCGTCGTTCTCGTCCTCGACTGTGGCGATCAGCCATCCGCCCGGGTTCAGAACCTGCTTGAGATTGCCGAGCACGGTCCGCAGCTCTCCGAAATAGACGAAGACATCGGCGCAGACGATCAGATCGAACTTCCCCTCGGGATAGGTTGCCGCGACAGACAGATCGGTACGGGCAAGATAATCATACACCCCCTTGTCGCGGGACACTTCCAGCATCTTGACCGACAGATCGACGCCGGTCAGTTCCTTGGCATAGTCGCGCAAAAAACCCGCACAGAGGCCGGTGCCACAGCCTGCGTCCAGAACGCGACGTGTCTTTTTCTTGGGCAGCTTCAGCTCTTCGAGGGCGGTATAGATCAGACTTGGGCCGTTGTTGCCCAGCACTCCGAGTTGGTGGTCATATATATCGGCGAACTTGTCGAACAATTCGACGGCCATTCCGTGTTGGTCCAACTGGGCGACCGGTTCACCGTTGGAAGCAAGGAAATAGTCCAGCTTCGCGCGTTCCGTTTTCGTTTTGCAGTTCCGTTTCGCGACATCGAGGCACATTCGGGCACCTTCCGGGTACTTGATGTGCGAAAAGACCACGCTGAAATGGATGGCACTGTCGAAAGCTCGGTCAATACCGTCCAAGTAATCCTTTGCCAGCTGGTAGGCGGCATCGTGTCGATCAAGCTGCACCAGCAGGGCTGCAGCCTCGACGACCACCATCTGCTCGCCCGGGGCAGTTTCAAGCGCTTTGAAGATCAGTTGTTCGGCCGTTTCGGGCTCGCCCAAATCGATCAGGATCATCGCGGCCGGGAACATGGCCGTCGCGGGATCCCGCAGCAGATGGATCTTTCCCTTGATCTCGCCAAGAATACGGGTCTGGATCCGTTTCGCCACCTCGTCCTGTCCAAGCATCTTGAGCACAAATGTCACTTTTGATGCCGCGCCGATCGACATGTCGTCTCGCGCCAACAGCGTCTGGCAGATTTCCGTGGCTTCTTCGAGATCTCCGTCATTGATCAGAGAGCGTGCCCGCTGGAGTTCGGCCAGGATTTCCTTGGTCACTTCGGGATTCGGTTCGAGGGTAATCTCGCGGTCCTCGTCCCGAGACGGATCGACTTGAACATCCTGCATGGTCTTCGCCCCTTCACGCTACTGCTGCGAGTTTGCGGCCTTCCGTTACGGAAATCCAGTCCAAAGCAGAAACGGCTTTTGGCCTCAGGGCCTTTCGATCTGGATCGACGATCTGGATCGGGCCGCATGAATTGGCGCGGCAATGGCCTCGATGCTCCTGGCGAGGCAGCCGCATCCAGCGATGCTGATGTGTCCTGTTGTGCCCGACCTTCTGCAATGCCGAACCGGCCAAAGGAGCGCGCCCTTGGACCTCAGTTTGACTGCAGGGCGTCGATTTCCTGAATTGCCGTGAAGCCTTCGAATTTCGGTGCACCCTCGTACAGCTTTCGTGTCTCGCCGGCGCTGGCATGCGATGCGCGGAATGCCTCGCTCGTCGTCCATGCCCGGAAATGATCCTCGGACGCCCAGACCGTATGCGAGGCGTAGAGGATACGCCCTTCGGTCTCGGGGCCCTTCAGCATGTGGAAGGACACAAAGCCGTCCATGTCCTGCAAGCGGCTTTCGCGGCTCAGCCACAGCTCTTCAAACTCGGTGGCGTTTTCAAGAGGGACAGTGAACCGGTTCATGGCGAGATACATCAGGGGGCTCCGTATTGTGTCTGTCGGGTGGTAAGATGATCCACCCGCACCGAGAAAGCAAAGAGGCCGGCGTCGCACGGTGGCGGACGTCGCTGCGCCCGGGCGCGATCACGGGGACGGGAGGGCCTTCCCATCGCCTGTGGCAACACCCGCGTGCGCTGCGTGGGGCTGCGATCCGCACATGCCTCTTGGTTGGATGATGAGGGGCGGATTCATTCCCTTGCTCCTGTGTCGGCTGTGAAGGCTGTGGATTTCGTTTGGCGCAGGATTATCGACCTTTGCTTGGTCGATACTATTGCCTACAAGGCTGTCTCATGGAGTTCCTCGAGGTCCAGTATAACCCATGGCTTGTGGCCATGTCGCTTGTCATCGCGCTTGTCGCGGGCGCCACGGGTTTGACGCTGACCAAGGACCTGTCCAAGAAATCCGTCACGCAGCGCAAACTGGCTGTTGCCCTTGCGTCTGTTGCGCTTGGCGGAGGCATCTGGTCCATGCATTTTCTGGCGATGCTGGGCCTGCGGATGCCGATCCTGTTCTACTATGACGCGGCGATCACGCTTGTCTCGGCATTGATCGCGATCCTCATGGTGGCGCTGGCCCTGGTGCTGCTGCATTTCACGCGGCGCACCAAAAGGCCAATTGTGGCTGCCGGCACGCTTGTCGGACTGGGTGTCTTGGCGATGCACTATGTCGGTATGGCCGGGATGCAACTGTGCCAGCCCGTCTATACGCCGCTTGGTGTGGTCGCATCGTCGCTGCTGGCAATCGTTCTGTGTGTGCTCGCCTTTGGCGTTGCATATCAGGCGCGCAGTGCCCGCAATATCGCGATTGGCACTCTGTGTTTCGGATGCGCCGTGGTGGCTGTGCACTTCCTTGCCATGGCCGGGACGAATTTTGTCGCCTTGCCCGAAACCGTTGTGCTCGGGCCTCTCATCAGCAATGAGACACTTGCGTTGGGGGTCATTCTGTCGAGCTTCGTGATCTTCGGGACCTTCCTTTGGGTCGGGTCCACCTATCTGATCCCAAGCCAATACGAGGCCGCCCCGCCCGTGGCGGGGCCGCTCGCCGAAGCCGCGCCGGACGAGAGTGCACCCGTGGCCGGCTCCGGGCTGTCCCCTGAGTTTACCAGCATCCCGTGCGAACGCGATGGCAGCAAGGTCTTCGTCTCGTCCTCCGAGGTGGCTTTTGTCCGTGCCGACGGTCACTACAGCCAGGTCTACACGTTGACAGATCGCTATTTCTGCGTCTGGCCGATCACCAAGGCCGCCGACCGATTGCTGCCCGCGGGATACATGCAGGTGCATCGCAGTTACCTGATCAATCCGTCCATGGTTGCTACCTTCGAGCGCAGCAAGGACAAGGGCCGTCTGACCTTTTCGGGGAGCAACCTGCCGCCCGTGCCGGTCAGCCGCTCCCGCCTCAAGGATGCACAGACTGCGTTCTGCTGAGCCTGCGCGCCATTCGTGCAGGATGCGGCGCATTTCGTTCAAAAAGCGCGAATACTGAGCGTTTTCAGAAGTGATTGCGCGGCCTCTGTGCACCCTTCCGCCCAGCGAGAGAAATTGCTTAGGGAGGAGTGGCAATGATTCCAGCTGCCTTTGAGTACCATCGTCCAACGGACATGGCAGGGGTTCTGGCCGTCCTGGCAGAGCACGGCGACGAAGCGCGTGTTCTGGCCGGTGGGCACAGTTTGATCCCGATGATGAAGCTGCGCATGGCGGATGTCCCGCATCTGATCGACCTGCAGGATGTCGACGGATTGTCAGGCATCACGGTCGAGGGTGGCCGCGTGCGTATCGGGGCGATGACCACACAGTCCGACATCATCGGTCATGCCGCCCTTGCCGAAGCCGCGCCGATCATGCGCGAAGCGTCATTGCAGATCGCAGATCCGCAGGTGCGCTACATGGGCACCGTTGGTGGAAATGTGGCCAATGGTGATCCGGGCAATGACATGCCGGGTCTGATGCAGTGCCTTGATGCAACCTTCCTTCTGGTCGGCCCGGACGGCGAACGCGAGGTGCAGGCCCGCGGTTTCTATGAAGCCGCCTACATGACCGACCGCGCAGATGACGAGGTTCTGGTGGCGGTAGCCTTTGATGCGCCGTCAGGCGGCTACGCCTACGAAAAGCAGAAGCGCAAGATCGGTGACTACGCGACTGCTGCGGCGGCTGTCCTTCTTGGCAAGGACGGGGACACCTGCACCTCGGCCTCGATCGCGATGACCAATCTCAGCGACACGCCGGTCTGGTCCGAAGCCGCAGGCGCAGCGCTTGTCGGAACGTCCGTCGATGCCGCAGCCGTGGATGCTGCCGTCGCAGCCATGTTGGGTGATATCGACCCGACACAGGACAACCGCGGCCCGATCGAATTCAAACGCCATGCAGCCGCCGTGATCCTGCGCCGCGCCATCGCGCGCGCCTGGGACCGGGCGTGAGGGAGGATCACATCATGGCAAAGAAGATGCATATCCAGATGACCGTCAACGGCGAGGCACAGGAATTCCTGGCCGAACCGCGAGAGCTTCTGATTCACACCTTGCGGGAACGCCTGAACATCACGGGTCCGCATATCGGTTGCGAAACGTCCCATTGCGGGGCCTGTACCGTGACGCTGAATGGCAAGTCGGTGAAATCCTGCACCATGTTCGTGGCGCAGGCCAACGGTGCCGAGGTGACGACCATCGAAGGGCTCGGATCCCCCGACAAGCTGCATGTGCTGCAGGAGGCGTTCAAGGAACACCACGGTCTTCAATGTGGCTTCTGCACGCCGGGCATGATCACCCGCGCCTCCAAGTTGCTGGAGGAGATCCCCAACCCGACCGAGGAAGAGGTCCGCTTTGGGATGGCAGGCAATCTCTGCCGCTGCACCGG
Source organism: Marivita sp. (assembly GCF_022763305.1). Taxonomy (GTDB): domain Bacteria; phylum Pseudomonadota; class Alphaproteobacteria; order Rhodobacterales; family Rhodobacteraceae; genus Marivita. The sequence goes on along the minus strand of NZ_JALEGT010000100.1, from coordinate 58,332 downwards.
TTACCAGAACATCGTGAAATCCATCCTCGCCGCTGCGGCAGAGATGAATGCAGCCAAGGAGGCCGCAGAATGAACAAGGAACTGTCTCGTCAGGAACGCGCCGACGCACTGGGTGGCATGGGCTGCAAGCGCAAGCGCGTGGAAGATGCCCGCTTTACGCAGGGCAAAGGCAATTACGTCGACGACATCAAGCTGCCCGGCATGCTGTTCGGGGATTTCGTCCGCTCGCCCTATGCCCACGCCCGGATCAAGTCGATCAACACCGACGCGGCCAAGGCTCTGGATGGCGTCGTGGCGGTTCTGACCGCTGCGGATCTTGCCCCGCTTGGGCTGCACTGGATGCCGACGCTGGCCGGTGACAAGCAGATGGTCCTCGCCGATGGCAAGGTGCTGTTTCAGGGTCAGGAAGTGGCCTATGTGGTCGCCAAGGATCGCTATATCGCGGCCGACGCCGTGGAGCTGGTCGAGGTCGAGTATGAAGAACTCGACGTGATCGTCGATCCGTTCGCGTCGCTGGAGTCCGACGTTGTCCTGCGCGAAGACCTCGTAGCCGAGGACGGGTCGCTGCCGGATGGCGCACATGGCCCGCGCAAGCATCACAACCACATCTTCACATGGGAGGTCGGTGACAAGGAAACCACCGAGCAGGTCATCAGCGACGCCGATGTCGTGGCCGAGGAGATGTTCTACTATCACCGCACACATCCCTGTCCGCTGGAAACCTGCGGCTGTGTCGCGTCGATGGACAAGGTGAACGGAAAGCTGACGCTCTACGGCACGTTCCAGGCGCCGCACGCGATCCGCACCGTGGTCAGCCTCATTTCCGGTATCGAAGAGCACAACATCCGCGTCATCAGCCCTGATATCGGTGGCGGCTTCGGAAACAAGGTTGGTGCCTATCCGGGATATGTCTGCTCGGTCGTGGCCTCCATCGTGACCGGCGTGCCGGTGAAGTGGGTCGAAGACCGGATGGAAAACCTCATGACCACCGCCTTTGCGCGGGACTACTGGATGAAGGGCAAGATCGCCGCCACCAAGGAAGGCAAGATCACCGGTCTTTGGTGCCACACCACGGCTGATCATGGCGGCTTTGATGCCTGTGCCGATCCAACCAAGTTCCCTGCGGGCTTCATGAACATCTGCACCGGGTCCTATGACATCCCGGTCGCCTATCTGGCGGTGGATGGGGTCTACACCAATAAAGCACCCGGTGGTGTGTCCTACCGGTGTTCCTTCCGCGTGACCGAGGCGGTGTATTTCATCGAACGGATGATCGAGGTTCTGGCCATCGAGCTGAATATGGATCCCGCCGAACTACGCCGCATCAATTTCATCAAGAAGGACCAATTCCCGTACAAATCGGCGCTGGGCTGGGAATACGATTCCGGCGATTATCACACGGCATGGGACAAGGCGCTGGAGGCCGTCGACTACAAGGGTCTGCGGGCCGAACAGGCGCAGCGGGTCGAGGACTTCAAGGTGGGCAAGACGCGGTCTCTGATGGGCATCGGTCTGACGTTCTTCACCGAAATCGTCGGGGCAGGACCGGTCAAGAACTGCGATATCCTCGGCCTGGGCATGTTCGACAGTTGTGAAATCCGCATCCATCCCACGGGGTCGGCCATCGCGCGGCTTGGCACGATCAGCCAGGGTCAGGGCCACGCCACGACCTTTGCGCAGATCCTTGCGACCGAGATCGGCTTGCCGGCGGATTCGATCACCATCGAGGAAGGCGACACCGACACCGCACCTTACGGTCTGGGCACCTACGGGTCCCGCTCCACTCCGGTGGCCGGGGCGGCGACGGCGATGGCAGGTCGGAAAATCCGGGCCAAGGCGCAGATGATCGCGGCATATCTTCTTGAAGTGCACGACGACGATGTCGAATTCGACGTGGACCGCTTTGTGGTCAAGGGTGCGCCCGAGAAGTTCAAGACCATGAAAGAGATCGCGTTTGCCGCCTACAATCAGGCAATCCCCGGGATCGAACCGGGGCTGGAAGCGGTCAGCTATTATGATCCGCCCAACATGACCTATCCGTTCGGGGCTTATGTCTGCGTGATGGACATCGACGTCGATACCGGGGTTACGGACATCCGCCGCTTCTACGCGCTGGATGACTGCGGCACACGGATCAACCCGATGATCATCGAAGGCCAGATCCACGGCGGTCTGACCGAGGCACTGGCTGTCGCGCTGGGGCAGGAGATTGCCTATGATGATATGGGCAACGTCAAGACGGGGACGCTGATGGATTTCTTCCTCCCGACAGCATGGGAAGTGCCCAATTACGAAACCGATCACACCGTGACCCCCAGCCCGCACCATCCGATCGGGGCCAAGGGGGTTGGTGAAAGCCCGCATGTCGGCGGCGTGCCGTGTTTCTCGAACGGCGTGAACGATGCGTTCAAGGCATTCGGCCTGCGTCACACGCACATGCCGCATGACCATTGGCGCATCTGGCAGACCGCCAATAAACTCGGTCTGCACGGCTGATGACCAAGACCAGCCGCGCCTCGTCACCGGGGCGCGGCGACCTTGCGACGACTTTCGGAGAGCATCATGACCTGGACCGATCTGCAGACCGCTCTGGCGGCAGAAGGCTACGTGGCAAACGAAGACATGGCCGTCGCGCTGCACCTCGCCTTGTCGCTGCAACGCCCACTTCTGCTTGAAGGCGCGGCGGGGGTCGGAAAGACCGAGGTGGCCCGTGTGCTCGCGGCCGCGCGCAGCACCGCGCTCATTCGGTTGCAATGCTACGAAGGCCTCGACGCCGCGCAGGCGATCTACGAATGGAATTACCAACGGCAACTGCTGGCGATCCGCGCCGCATCCGATGCGGGCGAGACCGGCCGCGCGGTCGAGGAGCGTATCTTTTCTCGCGACTATTTGCTGGAACGCCCGCTGTTGAAAGCCATCACGCAGGAAGAGCCTTCTGTATTGCTGATCGACGAGATTGACCGGGCCGATGAAGAATTCGAGGCCTTCCTTCTGGAAATGCTGGCCGATTACCAGATCACGGTGCCCGAACTTGGTACGATCGCCGCAACCTCGATCCCGATTGTCATCCTGACCTCGAACGGCACGCGCGATCTGTCGGACGCGCTGCGCCGTCGCTGCCTGTTTGCCTATGTCGATTACCCCGACCGCGAGACCGAACTGGCGATCCTGAACACCCGCTGCCACGGCATCGAAACACGATTGGCGCATCAGGTGATCGAATTTGTCCAGGCACTGCGCAAGGAAGACTTGGAAAAGGTTCCGGGCATTGCCGAAACACTTGATTTCGCCGCAGCCCTGATGGGCCTCGGGATCAACGACCTCACCCGCGACCCTGCGGCGTTGCAGGCGACACTGACTACGCTTCTGAAAACGCAGGCCGACCGCGCGCAGATCACCACCGAGGTGTCGCAGCGCCTCGCCGGGAAGGCCGCGTGAGCAGGATCACCAAATTCGCAGGCCGGGACCCCGGTCCGACGGCCCGTATGGCGGGCTTTCTTGCGCATCTGCGTGAAAACGGCTTGCGCCTTGGTGCAGAGGAAACGCGCACCGCGCTGGATGCGCTGACCCATGTGAACGCTTCCGAACCCAACCGCGCCCGCGCCGCGCTCAAGGCCGTTTGCACCGGGTCCAAGGAAGAGGCGCTGCGCTTCGACGACCTGTTCAATGCCTATTGGATGGATATGGGCCGCGTTCGCCAGAAGGTGGTGCCGAAAACGCCGGTCCCGTCACATCATAAGGCCGTGAAATCGTCGCGCGATGCAGCGGGACAGGACACGGAGGGCGGGGCAGGCCAATCGACCGCGCCAGATCGGGGCGATGGCGAGGCCGAGAGTGAGGGCGAAGGCAAGCTGATCGCCGTCGAGGTGACGAACCTTGCCAAGCGCGATTTGCGGGATCTGGTCCGCCCGGAGGAGGTCGCCGAAGCCGAAGCCGTCGCGCGCCGTCTTGGCGCTGCGTTGCGCGACCGGCGCTCCCGCAGGCGAATCGCCGCGCGCAAGGGGAGTGGTCTGCACTTCCGCAAGACGATCCGGCGGAGCCTGTCGACCGGGGGCGAACCCATCCGGCTGATCCGTCGCGCGCGCCCGGATCGCGAGGTAAGGATCGTGGCGCTCTGCGATGTTTCAGGCTCCATGAGCGTCTATGCGCAGGTCTTCGTGGCCTTTCTCGCCGGACTTCTGCGGGGTGATCCCAACTCCGACGGGTATCTCTTCCACACGCGTCTGGTCCGGATCACGGACGCGCTGCGCGACAAGGATGCGATGCGGGCCATCGGGCGGCTGTCGCTGATGGCGGATGGCTTTGGCGGCGGGTCCAAGATTGGCGAATGCCTCATGCGCTTTTCCGACACCTACGCACGACGCTTTGTGACTGGTCGGTCAGTCGTGATCATCCTGTCGGATGGCTATGACACCTCGCCACCCGAATTGATCGATGCGGCGCTGTCAAAGCTGCGCAAGCGGGGCTGTCGGATCATCTGGCTCAACCCGCTGAAGGGGTGGAAGGATTATGCCCCCGTCGCCGCTGGCATGGCCGCTGCCTTGCCGCATCTTGACCTTTTCTCTGCTGCCAACACGCTCGGCAACATCGCCGCGCTGGAACAGGAGTTGGGACGCCTATGAGCCCCGCCGAGTTTTTGTCGTCCGATCTTGCAGGCCTTGCCCAGGACCTGCGTGCCCGGGAAGAGCCCTTCGCCTTTGCCACGATCATTCGCACCGCCGGCACCACCGCTGCGAAGCCGGGGTCGAAAGCGTTGATCCGGGCCGATGGAACCATCGCGCAAGGCTTTCTTGGCGGTGGATGCACGCGCGGCGCGGTGAAGCGTGCGGCGCTTCAGGCGATCGTCACCGGCGTTCCGCAATTGATCTCGGTCGCGCCGGAAGACCTGCTGTCGGAAAAGGGCGTGACGGCGGGCACCGAAGCGGATGGCGTCACCTATATGCGCAACGGGTGCCCGTCGCGCGGAACCGTGGACATTTTCATTGAACCCTGTCTGCCGATGCCGGAGCTCACGGTTCTTGGAAGTTCGCCCGTGGCCGACGTGCTGGTTACGCTGGCTCCACAGTTTCATTGGGCCGTTGTGCGCGAGCTGCGCGAGGCGCCAGCCGCTGGTCGGTTCAGGGCAACCGTGATCGCCACGCAAGGACAAGGGGATCTCGATGCGCTGAAGGCAGCGCTTGGGGCGTCGTCCGGCCATGTCGCCTTTGTCGGCAGCACCAAGAAATTCGCCGCCCTGTCCGCCAAACTGGAGCAGGCGGGTCTGCCTCCGGAAGACATCGCAAACGTGTCCGCCCCGGCCGGTCTGAACATCGGGGCCGTGACACCCGAGGAAATCGCCCTCTCGATCATGGCGGAACTGACCCAGCTGCGCCGCCAAGCCCTGCCGCGAGGGGACGATGCCTGAGAACCACTTCTGCGCTCTGTTGGAGGGGAGCGCTGGCCGGATTGACGGTTCAATACGTCTCGCCGAAACGGTGCCGCACCCCAAACCATTTCGGCGGGGCAGACGCATAATCGGGCTGTAGGCTCTATATGTCCGGTGCTGCAGTATGGCGCTGGACGGTTAATGGTGCTGCTGGAGAGAATTGAACTCTCGACCTCTCCCTTACCAAGGGAGTGCTCTACCTCTGAGCTACAGCAGCGCCGGGTCGCCATGGTTGGCGTGGCGGGTGATTAGACGCAAACGGAAATCGGTGCAAGCGCAATCTGGACCCTTTTTTGCCTCTGGGATAGGAAGTGCGCATGACGCAGAAACCTTCATCCGGAAAAACAGACCAGGCAGCGCGGGAAGACAGGCTGAAAGCCGCGCTCAAGGCGAATATGGCCAAGCGCAAGGCGCAGGCGCGGGCGCGCGCGGCGGGTGCAACGGATGATGGCAAAGACACCACACAGGCGAACGAGGGCAGGTAGAGCATATGGATCAGATTATCGTGACAGGGAACGGGCCGTTGCACGGCCAGATTCCCATTGCGGGTGCCAAGAACGCCTGCCTTACGCTCATGCCCGCAACGCTGCTGAGCGAGGAGCCGCTGACGCTGACCAATGCGCCGCGTCTGAGCGACATTCGTACCATGACCACGCTGTTGCAGTCGCTTGGCGCCGAAGTGCAGGCGCTTCAGGACGGGCAGGTGCTCGCGATGTCGAGCCATGATCTTAGCTCGATGCGTGCCGAATATGACATCGTGCGCAAGATGCGGGCGTCGATTCTGGTCCTTGGTCCATTGCTGGCGCGGTTCGGACATGCCGAGGTGTCGCTGCCCGGTGGCTGTGCGATTGGCGCGCGTCCGGTGGATTTGCACCTCAAGGCCTTCGAGGCGATGGGGGCGGAGCTGGACCTGCGGGACGGCTATGTCCATGCCAAGGCGCCCGCGGGCGGATTGCAGGGTGGGATCGTCGAGTTTCCCTTTGTGTCGGTCGGGGCAACCGAAAACGCGCTGATGGCGGCGACGCTGGCTAAGGGCACGACGGTTCTGAAGAACGCGGCGCGTGAGCCCGAGATCGTCGATCTGGCGCAGTGCCTGCGCAAGATGGGCGCGCAGATCGACGGCGAAGGCACTTCCGAGATCACCATACAGGGTGTCGACCGTCTGGGCGGGGCGACCCATCGTGTGGTCACGGACCGGATCGAACTGGGCACCTATATGCTGGCCCCCGCGATTTGCGGCGGTGAGGTGGAGTGTCTGGGAGGCACGATCGACCTGCTGGCGGCGTTCTGCGAAAAGCTGGACGCGGCGGGCATCTCGGTCGAGGAAACGCCGACCGGGCTGAAGGTCGCGCGCAAGAACGGGCGGGTGTCGGCGGTGGATGTGACAACCGAGCCGTTCCCCGGCTTTCCGACCGACCTGCAGGCGCAGATGATGGCGCTGCTCTGCACAGCCGAGGGCACCAGCGTTCTGGAAGAGAAGATCTTCGAGAATCGTTTCATGCACGCCCCGGAACTGGCCCGGATGGGCGCGAAGATCGATGTCCATGGCGGCATCGCGCGGGTGACAGGTGTGGACAAGCTGCGCGGCGCGCCGGTGATGGCGACGGATCTGCGGGCTTCGGTGTCGCTGATCCTTGCGGGGCTTGCCGCCGAGGGCGACACCATCGTGAGCCGGGTCTATCATCTGGATCGCGGCTATGAACACGTGGTGCGCAAGCTTTCGGGCGTCGGGGCCAAGATCGAACGGGTGAAGGAACAGTGACGCAGGACGCCACATTCGAAGACGGCGCGGCCCGGCCCCTGCGGCTGGTTGCGATGGATGAAGACGACCTGCAGGTGCTGTCGGCGCTCTGTCAGGATGCGGTCTTTCCAGCCAGCGAGATGCAGTGGCAGCGCGGCCGGGCGCGGTTCGGCATCCTGCTCAACCGGTTCCGGTGGGAAGACGTGCCCATTGCACAGCGGGGCGGGCGCACTCCTGAGCGGGTGCAGTCGGTGCTGGCGGTCGAGAATGTGGAACGGGTCGCCAGCCAGGGTGTCCCGCGCGGCGACGCGGATACGATCCTGTCGGTCCTGTCGGTCACCTTTGAACCGGGTGAGGCGGGGGGCGCTGTGATCCTGACGCTGGCGGGGGATGGGGCGATCCGGTTGCAGGTGTCAGAGCTGGAGGTTGCGCTGCGCGATGTGACGCGGCCCTATGCGGCGGTGTCGGGCAAGGTGCCGGACCATCCCGCATGACCATCCGGCGGCTGACGCCGAAAGACCTGTCGGCCTATCGCGCCGTCTGGGCGGACGGGCTGATGAAGGTGCCCTCGGCGTTTCTGTTCGGTGCCGAAGAAGCCCGCGCAATTCCCAACAAGGATGTGGAGCGGATGCTCGAGGCCAATCTCATCCTCGGGGCATTCGATGATGCCAAACGCTTGGTCGGCTTCGTGTCGGCGCGGCGCGGTGGTCCGCGTCGGATGCAGCACATGGCCGACATCGGCCCGCTTTACGTGCGGCCCGAGGCGCAGCGTCAGGGCGTTGGCCGGGCGTTGATGGAAGCGATGCTGGAGCAGTTGGCGGTGGCGGGCATCCAGCAGGCCGAACTTTGCGTGGATGTAGAGAACACCGGCGCGCAGGCGCTTTATCAGGCTCTGGGCTTTCATGTCTTCGGCAGGCGACCCCGGTCCGTCTTATTTGATGGCGTCGGGCGCGATGATGTCCTGATGATCAAGGCGCTGGACGGCGCAGACCTGACGCGCGGCGCTTGAGGGTTCGGGCGGCGCGGTCTAAGTACCGCGCAAAGCTGATCCGGAGGGCGTCATGCCGCAATTCCTGTCCACGACCGATGCCGATTTCGAAAGCCGCTTTGCCGCGCTGCTGAGCGCCAAGCGCGAGGACAGCCCGGATGTGGACGACGTGGTGGCTGGGATCATTGCCGATGTGCGGGCGCGCGGCGATGACGCGGTGCTTGAGCTGACGGCGAAATTCGACCGGCTGCACCTGACCGCTGCGCAGATGCGCGTGTCCGAGGCAGAGATCGACGCTGAGATCGCCAAGGTTCCCGAAGCCGAACGCGTGGCGCTGGAAACCGCGGCAGAGCGCATCCGCGCATATCATACGCGCCAGATGCCCAAGGACGAGATGTGGACCGATCCGGAAGGGGCCACCTTGGGCTGGCGCTGGACGGCTGTATCTGCGGCGGGGCTTTACGTGCCCGGCGGGCTGGCCAGCTATCCGTCCTCGGTCCTGATGAACGCGGTCCCTGCCAAGGTTGCGGGGGTCAAGCGGCTTGCCGTGACCGTGCCGACGCCGGATGGGGTGATCAATCCGCTGGTGATGATGGCCTGCCGGATCGCCGGGGTGGACGAGGTCTACCGCATCGGTGGCGCGCAGGCGGTTGCGGCGCTGGCCTACGGGACAGAGACCATCGCGCCGGTGGACAAGATCACCGGGCCGGGCAACGCCTTTGTTGCGGCGGCAAAGCGCCGGGTCTTCGGCAAGGTGGGCATCGACATGATCGCCGGGCCGTCGGAGATCCTCGTGATTGCGGATGGCGAGAATGACCCGGACTGGATCGCCTTGGACCTGATGTCTCAGGCGGAACACGACGAGAGCGCGCAGTCTTTGTTGATCACCACAGATGCCGCCTTTGGGCAGGCGGTGTCGGACGCGGTCGAGACACGCCTCGAAACCCTGGAACGCCGTGCGATTGCCGGGGCAAGCTGGCGCGATTTCGGCGCGGTGATCACCGTGCGGGATCTGGACGAGGCGGCGGCGCTCTGTGACCGGATCGCGCCGGAGCACCTTGAGCTGTGCGTCGACGATCCCGACGCGCTGTCGGCGAAGATCACCCATGCTGGTGCAATCTTCCTTGGCCAATGGACGCCCGAGGCGATTGGCGATTATGTCGGCGGTCCGAACCACGTGCTGCCCACGGCGCGGTCGGCGCGGTTCTCGTCCGGGCTGTCTGTGCTCGATTTCCTCAAGCGGACGACGCTGGCCAAGATGTCACCCGAGGCGTTGCGGGCGATCGGTCCGGCTGCGGAAACACTGGCCCGGTCGGAATCGCTCGAGGCGCACGGGCTGTCGGTGACGGCACGTCTGCGCAAGCTCAACGGCTGATCTTTTCCACGGGCCACAGATGCGGTAGCGATTGGCGGACCAAGCAAGAGGTGCGCGATGATCCCCGTTCAGGGTTTTGAAGGCCATCAGGTGGCCGTGTTGGGGTTGGGCCGGTCGGGCCTGTCGGCGGCGCGTGCGTTGCGGGCAGGGGGTGCTACGGCGATCTGCTGGGACGACAACCCCAAAGCCCGCGAGGCGGCCGAGGCCGAAGGGTTCGAGACCCGCGAGTTGACCCGCGATGGAGCCTTCGACGCCATCGCCTGCCTGATCGTCAGCCCCGGTATCCCGCATCTTTATCCCGCGCCGAACCCCGTGATCGCCAAGGCCTGGGCGGCGGGTGTGCCGGTGGACAATGACATCGGCCTGTTCTTCCGGTCGCTGGCAACGAAAGACTGGGACGAGTTCGACACCGCCCCGCGCGTGATCGCGGTGACCGGGTCGAACGGCAAATCCACCACCTCGGCGCTGATCCATCACATCCTGACCACCACCGACCGGCACAGCCAGTTGGCGGGCAATATCGGGCGGGGTGTTCTGGACATCGACCCTCCGGGCGATGGCGATGTGGTGGTGCTGGAGCTGTCCAGCTACCAGACCGATCTGGCCCGCGCGCTGACGCCGGATGTGGCGGTGTTCACAAACCTGTCGCCGGATCACCTTGACCGGCACGCCGGGCTGGGCGGGTATTTCGCGGCCAAGCGCAGGCTTTTTGCCGAAGGTGGACCGGATCGCGCGGTCATCGGTGTGGACGAAAACGAAGGGCTTTATATCGCCAACCAGCTCTCCGAAGGGCCGGGGGATGATCGGGTGATCCGCATCTCTTCGGGGCAGAAACTGACGGGACCGGGCTGGCATGTTTATGCGCGCAAGGGGTTCCTGACCGAATGGCGCAAGGGCAAACAGGTGGGCTCCATCGACCTGCGTGAGATCAAGGGCTTGCCCGGTGCGCACAACCACCAGAACGCCTGCGCCGCCTATGCGGCCACCCGTGCGCTGGGCGTGGCCCCACGCCAGATCGAAGCCGCGATGAAGTCCTTTGCCGGTCTGCCGCATCGCAGCCAGATCATCGGTGAAAAGAACGGCGTGACTTTTGTGAACGACAGTAAAGCGACCAATGTGGACTCGGCCTTGAAGGCGTTGCAGGCGTTCAAGAACATCCGCTGGATCTGCGGCGGCTTGCAGAAGGAAGGCGGGCTGGACGGGTTGATCCCCGGCTATGAGAACGTGCGCAAAGCCTATGTCATCGGACGCGAGGCGGACGGGTTTGCGGTGCAACTGACCGGTGTCGAGGCCGAGGCCTGTGGCACGATGGAGGCCGCTGTGGCCCGCGCCGCCGCCGAAGCGGAACCGGGCGATGTCGTGCTGCTGGCGCCTGCGGCGGCGAGTTTCGACCAGTATGACAGCTTCGAGAAACGCGGCGAGGATTTTGCGGCACTGGTCAAGGCGCTGCTTGAACGCTGACCCGCAGGCTGTTCGCCTGCAAGTCAGGTCGTTGATTTACTTCAGTTTCTGAGCGACGTTGTCTGCGAAAGCGTCGATCATCGCCCGATACACTTCGACACTGGCGATGGTCATGCTGGCCAGATCGACATCCGGCGAGGCGGCCGACATGGCCTGACCTGCAGTGACTGACAGCTCGTATTCCTCGTTGTTCAGCAGGCCCGGCACGCGGATTTCGACGAGACCGGACAGGGTGGAGTCCTCAAGCGCGTAGGCGTTCTCGAAAGCCGATGCCAAGGCCACCTCGTTGATATCGACGACCACTTCGGACCCGTCTTCGCCAAGCTGGGGCGCGATGCGCTCGGCAATTGCGGTTTCGAGGTCGTTGCCCAGGGATGTCCAGACCTGGGCGGCCTCGCTGTTTTCGATAGCGGGAAGATCAACGGACACGTCGATCTCGCTCACGGTCTGGGCGGCGATGCCCATGGTTGCGAAAGCCGAAAAGGCCATGCCGGTTGCAAGCTGCTTGAACATGATGGTCTCCATGTGTTGTTGCAGCCGGTCAACACCGGGCACGGGAAAACCGTTCCCGCAAGGCATCCGAACAACCGGCGGTTTACTGCCGAACCGGCCCTTGCCGGAGTGTGTGCAGCACACCTGATTTCACAGCATCCACATGGATCACGCCAAGCTGCGCCGGGATTCGTTCCAGACCAAGAATGTAAGCAATCGCAAAGCGGTGCATGCCGCCGCCGTCGCGCAAAGGTGTGCCATCGCGGGCGATATGCACGAGGATGCCGCCATGTTCGCCGCGGGTGTCATTCACGCTGCCATGCGGCCGCAAGGTGCCTGTGCGTTTGGCCTCCTCGTAGATGCGATCAAGACCGTCGTAGCGCGCAATCAGCTCCTCGCGGCTTGTGAACCCGTCGACTGTGCCTTCCTTCTCCATCCGCTTGAGCATCCAGCCGAAGATCGCGGTCTCTTGCCAGGGCACGCCATGCTCGAAGTGATCGCGGATGCTGTCGAGCTTGATCTGGCTCCCGAACGGCTTGCGCGACTGATCCCAATCGCCGCCGGCCACCATGCCAGAGTGGCGACGACGGAACCGGGGTGCGCCTTGGGCGGGATCGGCCCGATAGAAGTGCGTGACGTCATGCGGTCGGATCCAGATCAATTCGTCGCTTTGCGGCGCGTCCGGACCGAACCGAAGCCGGTTCGTCACATCGCGGATCATCTTTGCAGGCAAACCGGCCGCGATGGCCTTGCTGACGCGGCTCATTCGATATCGCGGCGCAGACGCTTCAAGGCGTTGCGTTCGATGGCGTCCGGATGAACGACACCAAGCTGCGCCGGAATGCGCGTCAGACCAAGCGCGCGCGCGATGGCCAGGCGATGGTTGCCAATGGCTCCGAAGATCGGGTCGCCGTGACGATCCAGATGCACATAGACGCCTTCAGGCAGACGCGGGCTGCCAAGGCGGTGAACCGTTTCGTCACGATAGCCATTCTTCAGAATATCCGCATAAAGCGCGTCAATTGTTTGGTATCTCGCAACAATGTCCTCCATTGTCCGACAGCTGTCGAACTGCCCGCGCGTTTTGACCATCTCGTGCATCCGGTCGTAGATGCCGGTCTCCTCCCAGGCGACACCATCACGGAAATGCGCAAGACAGGCGGCGATTTTCCAGGACTCGTCAATCGGTTCGGTCCGCTGGTCCCAGTCCCCGGCAAGCACCATCCCGGAATGACGCCGCTTGTAATCCGGCGTCTGTGCTGGGTTGCGCGTATAGATCCGGGTCATCCGAGACGGATTGATCCAGATGCGTTCCTGCGCGCGCGGAAAATCTCCACCGCCCGACAGGAGGTTCGCCAAATCCCGGAGTGGACCCCGCAGGATGGCAAATGGCGATGAAGACATGGCGGGGCTCGAAGGCATCCCGCGAAGATGTAACAATTTTGTAAAACTTCAAGCCCGGTTCGCAATGGCCCGTCCGGCGGCGACACCCGAACTCCAGGCCCATTGGAAGTTATACCCGCCCAGCCAGCCGGTCACATCCACCGCTTCTCCGATCATGAAGAGACCGGGTACGTCGCGCGACATCATCGACTTGCTGTCGATCCGGTCGGTGGCGATGCCGCCCAGCGTGACCTCGGCCGTGCGGTAGCCTTCGCTGCCCGAGGGTGTCAGGGTCCAGCGGCGTAGGCGGTCGGTGATCTCGTCGATGCGTTTGTCGGACAGGTCGCCGACATTGCCGTCCAGATGCAGGTCAGCGGACAAGTGTGTCACCAGCCGATCGGGCAGGACCTCGGCCAGTGCGGTGGTCACGTTGCGCTTGCCCTGGCTTCGGCGCGCGGATTTCAGGCTGGACGCCAGATCATGACCGGGCAGCAGATTGACGGAAATGCTGTCGCCCTCGGTCCAGTAGCTGGAAATCTGCAGAACTGCTGGCCCGCTGAGACCGCGATGGGTGAAAAGCATCGCCTCTTCGAACGCGGTGCCGTTGGCTTGCGCGATCACCGGGGTCGAGACACCGGAAATCGCGGCAAAGCGCTGGTCCGAAAAGGTCAGCGGCACAAGCGCCGGGCGGGTGTCGGTGACCCGATGGCCGAACTGCCGCGCGATGTCGTAGGCCAAGCCCGTGGCACCCATCTTGGGGATCGACTTGCCTCCCGTCGCCAGTACGAGATGACGTGCGGTGATGCGGTGGCGTTTGCCGTCCCGTTCGAGCTCTGCCACGAAGCGAGCACCGTCATGGCTCAGATCGGCGAGCGATGTTTGCAGCCAGAGATCGGCCCCCACCTGCGCCATTTCGGCCCGCAGCATGTCGACGATCTGCGTCGCCTTGTTGTCACAGAAAAGCTGCCCCAGCGTCTTTTCGTGCCATGCGATCCTGTAGCGGTCCACAAGGTCAACGAAATCCCACTGGGTGTACCGGCTCAGCGCGGATTTGTGGAAATGCGGGTTCTGCCCGAGGAACCGCGCCGGATCGGTGTGCATGTTGGTGAAGTTGCAGCGCCCGCCGCCCGAGATGCGGATCTTCTCACCTGGCGCCTTGGCATGGTCGATGACCAGTACTGACGGCCCGGCATGGGCTGCGCACATCATGCCGGCGGCTCCGGCCCCAAGGATCAGCGTATTCACCTGCATGCGGGCACCGACCACGGAACGGCGCGATGCGCAAGAGGCACAAGCCGAATCATTCCACTGGATCGGGCGAATCATATCGGCTAGAGTGCGGACCAAGACCCGGAAAAACACGGGTGACCGAGGCAGAAATAGCGGTGAAACCATGACAGAGATGGTCTATGGCGCGGTGCCCACCCGCGCGGGTGAACCTGTGTTGCCGAAATGGTGGCGCACCGTCGACAAATGGAGCTTGTCCTGCATCCTGATCCTCTTCGGGATCGGCATCCTGCTGGGGCTCGCGGCCTCTCCGCCGCTGGCCGAGCGCAACGGGTTCGCACCTTTTCACTACGTACAGCGGCAGGCCGTCTTTGGTGGGCTGGCGCTGGGTGTCATGATCTTCGTGTCGATGATGGGGCCCATCGTCGTACGCCGTCTGGCCGTGCTGGGATTCGCCGCAGCCTTCGTTGCGCTGGCACTGCTGCCGTTCTTCGGCACCGACTTCGGCAAGGGCGCGGTGCGCTGGTACTCGCTGGGATTCGCCTCGGTGCAACCGTCCGAGTTCCTGAAACCGACCTTCGTCATCGTGACCGCATGGTTTCTCGCCGCAAGCCAGGATCTGGGCGGACCTCCCGGCAAGACCCTGTCTTTTGCCATCACCACCAGCATCGTTCTCATGCTCGCCCTTCAGCCGGATTTCGGACAGGCCTGTCTTGTCCTGTTCGGCTGGGGCGTGATGTATTTCGTGGCGGGCGCGCCGATGCTGCTGCTGATGATCATCGCGGGGATGGTGGTGCTGGGGGGCACGGTGGCCTACCAGAACTCCGAACACTTCGCGCGCCGTATCGACGGCTTTCTCAGCCCCGATGTCGATCCGACCACCCAGCTTGGCTACGCGACCAATGCCATCCGCGAAGGCGGGTTCTTCGGCGTGGGTGTCGGTGAAGGCCAGGTGAAATGGTCGCTGCCGGATGCCCATACGGACTTCATCATCGCCGTCGCCGCCGAGGAATACGGGCTGGTTCTGGTCCTGATCATCATCGCGCTCTACGCCACGATCGTGGTGCGCTCGCTGCTGCGGCTGATGCGCGAACGCGATCCGTTCATCCGTCTGGCGGGCACAGGGCTGGCCTGCATGTTCGGCGTTCAGGCGATGATCAACATGGGGGTGGCGGTGCGCCTTCTGCCCGCCAAGGGCATGACCCTTCCTTTCGTGAGTTACGGGGGGTCGTCCCTGATCGCGGGAGGCATTGCGGTGGGCATGCTTCTGGCTTTCACGCGCAGCCGTCCGCAGGGCGAAATCGGCGATATCTTGCGAGGTCGGATGCGATAATCCCCTTATATGGGGTGAATCCCGTGCTGGTTTGTTGACAAACGCCGTCAGGACAGGTCTCTGTCCGTCATTCCTTGGGCGGGGGAACTATGCGCAAACCCTATCTTGTCATCGCAGCCGGCGGGACCGGTGGCCACATGTTTCCGGCGCAGGCGCTGGCCGAGGTCATGCTGCGCCGGGGCTGGCGGGTGAAGCTCTCGACCGATGCCCGCGGCGCGCGGTACACGGGCGGTTTTCCCCATTCCACCGAGATCGAACAGGTGAGCAGCGCAACATTCGCGCGCGGCGGTGTTCTGGCAAAGGCGATGGTGCCTCTGCGCGTCTTGGGCGGAGTTCTGTCGATGTCGTGGCGCATGCTGCGCGACCGGCCCGACGTGGTGGTTGGTTTTGGCGGCTACCCGTCGATCCCGGCGCTTGGGGCGGCCCTGCTCTTGCGGCGGCCCCGGATGATCCATGAACAGAATGGCGTTCTTGGCCGGGTCAACGCGATCTTTGCCAAACGCGTTCACTGCGTGGCCTGTGGCACATGGCCCACGACCCTTCCTGATGGCGTCGAGGGCGTGCATGTGGGCAACCCCGTACGGCTTGCGGTCAAGGACCGTGCCGGGGCCGCCTATATTCCACCCGGCGACTATCCGATGTCGATCCTCGTGATCGGTGGCAGTCAGGGCGCGCGCATCCTGTCTGACGTGGTGCCGCCCGCCATCGCGTCGCTGCCGCTCGAAACGCTCCAGCATCTGCGCGTCAGTCATCAGGCGCGGGACGAGGATGGCGACCGCGTCGCCGCCTATTACGCCGAACATGGCGTCAACGCCGATGTGCAGCCCTTTTTCAACGATGTTCCGAACCGGATGACCGAAGCGCAGCTTGTGATCTCGCGCTCCGGTGCGTCGAGTGTCGCGGACATCTCGGTCATCGGACGCCCGTCGATCCTTGTGCCTTTCGCCGCCGCCACAGGCGATCACCAGACCGCAAATGCGCGCGGGCTGGTCGAGGCGGGGGCCGCGATCCGCATTCCCGAAAGCAAGCTCACTGTCGACAGCCTCGCCGAACAGATCCTTGCGGTTTTGCAAAACCCGCAGGGCGCTTTGCAAATGTCGCTGGCCGCCCTTTCGCAGGCCAGACCCGAGGCCGCACAAGACCTTGCCGCGCTGGTCGAAAGGCTGGCCGGCCAAACCCCAAGTGATCCTGAAGGACAGACCGAATGAACGCCGCCACCAAACTTCCCGTCGATATCGGGGCCATCCATTTCGTCGGCATCGGCGGTATCGGCATGTCCGGCATTGCCGAGGTGCTGGTCAATCTGGGCTACACGGTGCAAGGATCGGACCTGAAGGCCAGCAAGATCACCAACCGGCTGGCCGATCTGGGCGCGCGCATCTTCGAAGGTCAGCGGGCCGAGAACCTCGACGGGGCCGAGGTGGTTGTCGTCTCGACCGCGATCAAACCGGGCAATCCCGAGTTGGACGAGGCGCGCAAGCGTGGCCTGCCGGTGGTGCGCCGTGCCGACATGCTGGCAGAACTGATGCGGCTCAAGTCGAACATCGCGATTGCGGGCACACACGGAAAAACCACCACCACAACGATGATGGCCGAGCTTATGGTGGCGGGCGGGTTTGATCCCACCGTAATCAATGGCGGCATCATCCACGCCTACGGCTCGAATGCGCGGATGGGGCAGGGCGAATGGATGGTGGTCGAGGCCGACGAGAGCGACGGCTCGTTCAACCGTCTGCCTGCGACCATCGGCATCGTCACCAATATCGACCCCGAACACATGGAACACTGGGGCGATTTCGAACGCCTGCGGCAAGGGTTTCAGGACTTTGTGTCGAACATCCCGTTCTACGGCATCGCTGTTTGCTGCACCGACCACGAAGAGGTGCAACGTCTGGTGGGCAAGGTCACCGACCGCCGCGTGGTGACCTATGGCTTCAACGCACAGGCCGATGTCCGGGCGGTGAACCTCCGCTACGAAAAGGGCGTCGCGCATTTCGACATCGCGCTGCAGGCCGAGGGCGACAGCATCGAGGGCTGTACCTTGCCCATGCCCGGCGATCACAACGTGTCGAACGCGCTGTCCGCTGTGGCGGTGGCCCGCCATCTGGGCATGAAGAAAGAGGAAATCCGTCAGGCGCTGGCGGCCTTCGGCGGGGTCAACCGCCGCTTCACCAAGGTGGGGGAGTGGAATGGGGTCACGATCATCGACGATTACGGCCACCACCCGGTCGAGATTGCCGCCGTGCTCAAGGCCGCGCGACAGGCCTCCGAAGGGCGCGTCATCGCGATCCACCAGCCGCACCGCTATACGCGTCTGTCGAACCTCTTTGACGATTTCTGCGCCTGTTTCAACGAGGCGGATGTGGTCGCCATTGCCGAGGTGTTTGCGGCCGGCGAAGACCCCATCGCAGGTGCCTCGCGCGATGATCTGGTGGCGGGCCTCATCCGCCATGGCCACCGCCACGCGCGGGCAATCCTGAACGAGGACGATCTGGAGCGACTGGTGCGCGAACAGGCCCGTCCGGGGGATATGGTCGTCTGCCTCGGGGCCGGGACGATCAGCGCCTGGGCCAATGGGCTGCCGGAGCGGTTGGCGAAATAGGGCGGGGGCGGAGGATGCGTCGACGCATCCTCGTTTTCGGTTGACCGAAAACGGGAGGGTGCACCGTGGCGCTCTGCCTCGCCTCTAGGCGTTTTGAAACCGGAAAAGACCTGAGGACCGTCTTTAACTGCTGGCGCGCTGCGGCTACCACTTGAGATGCTTGTTTTGCAGCGGGAGCGACGCGATGAACCTCAATGCGGATTTCACCAAGCGTGTGGTGGTGCATGCGGGCGACGCACCGTGGATCGCCTCGCCCATGCCGGGGGTCGATCGGCGCATGCTTGACCGGATCGGTGACGAGGTGGCGCGGGCGACCTCGATCGTGCGCTACGCGCCGGGCAGCGCGTTTTCGGCCCACACCCACACCGGCGGTGAGGAGTTTCTGGTGCTGGAGGGCGTGTTCCAGGACGAACATGGCGACTACCCTGTGGGCACCTATGTGCGCAATCCGCCGACCACTTCGCACACACCCGGCGCGGCGGAGGGCTGCACGATCTTCGTCAAGCTCTGGCAATTCGATCTGGAGGACCGCACCCAGTTCCGACGGGACATCGACGCACAGCTTGGATCGGTGCAGAACGGGATTGCGCGGGCCGAGTTGCACCGTGATGCGCGCGAGGTGGTGTCCTATGTGGTGCTCGAACCGGGGGCTGAACTGACCGAAGACGCGACGGGTGGTATCGAGCTGCTGGTGCTGGAGGGCGCTGTGTGGGAAGGCGCGGATGACCTTGTCCCGTGGTCCTGGCTGCGGCTGCCCGACGGTGTGCCCTTGCGGGCGACGGCAGGACCTGACGGCGCAAAGCTCTGGATGAAGACGGGTCATCTGCCCTTTGCCCAAGCCCCCACGGTCTGACCTTGACCACGACTGTGGCGATTGTCGGCGGTGGCCTGACCGGGCTGGCGCTTGCGGACAGGCTGCACCGTGCCGGGCGGAGGGTGCGCCTGTTCGAAGGGCGTGACCGGTTGGGCGGTCGGGTATCGACGGTGCGGATCGGCGCGCAGTGGTTTGATCTGGGGCCCTCGTGGTTCTGGCCGGGACAGCCGCGCATGGCGTCGCTTGTGCAGAAGTTGGGGCTGGAGGTTTTTGCGCAATATGCGGAGGGCGCACAGCTCTTCGAAACCGCCCAAGGCGCCGTGATCCGGGGTCGCGGGTTTGCCTCGATGCAGGGCTCCTTGCGGCTGCGCGGCGGGATGGGCGCGCTTGTCAACGCTCTGGCCGCGCGGTTGCCCGAGGGGTGTGTCGAGACAGGCCGTGTGGTGCGCTCGGTGTCGGCCGATGGTGTGCTGGGGTTCGCGGAAGGCGATCCGCAGGCCTTCGATCAGGTGGTGCTGGCTGTGCCACCCCGTGTCGCGGCGAGTTTGGCGTTCACGCCGGACCTGCCGGGGCCTGTTCGGTCAGCCCTGGAGCGTGTGCCGACCTGGATGGCGGGGCATGCCAAGTTCGTCGCGGTCTATGACGCCCCGTTCTGGCGCGAGGATGGCCTGTCCGGAGATGCAACCAGCCAGTTGGGACCTCTGGCGGAAATCCACGATGCCAGCGCCGACAGCGGCGGGGCGCTGTTCGGCTTTCTGGGGGTGCCTGCCGCCACGCGGGCGGGGCGTCGTGACAAGGTGATCTCTGCCTCCGTGGCGCAATTGACGCGCCTCTTCGGGCCGCGTGCGGCCTCGCCGGTGGAGGTGTTCTACACCGACTGGGCCGAGGAAAGCCTGACGGCGGTGGCCGCCGACCGGGCCCCGCTGACCCACCATCCGGCCTATGGACGCCCCTCGGCATTGGTGCCGACCCAAGGCAGTCGCCTTTTCTTTGCGTCGAGCGAATTGGCGCCCGAGATGGGTGGCTATCTCGAAGGCGCGCTGGCGGCCGCGGAGGAGGTGGCAGGCTGGGTCTTGGCTGCGCCTGTCGGGTGAGGGCGGGGGGATGCGTCAACGCATCCCGCGTTTCGGTCGACCGAAACGCGCCCGGCCCACACACCTTTCCCGAGATTTCCTTGGCTTCACCATTCTGAGGTCGTGTTTTGGCCCGAAACGGGGCCTAGTGCAAAACGCGCAGGTGAGAACAAGGCACGGGCGGATATGCTGGTTTGGCTCTCGATTGGATGGGTCTTTGCGTCGGTCTCGGTGGCGATGCTGCCGATGCGATACCAGTATGCACCCGGGCTGGTGCTGCTGATCGCGGCCCCAGTGCTGATTGGTCTGATCGGACAGTCCGTGGGTATCTGGGCGGCGTGTGCCGCGATGCTTGCGTTTGTGTCGATGTTTCGTAACCCGTTGCGGTATTTCTGGAACCGCCTGACCGGACAATTGGTGGAGCATCCCGAATGATGAGCTATTCCCTGAGCGCGGCCTGTTGCTGGATCATCCTTGCGGCGATCCTTGGGGCGCTGCCCTCAAATGACAACCACTGGCGGCGGGCCTATCTGCTGATGGCGCTGGGCGCGCCGATCCTGATCTGGGTCTACATGTCGGACGGGATGTACTGGGGCTTGGCCTTTACTGTTGCCGTGATGAGCGTCTTCCGCTGGCCCTTGCGGTATTTCATCGCCTGGGTGCTGCGCAGCGGGTCCCGTCCGTCCGAATGAGGCTTTACGCGCCGCGGCCCTTTGGGCAAAACGCGGGGCATGATCACGCTTCCTGATGTCCGGGGCACATTGACGCCTCAACGCCCGCTGTCCGATCTGACCTGGTTGCGCGTGGGCGGGCCGGCCGATTGGCTGTTCCAGCCTGCCGATGTGCAGGACCTGTCCGATTTCCTGCGCGACCTGCCTGCGGGCATCGACGTTTTCCCCATGGGGGTCGGATCGAACCTGATCGTGCGCGATGGAGGTCTGCGCGCGGTGGTGATCCGGTTGGGGCGGGGATTCAACGGCATTTCCATTGACGGCACCCGGGTGACGGCGGGGGCTGCGGCGCTGGATGCACATGTGGCGCGCAAGGCGGCAGAGGCCGGGGTCGATCTGACCTTTCTGCGCACCATTCCCGGGGCCATCGGGGGCGCCGTGTGCATGAACGCGGGCTGCTACGGGTCCTATGTCGCGGATCATCTTGTTGAAATACGGGCGGTTTTGCGCACGGGCGAGGTGGTCACGCTGCCTGCCGCAGACTTGCACCTGGCCTATCGGTCCAGTGTTCTGCCTGAAGGCGCGGTCGTAATCGAAGCCGTGTTCGAGGGCGCGCCGGGGGACCCGACGGCTCTGACTGCGCGGATGGAAGAGCAACTGGCCAAGCGCGATGCGACGCAACCCACCAAGGACCGGACGGCCGGCAGCACCTTTCGCAATCCGGCGGGGTTTTCCTCGACCGGGCAGGCGGATGACGTGCACGATCTCAAGGCGTGGAAGGTGATCGACGACGCGGGAATGCGCGGGGCCACGCGCGGCGGGGCGCAGATGTCACCCAAACATTCGAACTTCCTCGTCAACACCGGGGGGGCGACGGCGGCGGACCTTGAGGGATTGGGCGAAGAGGTGAGAAAAAAGGTTTTCTTGCACTCTGGAATAGAGTTAGAATGGGAAATCAAGCGCGTCGGTGAGCCGTTGGCAAACGAGGCGTGACCGGACGGGGGATCAACCCCCGCAGGTGAAGGCGGTGCGCCGGGCAGGTTGCACATCATAACAAGGGGCTCAGCCCCAGGCAGAAATGGGGGTAAACCCCCAATTTGAGGCGGTTTTGGGTATGTCGAGCAGGGCAAACCCGAAAGTGGCAGTTCTGATGGGTGGCCCCTCGGCCGAACGCGAGGTGTCCCTGTCGACAGGGCGTGAATGCGCCGCCGCTTTGCGGGACGAAGGTTTCGAGGTTCACGAGGTCGATGCAGGCCGTAACCTTGCATCCGTACTGACTGCGCTTGCCCCCGATGTCTGTTTCAACGCGCTGCATGGTCGCTGGGGCGAGGATGGCTGCGTTCAGGGCCTGCTGGAATGGCTGGGCATCCCGTATACCCATTCGGGCGTGCTGGCCTCGGCCCTTGCGATGGACAAGGAACGCACCAAGGATGTGTATCGCCGCCATGGGTTGCCCGTGGTCGAAAGCGTTCTGGCCGCCCGCGACGAAGTTCGGAAGCGCCATGTCATGTCTCCGCCTTACGTTGTCAAACCGTTCAACGAAGGCTCTTCAGTCGGGGTCTACCTTGTCAGCGAGGGCGCCAATGAGCCGCCTCAGCTTTCCGACGATATGCCCGAGACCGTGATGGTCGAAGCCTTTGCGCCCGGACGGGAACTGACGACGACGGTGGTCGGGGACCGGGCGCTCTGCGTGACCGACATCCTGACCGATGGCTGGTACGACTACGATGCCAAGTACAAACCCGGTGGGTCGCGGCACGTGCTGCCTGCGGACGTGCCGGACGAGATCACCGCAGCCTGCCTTGACTATGCCGTACGCGCGCACACCGCACTGGGCTGCAAGGGCGTGACCCGCACCGATTTCCGCTGGGACGAAAGCAGGGGACTGGCAGGTCTTATCCTGCTGGAAACAAACACCCAGCCGGGCATGACACCGACCTCGCTGACGCCGGAACAGGCGGCGCATACCGGGATGACTTTCGGTCAGCTCTGTCGCTGGATGGTGGAGGATGCGTCATGTCACAGATGAACGCACGCCCCGATCCGGCGCCATCGCGCCTGAAATACCGGATGGAGCGGCTGATGCTGACTCCGCTCTTCCGACTGGTGCTGCGCTTCGGGCTGCCGTGCCTGCTGACCTTCGGGATCGCAAGCTGGTGGCTGTCGGTCGATGACAACCGGATGAAGATCATCGACACCTATGCCGATCTGCGGTCGCAGGTGGAAAGCCGCCCTGAGTTCATGGTCAACATGATGGTCGTGGATGGGGCGAGCGACATCGTTGCCGATGGCATCCGTCAGATCCTGCCTTTGGACTTTCCGATCAGTTCCTTCGACCTCGATCTTGAAGTGATGCGTGAAACCGTTGTTTCGCTCGATCCGGTCAAATCGGCCCGGCTGTATGTTCGGCAGGGCAACGTCCTGCAGGTCGATGTGGTGGAACGTATCCCCGTTGTGCTCTGGCGCAATGAACGGGGTTTGCAGCTTCTGGACAACGAGGGCGTTCTGGTCGGCCCGGCTTTTGTGCGGGCGGATTGGCCGGAATTGCCGCTGATCGTCGGCGATGGTGCGGACGCGCATGTCACCGAAGCCCTGGACCTAGTGGCGGCCGCAGAGCCGCTGTCGTCGCGTTTGCGGGGGCTGGTGCGCATGGGAGAGCGGCGCTGGGATGTCGTTCTTGATCGGGATCAGCGCATCCTGCTGCCGGAAACAGACGCGGTGCAGGCATTGGAACGGGTGATCGCCATGGATCAGGCGGTCGACATGCTGGAACGGGATTTGGTCGCGGTCGATCTGCGGCTGCCCAACCGGCCAACACTCAGAATGACAGACGGAGCGGTGCAGGAACTCATCCGCATCCGGGCGATCGAGGCAGGGGAACAACGGCAATGATCGAGCTATACGAGTCACAGCGGGCGATGCGCAACATGCGCAAGGCGGCGATGCAGAGAGGGGTGATTGCCATTCTCGACATCGGCAGCTCAAAGATCGCGTGCCTTGTTCTGCGATTTGACGGCACGGATCGGGTCATCGAGACAGACAGCATCGGGTCTCTGGCCGGTCAGTCCGGCTTCCGCGTGATCGGGGCGGCCACAACGCGGTCGCGGGGTGTGCGCTTTGGCGAGATCGATTCGATGAGCGAGACCGAACGCGCCATCCGGACCGCTGTGCAGGCGGCGCAGAAGATGGCGCAGATTCGCGTCGATCACGTGATCGCCTGCTTTGCCGGGGCCGATCCGCGCAGCTATGGCCTTGCCGGTCGGGTCGAGGTGGCCGGGACCACTGTGGACGAGCAGGATGTCGCGCGCGTTCTGTCCGCCTGCGATGTGCCCGAGTTCGGCCACGGACGCGAAGTCCTGCATGCGCAGCCTGTCAATTTCGCGCTGGATCATCGCAGTGGACTGATCGACCCGCGCGGTCAGATCGGTCAGGAACTGGCGGTCGACATGCACATGCTCACGGTTGATGCGATGGCGATCCAGAACCTCGCGCATTGCATGAAGCGCTGCGACCTCGAACTCGCGGGTATCGCAAGCTCGGCCTATGTGTCGGGCGTGTCGGCTCTGGTCGAGGACGAACAGGAACTGGGTGCCGCCTGCATCGACATGGGCGGTGGATCAACTGGCCTGTCCATCTTCATGAAAAAGCACATGATTTACGCCGACGCGGTGCGAATGGGCGGCGATCATGTGACCAGCGACATCTCGATGGGGCTTCAGGTGCCGATGGCGGTGGCCGAGCGGATCAAGACCTTCCATGGCGGCGTTGTCGCCACGGGCATGGATGATCGCGACATGATCGAAATCGGCGGCGATACCGGCGACTGGCATCACGACCGCCGGTCGGTCAGCCGGGCCGAGTTGATCGGCATCATGCGCCCCCGGGTCGAGGAGATCCTCGAAGAGGTGCGGGCACGCCTGGATGTGGCCGGGTTCGAGCACCTGCCCAGTCAGCAGATCGTGCTCACCGGTGGGGCCAGCCAGATCCCCGGTCTGGATGGTCTGGCCACCAAGATACTCGGCCAGCAGGTGCGGCTTGGTCGGCCGATGCGCGTGCACGGTCTGCCGCAGGCAGCAACGGGGCCGGGATTCGCGAGCGCAGTCGGTTTGTGCCTCTTTGCAGCCAATCCGCAGGACGAATGGTGGGACTTCGAGATCCCTGTAGACCGCTATCCGGCGCGTTCGCTGAAGCGTGCGGTTAAATGGTTCCGTGATAACTGGTGATCGCAAGATGTTGAGGTTTCGGCAAAATCCCGCGTAGAGGGGTGGCGGTATACGGCACATTTGGTGCTAAAGTACGGTTTTTACGTGACGTTTGGGCGATTGCCCGCTAATAATTGGGGAAACAGGTGCAGAAACGTCCCGAAAGGGGCTGAGACAGCAGGCGGACAGACACATGACTTTGAACCTTTCGGTGCCCGGACAGGAAGAATTGAAACCCCGCATCACCGTGTTCGGTGTGGGGGGCGCAGGCGGTAACGCGGTCAACAACATGATCGACAAGGCCCTCGAAGGCGTCGATTTCGTCGTGGCCAACACGGACGCTCAGGCGCTGCAGCAGAGCCGGTCAACCAGCCGCATCCAGCTTGGTGTCAAAGTGACCGAGGGTCTGGGTGCTGGCGCGCGGGCCACCGTTGGCGCCGCAGCCGCCGAGGAAAGCATCGAACAGATCGTCGATCACCTCGCCGGCGCGCATATGTGCTTCATCACCGCAGGCATGGGCGGTGGCACCGGGACAGGGGCCGCGCCGATCATCGCGCAGGCCGCACGCGAGCTGGGCGTTCTGACGGTGGGTGTTGTCACCAAGCCGTTCCAGTTCGAAGGCAACAAGCGGATGAAGCAGGCCGAAGAGGGCGTGGACGCGCTTCAGAAGGTCGTTGACACGTTGATCATCATCCCGAACCAGAACCTGTTCCGTCTGGCGAACGAAAAGACCACCTTCACCGAAGCCTTCTCCATGGCGGACGACGTGCTGTATCAGGGCGTGAAGGGTGTGACCGATCTTATGGTCCGTCCGGGGCTGATCAACCTCGACTTCGCCGATGTTCGCGCCGTGATGGACGAGATGGGCAAGGCGATGATGGGCACCGGCGAGGCCGAGGGCGAAGATCGCGCCATTCAGGCGGCCGAGAAGGCCATCGCCAACCCGCTGCTGGACGAAATCAGCCTGCGCGGTGCCAAGGGCGTTCTCATCAACATCACAGGCGGTCACGATCTGACGCTGTTCGAACTCGACGAAGCGGCAAACCGCATCCGCGAGGAAGTCGATACTGACGCGAACATCATCGTGGGCTCCACGCTGGATGACAACATGCAGGGCATGATGCGAGTGAGCGTTGTGGCCACGGGTATCGATGCGGTCGATGTGCACACGGATATCCCTGTGCCGCGCCGGTCGCTTGCGACGCCATTGACCCAGACCACACGGGTCGAGGAAACACAGCAGGCCGAGCGAGCCGCGCCCAAGCCCGAGCCGGTTGCAGCCCGCACCGCGCATGAGCCGTCGCTCTTCGACAATGAGCACGAGCAGGTGGAAGAGCAGAGTGAGCCCGTGTTCCAAGGCACGGCTGCCGAGCACGAGGCGGTAGATGATGACGGTCTGCCCCCGCCCGCCTATCGCCCGCAAGTGGCCGAGTTCAATCCGCGCGAAGACAGCATCGAGGCTGATCCGGAGCAATTCGTGGCACCGCGTGCGCCCACACCGGGGACACCCAGCGCCGAAGCCCTTGCGCGTCTGCAGGCAGCGGCATC
Source organism: Marivita sp. (assembly GCF_022763305.1). Taxonomy (GTDB): domain Bacteria; phylum Pseudomonadota; class Alphaproteobacteria; order Rhodobacterales; family Rhodobacteraceae; genus Marivita. The sequence continues at coordinate 31,997 of NZ_JALEGT010000100.1, read as the reverse complement.
CCGCGCGCGTCCGGCACCGGGTGCCCGTCCCGCCATGCAGGCCGAGCCGGAGCCCGCCGACGCAGAACGCCCGCGTTTCGGGATCAATTCGCTGATCAACCGCATGACCGGACATGGCCAGCAGGCCGAGCCTCCGGTGCGCCGCACAGCGCAACCGCCGGTTCATTCGAGCGGTGCCGCACCGGCCCGTGCGCCGTCGCCCGAGGCGGATGAAGACCAGGAGCGGATCGAAATTCCCGCGTTCCTGCGTCGTCAAGCCAACTGATTCTGCGGTTAACCGCCGGTTAACTTATGCGACAACGCCCCCGTAACCGGGGGCGTTTTTCGTTTGAAAACAGATGTTTCCAGACTTTGGCGGGATTCCGCCTATATCTTTTGGACGCTTGTTTCAGCCCGTTACAATCTTTGATTTGAGACAAGATAGGTCAGCGAGTATCACCCATCTCGAAACGCCGCATTGGGGGTGCTGGCGTATCTGATCGAGGGTCTTTTGCAAACCACGGTTCATTCCATCGTCCGTTTTTCGGGCATCGGCCTGCACACCGGTCTGTCGGTGAACATGGCGATCTGCCCGGCTCCGGCCGATCATGGCATCGTTTTCGAACGGACGGATATCCGGCTGGGCAATGCCCGGATCCCGGCTCTGTTCGACCATGCCGAGCAATCGCCGCTGTGCACCAAGATCGTGAATGCCTCCGGCGTGTCCCTATCGACGATCGAACACGTGATGGCAGCGCTGGTCGGCTGTGGCGTGCACAATGCCCTGATCCGGATCGATGGTCCCGAAGCGCCGGTCCTCGACGGAAGCGCGGCACCGTTTGTCCGCGGCCTTCTTTCGGCGGGTGTCAAGCAATTGCGCGCGCCGATCCGCGTGATCGAAGTTCTGTCCACGGTCGAGGTGCATACGGCACAGGGCTGGGCCCGGCTGGGTCCGGGCGAAGGTCTGACGATGGATTTCCACATCGACTTCGCGGACCGGGCCATCGGTCGTCAAAGCAAGTCGATGGACCTCGCCAATGGTGCGTTTGTGCGCGAACTGTGCGACAGCCGCACCTTCTGCCGCGCCTCCGATGTCGAAGCGATGCGCGCCGCGGGCAAAGCGTTGGGCGGCACGATGGAGAACGCGGTCGTCGTCGATGGTGACACAGTGCTCAGCCCCGGTGGCCTGCGTCACGCCGATGAAGCGGTCCGCCACAAGATGCTCGACGCGCTTGGCGATCTGGCTTTGGCCGGTGCGCCCCTGCTGGGGCATTACGAAGGGCACAAGGCGGGGCATACCCTGACCAACATGCTCCTGCGCGAGCTTTTCGCGACGCCGGACGGGTATCGCATCCGCGATTGCGACCACGCACTGGCGGCGCGTCTTCCCGGCGCAGGTGTCGAGGCCCACGAGATTCCGGCGGTTGCCTGATGCGGGCAGGTCAGGCCCGTAGATATGTCCGAACACGCCCTGTGCAGATGCCAGCGCACTTGTGTGCCTAAAGGCGTTTTGCCTTCCGATTTAATGTGCTAGGACCGACAACAGACAAGTGGCACGCATAGCCACGGCGGTTTAACGAAGGTGACGGGCATGGCAGCGGGCAGAAGCGCAAGAGCTGTGATCGGAGCGGGGCTCTTGGTGGTGATGCTGACGGCGTGCAGCAACGGCGAGCGTCCGGGCTTCGGCCCTGGAGGCGTCCCGATCGAGACATTCACCGCCGAACAGATCTTCGAACGCGGCGAATTCGAGCTGGATCGCAGCGATCCCGAAGAGGCTGCCTTCTATTTCTCCGAGGTCGAGCGCCTGTATCCTTATTCCGAGTTGGCCAAACGCGCGGTGATCATGCAGGCCTTCGCACATCACCAGAACAAGGATTACGAGAACAGCCGCTCTGCGGCGCAGCGCTATATCGATTTCTACCCGACCGATGAGGATGCCGCGTATGCGCAGTACCTTCTCGCGCTCAGCTACTACGACCAGATCGAAGAAGTCGGCCGCGATCAGGGCCTGACCTTCCAGGCCCTGCAGGCGCTGCGCACGGTGATTGAACGCTACCCCGACAGTGAATATGCCCGCTCTGCCGTGCTCAAGTTCGATCTTGCCTATGATCACTTGGCCGGCAAGGAGATGGAGATCGGGCGGTACTACCTGCGTCGCGATCATTACGCCGCGGCGATCAACCGCTTTCGTGTGGTGGTCGAGGATTTCCAGACAACCACCCATACGGCTGAGGCGCTGCACCGGCTTGTGGAGGCATACCTGTCGCTGGGTCTCACCGACGAAGCGCAGACCGCGGGCGCGATCCTCGGATACAACTACCAGTCCACAAGCTGGTACGAGGACAGCTTCAAGCTTCTCACCGGGCGCGGGCTCGAGCTCAAGGCGACCGGCGACAACTGGTTGCGGCAGGTGTACCGCCAAATGGTTCGGGGTCAGTGGCTTTGATCGGGGGGCGGTGCGCCTGACAGCGCACCCGGTTGCACAGAATGCTGCGCACGCTTGAAATACGCGACATGCTGATCATTGATCGGCTGGATCTCGAGTTCCAGCCGGGACTCAATGTGCTCACCGGAGAAACCGGGGCCGGGAAGTCGATCCTTCTGGATAGTCTCGGCTTCGTGCTGGGCTGGCGCGGTCGGGCCGAACTGGTTCGCAGCGGAGCCGAGCAGGGCGAAGTGACGGCCGTTTTCGACCTGCCGAAGGCGCATCCGGCACGGGACATCCTGACCGAAGCGGGGTTCGAAGACGCGGACGAACTGATCCTGCGGCGGGTCAACACGGCGGATGGGCGCAAGACCGGTTGGGTCAATGACCGCCGCGTCACGGGCGAAATGCTGCGCGCCCTGTCGGATACGCTGGTGGAGTTGCACGGACAGCATGACGACCGTGGCTTGCTGAACCCCAAGGGACATCGCGCGCTGCTGGATCAGTTTGCAGGGCATGATGATCTGCTGGTCGCGGTGAAAACCGCGTGGGGCACACTGTCCAAGGCGCGCAAGGCACTGGCCGAGGCGGAAGCGGCGTACCATGCCGCTCAGGCCGAGGAAGAGTTTCTGCGTCATTCCGTGGGCGAGTTGGACAAGCTGGCGCCTGAACCGGGTGAGGATGCGGAGCTCGACTCGCGTCGCCGGATGATGCAGGCATCCGAACGAATTCGCGATGACATTGCCCGTGCCGCGCAGGTGATGGGACAGGACGGGGCCGAGGGCGCCTTGTCCGACGCCCTGCGGTGGCTTGAAGGCGTCAGCGACGCGGCCGACGGACGGCTGGATGATCCGCTTGCGGCACTTGCCCGCGCAATGGCGGAACTCGACGACGCGGCCCGTGGTGTGACAGCCTGTCTCGAGTCGCTGGATTTCGATCCACACGAGCTCGAGGCAACCGAGGAACGGTTGTTCGCCCTTCGTGCGCTGGCACGGAAACACTGCGTTGGGCCAGATGATCTTGCCGGGCTTGCGGATACGCTGCGCGACCGGTTGGCGGCATTGGATCAGGGCGCGGACCGCATGACCCGCCTGCAGACCGAACTGCGCACTGCCGAGGCAGCCTATGGCGACGCGGCCAAGGCCCTGCGCGGCAGCCGGGGTGCAGCAGCCCGCCGTCTGGATGAGGCCGTTTGCGCAGAGCTTGCACCGCTCAAGATGGAACGCGCCGTTTTCGTGACCGATCTGACTGAGGCCCCTGCCGGACCGGACGGCAGCGATGCGGTCGCCTTCACCGTCGCCACCAACCCCGGCGCTCCGGCGGGGCCGATTGGCAAGATCGCCTCTGGTGGCGAACTCAGCCGGTTCCTGCTCGCGCTCAAGGTCTGCCTGTCGGAGCAGCGCGATGCCGGTCTCACCATGATCTTCGACGAAATCGACCGGGGTGTCGGTGGCGCAACGGCCGACGCGGTGGGGCGGCGTCTGGCTGCCTTGGCCGAAGGCGGGCAGGTGCTTGTCGTCACCCATTCGCCGCAGGTGGCCGCGCTTGGGGCGCATCACTGGCGGGTGGAAAAACGGGTTGCAGACAATCAGACTACGTCAACCGTGGTGCCGCTTGATCCACCTGCGCGGGAAGGGGAAATCGCCCGAATGCTCTCGGGCGATACCATCACCGAAGAGGCTCGCGCGGCGGCGCGGGCGCTGCTAGCGGGTTAAAGCCGCATCAAACCCAGCCCGGCCAATCCAAGCGCCACGCCGATCAGCACGGTGCGCGTGATGTTGTAGACCTGCCACGGACCGGAATAGTCGTCCCAGATGGCCTGCGCCGCAGTCAGGTCGGTCGGCACGACAATGAGTGCAAGAGCTTCGTTCATCGGAACGTTCACCGACATGGTCAGGATCATGCCACCCAAGGCATAGACCAGCCCGCCAAGCCCGAAGGCCCGCGCAGCCGCAAACCGGTCAACCCGCCATGCGAGAAGGGCGGCGATCCAGAGCACAAACGGTGTGCCGAAAAAGGCAGGGGCGAAGACCGCGTTGCGCACAGAGCCGTTCATCGCCTGCATCGCTGCGATGGCGACACGCGGGTCGGTCGCGTCGAGCCCCCACATTGTCGAACAGACCCAGGCATAGAAGAAGCCGAAAATCGCTCCGCTGAAGATCAGCGCCGCCAGACCGGCAGCTTTGGCGGATGTGGTGGCAATGGCAGAGCTCTGCTGGCGGGGCGGGGCATAGGCGGCGGGTATCGTGGGCATTCGGGTCTCCTTCAAATCCGTAATCATGTGTACGCCTTTACATATCCGTACACATGATTACGGTTATGCGTCAAGCAGAGACTTCGAGAGGCACATCATGCGGGATGACAACAAGGCGCAGCGACGCGACCAGATCGAGACAGCGGCCTATGCGCTGCTGGCGGAAAAAGGCTTTCAGAACATGTCGATGCTGGCCATCGCCAAGGCGTCGAAAGCTTCGAATGAAACGCTCTATCGCTGGTACGGGGACAAGCTTGGTCTCTTCCGGGCGTTGATCGAAACCAATGCCGAAGAGGTAGCCGGCCGTTTGCGCGATGCAATCCGGAAGGGTGATGCGCCCGAGTCGGCGCTGGCCGAGTTGGGCCCGGTGTTGCTGGGCATGCTTCTGGGCGACCGGGCCATCGCGCTGAACCGGGCGGCCGCTGCGGATGCCAGCGGTGGGTTGGGACAGGCGCTGGCGCAAGAGGGGCGGGACAAGGTGTTTCCGCTGATCGCCGATCTGTTTCAGACACTGGTGAAACGCGGTGCGCTGAAGGGCGATCCCTTCGAAATCACCGGGCTCTACATCGACCTGCTGGTGGGCGACCTGCAGATCCGTCGCGCCACAGGCGCTTTGGGGCCCTTGCGCGACAGGGTGATCGCCGAGCGCGCGCAAAAGGCCCAGCAACGCCTGTTCCAGCTTGTGGGTGTGTCCTGACACCGACCGTCACAGAGATTGATCGGCGAGGGGGTGGACACGCCAAGCGCATTGGATAAGCCTGCGGAATAAGTAGATTTTTGGCATGGTATGCCTCTCCCGAAAGGACCGCACGGCATGGCGCCCGCGTTGCGTGGTCAAATACAGGCAATGAACCGACAGTTCGCCCGCGGTTGGGATTTGCTGCGGCACAAGGGGCCGTCGCAGTTCCAGTTCTGGCTGATCGCGCTGCTGATCGGGATTGCGGCGGGACTTGCGGCCACCGGGTTTCGCCTTGCCATCACGCTGTTGCAGACGACCGTCTATGGCACACCCAGCGTGACCACGATCCACAGCTATGCCGAAACCCTGCCTTGGTGGATGCTGCTGCTGATTCCCACGGTTGGTGGTTTGGTGGTGGGCGTGATCGTCCACTACTTCACGCCGGACGGTCGGGTCCGGTCGGTCGCTGACGTCATCGAGGGTGCGGCGCTCAACGATGGCAGGGTGGAAAAGAAGGCGGGGATCGCCTCGGCCATCTGTTCATGGATCACGCTCTCGACCGGTGGCAGTACGGGCCGTGAAGGTCCGGTCGTGCATATTGCGGCGATGATCTCGTCCTGGGTGTCCAACACGATCCGCGCCGACGGAATCACTGGACGCGACCTGCTGGGCTGTGCCGTGGCCGCCGCCGTGTCGGCCAGCTTCAACGCGCCCATTGCCGGCGCCCTCTTCGCTCTGGAAGTGATCCTGCGCCATTTCGCAGTTCATGCCTTTGCGCCCATCGTGGTGGCCAGTGCGGCGGGCACGGTGATCAACCGGCTGGTGTTCGGGGATGTGACCGAGTTCAAGCTGCCCGGCACGACGGTGGTCGAATTCTACCTCGAACTGCCGGCCTTTTTCATCCTCGGTCTTGTGTGCGGGCTAGTGGCCGTCGCCATGATGCGCGCGGTCTTTCTTGCGGATGATGTGGGCACGCAACTGCAGCGCCGGATGGGCCTGCCGCATCTGCTGCGCCCTGCTGCGGCAGGCGTGATGCTGGGCGCGCTGGCGATCTGGTTCCCGCATATCATCGGTGTCGGTTATGAGACCACATCGCGGGCCCTGACAGGTGCGCTCCTGTGGCATGAGGCGGTGGTCTTCGCCATGCTCAAGGTGGTCGCCGTGGCGATCACCATGGGCGGTCGCATGGGCGGCGGGGTGTTTTCGCCCTCCCTGATGCTGGGTGCGCTGACCGGCCTGGCCTTCGGCCTCATCGCCACCGGTCTGTTCCCCGAGCAGTCCGGCACCGCCACACTCTACGCACTGGCCGGGATGGGTGCGGTGGCGGCTGCGGTGTTGGGCGCGCCGATCTCGACCACGCTGATCGTTTTCGAGCTCACCGGCGACTGGCAGACCGGGCTTGCCGTGATGGTCTCGGTCTCCATGTCGACGGCCGTGTCGGCGCGTCTGGTGGACCGGTCGTTCTTCCTGACGCAGCTAGAACGGCGCAACGTGCATCTGGCCGCCGGGCCGCAGGCTTATCTTCTGGCGATGTTTCGCGTGCAGGGCGTGATGCGCAAACCCACCGACAGCAATGCCGCCGACGAAGAGGCCTGCCTGACGATGATCGAGCAGAGTCTGTTCGTTCAGGCTCAGGCCACGCTGGAAACCGCGCTGCCGCTCTTCGATAAGTCCGGTGTCGCGTTTCTGCCGGTGGTCAAGCTGGAAGGTCCGGAGGACGCGCCCGTTCTTCAGGGCGCGCTTTTCCATGTCGATGCGCTCAAGGCCTACAACCGTGCACTGGCAGCGACGGCAGAGGAAGAGCACAGCTGAAGCGGTGGGTTACACCCGTTCAACCGTCACGCCATCCTGAACCCAGAAGGCAAGGTGATCCTTGATCTCGGCCACGTCGGCCTTTGGGTCTTCATAGGACCACACGGCATTCGTGTAGGTCTTGCTTTTCGACACGATGTCGAAATAGCGGGCGTTGCCCTTGTGCGGGCAGGTCGTGCTGTAATCCGAGGCATCGAGGAACGCCATCGCCACGTCGGACCGGGGGAAATAGATGACAAAAGGCATATCTCCCTCGGTGACTTCCAGCGCGTTGGTGCTTTCCGCAATCACGGCGCCGCCGGCGCGTACGCTCCACGTTCCTTCGGCAGGTCTGACTGTCACGTGTTTTTGCATGGTCCATCCCCTCTTTCACAGCGATGTAGCGGGGTTAGCGGGGGAATGTAAATGTTTATGGTCAGATGGGGGCGCAGGCCTGTTCAAGCCAGGTTGACACGGACCCCTCGACCAGCGGCCCGATCCGCGCCAGAACCTCGGCGTGATAGGCGTTGAGCCAGTCGCGTTCGGCGGCTGTCAGCAGCTCCGTGTCAATGAGCCGCGTGTCTATCGGCACGTAGGTCAGGGTCTCGAAACGGTACATCTCGGGCACGGTCTGGCCGGGCAGGGCAGGCGCCTCTTCCACCACGATGAGGTTCTCGATCCGGATCCCGAAGGCGCCCTCCTTGTAGAAACCCGGCTCGTTCGACAGGATCATGCCCGGCATGAAGGGCACGGTGCCGGTCCGGGCCAGCCGTTGCGGGCCTTCATGAACGCTCAGATAAGAGCCGACGCCATGGCCGGTGCCGTGCCCATAGTCCAGTCCCCGTTCCCAAAGCGCCGCGCGGGCCAGGGCATCCATGTCCCGCCCGGCCAGCCCCTTGGGCCAGCGCAGTTTCGAGATGGCAATCATCCCCTTGAGAACCAGTGTGAACGCGCGCCGTTCGTCCGCGCCGACAGTTCCGATGGCGATGGTGCGGGTGATGTCGGTGGTGCCGTCCACATATTGCCCGCCGCTGTCCACCAGCAGAAGGCCGGGTTCGACACGGCGGTTGGTGTGCTCCGTCACGCGATAATGCACGATGGCCCCGTTTGGACCGGCGCCGCAGATCGTGTCGAAACTGATGTCGCGCAGCGCGTTGGTCGCGGCACGTTCGGATTCGAGCTGTGTGACCACGTCGATTTCCGTCAGGCTGCCCGGCGCCTGCGCGTCCAGCCAGCACAGAAACCGCGCCATCGCCGCCCCGTCCCGCAGGTGCGCGGCCCGTGCGCCTTCAAGTTCGGCTGTGGATTTGCAGGCCTTGGGCAGAGCGCAGGGATCCTGCGCCTCGATCATCGAGATGCCCGCGTCCCCAAGCGTGTCGGCCACGATCACCGGACAGCTGGCGGGGTCGATCTGGACAGTGCCGTCAAGCTTTGCGAGCGCGGGAAGAAAGCGGTCGACCGGCTGCACCTGAACCGTGGGCCCAAGGTGATCGCCCAAATTCGTCAGCTTGGCGGCATCGACAAAGAACGTGACCTGACCCGAGCCATGCAGCAGGGCAAACCCATGCACAAACGGGGTGCGCGGCACGTCATCACCGCGGATGTTCAGCAGCCAACAGATGCTGTCGGGCAGGGTCAGCACCGCACAGCTTGCATCACCCAGTGTCTTGGCAAGCCGCGCGATCTTGTCCGCATGCGCCTCACCGGCCAGCTCGACGGGTTGAACAAAGGCCGCCGTGGCAGGCGGTGGCGGCTGGTCGTCCCAGATGTGATCGACGAGGTTGCCCACCCGCCGCAAGGTCACACCTTTGGCGCTTGTTTCCAGCTCGCGCAGCTGTGCCACCGTGTGCAGCCAGGGGTCAAACCCGACGACACCGCCCGCAGTCACGTTCTCTGTCAACCAGTCGCCAAGGGATGTTTCCGGCCAGTGAACCGGTGTGAACACATCCGCCACCTGTGCGCGGACCTGCACCCGGTAGCGCCCGTCGATGAACACACCTGCCTTGTCCTGCAGCGCCACGCAGAACCCCGCCGACCCAGTGAACCCTGTCAGCCAGGCAAGGCGGCTGTCCCTGTCGGCCACGTATTCGCCTTGATGCGCATCCGCGCGGGGAACGATGAAGCCATCCAGGCCTGCGCGGGCCAGCTCTGCGCGCAGCGCGGCAAGACGCGGGGGGCCCTGTTCGGGCGAGGCGGTTTCGGTAAAGCTTTGGAACATGGCACGGTCTTCCTTCGATTGCGGGCAGCCAAGCCGGAAACGCGGCCCAAGGCAAGTCCGGTCAGACGGAATATCACACCCGTCTGCGTCTTCTGTCTTCTTCTATACGAGGCCGCTTTGGTCGGACCGGCACTGACCGGTCCGAAACACGGATCAGCTGGCCCGCTTGATCCCCATGAGCCGCGCCCGGGCCCTTGGATCGCTGTCGAAGAGCGAGGCAAGCTGTTCGGTCATCGCCCCGGCCAGTTGCTCAACATCGGTGATCGTGACGGCGCGTTCATAGTAACGTGTCACGTCATGGCCGATGCCGATGGCCAGCAGTTCGACCTGCTTGCGGCGCTCCACCATGGCGATCACGTCGCGCAGGTGCTTTTCGAGGTAGTTCGCCGGGTTCACCGACAGGGTGCTGTCATCCACCGGCGCGCCGTCGGAAATCACCATCAGGATCTTGCGCGCCTCGGGCCGGTGCAGCATCCGCCGGTGGGCCCATTCCAGCGCCTCACCGTCGATGTTTTCCTTGAGCAGCCCTTCCTTCATCATCAGGCCAAGGTTCGACCGCGTCCGCCGCCACGGCGCATCGGCGCTCTTGTAGATGATGTGGCGCAGGTCGTTCAGACGACCCGGTTGCTGTTCGCGCCCCTCGTTCAGCCACTTTTCACGGGCCTGACCGCCTTTCCAAGCACGGGTGGTAAAGCCAAGGATCTCGACCTTGACCGAGCAGCGCTCCAGCGTCCGGGCCAGAACATCCGCACAGATCGCCGCGATGGAGATCGGACGCCCGCGCATGGAGCCGGAATTGTCCAGAAGCAGCGTCACAACCGTGTCGCGGAACTCGGTGTCTTTCTCGACCTTGAAGGACAGCGGCGTCGTGGGGTTGGCGACCACGCGCGCCAGTCGGCCCGCATCGAGGATGCCTTCCTCCAGATCGAATTCCCACGACCGGTTCTGCTGTGCCTGCAGACGGCGCTGCAGCTTGTTGGCCAGACGGCTCACCGCGCCTTTCAGCGGTTCAAGCTGCTGATCCAGATAGGCGCGCAGCCGTTCGAGCTCGACCGGTTCTGCCAGCTCTTCGGCAAGGATTTCCTCGTCATGGGTGGCGTCGAACACCTTGTAGTCGGGGTCTGCCTCGGAGATCGGGGCAGGGGGCGGCGGCTCCAGCGGCGCTTCGCCCTCGGGCATTTCGGCCTCGTCACTCAGCTCCTGATCGGCCATCTCGTCCATTGAGACCTGGGCCTGGCTGGGATCCTGTGTTTCCTCCTGGCTCGATTCGGGATTGGCTTCGGCGTCTTCGCTTTCGTCCTCGTCCTGACCGGTGCTGTCGGGCTCCTGATCGTCCTCGCCACCCTCTTCGGCCTGATCCTGCGCCTCTTCGTCAAGCTCGTCCGGGTCATCGCCCAGTTGGTCGCCATAGCCGAGATCGGTGATCACCGCACGGGTGAAGCGGGCAAAGGCCGCCTGATCGCTCAGAACATCCTGCAGGTTTTCAAGCGTCCCACCTGCCTGATTCTCGATGAAGCCGCGCCAGAGGTCCATGACATTCTGCGCCCCCGCGGGCAGGTCGCGTCCGGTGGCCAGATGGCGCACCAGATATCCCGCTGCCTCGGCCAGAGGGGCGTCCGACGCCTCCTTGATCTGATCATAGCCGCGACGCAGCGCTTCGTGACCGATCTTGGCGTCGATATTGCCGGCGGTCCCCGGCATGTCCCGGGCGCCCATCGCTTCGCAGCGGGCGGTTTCCATTGTCTCGTAAAGCTCGCGGGCAAGATCGCCCTGCGGCGCATAACGCGCATGGGTGCCCGCGTCGTGATAGCGCCGATACATCGCCATCGCATCCGCCGTCCCGCGCGCCAGCAGCACCTCGTCGCGGGTCAGGCGGCGGCTGATCTGCGGCAGACGCATCGCATCGCCGGAAATGCCGGACGGATCGACCGAATAGCTGACCGTCAAATCTGGGTCGCGCGCCATGACCTTGGTCGCCTCGGCCAGGGCTTTCTTGAACGGATCGGCGGGGTTGTCACTGGATTTGCTCATGACCTGACCTTTCCACGCAGTTCAGTCGCGCGCAATGCCAACGGGTCGGAGGCACAACGCGGTTTGCCGGCTTCTTCGGGCGTCAAAGAGTTCGAGGTGCCGACCAGCGTACGACATCGGTACAAGCCCGATGGCCGCCGGGTGGCACCCGCAGCCTGACGGATCGGCATAGCCGACCCGAGAGCCATCACCCGACGCTCAGCGAAGCAGCACTTTCCGGCAGCTCTTCGTCAAAGCAGCGCTGGTAGAACTCGGCCACGGTCTGGCGCTCCAGCTCGTCGCATTTGTTGAGGAAGGACAGGCGGAACGCATAGCCCACATCGCGGAAGATCTCGGCGTTCTGCGCCCAGGCGATCACGGTCCGCGGGCTCATCACGGTGGACAGATCGCCCGACATGAACGCGGTGCGCGACAGGTCGGCCACCGTCACCATCTGGCGCACGATCTTGCGGCCCTTCTCGGTGTTGTAATGCGGCGCCTTCGACAGCACGATCGAGGTTTCGGCGTCGATCGACAGGTAGTTGAGCGTCGCCACCAGCGACCAGCGGTCCATCTGACCCTGGTTGATCTGCTGGGTGCCGTGATACAGACCCGTCGTGTCGCCCAGACCCACTGTGTTGGCCGTGGCGAAAATGCGGAAATACTTGTGCGGCGTGATCACCTGGTTCTGGTCGAGCAGCGTCAGCTTGCCGTCGGTTTCCAGAACGCGCTGGATCACGAACATCACGTCGGCCCGGCCTGCGTCGTATTCGTCGAAAACGATGGCTGTGGGATTGCGCAGCGCCCAGGGCAGGATGCCTTCCTGAAACTGCGTGACCTGCTTGCCGTCCACCAGCTTGATCGCGTCCTTGCCGATCAGGTCGATCCGGCTGATATGGCTGTCGAGGTTGACGCGCACGCAGGGCCAGTTGAGCCGCGCGGCGACCTGTTCGATATGGGTGGATTTCCCGGTGCCGTGATAGCCTTGGATCATCACGCGGCGGTTGTTGCGAAAGCCTGCAAGGATGGCCAGCGTCGTGTCCGGATCGAACTTGTAGGTGCTGTCGATATCCGGCACGCGGTCGGTGCGTTCCGGAAAGCCGTGGACCAGCATGTCCGTATCAATGCCAAACACCTCGCGTACGGAAATTTCTTCTGTCGGTTTGGCGTTGATGTCGATCGTCCCGTCGGCCATGTTGCGGACATCCTTCTCAGCTGGGGTTTTGCGAGTGTGTGGTGCAACATAATGGCGGGAGGAGCAAGGGAAAGGGCATGGGAATTCGCTGATGACGCCGCAAGAAGAGGTGGAAAACCTCATTGCCCGCGTGGCGATGGGCGACCGTGCCGCGTTCGACAAGCTGTATGAAAGGACCTCCGCGAAACTCTTTGGCGTCTGTCTGCGTGTGTTGAACGACCGCGTTGAAGCCGAGGAGGTGTTGCAGGACGTGTTCGTGACGGTGTGGAACAAGGCCGACAGCTACAAGGTCAACGGGTATTCTCCGATGACCTGGCTGATCACGATCACCCGCAACCGCGCGGTGGATCGCAAGCGTGCCCTGAAACTGCCACCGGTCCCCATCGAAACCGCCGACCTCCTGCCGGACAGCGCGCCGGGACCCGAGGCAAGCGCCGTTGCGGCGTCCGAAGCGCGGCAGATCCAGGCCTGTCTTGACGAACTGCCCCGCGCGCGGGCGCATCTGGTGCGGCGGGCCTATCTTGAAGGTTACAGCTATGCCGACCTGTCCGAGGCGACCGGCGTCAACCTGAACACCATCCGCACATGGCTGCGCCGCAGTCTCTTGGCCCTGAGGGAGTGTCTGAGCCGATGAGCGACATACACACACCCGAAGAGGAAAATGACCGCGTGCTGGCGGCGGAATACGCGCTTGGGCTGCTGACCGACGAGGAACGGGCCACCTTCGAAGCGCGCATGGCCACCAATCCCGATCTGCGCGCCGAGGTTCTGGCCTGGGATACACATATCGCTGACGCCATCATGGACGAGGTCGAGGACGTGACGCCCTCGCCACAAGTGGCGCGGCGGCTGAAGACCGTCCTCTTCAAGCCCGATCGGACCTCGTTCTGGCAACAGCTCTGGCCCTACGGGCTTGGCGGGGCGGCGGCGGCTCTGGTCCTGTGGCTGATGGTCAGCACAGGCATCCTCTTACGCGAAGAAGAGCTTTTGCAGGCCGATCTCGTGGCCGAGCTGGCGCCGACGCCGGAGGGCGCGGGTCTCGTGATCCGGGCCAATGTCGATACTGCGCGCGGTGCCGTGCAGGTTTTGCGCAGCGCCGGTGAGCCGCCCGAAGGTCGGGTGTTCGAACTCTGGCTGATTGCAGGCGATGCAGCGCCGGTGTCGCTCGGACTGCTGGATGCGGATGGGAGCACTCTGATCGACGTGCCGCAAGAGGTGGTTGCCCTGTTGCCGGGCGCGCTTCTCGCCATTTCGGATGAACCGCCGGGAGGGTCTCCGACGGGTGCTCCGACCGGTGCGGTCCGAGCTGCGGGACCGCTCACGTCTTCGTGATCGACTTGTGATCTGATCGTCCGAAACAAGTCCTGCCGGACGCTCGTGTCTGTGAGCAACTCGCCGGACACACCGGCGGGATGCAAAGGAGGACGACATGACACCGAGAATGTTCATCACCGCCGCACTGGCCGCAGCCACCCTCAGCGGCGCTGCTCAGGCCGAAAGCCATGCCGGCACTGACAATCCGATGGTGGGGGGCGCTGCCATGTTCCCGGACAAGACCATCGTGGAAAACGCCGTGAACTCCGCCGATCACACCACGCTTGTCGCAGCCGTCAAGGCGGCTGGCCTTGTCGATACTCTCATGAGCGAGGGTCCGTTTACCGTGTTTGCGCCGACCAACGCGGCCTTTGACCGGATTTCGGACGAGTCGCTCAATGCCCTGCTGCAGCCCGAAGCCAAGGCGCAGCTGACTCAGATCCTGACCTGCCACGTGGTGGCGGCCAATGCCATGTCCGATGCCATCGCGGGCATGATCGCCGATGACGGCGGCACCCACCCCGTACAGACCGTGGGCGGATGCACCCTGCAGGCCAAGATGAACGGATCGAAGATCACACTCACGGATGAAAACGGTCGCGACGCCACCGTCACGATTGCCGATGTGCGGCAGTCGAACGGGGTCATTCACGTGATCGACCGCGTGCTTTTGCCGGCTCAATAAACCCCCAGTTCCCCAACCCCGGGGTTAGGGAGATCGCGCAAAAGTGTGTGCCCCGGTCTTGCGGATCCCAAGACCGGGGCACCATCTTTTCAATGTGAAGGAGGACACGATGTTGCGACGTACATTCCTGCAATCGGCAGCCGCTGCACTGGGCCTTGGGTCTGTCGCGCAGGGGGCCGGTGCCGCAGAAGGCACTTTCGAAATCACCCGGTCCAAGGCGGAATGGAAAGCGATGCTGACCTCGCTTGAATACCGTGTGATGCGCGAGGAAGGCACCGAACGCGCTTTTTCCTCCCCGCTGAACGATGAAAAGCGCGCTGGCATGTTCCACTGCAAAGGCTGTGACCTTGCGCTCTATTCGTCCGAACACAAATACGACAGCGGAACGGGCTGGCCGAGTTTCTGGCAGGCCCAGAACAATGCCATCGGAACCAAGGCAGACAGATCGCTCTTCATGCTGCGCACCGAATGCCATTGCCGCCGCTGCGGCAGTCACCTCGGCCACATTTTCGACGATGGTCCGCGCCCGACCGGCAAGCGGCACTGCATCAACGGTGTGAGCCTGACCTTCCGCGCGGCATGAGCGCGCCAGGAGTTTGAAAATCCTGCGAAACCTCTTGCAAGAGGTTTCGCGCGTCAGGCGCCGCGCGCGCCCAAACCAAGCTGCATGAGCGTTTTGCGCACGGGCGTCAGCGTATAAAGCGCATCGAGACCCGTGGCGCGCAGATCCCGGAGCGGCTCTGCGCTCAGCATCGACGTTCGGTTGAGCAATGTGATGCCGGCAACGCGGGCCCGGATGTCCATGATCCGCTGTCGGTGATAGGCGTCCAGCATCGTGCGGCTGCCGATCTCGTCGCCGGCCTGCCGCGCCAGATCGCGCAGGACGCTCAGGTCTTTCAGGCTCATGTTCAGTCCCTGTGCCCCGATCGGCGGTACTACATGCGCGGCCTCAGCCACCAGCGCGATCCGCTCGCCGCTCAGGCGGTCGGCATGCTGGCTGATGATCGGCCAGATTGTGCGCCGGGATGCCAGTGTCAGCGGGCCGAACAGGCTGCAGGACCGGGTGGTCATCGCCGCTTCAAACGCCTCGGTGTCGAGTGTCATCAAGGCTTCGGCGTTCGGACCTTCCTCCATCCAGACGATCGCCGATGACGGGCGTCCGTCCAGATCGGGCAGGGGCACAAAGGTAAACGGCCCACCCGTGCGGTGGATTTCGGTCGATACATTCCCGTGCGGGATGGGGTGTGTAACGGCAAAGGCCAGCGCCTTCTGACCGAAGCGCGTCGTCTGCACGTCGATCCCGGCTGCCTGGCGCATCGGTGAGTTGCGGCCATCGGCGGCGATCACCAGCTTGCAGCGCACCTTGCTGCCGTCGCTCAGACCGACGCGCGCCTCGGCCTCACGGGTGAAAAGCGTGGTCGTTCCCACACCGGCACGGAAGGTGACGGTCTCCATCCCCTCCAGATGCGCGACAAACTCCCGACGCAGGAGCCAGTTCGGCAGGTTCCACCCGAACGGCAGGTCCGAGATATCCGAAGCGTTGAATTCCTTCGTGACCCGGGCCTTGGGCTCTGGCCCGCCCGCATCGACGATCCGCATCACCTGAAGCGGCATCGCATGGTCTGCGAGCCGGGACCACAGCCCGATCTCGTCCAGAAACGCCTGCGCCGGCTGCAGGAATGCGGTGGTGCGCAGGTCCGATCCTGCGGCGTCGCGCTCGGTCACGGGTGGCGCCGGGTCGAGGCAGAGCACGCTGTAGCCGTCCGCCCCAAAGGCTGCCGCGGCGGCCAGCCCTGCGATCCCGCCTCCGGAAACGACGATGTCATAAGTCATGGCGTGGCCTTTCGCGTCAGATGTCCTGACCGGATCATAGGCCGGGCAGGACCGGGATGCGATGCGTCAGGGCGCGCTATTTGCCCACTGTGATCAGGATCAGCAGAACCATCACGACCGGCACCATCGCCAGGGCGGTCATGGTCAGCGCGACCACGCCCCATGTCTTGACCGCCAGCACCAGCAGCGTCAGCAACGCAACCAACAGATAATAGATCGTGTCCGGTCCGCCCTCCTTGAGATCGCGGGCGATCCAGCCAAGGACCGGGACGGCGTAGAACGGGTTGCGGCGCAGCGCGCCGGTTGGTTCGGAAATGGACATCTGAGACCCCTCTTTTTGTCTCAGACAAAGATAGGAAGCGCGGAGCGTTCGAACACTGCCAAATTGCCGCAACGCAGCACAAGCCGGTCAGGTCAGCCGGGCGAGGAATTCCGTCAGGTCGGGGGTGTGGTGGTGGATGTGATCCGCCGGTATGGCATCGGGGGCGACATGAACCGTGCGCATCCCCATCGCGTGGGGCGCGGCCAGGTTGCGGGGGTCATCCTCGAACATCGCCGCGCTGCGTGTGTCGGTGCCGTCGCGCCCGAAGACCCGCTCAAAGGCACCGCGTTCGGGTTTCGGCCGGAAATCGGCATGCTCCACGCCGTAGACCGCATCGAAGATGTCGTCCAGCCCGCGGGCCTTCAGCACGTTGCGGGCATAGGGTTCGGATCCATTCGTGTAGACGATCTTGCGCCCCGGCAGGTCCCGGATCAGCGATGCAAGGTAGGGGTCCTCAGAAAGGACGGAAAAGTCGATGTCGTGCACGTCGTGCAGATAGGGCGCCGGGTCTACATCATGTTCCCGCATCAGGCCCGCGAGGGTCGTCCCGTAGGTTTTCCAATACTGCACCCGCAGGCTGTTGGCGCGGTCATGATCGACACCCAGCGCGTCCATGACGAATTTCGTCATCCGCACCTCGATCTGGTCAAACAGGCGCACGGCGGGCGAGTACAGGGTGTTGTCGAGATCGAACACCCAGTGACGGACATGTTGGAAAGCAGACTTCACCATGACTGGCACCCTAGGCGGTGCAACCGGGCGCGGCAATGGCTCAACTTGCGTCTTTCGCGGAACCGGCGCTATCGTGCGGGAACTCGGTTAGGGATCACGCGGTATGAAAGATGTAAAACCTCCTCAGAAAGATGCGTATGCGTCGATCCTCGAAGCGATTGATGTCGGGATTTACCGGCCCGGCGACCGACTTGTCGAAAGCGATCTGGCCGAGCGGTTCGGCATGTCGCGGACTCCGATCCGCGAGGCGCTGCAACGGCTCGAGACACAATCCCTTCTGACGCGGGACGGGCGGTCGCTGATCGTGGCGTCGCTCGACCACAACCAGATGGCCGAGCTTTATGTCGTCCGGACCGAGCTTGAAGGCCTCGCAGCCCGGCTGGCCGCGCGCCATGCCACCGAGGAAGAGGTGCAGGTCCTGCAGGACATGGTGGACGACGACCGGGCGCTCCTGAACGACCCGTCCGCTCTTGCCCGGGCGAACCGACGCTTTCACAAGCAGATCCATCTTGCGTCGCACAACCGGTTTCTGGTCCAGCAGCTGGACCTTGTGCATCGGTCAATGGCGTTGATGGCGACCACGTCCCTGGCGGCGCAGGGTCGGGGCGAAATCGCTTTGGCCGAACATCAGGCCATCGTGGATGCCATCACCCAGCGCAACGAAGATGCTGCGTACAAAGCCCTTCGGGATCACATTTCAGTGGCGTTTGTAACGCGGCTCAAGCTCGATTCGATGGCCAAGGAGTGACCGGCAGTCATCGTATCGTTTCATGGATGTCTCCGCCCGGACGATCCGGTTCGGACCTGCCATGTGTGGTCTTGTCCCAGTAAAACGGTCTGAAGACCAGTTCCGACCACGCCTTGTAGACGGCAAAGACGCCCATCGGGAAATAGAAGAACATCATCGGCACCCATTGCATCAGGTCCTCATGCTGCGTACGGGCCACGGCGATGAAGCCGGTCAGCAGGCTGACCAGTTCGGCAAAAAGAAAAAGGGCCAGAAGGCCCTTTGCCCAATCCGCCGGGATCACCTCGAACAAGGGCGCGTTCAATCCGAGGAAGACAAGCCAGAATGACCAGAGTGCCGGGGCAAGTGTGAATTGCAGGATGGTGGCGAGAAAGAACATCTGGAATCCGATCCATTTTCGCGCACCAAGTTCTCGCAGCAGTCGAAACGGTCGGCGCATGTGGACCATGTAGGTGATGATATACCCCTTGAGCCAGCGTGATCGTTGCCGGATCCACGGCACGATGCGATTGTTGGCCTCTTCCCGCGTCACTGTCGGGATCAGGATCGTGCGATAGCCGAACCGGTAGAGGCGTATGCCCAGATCCGCGTCCTCGGTCACGTTATGCGCATCCCAGCCGCCGACTTGTTTCAGCGCGGCGCGGCGCAGATAAACCGTGGTCCCACCCAGCGGAATGGGCAGACCCAACCGCGCGGCACCGGCCAGCACAATGCGGAACCAGATCGCGTATTCGATGGTAAAACAGCGCGACAGCCAGTTTGACTTGGTGTTGTAGAAGTCGAGGATCCCCTGCACGCAGGCGACGTTGGAGGGTGCGGTGTGAAACGCTTCGACCACGCGTTCGATCTGGTCGGTCGCGGGCGCATCTTCCGCGTCGAGAACGCCGATGATGTCGCCGCGTGTATGACCAAGCGCGTAGTTGAGCGCGCGGGGTTTCGTCTTGATCTGCCCATCGGGCACGCGCAGCACCCGCATCCAGCCGGGCAGAGACACCGCTTCGATCATCTGGCGGGTCTGGTCATCCTTGTCTTCCAATACAAGAACCACGTCGAGCAGCGATTTGGGATAGGTCAAACGTGACAGGCGCATCACCAGATCATTCGCAATCGCTGCTTCGTGGTAGAGGGGCACGATCAGGCTGACCACGGGCTTTTCAGCCAAGGGAACGTCAACCGGGCGGCTGGGTGGTTTCTTGTAGCCAGCGATCAGCATCGCGATCTTGAACACCAGTGTGGCAATCAGATTGATTGCGGCCACGGCTGTGATGCCGGCGAAAAACACGTTCGGAAACAGGTAGATCAATGCCAGACTGATCCCGAAGAAAAGCGATGCCGCAAGCCCGCGCGACAGCGTCAGCTTGTTGATGTCGCGGCAGCTGTACTCGGTTGGTACGCGGAGTTCGGCGAGTTCGGCAAAATGATCCGCATGCCGGTCGGTCAGGATGAGAAGCATGTCCTGTTCCGCGACATCTGCAAATAGCACGGGGCCAATGGCCCGTTCCAGAACGGTGCGCAGTTGCGTGCGATCCCGGCCCGGAATTGTGCCGACAAGCGTTGCATCGCCAACCCGTCCCCAAGGACGAACGCGATATTCCAGACAGAAATCAGGTGGCAGCAGGTCGGCAAGATCGGGATCCGGCGGGTAGGTCGCCGGGTCCAGACGCCTTTGGCGTGTCAGCATGTGGTGCGCGTTGCGCAGAACCGCATGCCCCGGCATATCTGCAGGAGCAGCCTGTCCCTCGCGATGCGCCGGGGTCAACACATAGGCGGGTTTGGCCAGACTGTGGGGTTTGCCGAACATGGGTCCTCCGAAACGTTCCGGAGGACGCTACCTCTCAAACCCTTAAGAGGCGGTTAATCTGCCCTCAGGCAGAGACCGTTTTCCGCGCCGCCATCGAGTCGGCAAAGCGTTCAAACAGGTAGAAGCTGTCCTGCGGGCCCGGGCTTGCTTCTGGGTGCTGCTGGACCGAGAACACAGGCCGGTCTGCCATGCGGATTCCGCAGTTCGATCCGTCAAAGAGCGATACGTGCGTTTCCAGAACGCCCGTTGGCAGGGTCTGGCTGTCCACGGCAAAGCCGTGGTTCATCGACGTGATCTCGACCTTGCCGGTTTCGGTGTCCTTGACCGGGTGGTTCGCGCCATGATGGCCGTGGTTCATCTTGACGGTCTTTGCACCAAGCGCGAGCGCCAGCATCTGGTGGCCAAGGCAAATGCCGAACATCGGCAGATCGGTTTCGTTGAGGATGGTCTGGATCATCGGCACCGCGTATTTGCCCGTGGCAGCCGGATCGCCGGGACCGTTCGACAGGAAGACGCCGTCGGGGTTGTGGGCCAGCACTTCCTCGGCCGTAGCTGTCGCCGGCAGTACGGTCACGTCGCAGCCCGCACTGGCAAGGCACCGCAGGATGTTGCGCTTGGCACCGTAGTCGATGGCCACGACCTTGTGTTTGGCATCGGTCTGGCGGGTATACCCCTCGGGCCAGGCCCACCGCATCTCGTCCCAGCGATAGGATTGCGCGCAGGTGACGTCCTTCGCCAGATCAAGTCCTTCGAGACCGGGGAAGGCACGCGCCTTTTCGACAAGTGCGGCAATGTCGAAATTGCCGTCCGCGTTGTGCTCGAGCGCGACATGGGGCGCGCCAAGCTGCCGGATGGCACGGGTGAGCCGACGTGTGTCGATGCCGCCGATCGCGATCCGACCGCGCGCGTTCAGCCAGTCGCTCAGTTCCTGCACGGCGCGCCAGTTCGAGCTTTGCGTCGGCATCCACTTCACCACCATGCCCTCGGCCACGGGATCGCCGGTTTCATCGTCATCCGGATTCACGCCGACATTGCCGATATGGGGGAAGGTGAAGGTCACGATCTGGCCCGCATAGGACGGGTCGGTCATGATTTCCTGATACCCGGTCATCGCGGTGTTGAAGCACAGTTCCGCAACGGATGTGCCGGTTGCGCCAAAGCCCTGACCGTAGAAGATCGTGCCATCCGCGAGGGCGAGGCAGGCGGTCGGTGTATCCGTTGAAAGCTTGGGCATGGCGCGACTCCGCAAGGGTAAAATCTCGCGGAACCTAAGGCTGTGCCGCCTTGTGGTCAAGGGAGCTGAAAAAATGTGATAGTGTTGTTTTTCAATGACTTAGGCCAATACCTCGGTGCTTGCGTCTGAGGGGGTCCTCGCTTAATGTGCGCGCTCGTTCAACCATGGGATAGGAATTCATGGACCTTCGCACCCGGCTCAACACCTCTGTCAAACAGGCGATGCGCGACAAGGACAGTGCACGGCTCTCGACCCTCAGACTGATCAATGCCGCGATCAAGGATCGTGACATCGCCGCGCGCGGGGAGGGCAACGAAGACGGGGTTGGGGATGACGAAGTCCTTGGCATTCTTGGCAAAATGGTCAAGCAGCGCAAGGACACGGCCAAGACCTACGAAGAGGGCGGAAGGCTGGATCTGGCCGAGCGGGAACTGTCCGAAATCGGCGTGATCGAGGAATTCCTGCCGCGCAAACTCTCGGATGACGAAGTGGCCGCCGCTGTGGATGCAGCCGTTTCCGAGACCGGTGCATCCTCTATCCGCGACATGGGCCGCGTCATGGGGGCACTTAAGGCGAAATATACGGGTCAGATGGATTTCGGCGCTGTGGGCGGCATGGTGAAGGACCGGCTCGCAGCCATGTGAACAGGCGCGTTTCCGTCAACGTAAACGCGGCCCTGCGTCGACGCAGGGCCCTCAGGTGTCACAGTCCGAAGTCAGCTTTGATCGTGTCCAGCGTGGCCGGGTCGTCGATCCGGTAGCGCTGCACGAACCGCGTCTTGTACCCCACGCGCCCGCGCCGCGCGCCGAAATTCTCGCCATGGTTCAGCATGTAGAGCACCGAGGGCCGTGACAGCGGCTGCAGTGGCTGTCCGGCCAGTACCGCCAGATACGGAAACATCCGGTGCTCGTGCTGCGTCATCTCGGCGAGGAATGCGGTCGAGGCCGGCACGCTTGGGTCATGGTACAGCGCCGCGCAGCTGCCGCAGAGTTTCCAGAACGGTTTGCGCATCGGGGCAGACAGGCTGCGCTGATCCGCAAGGCCGACATCCCCGGTGGACACGTCCATCACGTAGCCCGATTGCACCAGATACCCGCCCGTGTCCTGGCGCGTCAGCATCTCGCGCACCGTCCCCTGCCGCAGCAGGTCATCCGCGTCGAAGGAAATGACGTAGCCGGGTGTGTCTCCCAAATCCGGCAGCGCCTCGCAGAGCACACGCAGTTTGCGCCACTTGTCGTTGCCCGGTGTCGGATCGGTGAAGGGCAGGTAGGTGATCCGGGGATCGTCGGGCAGGTCAGGCCGGGCCTGACAGCAGACCGCCGCGCGCCAGTCTGGATGGTCCTGCGCGATGAATTGCTCCAGCGTTGTCCGCAGTCGTGCCACCACGGCCGCCCAGTCGCCGACCTGATCGGGCCCTACCATCGGGATGAGGAACGTCACCTGTCGCGCGGTATCGCGCGTCATGCCTGCCGCCCGCAAGGCCAGGGCCGCGCGCTCCGAGGCCAGCATGTCGGCGGTTGGGGTCGACCGACCCAGAAGCGTCGTGCGCAGCAGATGCCGTGCGCGGGTGAGTTTTGGAACGGCGGGAACCTGTGCCATGCAGCCTCTTGGTCAGGGGGCGGCGATGCGCCGAACCTTTTCGCACAGTTCCGCGTACAACTCCTTGCGTTCGTCTTCGCTCAGAAACGCGCCGATCTCAACCTCTCGTCCGGCCCCGGACAGTGTCACGTAATGCGGCACCGGTCCGCCCTTCTGGTGCATGTTCACCTGCGTCCAGTAGGGGTTGCAGTGCCATTCCTGCGGCGCGCCTTTGGGTGTCTGCCGGGTCAGGTGCAAATCCTCCGGGGTGAGGGTCAGCACCTCCATGATCTGAAGGTCCCGCTCATTGCGCCGGAGCGCATACCACATCGCGCCTAGCGCCATCAGCATGAAGGGCAGAATTCCCCAAAGCAGCACCGTCCCGATCAGCCCATACAGCGGGATGGTCGAAAGGGTGAAGATGCCAAGGATGGTCGCGGCGAACCCATGCGCGGGCAGCGACTGATGCGGCCAGAGGCGCAGTTCCTGATTGTCCTGAGAGGTGTCGGTCCAAGTATAGGGCATGGTGGTTCAATACCCGGTCAGAAGAAGATCGCAAGCACGGATGATCTCGTCACGCTGATGCGCTGCCGAGCCGATATAGGTCGCAAGAGAGGAGGTCATCACGGTTGCCATTTGCTGTGGGAACAGGCGCATCTTGCTGTCGCCCTCTAGTATGACTGGCATGAGTGTATCGAACCCAACATTCATGTCTTCGCTCGAGACCAATGGAATGACGACCCGCGTCGGAAGGTGCATCAGGATGTCTGCCTGAACCACCACGACAAGAACGCCGTCATCGCTTCGGTAGATGTCGAACTGACGGGCCATGCGTCAGAACATGCGATGTCTGGAAAGCAGAATGCCGTGCTCTTCGACAAACTTGTCATACGCGTCGAAAGCAGCCTTGTTGTCTTTTTTCCAACGCTCTGCCTCGGCACGCCGGACGTCTAGTTCAATCCCCGCCTCGGCGGCACGGGACAGGTTCACGCCTGCGTCCTTGGCGCGGGCGATGAGGTCGGCGTCGAGGCTGAGGCTGGTGGACTTGCGTGGCATGGGCATACTCCTGTCACGGAAAACATACCGCAAAACCTACCCGCAAACAACGGTAAGTATCAAAGCAAAAAGGCCCCGGCGTCTCCACCGGGGCCTTTCGTTTCAGATCACACTCAGCTTAGTGCGCGTGCGACTTTTCCCAGTCTTCCCGCTTCGGAAGCTGCTCGAACGTGTGCTCGGGCGGCGGGGAGGGCAGGGTCCATTCCAGCGTGTCCGCGTATTCGTTCCACGGGTTCTTCGCGGTTTCGGCGCGGCCACGGGCAAGGCTCCAGGCCATCACGCCGATGAAGAACAGGAACGAGGCGAAGGACAGGAACGCGCCCCAGCTCGAGATGTAGTTCCAGAACGCGAAGGCTTCCGGATAGTCGATGTAGCGACGCGGCATGCCCTGACGGCCGAGGAAGTGCTGCGGGAAGAACGTCAGGTTGGCACCGATGAAGAACGTCCAGAAGTGCAGCTTGCCGGCCCATTCCGGGTACATCTTGCCGGTCATCTTCGGGAAGTAGAAGTAGATCCCCGCGAAGATGCCGAACACGGCGCCAAGGCTCATCACGTAGTGGAAGTGCGCGACCACGTAGTAGGTGTCATGGTATGCCCGGTCGACAGCGGCCTGAGACAGGACGATCCCGGTCACACCACCCACGGTGAAGAGGAACAGGAAGCCGAACGCCCAGAGCATCGGTGTCTTGAACTCGATCGAGCCGCCCCACATCGTGGCGATCCACGAGAAGATCTTGACCCCTGTCGGAACCGCGATGACCATCGTGGCCAGCATGAAGTAGGACTGCTGGGTCAGCGACATGCCCACAGTGTACATGTGGTGCGCCCACACGACAAAGCCCAGAGCACCGATCGCGATGATCGCCCAGACCATCGGCAGGTAGCCGAAGACGGGCTTGCGGCTGAACGTGGCGACCACGTGGCTGATGATGCCGAACGCGGGCAGAATCACGATGTACACTTCCGGGTGACCGAAGAACCACAGGATGTGCTGGTAGAGAACCGGGTCGCCACCGCCTGCGGGGTCGAAGAAGGTCGTACCGAAGTTACGGTCGGTGAGCAGCATGGTGATCGCACCCGCCAGAACCGGCAGCGCCAGAAGGATCAGCCACGCGGTGACGAAGATCGACCACGCAAACAGCGGCACCTTGAAGAGCGTCATGCCCGGTGCGCGCATGTTCAGGAACGTGGTGATGACGTTGATTGCCCCCAGGATCGACGACGCACCCGAGACGTGCACCGCGAAGATCGCGAGGTCCATCGACATGCCGCCTTCATTGGTCGACAGCGGCGGATAGAGCACCCAGCCCACACCCGAGCCAAGCTGGCCGTTGCCGCCCGGTGCAAAGACCGAACAGATCGCCAGCGTGGTGCCTGCTACGAAAAGCCAGAACGACAGGTTGTTCAGACGCGGGAACGCCATGTCCGGCGCGCCGATCTGCAACGGCATGAAATAGTTACCGAAACCGCCGAACAGCGCCGGAATCACCACGAAGAACATCATCAGGATGCCGTGACCGGTGATCAGCACGTTCCAAAGATGCCCGTTCGGGGTACATTCGCCGACCGCCGCTGCGGTCAGTCGGGCGCCTTCCATACACATGTACTGAACACCGGGGTTCATCAGTTCCATGCGCATGTAAACGGTGAATGCCACGGAGATGAAGCCCGCGAGACCTGCGACGATCAGGTAGAGAATCCCGATGTCCTTGTGGTTCGTGGACATGAACCAGCGGGTGAAAAAGCCGCGCTGGTCTTCATGTTCGTGGCCGTGAATGGCGGCGTCTGCCATATCTGCCTCCTGCTGGTTCCCAATAAAAAGGCGCAGGGATTCTCCGAGCGCCATTTGTTCCATCGCCGTTTTAGAATGTGAGGCAGGCGGCGGCAACGGACGTATTTGACGCAGATCAAACTTTATTGTCGCAGTTTGAAGGGGAAGCCGACGCGTCTTTTTGAAGAGAAATCTTTTAAGTTATTAAAGTTTAATGATTTTACCAAACGGTAAAAAACCCCGAACGCGCTAGCGTTCGGGGTCGGTGTGTTAGTTGATCGCGAAGGCCTAGCCGACCAGTCCTCCGTCTTCGCGCATCACGGCAATCACGGCCGAGCGCGGCAGGACACCTTCGCCATCCGGCCAGTTGCCGCCATTATCGCCGGGGTGCTGGATGCCGACGAACATCGTGCGGCGGTCGGACGACCATGTCAGCCCCGTCACCTCGCAGCCGTTCGGGCCGGTGAGGAAACGTTCGATGCGGCCTGTGACCGGATCGCCTGCCAGCATCTGGTTGTTGCCCATACCGGCAAAATCGCCCTCGTTGCTGTCGTCGCCATCGGTCTGGATCCAGATCAACCCGGTGGAGTCGATCTGCATGCCGTCGGGCGAGTTGAAGAGGTTGCCTTCGTTGATGTTGGCCGACCCCGCCTGCAGCCCGTCTGTGACGGTGGGATTGCCTGCCATCACGTAGAGATCCCACGAGAACCCGTCCGCGCCATGGTCGCCGCCCTCGGGACGCCAGCGCACGATCTGACCATAGCGGTTGGTATCGCGCGGGTTGACCGCGTTCACGGTCATCGGATCGCCACCGGCATTGGTGCGCACGGTGCCATCCTCGTTCAAAACGCCACGACGCGAGTTGTTGGTCAGGCAGCAATAGGCCTCAGACGCGTTCGGATGTACCGCGATCCATTCCGGACGGTCCATCGTTGTCGCACCCACCTTGGAGGCCGCCATACGGGTGAAGACCGCGATATGCGCCGCGTCCATGCCGGTGGTGGCAGGTGTCAGCGGCACCCAGCGACCGGACATGTCGTCCTCGAACACGGCCACGGAAAGCGTGCCCTCGACCAGCAGGGTCGAAGTGTCCTCGCCCGGCACGTAGACGTCCCGGCTGACCCAGCGGTACATGAACTCGCCGCGTTCATCGTCGCCCATATAGACCACGACGCGCCCATCGGCGGCGATGCCATAGGCGGCGTTCTCGTGCTTGAATCGGCCCAGAGCGGTGTGCTTGATCGGGGTCATGTCCGGGTTCGCCGGGTCGATTTCCACGATATAGCCCGCGCGGTGCGGCTCGTTCGGGTTGGTCGCGATGTCGAAACGCGGATCGAAACCGTGGTAGTTGTAGCGGCCTGCGTCGACCTTGGTGGACACGCCGTAGCGGCGGAACCCATCCATGACCATGTCGTCGGCCGACACTTCGGACACGGCGCCGAAATAGCCGTTGAAGTTCTCTTCGCAGGTCAGATACGTGCCCCAGGGCGTGCGGCCCGAGCCGCAGTTGTTGAACGTCCCGAGCGACGCCATGCCGGTCGGATCGGCTTCGGTCTTGAGCAGGTCGTGACCGGCAGCAGGCCCCGAGAAGGTCATCGGCGTGTTGTGGTGGATGCGGCGGTTCAAGGGGCTGTCGATCACGACCGACCAGCCGTCCTCACCCTGCGCCAACTCCATCACGCTCACACCCTGAAAGCTTTGCAGGATGCGCACATCGTCCAGCGACTGCGGCATGCCGTCTTCTGTGTGGGGCAGGTTGACCTTGGGGTTCACATACTCGCTGTTCACGACGAGGACATCGCGACCATCGACGTTGAAGATTTCCATCCCGTCGGTGTTCTCGCCCATCACGCGGTCTGCATGTTCGAGCGATACACCGGCTGCCGGGTCGAACGCGCCTTCGGCATCCGAGAACAGCGTATCGCCCCAGCGGACCAGCGTTTTCCAGGTGTAGCCCTCGGGCACATGCACGGTGCTGTCGGTCTGTGCCGCGATCTGCGTGAACGGGAACCGCGAGGCAGGCTGCGCCATGGCCGTCGTGCCCTTGAGCATGCCTGCGCCCATGACAGCGGCACCCGAGCCGAAAGCCAGCACGCCGCCAAGAAAACCACGGCGCGAAATTGCGCGCTCGACCACGCGGTCGAAATCCTGAACCTCGGGGCGCGGGAAGTTCAGTTCGTCCCATTCGTCTGCAGAAAGGTCGTGAAGGTCTTTGGGTGTCATGATCCAAATCCGATGATGATTGCACAAGCCCGGACCGCAGCGATCAGCGCTGCACCGGCTGCCGGCAATTCACCGGATTCGGGTATCAGTTGCGTGACAGGTTTGTGTCAGTTTTGCTGCATCGCCGAAAACGCCGTCAAAGGTCTGACGCAGGGCAACATCCACGTCGTCCATCGTCACCGGCAAGCCCAGATCGACCAGCGAGGTCACGCCGTATTGCGTGATCCCGCAGGGCACGATCCCATCGAAATGGCTCAGGTCCGGCTCCACGTTGATCGAGATGCCGTGAAAGCTCACCCATTTACGCAGGCGGATGCCGATGGCGGCGATCTTGTCTTCGGCGATTTTACCATCCGGTAAAAGTTTCTTGTCAGGCCGCTCGATCCAGACCCCCACACGCCCGTCGCGGATATGACCGGTCAGGCCGAACTCGCCCAAGGTCGCAATCACCCAGCGTTCCAGATCCTGCACGAAACACCGCACATCCCGCCCGCGCTTGCCCACATCCAGCATGACATAGACCACCCGCTGACCGGGGCCGTGATAGGTGTACTGACCGCCACGCTTGGTCGGGTAGACAGGAAAGCGGTCAGGGTCCTTGAGGTCCTCGACCTTGGCACTCGTCCCGGCGGTGTAAAGCGGCGGATGTTCGACCAGCCAGACCAATTCGTCGGCGCTGCCCTCCGCAATCGCCGCTGCGCGCGCCTCCATAAAGGCCACGGCCTCGTCATAGTCGGTCAACCCGTCCGTGATGCGCCATTCAACCATGCGTATCGCCATTGTTTTCTTGACTCGCACGCCATTCAACCCAGAATGGTGGCAGTTTTTCGCCGATTTCTGCTGCAATGAACATGTTTTGAAAGGCTTCGCAATGTTCCGTCGGATTTCTCTTAATACCGTGGTGGCCGTCAGCCTGATCGCTGCGCCAATTCCTGCAATGGCCAATGACGCTTTGATTGGAGGAATTATCGGGGGTGTGATCGGTGGTGCGATCAGCAACAGCAACAAGCAACGCGCAGCGCCCAAGCGGACTTATCAGCAAGCTTCAAAACCCAGATCATCCGGTATCAGCAGCGCGCAGCGCGAGTCGAATCGGCAGGCTCAGGTCGCTCTAAACTACTTCGGTTTCAATTCGGGAACACCCGATGGCGTATTGGGCCGAAATTCGCGTGCGGCCATTTCGGCTTATCAGGCGCATTTGGGCTATCCTCCGACCGGCCAATTGACCACTTTTGAACAGGATTTCCTGGTTTCATCCTATTATCGCGCTCAGGCCGGAGGGCCGAACACGGCGCAACTGATCGCAAGCAATCCGCAAGGCGTCCGCGGCCTTCTCACGATTTACCGCGATGAGCAGTTGAACGGCTCGGGCAACAGCGCCACAGCAGCGATTGGCGGACATTACGGTTTGCCAGCTATCGTTGCGGCTGCTGTTAACGAGGTTGCAAAGAGTTCCGACCCTTCGGCCGAACAATTGGTACAGCGTCATGGCTTCATCCAACTGGCGGACATCAACGGCGATGGCCAGACGGATTACATCATCGACACGTCGGTGACAGGATCGGCCTTCTGGTGCAACGCGCAAGCCTGTACTGTGCGAGTCTTCGCCTCGACCCCTGATGGCTATGAGCGGAACGATTTCCAGGCCTTTAATGTCACTCCAGCGATGTTCTCCTGTGTACGCGGAACATGCACAAAGACCGACAACGCACCGCAGATGGCGGCGCTGAATGTCGCGCCACAGGTCCCGCAACAGGGGTTGCCGCAGACGCAGATGGCAGCGGTTCCGGCGGCGAACGCGCCCGCTTTGCCCGTTGCGACGGCACAGCCGGTCGTCAGTGGTCAGGCTCCGGCAGTGGCTGCGCCCACGTCGCAATTGCCATCATTTATGGTGGGCAGTCAGGCACCCGCGCAGCAATCTCTGGCGTCTTTCTGCAACAAAGTCAGCTTGCTCACCAGTTCAAACGGTGGCTTCGTTACAGAAGCTTCGCTGAGCGATCCGGATTTCGCGCTTGCGGAACAAATGTGTCTGACACGCACCTATGCCATGGCGCAGGGCGAAGATCTCATAGCCAAGGTGCAAGGCGCAACACCTGAGCAGATCACAGAGCAGTGCAAAGGATTTGGGCCAGTGCTCAAAGACCACGTTCTCGCCGTTTCGCTGAAGTCTCGGGAAGAAGTGCTGCAGGGCGTGTCTTCCTTCATTCTGTCGAGCGGCATGTCGCCTCAACAGCTTGCTGGCACCGCGCGTGTCTGTCTGTCCGTGGGGTACCGGATCGACGACATGGACGTAGCGATGGGCTCGGCTTTGCTGCTCACCTCGCTGGGCGAAGCAGGGTATGCGGAACTCCTGGGGCACCACCTGAGCCAGGGAATCGGTGCCTCGAAGCGCAGCGAGATTGCTGCGTCCTGGTATGAGGCAGCTCTTAGCTCGTTTGACGCGAATGGCGTATCTGTCTTCGCGCCGGGTCAGCCGGAACGCATGGGCCTGGTTCAGAAGGCGGCCATGATGATGTCCGGGCAACCCAGTGCTGCGGCACCTGCCACGCAGCCGCAGCAGGCTGCTTTGCCATTGCTGGTTCTGGAATAAGTCTGCAGCAATTTGAGACTTGCATCCCGGCAATGTGTCGGGATGCGCTACCGGGGCAGCAGCCCCGCCTCCTTGAGGGTCGGGATATGGCGTCGGCTGACCGGGATGTCACCCCCTGACGTCATCTGCAGCACAGCCCGGTCGCCGTCGCGGGTGGCGGAGGTGACCTGATCGAAGGCGGCCCAGTGCGAGCGGTGGACCTGCGCGCCGGGCGTCGGACCGACTTCGCGGATCGCATCGGCGAGGCGCATCAGGATCATTTCTTCTCCCTTGGTGGTGCGGATGCGGACATAGTGATCCTCGACCGAGATCGCGACCAAAGCCCCGCGTTTGTCGAAGGGCAGACGGTCGAGCAACGGCACTGTCTGCGGTGCATCTGCGGGCGCGGGGGACAGGTGCCGCGAGAACAGGTCAATGACAGCCATCACGATCACCGAGATCACCAGCGTCGTGCCCGCCAGCGTCAGACTGCCGGGGCCGAAGGGGACAACACCAAAGATCGGCCAGTTCAGGGCACTGACCAGAGCAGTCATTGCGAACCCGGTCAGGCATCCCGCCAAAAGAATGCGCACCAGATGCGCCATGCCGGAGAGCGAAGGCCGCAAGACCGCGTAGGCGATGAGATAGCCGATGACATAGCCAAGAACGGTCAGCACCGTCCAATAGCCCGCACGTGGCAGCAGTGACAGCGACGACAGTGTCGCGAACGGACCGATCAGCCACAGCACAACGCTCACCGCCGACAGCGCCTTCAGGGTCAGCGGGTGCAGCAAATGCGCCCGCCATTCACGAAGCGCGGGATGCAAGCGCGGGTCACTCACGAAGCTGGGCCGTCATTGGCGTATCCTCTCTGGCGGCCATCGGAGCCGCGTCGTTTTGGTGCCTCATCACCCACCCAACGACAAGAGGACGCCATGACGCTTCTGCCTTTTCTCACTGCTCCGCTGCCTGTTCAGGTGCATATCATCGCTGCTGTGCTGGCATTGATCCTTGGGCCGGTCGCCCTCTATCGCCGCAGGCGGGACCGGACACACAAGGTGATTGGCTATGTCTGGGTCACGGCGATGACGGTGCTGGCGGTCGGTTCGTTCCTGATCCCGTCGCATTTCACGCCCATCGGCATCGGTCCTCTGCACGGGTTTGCCGTGCTCACGCTCTGGTCGCTCTGGGCCGGGATCAAGGCCGCCATCGCGCGGGACATTGAACGGCATGAGGCGATCCTGCGCAGCCTTTACTCCAACGGTCTGATCATCGCCGGAGCGTTCACCTTCCTGCCGGGGCGGACGCTGAACCAGATGCTGTTCGGGGCGCCGTCGCACTGGGGCTGGCTGGTGATCGCGGGGCTTCTGGGTCTGGTCGCCGCGCGCGTATTTCTGCCGCGTCTGCGTCAATCGCGGATGGCATGAGAGATTGTCGAAATTTGCCCTTGCCCCCGATTGCGACCTTCGCTAATGAGCCGCCTACCAAGTCAAGACAGTGCGGTCGTGGCGGAATTGGTAGACGCGCAGCGTTGAGGTCGCTGTGGGGTAACTCCCGTGGAAGTTCGAGTCTTCTCGACC
>NZ_JALEGT010000099.1 GCF_022763305.1 Marivita sp. | reverse complement strand
TCATAATCAAACAGTACCAGCCGCTGCCCTGTTCAACATGTGGCAGAGTGAATCGGCCTAACAAAAAGTCAGGTCAATTCAGGAGGACGGGTATAATTAAACAAAACCATGTCTGCATGATTTTCAGGCAGGCTCTTTGTGATTTTGCCTCTTTTTTCCGCGATGCCGTTCCGCTTTGACCGCGCGCAACAACGCCAAATCAAAGGATGGGACAGATGAACGGAGCCGATACGGCCTGGATTATCGTGGCAACAGCGCTGGTGCTGTTCATGACGCTGCCAGGGCTTGCCCTGTTTTACGGAGGGCTCGTGCGGGCGCGAAATGTGCTCAGCGTGTTCATGCACTGTTATGCGATTGCCTGTTTGATGAGCGTTCTGTGGCTCGCTTTCGGCTATACCATCGCATTTGGCGATGGCGGCGCCTATTGGGGCGGTCTGGGCAAGATGTTCCTGATGGGGGTCGGAACCGACGATCTGTCGGGCACCCTGCCCGAGGTTCTGTTCTTCGCCTTCCAGATGACATTCGCCATCATCACCCCTGCCCTGATCGTCGGCGCCTATGTCGAGCGGGTGGGCTTTGGCTTTGTGCTTCTCTTCTCGGGCCTGTGGATGCTGCTCTGCTATGCGCCGGTGGTGCATTGGGTCTGGGGCGGCGGGTTCCTGGCGGACGGTGGCATCTTCGGCGACACTGGCGTGCGGGATTTCGCGGGCGGGATCGTGGTGCACGAAACAGCGGGCATCGCGGCGCTGATCATCGCCGTGTTCCTTGGCCCGCGCAAGAATCGCGTCACCCCGCCCCACAACCCCGGATACGTCATGCTGGGCGCGGCGATGCTGTGGGTCGGCTGGTTCGGCTTCAATGGCGGGTCGCAACTGGCCGCTGATGGCGGTGCCGCGATGGCGCTGACGGTCACGCATATCTCGGCGGCGACCGCATCGCTGACCTGGGCGCTGTGGGAGAAGGTGAAGTTCGGCAAGTCGTCATTGGTCGGCATGGTCACAGGCACGATTGCGGGTCTGGCGTCGATCACCCCGGCATCCGGCTTTGTCGGCCCGGTCGAGGCGCTGATCATCGGGGCCATTGCGGGTGTGCTGTGTCAGGAAGCGGTGAACGTGATCCGCAACATGCTCAAGATCGACGACACGCTGGACGTCTTCGCGGTGCATGGCGTGGGCGGCATCTTCGGCACCATCATGATCGCCGTATTCGGCGCGGGCAGCTTTGCCGCGCAGTTGGGGTCTCTGGCGATTGTCGGCGTGTTCACCGTGGTGGTCACGGTGGTTCTGGTGGTCGTGGTCAAGGCGATCACACCGCTGCGGGTCGATGCGGAAACCGAGAATTCCGGGCTCGACATCATCGTGCATGGAGAGCGCGCCTACGACCACGCGTCGTAAGCAGAATTGTGTATAACGAGTGCCAAGGCGGGCCGAAAGGTCCGCCTTTCTTCATGGCTCTTCGGGTCTATCCGTAAAGTTCCGCCGCGCGGCGTTCAAAGGCGCGGACGATGCGCTGCATGGCTTCGTAAAAGAACATCCCGGCCGCGCCCTGCAGGATGCGGTTCTTGAATTCGAAATCCACAAAGAACGTCACCTCGACCCCGTCCTCGACATCCTTGAAGCCCCAGTTCGAGTGCATGTGCCGGAAAGGGCCATCGAGATATTCGGTGTCGATCTTCTGCTGTTCGGGCCAGAGTACCACGCGGCTGCCGAACCGTTCGCGGAACACTTTGAAGCTGATCACCAGATCCGCCAGCATTTCCTCGTGATCGCCCCGATCCTCGCGCGAGCGGATACGCGCGGCGGCTGTCCATGGCAGGAACTTGGGGTAATTCGCCACGTCCGCGACCAGATCGTACATCTGTTGCGCCGTATACGGCAGGGTGCGGGTTTCGGAATGTGTGGGCATCTGCTCTTGTGTTTTGACCGTGACAGTGGCGGGGGATGTCGTATTGTGCGCGCGAAAAATCAAGGGAAACCTATGTCAGAGCGTCCTTATGTCATCGACGAAATGATCTCGGCCAAGGCCATCGCGGCCCGGATCGAGGAACTGTCGCACGCGATCAAGGAAGAATTCCGCGACACCAACAAGCTGGTGGTCGTGGGTCTGCTGCGCGGCAGTTTCGTGTTCATCGCGGACCTTGTGCGCGAACTGGACCTGCCGGTGGAAGTGGATTTCCTTGAAGCATCCTCATACGGCAATGCCATGGAATCGAGCCGCGAAGTGCGGATTCTGAAGGACCTGCGCGGCCAGATCGAGGGCCGTGACGTGCTGGTGGTCGAAGACATCGTGGACACCGGCCACACGCTCAAACATGTGGTGGGCTTGCTTGCGTCGCGCAAACCGGGGCGGCTGCGCACCATTGCGCTGCTCGACAAGCCGTCGCGGCGGGAGACAGATGTGGCCGCCGACTGGATTGGGTTCTCGATCCCCGATGAATTCGTGGTCGGCTACGGCATCGACTACGCACAGCGCAACCGCAACCTGCCCTTCATCGGCAAGGTCCGGTTTCCCGAGGCGTGAACTGGTTCTGGCTTCTGCGCATGACGCAATGGGCGCGCAACCCGCCCAGCCCGGCGCGGGTCAAGCTGGTGCTGGCAATCATCGCGATATGTCTTGGCATTTACGCCGTCGAAACCTGGATCGGCTGGCCCGACTGGATGTCGCTTGACGCAGAGCGCGTGCCGAACCGGGTGCTGCGCTAGCGGTTGGCCGCCGCTTTCGCGTTGCCAACGGCGCCCCCCGCAATCGCAGGGATATGTGGCTGCAGGAGTTTTTCCATCGCATCCATCAAGTGCTGCAGCCGCTCGCTTCCGGCGAGATCGCGATGACATGCAAGCCACACCGGCACGAACATCTCGGGCGCACCCGCGTCGACACGCACGAGGTCCGGTGCAGCGTCGCCCAACAAGGCCGGAAGGATCGCGACGGCCGTGCCTCTTGCTGTCATCTGGGCCAGAAGGCAGAAACTGTCGGCGCTGCCGACGATCTCGGCCGGGTCGATCTCGCGCTGCATCCATTGTGCGGGGCCGGACCGCTCCAGCGCCCCCGACAGACCAAGCCAGCCCTGAGGCGCACGGCCTTGCGCGTTGGCATAGACGGCGAACTGCATCTCTGTCAGCTTGCGCCCCACCAGATCATCCGGCAACTCGAGGGCGGGCCGGAGCGCGACATCGGCATGCAGACGCGCCATGTCGAGATGCGCGTTGGAACACAGATAGGTGAGCCGATCCGGTGCCACCCGCCGGGCCAGCGCCGGATAGATCGCGGCGAGAACGGTCTGGCAGAACGTGTCGGTCGAGGTGATCCTGAGTGTCTTCCCAACCGGCGTTTTCTGTCCCAGCATGAGCGCTTCCGCAGCGCTCACGTGCTGCGCGGCCAGTCGGGCGGCCTCGATCACCGGGGCCCGGTTGGGCCGCAGGCGATATCCGCTCCGGTCCCGTTCGAACACAGGCCCACCGCAGGTTTCCTCAAAAGACGCGATTCTTCGCAGCACCGTGGCATGGTTGACCCCCAACGCCTTGGCGGCCGCGTTCACCGACCCCGTGTCGGCCACAGCCAGAACGTAACGCAGATCGTCCCAGTTCACCTTGTGCACGAATGAGGACCCTTTTTGCATTAT
>NZ_JALEGT010000098.1 GCF_022763305.1 Marivita sp. | reverse complement strand
GGCATGTGGCGCACCTGATCGACCCGCGCAGCGTGGTGCCGGCCTCGATCATGCCGTCCTACCCCTGGCTGACGCGTCCCCTTGATACCGATCTGTTGTCTGACTCCCTGACCACGCTGGCCCGGCTTGGCGTACCCTATGACGAGGACATGATCGCAACGGCGGAAGCCGATGCCCTGGCGCAAAGCCGCCCCGACAGCGACGCGGTGGACGGATTTCTGCAGCGCTATGGCGAACGGCCCGCGGCCCGCGCCTTCGATGGCGATCCGTCTCGCCTGACAGAGATGGATGCGCTTGTCGCCTATCTCCAGTCTCTCGGCACATTGACCGATGCGCCCTATCGAACCCTGACGGAGGGCAACCAATGACCCATGACATCCTGGTCTATCTGTCCAAGACCGTTGGCCTGATCTGGCTGATGGGGTTCTTCCTGATTGTTGTCTTCCGCGCCTACAGCCCGTCCCGGCGCAAGGCCTACGACGCCGCCGCCCGGTCCGTGCTGCCTTCAAAGGAGGTTGGAGATGCGTAACCCGACCGACCCGAGGCAACTGCCAGGCGCCGATCCCCATACGGGCAATCGCAAGATCGATCCGGTCACCGGCTACGACACCACGGGGCACGACTGGGGCGGTATCACCGAGCTCAATACCGCGTTCCCGAAGGTCGTGATCTGGGCACTGGTGCTGACGTTTCTTTATTCGGTCGTTGCCTGGATTCTCTTGCCCGCCTGGCCGACCGGACGCGATTACACACGTGGCTTGCTCGGGCTGGACCAGAGCGAAGAAGCGATCAAGGGCTTCAACAGCCTGGCCGACAGGCGGCAGGACTGGCTGTCGCGCTTCGAGGGCGAGAATTTCGTCGCCCTGCAATCCGACGCGACACTGATGGCGACCGCAATGCCCGCCGCCGCGCGCCTGTTCGCCGACAACTGCGCGGCCTGCCACGGCACGAACGGGCAGGGAGGGCCGGGCTTTCCGGTCCTGTCGGACGAAACATGGCTGTGGGGCGGCGACACGGAAGAAATCGCCACGGCCATTCGCCACGGCATCAATACCGAAGATCCTGACACCCGCTACGCCGAAATGCCGGCCTTTGACTGGATGGAGCGGTCTGATCGGTTGGCCTTGGCCGAATTCGTTTCCGAGATGCGTGACGGAGCTGTCGGTTTCGAGAGCTCTGCGGGCACGCTCTTTTCGGAGAATTGCGGTTCCTGCCACGGTGAGACCGGGGCGGGCGGTCTCGAAATCGGCGCACCCTCCCTCACAGACGAGGCGGTGATCTATGGCCAGGACCTGGAAACGGTGATGCGAACGCTCCGACGCGGGCGCCACGGGGTGATGCCGGCCTGGTCGGGTCGCCTGTCAGAGGCCGAAATCAGCCTCCTGGCGCTCTACGTGGCCCGGCTTGGCCAACCAGCAGGAGGCGGGCAATGAAGCCGGCCGTACAAAAACGGCTGGCGATCGGCGCCGCTCTGGCAGCAGTTCTGCTTTTTCTCGGTGCGAATGCGCATCTGCTGACCGTTGCCCTGCGATCGCAGCCGGACTGTCGCGAGACCGCCGGCGCGATGCCTGCCATGCGGTCCTGCTGAAAGGGAGAACGGGATGCTGGAACCACTACCGACCTTACGCAAGCCGCATCGGCCCGCCTCACCCCATGCACGCGACCTGCCCGCGTCTTCGGCGTTGGATTGGTTGCAAGCCGGTTGGCGTGATGTGCGAATGGCGCCGTTGTCCAGCTTTGCCTACGGTTTGTTCCTGACGCTGATATCCTATGCGGTCCTTTGGGCGCTTCACGCGAGCCATCTCTTGTATCTCGCGCTGCCCGCGATCTCCGGTTTCCTGATTGTCGGTCCGTTCCTGGCGATCGGGCTTTACGAGAAAAGCCACAGGCAGGCGCAAGGTGAACAGGTTGCGCTTTCCGACATGCTGGTGTTCCGGCCGGCGTCGGGTGGGCAATTGGCCTATGCCGGACTGCTACTCGGCCTGCTGATCCTGTTCTGGCTCAGGGCGGCGGATCTTCTTTATGCACTATTTTTCGGCCTTGTCCCGTTCCCCGGCGCGGAGGAGGCGTTGACCAATGTGTTGACGACGCCCCGGGGATGGGCGCTAGTTATCACCGGTACCCTGGTGGGCGGGTTGTTCGCGGCCTTCGCCTTCGCGATCAGCGCCTTCTCCATTCCGATGCTGGTCTCGCGCAAGACCGATGCGCTGACCGCCATGGGGCTGAGTTTTGTCATGACCGTGCAGAACCTGCGCCCCATGCTGGTTTGGGGTCTGTTTGTCGCCCTCGGATTGGGCCTGTCAGTCGTAACCGGCCTGATTGGGCTGATCGTCCTGTTCCCGGTTCTCGGTCATGGCACCTGGCATGCCTACCAGGCGATAGCCGGTGAGCGGCAGTGAGCCTCCTGTTACTCATACCGCTCTCGATCGGTCTCGGCCTGCTCGGGCTTTGTGCCTTTATCTGGGCGCTCAGAAACGGGCAGTTCGATGACCCTGACGGCGCCGCGTGGCGCGTCATCCCTCCTGATCAGGAAAACGAAACAGAAGGAAAACCCGATGGCAAACTGGCTCCCGACACTGAAGACGACAACGCCCGAAGAGGGGTATGACCTTGCGGTAAAGCTTGCACGCGTGGCCGTGAAGCTGACCCAACCAGACGCCGAAGTGCGTGACCGGTTGCGCCCGGAATACGCCGAAGACTCCGACGCCCTGATCGCTGTCAGCCAGGTGGTCGCGACGCATTTCGCCACCGTCGCGGCGGCAAATGACTACTGGCAAGACAGGACATGACCGACGTTGAACGACGAGGGGACCAGTTCGTCGTCGACGCGCTGGTTCTGGCCGAAGCGTTTGACCTTTCCGTCGAAGAAACCCGTCACCGGATGCAAGGCGGGCAGATCGCATCTCTTTGCGAGACGGGAGAGGGTGAGGACGCGGGCCGTTGGCGATTGACATTCCGTCACCAGGGCCGCGCCCTGCGGTTGATCGTGGATGCCCATGGCGAGATTCTGGGAAAGAGCACGTTTCCGGTCGGTCATCCGAACAGGGCTGCCCAAGCAAGATAACATGGAACCTGCCACAACCAGGCGGGCCAAAACCTGACGGCAAAACATTTCCGCGAACCTTTCTGACTCTGGCGCATCAAAGAGACAGGTGCCCATGACTGTGGCACCTCAGACATTGAAAGGAAGTAAAATGAAATCCGCTCTCACTCTCGCCGCGATCGCGCTCACTTTGTCTACGGGCAATGCCCTTGCCCAAGACGCGGACGCGTTGCTGATGTCACCCCCGGGCGCCCCTTATATCCAGGTCAGCGATGCGCTGCCCCTGCCGGAATTCATCCCGGGTCTCGGCACGCTGTTCGTTGACCCGGATACGCTCCCAGCCGGCCCGTTCCTGGCCTATGACCATGACGGCAATCTCTCGGCCACGGTTTACATGACGCCTTTGGAAGACCTGCAGAG
Source organism: Marivita sp. (assembly GCF_022763305.1). Lineage (GTDB taxonomy): Bacteria > Pseudomonadota > Alphaproteobacteria > Rhodobacterales > Rhodobacteraceae > Marivita. Next base: position 31,406 of record NZ_JALEGT010000098.1, on the reverse strand, counting down.
CGGTACCTCCTATGACGGGCTGGCGGTCGGCAATCACACGGTTTCATCCGTCGACATCTACTTCAATGCCGGGCATCCTGGCGTGGACAGGCCCCATGCCCATGTCGTGCTGTTCCACGACGAGGATGCCAAATCGAGGCTTGCGGAATGACGCCAGGCCGCAGAGAGTTTCTTATGGTCGGGGGTGGCGTGATCGCCACCCTCGGCTTTCCACGCGTCACATTGGCGGGCCCTGTTGAAACCATTGAGATGAGGGGAACCGCACGGGGAGAGCATGTCTGGTTCGCACCGGTTGGCCTTGCGGTGGCCCCGGGCACGACCGTACGTTTCATCAACCGAGATCCCGGGAACAGCCATACCGCGACCGCCTACCATCCGGACATTTTTGATCGGCAACGGCGCATCCCGGAACAGGCCCTCGCGTGGGACAGCGATTTCCTGCTGCCAGGCGAGAGTTTCGAGGTCACGCTGACGGTTCCCGGTGTCTACGACTACTATTGCCTGCCGCATGAAATGGCAGGAATGGTTGGCCGGATCTTGGTCGGTCAGCCAACCGATCAGGGATGGGAGGGGGCGGCGGGCAACAGCGACGATCTTGAGCCCGAGGCGCTTGCAGGAATTCCGCGGGTGGACGACATCATCGCCCGGGGCCGGATCCTGCGGGAGGAATACGAATGACCAATCTGTCCCGGCACCGGGTCGATCAACACCAGATCATCGACGAAACGACCAGCGAGGGCGACCTGCTGGCGGCTGCGGCCGCACGCTCGGAACCCGCGGTCCGGGAACTGATCCGGCGCAACAACCCTCGGCTGTTCAGGGTCGCGAGGGGGATCGTTGCGACGGATGCCGAAGCCGAAGATGTGGTGCAGGAAACCTATCTCGCAGCGTTTCGACGTCTGGACAGCTTTCGCGGAACCTCTGCTTTTTCGACCTGGATCACACGCATTGCGATCAATACCGCCCTGATGCAACTGCGTCGAAAGCGCCCGGAAGAGGAGTACGATACGGTGAATGAGAACGATGTGACTTCAGTTACGCCTTTTCCGGGAATGGTCTCTGAAGCCGCCGAGACCGTGCATGGGCGCCAACAGCTTCGACGGATCCTTGAAGAGCTGGTAGACGGTCTGCCCCACGAATTGCGTCTCGTGTTCGTCTTGAGCGAAACGGAAGGCATGACGCAGAAAGAGATCGCCCGCGACCTGGAACTCAACCCGATTACGGTCAAAACCCGGCTGTTCCGGGCACGCCGCTGGTTGCGACAGGATCTGGAGCGCCGGGTGAAAGGGGGCTTTGATGCTATCTATCCGTTCGATGGTGCACGTTGCGCCAACATGGCGGACCGCGTTGTGCAAGAACTGAGTGGGACGGGAGAGGTATAGTCATGATACCCGTGCAGGCAACATGTCACTCTGGAATTACTCGGCTTCGATCAGATGAAACGCATCGGCCCGTCCAGGGCCATCCTATGATGGTTCTGGCCACACCAGCTTTCACCTGCGAGGATCGGGGGTCAGGAGTTGATAGCCGGGCATTGTGATGGCCTTGGCGGTGGTGATCGGCGCGTTCTCGATCCAAGTTGTTCGTTCGATGACAGAAAGTGCGGCTCCTTTGGTCGTTTCAAGAAGTTCAGCCACTTTCTCATCGGCTGAAATGGCATAAAATCGAAGGTCGCGGCGGCAATAGGGCCTGTTCAGGACGAGCCAAACGTTCGCGCTGATCTCACTTAGGTCTATGCCTCCGATTTCCGGTACGGTCGAAAAACAGATCCAACGATCCTCGAGAATATCCCAATGCGCGTCCGACAAATGCAGCGCCTCGACATGCAACATCGGCTCCGACGCGGACATCTTGAATGCCACCTGATCTCTACGCGATCTTGGCAGGTGGCAACCAGCTGGCGCTGCGTGTCCTGAAATTTGGCGCATTGCGACATAACGGTAGGCGCAGGGCGGCCGGACAGACATCCCTCGGCGATTGCCTGCGGATGACATCATCGTTTCGACGAAGATGGGCGTAGACGTCCGGGACATGCCCATACGGTTCGGCGCGAGATTGGCGATCACCTCATTGGAGTTAAGATTGGTCGAAGTGCCCGCGCCGCTCTGGATCATGTCAATGCGAAACAAGATGTGACGTTGTACCGGGATGATTTCGCCCCAGATCCCCTCGACGGCCGAAACAAGCGCCCAGAAATCGCGATCGGCACGCGCTGCCCTCACCTCACCCCAGGCTAACGCACGGACGAACTCGGGCAGAACGAGGTTGAACGGAATTCCTGTGGACGGAAGGTTCCCGATCGCCTGTTGAGTGTTGTAGTCCACGATTCACTTCGCCGGCAGCACGATCCGACCGAATCGCAAACGGAAGGCACGGCACTGCCGCGCCTTCTCCCGATCAACCCATCGTTGGCATCACGAACTCCGGATCGGTTCGGACACCCGATGGCCAGCGCGTGGTGATTGTCTTCAGCCGGGTATAGAAACGGACGCCTTCAGGGCCATGCATGTGATGGTCGCCGAAGAGCGACTGCTTCCAGCCTCCGAAGGAGTGGAACGCCATCGGCACCGGGATCGGGATATTGACGCCGACCATGCCGACCTCGATGTCATGGGCAAAGCTGCGCGCTGCATCCCCGTCGCGGGTGAAGACCGCTACACCGTTGGCATAGTCGTGAGCGTGGATCAGGTCGACCGCGGCGGCATAATCCTTGCGGCGGACCACAGACAGCACCGGGCCGAAGACCTCCTCTTTCCAGATCGTCATGTCCGGGGTCACGTTGTCGATCAGGGTCGGCCCGACGAAATAACCGTTCTCGTAGCCCTGCGGCGGTGTGAAGCCTCGACCATCGACGACGAGTTTTGCGCCCTCGGCCTCGCCCCGGTCGATCAGGCTCTTGATCTTGTCGCGCGCCGCTGCGGTGACCACGGGACCCATTTCCGACGACCGGTCCGCTGCCGGTCCGACCTTCAGCGCCTCGATTTTGGGTACCAGCCTTTCGATCAGCGCGTCGGCGACCTTGTCGGTCACCGGGACAGCGACCGAGATCGCCATGCAGCGTTCGCCGGCGGACCCGTAGGCCGCGCCCATCAGCGCGTTCGCGGCCATGTCGAGATCGGCGTCCGGCAGGATGACCATGTGGTTCTTGGCCCCGCCGAGCGCCTGCACGCGCTTGCCATTCGCGGTGCCGGTCTCGTAGATGTATTTCGCGATCGGTGTCGAACCGACGAAGCTGATCGCCTTGACGTCCGGATGGGTGAGCAGCGCATCGACGGCTTCCTTGTCGCCCTGCACGACGTTGAAGACACCTTTCGGCAAACCGGCCTCTGCGAGCCATTCGGCGATCAGGAGCGAGGCGGAGGGATCGCGCTCGGAGGGCTTCAGGATGAAGGTGTTGCCACAGGCGAGCGCCACGGGAAACATCCACATCGGCACCATGGCCGGGAAATTGAACGGCGTGATGCCGGCAACCACACCCAGCGGCTGGCGCAGCGAATGGCTGTCGACGGCGGTACCGACATTCTCGGTGATCTCGCCCTTCAGCAGATGCGGCGCGCCGGCGGCAAACTCCACGACCTCGAGGCCGCGGGTTACTTCGCCCTTCGCATCGTCATGGGTCTTGCCATGCTCGGCCGAGATCGCCTCGGCGAGCTGGTCGGCGCGGTCCCACAGGATCATCTTGAACCGGTCGAGGATGCGCGCTCGGCGCAGGGCGGGAGTCTTCGACCAGGCGGGCAAGGCCGCATGTGCCGCAGCCACGGCGCGTCCCACTTCTTGAGCGGAAGCGAGCGCGACGGTCTTCTCCGCCTCTCCGGTGGCCGGATTAAAGACCGGCTGGCTGCGTCCGGACATGCCTTTGACGCGGGTGTTGTCGATGAAATGGGTGATCTCGGTCATGGGATTTCCTCCTGTTACGCGGCCTAAATCGTCTATTTGTTTCCGTATATAAATACCTGCAACCGATAATCCGTTATGCTAAAACGTATGAAATGAACTGGGATGACCTCCGCTATTTTCTTGCCGTCGCACGCGAAGGGCAGATGCTGGGCGCGGCGCGCAGGCGCGGCGTCAGCCAGGCGCTTCTGAGTCGGCATATAGCCGCGCTCGAAGGCGCGGTGGGCGCGCGGCTCCTGGACCGGACGACGCGGGGCTGCCAGCTTACCGAGGACGGCCAGATGCTGCTGGAAACCGCCGACAGGGTCGAAGGCGAAGTCGTGTCGGGAGTGGCACGGGTGACAAGTCGCCGCGAACGTATCGCCGGAACGATACGCATCGGCGCGCCGGATGGATTCGGAAGCGCCTTCCTCGCGCCGCGGCTGACCCGGTTCCGCCAGCAACACCCGGAATTACAGGTCCAGCTCGTGCCGGTCCCGCGCAGTTTCTCGCTTTCGGAGCGCGAGGCCGATATCGCGGTCATGGTCGGCCGTCCGGACAGGGGGCGATTGCGGGTCCGGAAGCTGACAGAATACACCCTCGGACTCTACGCATCGAAAGACTACCTGGAGCGGGCCGGTCGGCCCCGCGATCTGGCGCAGCTGCGGCGGCACACGCTGCTCGGCTATGTCGAGGATCTGATCTATTCGCCCGATCTGAACTATTCCGCCGATTTCATGCGCGACTGGCGGTCCGACGTCGAGGTCTCCACCGCGATCGGCCAGTTCGAAGCCGTCCGCGCCGGCGTGGGAATCGGTATCCTGCACGATTTCATGGCTGCCGGGGCCGCGGAGATCGAGCGCCTTTTCCCCGAAACCTTCGCGACGCGGACCTATTGGACCGTCTGGCATGAAAATATGAGAGTCGCCCGTCGGATCAGCGCTGCCGTGGAAATCCTGGATCAGCTGGTACGTGACGAACGGCGGATTTTTCTGCGGGCCTAGGTACCGGACGCCGACCTGCCCGAATCCGAGGACGGTTCGGGTTCCGGACCGGGGCATTCCAGGAAGATCCTGGCGGTGCACCTGGCGCAGATCGACTGGTCGAGTGTCGGAACGACGGCAGCGATGGCGTCGCCCTTTGACAGGTGGATGTTTTCCTTCGTAAGTGCCTTGAACACCTTCAGCCGTGCCAGTTTGGCGATGGTCCTCGGGGTCACGAGCTGCAGGTGGAACGTTCCGCCACGCTTCTGGCGGCGCGCAGCTTCCTCGATCATGAAATCGGCGCCCGACAGGTCGATCTCGCCGACGCCCTTGACGAGGAACAGGAGGTGCCTCTGTTCCGGCCGCTCGATCTCAAAGCGGCGGAAGCGGCGGCGGAGAAACTCCACCGAGCCGAAATAGAGCGGCCCGTCGATACGCGCGATCAGGAGCTGCGGGCATTCCGCCAGCCCGTTCTCGGCCGCGGCCATGAATTTCCGGCGTGGGCTATCGGGGTTGGGCGCTCCGACACCGATGAACGGTCGCGCGGTGCCTTTCAGGAACAGGGCCAGCGACAGCAGGACACCTGCATAGATCGCGAATTCGAGCGAAAGGAACAGCGCCGACAGGAAGGTAACCGCCGCGATAACGATCTCGGAGGTCGAGGTGGTGACGATATGCCGGATCTCGCGAAAGTCGATCAGCCTCCAGGCCACGAGCAGGATCACCCCGGCCATGCCCGAGATCGGGACATAGGCGAAGAAAGGGGCGACAAAGAACAGGATCGCGGCAAGGAACAGGGCGGCGAAGATCGCCGACAACGGCGTCTGCGCGCCGGCGTCGAAATTGACCCCGGACCGGGTAAAGGAAGCCGAGCCGGGATAGCAGCGGAAGAAGCTGGCGGCGATGTTGGAGAGGCCTTGCGCCACGAACTCGCGGTTTCCGTCGATCAACTGACCCGAGCGCAGCGCGATGCCGCGCGATACCGACATCGCTTCGAGCAGGCCGACCAGGCCGATGGCGACAATCGCCCCTCCAAACTCCTGAACAAAACCCAGACCGAGCGCCGGCAACTCGAAGACAGGCAGCAGTCCCTCGATGGTGCCGATAGTGGTCAGCCCGGCCTCGGACCCGCCGAAGAGCAGGCTGGCCAGTGTCGCGGCGAAGAGCGCCAGCAGGTAGTTGGGCCAGAGCGGCCGGACATGCTTGATGGCGGCGCCGGTGGTCAGGGCCAACAGGGCGATCGCAAGCGCGCGCCAGTCGGTCTGCGGGAGGTGTTCCCACAGCAGGCCGAAATGTTCGACCAGGCTCTCGGTGCGCGGGATGTTCAGGGCGAGCACGTGCCTGATCTGGCTGACCGCGATCAGCAAGGCGGCGCCGGTGATGAAGCCGGTCATGACCGAATGTGATACGAAATCGACGAGGACCCCGAGACGAGCGATCCCGAGGATCAGCTGGAACAGCCCGACGCAGAGGGCGAGCGTGATTGCTGCGGAAATGTAGTCGGGCGAGCCGGGGACGAAATGTTCGGCCAGTGCCCCGAAAACAAGGATCGAGATCGCGGTCGTCGGTCCCGAGACCGCATGCCAGCTCGATCCGAAGAGCGCGGCGACCACCGGCGTCACCATCGCCGTATAGAACCCGTATTGCGGCGGCAGGCCTGCGATTGACGCGAACGCAACCCCTTGCGGCAGCACCAGCGTCGCACCGGTGAGGCCGGCGGTCAGATCACCGCGCAACGTCGTGCGCGTGACCCGTCCGGCCCAGGGCGGAACTGCGTGCCCGGCGGCCGTCTTCAGCTTCGATGCAAGACCCTGCACAGGTAATATCGGTTCCGCTTTTGCCATGTTCTACGGTCCGTGACCCCTGCATTCCGCCTTGCTGGAAATACGGCAAGGCGGAACGCCAGCCTCACACGATCTGCATGCTGTGCGAGATGTTTTTCACGATCATGTAGTTGTCGAGCCCCTCGATGCCACCCTCGCGGCCGTAGCCGCTCGACTTGACGCCGCCGAACGGGGTTTCCGGCAAAGAGGCCTCTAGCGTGTTGAACGAGACGTTGCCGGCCTCGATCTCGTCTGTCATCCGGTCGATATAGTCGGCGCGGTTGGTGAAACCATAGGCGGCCAACCCGAAGGGCGTGGAGTTTGCCTTGGCGATCGCCTCGTCCAGCGACGAGACCGGATTGATCACGGCAAGTGGGCCGAAGGGCTCCTCCTGCATCACGCGGGCGTCGTCGGGAACGTTGACCAGCACGGTGGGTTCGAAGAAATAACCCTTGTTGCCGATCCGCGCGCCGCCGGTCCGCACTTCGGCGCCCTTTTCGCGAGCATCCTCGACCAGCGCGGCCAGCGCCGGCACGCGGCGCTCATTGGCAAGCGGCCCCATCTCGACGCCCGCATCCGTGCCGTTGCCAACCACCGTTGCGGCGGCACGCTTGACGAACGTGTCGGCATAGTGCTCGAAGATGCTGTCATGCACGAAGAAGCGGGTGGGCGAGGTGCAGACCTGCCCGGCGTTGCGGTACTTGCGTACGGCGCTGCTGATCGCGGCGCGTTCCACGTCGGTATCCTCGCAGACGATCACCGGCGCATGGCCGCCCAGTTCCATCAGCACGCGGGTCATGTTTTCCGAGGCCAGCGTTGTCAGATGGCGCCCCACGGCGGTCGAACCGGTGAAGGCCACGAGCCGCACCGGGTCCTGCCGGATCAGGTGATCGGAAATCATCGCCGGCGTGCCGAAAACGAGGTTCAGCACCCCCGGCGGCAGGCCCGCGTCGTGGAAGGCGCGGGCGATATGCAGGGCCCCGGCCGGCGTTTCTTCGGCCGCCTTGAGAATGATCGAACAGCCCGTAGCAAGCGCGCCGGCGACCTTGCGGCAGGGCTGGCTCATCGGGAAGTTCCAGGGCGAGAGGCCAAGTACCACGCCGATCGGCTGGTGATGCACGACGTAGCGCACGCCTTGTGCGGAGGGGATGACCCGGCCATAGGTGCGCACCGCCTCGCCCGCGTCCCATTCGATGAACTCGCAGCCCCGGATCACTTCGAGCCGCGCCTGGGTCAGCGGCTTGCCATGTTCGGCGGTGATCGCCCGGGCGATCTCCTCCTGCCGGTCGCGCAGGATGGCGGCGGCTTTCAGCATGACGTCGGCCCGGTCGCGCGGCGCGGTCGCACGCCAGATCCGGAAGCCTACCTCGGCGGCGGACAAGGCATCGTCGAGATCGGAGGTTTCAGCATGCGGCAGGCGGCCGATTTCGACTTCGGTGGCTGGGTTGACGACGGGAAGGTGTTCGCGCGTGTCGCGCCATTCGCCCGCGATATAGAGTTTCAGGTCCGGATAGGAGGTCATATCAGTCTCGCTTGCCAATGAATGTCGAGGCCAATGACACAAGCTGGCAGGCTTTCGTTCAAGGGAATTGGCGAAATACAGATATCGGCTTGTCTTATACCAGCCTCGTTGCGGGCCGTCAGTGTTCCGAGGCGGTCAAACGCAGATGGTGAAGAAGCGCCATTCCCGCCGGCGACAGGCTGTCTTCGCCGCGGTGCGAGACCCCGACCGGGCCGGCGCCGAATGGCACGGTCCAATCGATCTGCGCCAGCAGGCCGGCCTTCACATCGAGTGCCGCGACATCGGCGGGCATGAGCCCGAGAATCTGGTTTTTCCGCAACAAGGCGCGATTTGCCAGAAACGAGACGGATTCTATGACCAATTTAGGCACGAACTGGCCTTGACGAATGAAGAACTGGTCGATCTGCCGCCGCAGCGTGGTTTCGACAGGGGGCAGGACCCAGCCATACTCGCTCAACCGCTCGAACGTGACCGCCGACTTGCCAACGAGGGGATGATCGGGCCCGGCCACCATGACAATCCGTTCATCGAAGAACTTCTCCTGTACGATCGTCGAGCGGTGGCGATAGACTGGCAATCGGCCGACGACCATGTCGATTTCGCCAGACATCAGCGACGGCATCAGCATTTCATTGGTCCCTTCGACAAGCCTGATTGCGACGTTGGGCCGCTCGGCCAACAGCCGTTCGACGGCGGAGGGCAATAGCGAAGGTGAGGCCGCGAGCAAGGTGCCGATCACAACCCGTCCGCTGCTGCCTTCATTCAGGTCATCGAGCTCCTGTGCCGCGTTGGAAACCTGCGCGAAGATCAGCTTGCCATGGCGGATCAGCGCCTCTCCGAACACGGTCGGGACCACACCGCGATTGGTGCGGGTGAACAGCTCGACCTCGAAATCCAGTTCCAGATCCTGGATCATCTTGGTGGCCGCCGGCTGGGAAATGCCCAGATCCTGCGCGGCACTTCTGATATTGCCGTGTCGGCCGACCGCCACCAAAAGCCGCAACTGCCGCAGTTTGAGCCGGGTCAGGGCACGGTCGACGATGCGGGAATGGCGCGAGACCATGATTTCTCCTCAGATGGTAATCACTTCACGCTGACGTTCGATGGCGGCGATCACACTCATCGCTGCCAGCGCGGAGCTGCGCGGATTGTCAGGCAGTGTGCGTCCTTCGATGCGGAATGAAAACCGCCCGAAGGCGCCAGCAGCATGGATTTCATGGATGTTTTCGGTGAGTCCGGGGTCGGCGACCAGACGCACCCGCGTCGCCTCGAACCCGGCCCCCGCCAGAGCCACCGCAGCGGCAACATTGGCATTCTTGGGATATTGGACGGCAGCCTCGCGCGCGTTACCGGCAAAATGCTCCGACACGGTGACTAGCCTGTCGAGGTCCAGTACCTCCTCGGCCGGCGAGCCTTGCCAGCCTGCCGGCGGTTTGCGCCCGACATAGGTGACCTCATCGAGCCCGCCGACCCGAGCCGCTGCCAGGCAGTCGAGGGCGCCAATCGCGCCGCTTGCGAGGTGAAGCCGTGCGCCGCCGCGCCGGGCCGCCTCTTCCAGGGTGTTCTGCAACGTGCGATCGGCCAGCGCCCCGAGCGACACGCTGACCAGGTCGATCCCCTGCGACAGGATAGCCGACCCATGGGTCGACAGCCCGGAATGCCCTGCGCAATCCACCATCAGGTCGAGCCCGTCCGGCAGAAGGTGCGCCGCGGTCACCTGCGGCACATCCGCATCTGGCCCCTGCAAGGCCCGCGGTGTCCGCAGCAGGAACACGGCCGGCGTGATGCCCCGTGCCGCAAGCTGTGCCGATACGTATTCGGCTATGGCGCCGTGCCCGATCAGGCCAATCTTCATGTCCGTCTCCTTTTCCCGGCCATCCTTCCATCTCCAAAGGGCCATCAAAAGGAAATCCTTCGCCATCTGATATACATTTTTTTGATACCAAATTCTACGCTCGGAATTTGGCATGGCGGCAACTTCCTGACTGTATGCCCCCATATCCGCCCCTGCTGTCCCGGCAGGTCCGGCGCCCGAGAACCCGAACAGGAAGGCAGCTGTCATGAATTACGCCAAGCACGAAGCCAAGGCCCATGCGCGCGAGACGATGCGCGGCATTTGGGCGGCCGCGCTCAACCCCTTCGACGCAGATCTGCAACTCGATGAGGCTGCGCTGCGCCGCAATATCCGCCACTGGATCGACGATCTCGGCATCCAGGGGCTGTTCATCGCCGGCAAACAGGGCGAATTCTGGTCGATGTCGCTGGAAGAGCGCAAGCGCAACATGACCCTTGCCGCCGAGGAATGCGCGGGCCAGGCCGGTACCATCATGTCGATCTCGGATCAGAACGTGGACACGGTGCTGGAGCTTGGCCGCCACGCCCAGGACTGCGGCGCCGACTACGTCGTGGTCCATGCGCCGATGCTCAGCTTCTGCTCCGACCGCGACGAGGTGCTTTACAACTACTACAAGCATCTCTGCGACCGGCTCGACATCGGCATCGCGATGTGGAGCCATCCCGACAGCGGCTATCTGATGGAGCCGGAAACCTGTGCGCGCATTGCCGACTTGCCCAACATCATGGCAATTAAATATTCGGTCCCCCGCGAAATGTACGCGCGGCTGACCAGGATGGTCGGCGACAAGATCCTTGTCTCGACCTCGTCCGAGGACGAGTGGCTGGACAATATCGAGGAGCTGGGTTGGCAGCTATATCTCTGCTCCTCGCCGCCCTACCAGCTTCAGACCGCCAACGACCGCCGGATGCACGAATATACCGAATTGGCCTTCGCCGGAAAATTCGATCAGGCACGGCGGGTCCGCGACAGCCTCAACCCGGTGCGCGAGGCGATCCGCAAGACCAAACCGGGCGGCAAACCCACGGCTCACGGCAAATATTGGCAGGACCTCCTGGGCCAGACCGGCGGGCGTGTGCGCCATCCGATGCTGGAGCTGACCGAGGCCGAGAAAGCCGCGACCAGCGCCGCCTTCGAGGATTGCGGCCTGCAACTCTGATCCCGGCAATGCAGGGAGGCGCGTGATGACCGGTGAGGTTTACGCGCTGCTGGCAGCGGCGGCCTACGGGGTTGCCGGCGTCACCATCGTCAGGAGCAAGGCCAGCGCGCGCGGCGATAACGGCGTCTTCCTGTCGGTTGTCGCCACCGCCGCGCTGACATGGGCGCTCTGGTTCGGTTGGGGCGAGGTTCCCGCGCGAACTCTGCTGGCTCCGGAGAGCCGGCAGGCGCTTGTCATTTTCGCCCTGGCCGGCCTGTTCTCGACGGTGCTGGGCCGCGTGACCATGTATCGCGCGACCGAGCGCATCGGGGCCGTCCGAGCCAGCCTGCTGCGTCGCCTGACGCCGGTATTCGCGCTGCTCTGCGCCCTTGTGCTGCTGGCAGAGGTGCCGGATGCCAGGACGATCATTGGCGGCGCAATCATCCTGGCGGGTGTCATGTGCTACTGGCAGAGACCACGGCGCAGGACCGGCCCCGGCTTCGATCCCGGGCTGCTGCTGGGGATCGGGTCGGCCTTCTTCTATGCGCTGGCCTATACGATGCGCAGTCTCGGTCTCGATACACTGCCCGACGCGGCGTTCGGCACATTCATCGGTGCGCTGGTCGGAAGCCTGTGGTTTTTCGGCGCCGCGGTGGTCCGGCGCGGCCCCCGTGCAGGGGTTGGGCATCTCTTGCGCGATCACGGGCGCTGGCACTGTGCCACGGCCCTGGCGCTCAGCGTCGGGCAGACCCTGCAGTTCTTCGCCCTGAAATCGGCGCCTGTCAGCATCGTCGCCGTGCTCGGCACGCTGGAAGTCTTCTTTTCCGCGGGGCTGGTCATGGTTTTCGCCCATTCGGAGCCGATCCCGCGGAAACGGCTTGCCCTCGCGGCCACCACCGCGGCGGCCGGTACCGCGATCCTGTTCGCCTGAGCCCTGCTATCAGCAATAATTATACCCATTTCCGCTGATGCTCATTTTTTTATTGAAAGCTCTGCCATACCCTTGGCCATGAAAGAGAGACATGACCCGCAACGACCAGAACGCCGTATCAACCCAGAGGAGGCCACCATGGCAGACCATCCGACGCTGAAACCGTTCAACTTCCAGAAATGGGTGGCGGACAATGCCGACAAGCTCAAGCCGCCGGTCGGCAACCAGCTCCTGCACAAGGAGGGCGACATGATCGTCATGGTCGTCGGCGGACCGAACACGCGAGTCGATTTCCACGATGATCCGGTGGAGGAGTGGTTCTTTCAGCTCAAGGGCGACATGATGCTCAAGATCGCCGATGGCGGCAAGATTTATGACGTGAAGATCCGCGAAGGCGAGGTTTTCCTGCTGCCGCCGCACACCCGCCACGCCCCGCAGCGCCCACAGGAAAACTCGCTCGGCATCGTGGTCGAGGCGCCGCGCCAGCCCGGCATGACGGAAGGCTTCGAGTGGTATTGCTTCAACTGCGAGGGCCTGGTGCACCGCGAGGAGGTCACACTCGACAGCCCCGAGGGGATCGTCACCGCGCTGCCCAAGATCTACGAGGCTTTCCACAACAGCACCGAGGCCCGCACTTGCCCCAATTGCGGGACCGTGCATCCGGGCAAAGGCAAGCCGCCGGAAGGCTGGGTTCAGCTCTGAACCGGCGCATACCGGAAATCACGATCAGATAGGGGGGAGAATTCCATGATCAGAACACTTGCCATCACTCTTGCCTTCGCTGCTGCAGGCGCTGCAGCCACAGCACAACCGATCTCAATCGGAACCAATCCGCAAGGATCGCTTGCCTACGCAGCGGGTTCGGTCATCGCCGATGTCGTCGGCGATGCGCTCGGCGAGACCTTCACGGTGGTTCCCCTCGGCGGGCCGACCGCTTTGATTCCGGCGATGAATGATGGCGAGTTCGAGTTCTCCTTCGCCAACATTACTGCCGCAGCCGACGCATTGGAAGGCCGCGGCGCATTCGACGGCCGGGCGCAGCCGGATACACGGATTGCCGCCGCGCTCTACCCGCTGCGTCTTGGCATCATCGTGCGGGACGATTCCGGGATCGAGAGCCTCGCCGATCTGCGCGGCCGGCGCATTGCCGCAGAATTTTCGTCGCAGCGCAACCTCGCGCATTACGTGACCACCCTGCTTGGCATGGCGGGAATGACCTATGACGACGTATCGCCGGTGCCGGTGCAGAGCGGCGCGCAGTCGCTCGACGACCTGATTGACGGCCAGCTCGACGCCACCATCTTTTCTGTCGGTTCCGGGATCGTTCAACGGGCGGATGCAAGCGTCGGTATTCGCATCCTGTCGCTGCCTGCAGACGATGACGCGCTGGCCGCACTGGCCGCCAGCCACGGCGGCGCGACCATCGAAGCGTTGCCTGACGGTCATGCGGCCGGCATCGAGGGGGAAACCAACGTGATCTCGGCACCGATGGTGCTGATCACTTCGGCAACCACACCGGATGAAACGGTCGTGCGGGTCATCCAGGCGATTTCCGAAAACCTGCCCTCGCTGGTCAAGGGCCAGTCGAATTTTGCCGGCATGTCGGTCGAAGGCATGGCCGACAGCACTCTGCCGGTTCCCTACCACGCCGCGGCCCAGGCCTATTACGCCGAGGCCGGTCTCTGGAATTGATCAGCCGAAAACAATCCATCGCGCGGTCTGTCCCCGGGGACGGCCGCGCTTTCGATGAAAGGGCGGGGAATGACACGCGCGACACTGGTTCGTATTCTTGGCACCGTGATGGTTGCGGCTGCCGTGCTTTGGGCACTGAACGTGCCGCGGATGCTGGGCTTCAACCTCTACAAGGGCCAGTTCCTTTATTTTCTTGTGGCGCTCTCGGCGGTGGTGATCTTCATCCGTGAACCGTTTCACCGGGCCCGCCCCCGGCTTTCCATGGCCATCGACATCCCGCTGTGCGGCTTGGGCACGCTGGCCGCGCTCTATACCGTCGTCCGCTTTCCCCAGCTTCTCGACGATGCCAGTTTCCGGGACTATTCGTCCTTCGGATTGATGATTGCGGTAATCCTGATCGTGCTGCTGATCGAGGGCGTGCGGCGTACCGCGGGGCTGGCGCTGGCGATCATCGCCCTTGCCGCAATTCTGATCGCGGTGTTCGCGCAGTACCTGCCCGGCGTCCTGACAGGTCGTCCCTTCCGCCCGGAGGCCTTTCTCTATTCGATGGCCTTCCAGGACGGCAACATCCTCGGCGCGCCGCTGTCGATCGTCGGCACCGTGGTGATTGCCTTCGTGCTGATGGGCTCGGTCCTGCAGGCTGCGGGCGGTGGAGATTTCTTTTCAAACCTCGCCGGGGCGATGATGGGATCGTCACGCGGCGGGTCGGCCAAGATCGCGGTCACGGCCTCGGGATTCTTCGGGGCCATTTCGGGATCGGCGGTGTCCAATGTCGTCTCGACCGGGATGATCACCATTCCGCTGATGAAAAAGGCCGGCTACAAGAATGACACCGCCGCCGGGCTCGAAGCCGTCGCCTCGACAGGCGGGCAGTTGGTGCCGCCGGTCATGGGGGCCGCCGCCTTCCTGATGGCGGTTGTCGCCGAGGTCGAATATTCAGCCGTCGTTCTGGCCTCGGTCATTCCTGCAGTGCTCTACTACGTCGGCCTGTTTCTGCAGATCGACCTGATCGCGGCGCGCGACGGGATCAGGGGCGAGCGCAACGAAGGTCAAACGGTCCGCGGCGAGTTGCGGCACGGCTGGGTTTTCGTGCTGCCATTCGTGGTTCTGATCTACGGCCTGTTTGCACTGGTCTGGCGTCCCGAATATGCGGCGCTGGCATCCACGGCAGCGATGATCGTGGCGTTGATGATCTTCGGACACCACGGCAAGAGGCCTACGATCAAGACCTTTTCCGAAGCCATGGCCGGAACCGCCGATGCATCGGTCTCAATCATTTTTATTGCGGCAGTCGCGGGGATCGTCATTGGCGCACTGAATTCGTCAGGGGTGCTCTTCAATATTTCCGAGGCCATCGTCGATATTGGCGGACGCAACCTGCCGCTCCTGCTGCTGCTGTCCGCCATGATCTGCATCGTGCTGGGCATGGGTATGCCGACCGTTGGCGTCTATGCGCTCCTGTCCACGCTCATTGCCGTACCGCTTGTCGATGTCGGCATCGACAAGATCGCCGCCCATCTCTTCGTGCTCTATCTGGGCATGATGTCAATGATGACGCCGCCTGTTGCAATTGCGGCCTTCGCGGCAGCAGCCATAGCCGGATCAGGGCCGATGCGCACGGGATTCAAGGCCATGCGTCTGGGCTGGTCAGCCTATGTCATCCCCTTCGTCTTCGTGCTTGACCCGGCCCTGATCATGAACGGCACCCCGCTGGAAATCCTCGAGGCACTGCTTCGCGCCAGCCTCGGCATCTGGCTCATTACCGCGGTGATCGTGGGATACTTCTCGGCACGTCTTCAGGGCGCGCGGCGCATCGGGTATGCCCTTCTTGGAATGGTGCTACTGGTTCCCGGTCATTATGTGCCCGGAGGCACGATCCCCGCGCTGATGCTGCTGGCGCTCGGAAGTGCAGTCATCGCCTATGAATTCATCGTCGTCCGCAAGGCGGAGACGCAACGCAGGATACAGCCATGAGCCGCAAGCCGAATTTCATACTTTTCATCACCGACCAGTTGCGTGCAGATTTCTTGGGGTGCTACGGCCATCCGGTCGTGCGTAGCCCGAACATCGATGCTCTGGCCAGCCGCGGCCTTGCTTTCGACCGGTTCTATGTCAGCAGCCCGGTTTGTATGCCCAACCGCGCCAGCCTTATGACCGGGCGGTGGCCGTCGGTCAGCGGCGTCCGCGCCAATGGCATCCCGTTGTCCCAGGACCGGGTCACATTCGTCGAGCTGCTTCGGGCCGCAGGCTACCGCACGGCGCTCTGCGGCAAGAGCCATCTGCAGAATTTCACCGGCCGCCCGCCGGTGTTTCCGGAGACCGGCAGCGACACGGGCACGCCCCCGCCGCGGGAACTATCCGCAGCCATCCGGGGGACGCTCGACGACCCCGCGCACGGCCAGGAGGATCCGGCCCACTGGCAGGAGCCCGATGCGCGCGTCCAAACGCCGTTCTACGGGTTCGATCACGTCGATCTGGTCACGAGCCACGGCGACGATCTGGGTGGTGACTATCGACGGTGGTTGCTGGAACGTGATCCTGACGCCCTGACCAGGATCGGGGCGGCCAACCAGTTGCCGCATGACTATTCCTGCCCTCAAGCGGTTCGCACGGCGATCCCGGAAGAGCTCTACTCGACCAGCTACATCGCCGAATGCGCGGATGCTTGCATCGAGGAGAATGCCGGCGACGACCCGTTCTTCCTGATGGTCTCGTTCCCCGACCCGCATCACCCGTTCAATCCGCCGGGTCGCTATTGGGACATGTATGATCCCGACGACATGGCGATCCCGGCCGCCTTTACGCGCAACGACTGGGTGCCGCCACCACATGTGCAGGGACGGTTGGATGCGCGGGACACCGGCAAGGCCAATTTGGCCGGCATGGACACGATCGGCTGTTCCGCCCGCGAGGCGCAAGAAGCGCAGGCACTGACCTGCGGTATGATCACCATGATCGACGACGCCATAGGCCGGATCTGCCAGACCCTGAAAGCCAGCGGCTGCGACGAGGATACGGTGATCCTGTTCACCTCGGACCATGGCGAGAACCTGGGCGATCATCGTCTGCTTCTGAAGGGGGCCGAATGCTACGAGCAAGTGACCCGCGTTCCATTTATTTGGTCTGATCCCAAGCTGGAGGAAGCAAAAACGGGAAAGCGGACCGAACGGATCGCCCAGACCCATGATATCGGCGCAGCAATCCTGGCACGTGCCGGGCTGGCCCCCTTCGAAGGCTTTCAGGGAGCGGACTTCATCGACGGGCCGGGCCGTGACGCGGCGTTGATTCAGTATGAACACCAACGTCTTCATCCCGGCCTCGGCGTGCCGCCGCGCGTGCATTCGCTGCGCACGGACCGCTATCGGATCTCGGTCATTGAGGGGGTCGACTGGGGTGAGCTTTATGATCTCGAGACCGACCCCGGAGAATTCGACAACCTTTGGGACGAGCCCGATGCCGCCGATATTCGTCATGCCCTGACCGAACAGCTTCTGCGGGCCGAGATCGGGGCAATCGACCGGGTGCCGGTTCCGATCCGTCAGGCCTGAGGCAAAGCGGGAAGCAATGGGAACCGCTCATGCCGGTGCTACAGAAGTATGCCCGCCGCACCGCCCGGAAAGCAGACGCTAGAATAGGGGAGGCGCAGGCGACCAATCTGTTCTCGGGAACCAAGTTGTCTCCTGCCTTTGCTCTTCACGAACGCTACACCGCGAGGATAACCGATGTTCGACATCACATACTCACGAGAAGTGCAGGCGGCGAGAGCCAGCGGGGCGCCTATTGTCGCGCTTGAAAGCACGATCATCACGCACGGTATGCCCTATCCGCAGAACCTCGAGGTCGCGGCGCAGGTCGAGCAGGATATCCGCGATGCCGGCGCGACACCGGCCACGATCGCGATATTGAGCGGCGTTCTCCACATCGGACTGGAGGAAGATCAACTTGCAACGCTTGGCACGGAGCAGGACGTGGCAAAGGTCTCCCGCGCGGACATACCGGTCTGTATCGCAAACGGCGGCATGGGTGCGACGACAGTTGCGGCAACCATGATCGCCGCGCGCATTGCCGGCATCGAGGTCTTTGCCACCGGCGGGATCGGAGGCGTACACAAGGGGGCCGAATCAACATTCGACATTTCCGCCGACCTGCTGGAACTTGCACAAACTCCCGTCACCGTCGTTGCGGCGGGTGCCAAAGCCATTCTCGATCTACCCAAGACACTGGAAGTTCTGGAGACTCACGGAGTGCCGGTGATCGCATACGGGCAGGACAGCTTTCCCGCCTTCTGGTCATCACAGTCTGAGTTGACAGCACCGCTTCGCATGGACCAAGCCGCCCAGATTGCGCGCGCTCACGTGATGCGCGGCACCATGGGGTTGCCAGGCGGCCAACTGGTTGCCAATCCGATTCCCGCCGCAGATCAAATCGCCGCAACCGAGCTGTCACCGATCATCGCGCAGGCCCAGGCCAATGCCGAGGAAAGGGGCATCACCGGAAAGGAGGTTACACCTTATATGCTGTCCCGAATTTTCGAACTCACGGAAGGGCGCTCCCTGACAGCAAATATTGCGCTGGTCCGCAACAATGCGCGTCTGGCTGCGGAAATCGCCCGGGAATTGTGCGGTTTCAGGAGGTAGAAGCCTTCGGCCGCCCTTCGCGCTGTCAGGCTTCTTCGAATATTTCCAGCACACAGATATTGGGTTTGACAGACCGCATTGTCCCTGACCGGGCAAGACTACGCGGATTCAGATATTCTGGCGGCCATGATCATGTTGGGCAGTGAGCGATCCGACCATCTTCGGAGAGCCTCCCGCAAACACACAAACGAACCGGATATGGCACGGAGCCGGTATAACGAATTACGATAACAACTTCTCCTGAAGCCAGCTTGTTGAGAGAGGAGAAGTAAGCTGATCTATCATCGGAAAATGAACATCGAGATACGCGTTCCAGGATCGTGTTGCCTGGAGATGCACACATCAGGGAGACCAGAATGAATACCTTGCTTTCCAGATTGAACGGCTGCGCCGTGGCCGTGGCCGTGAGCGTCGCGGCAACTGTTGCGGCGGCTGATGACTTCAGGCTTGGCTTGCTCACGCCCCCGCCGCATATCTGGACCAAGGCCGCCGAAGCTTTTGCCGCCGAACTGGCGGAAGAAAGCGGTGGGGCGCACAACGTCACCGTCTTCCCAGCAAGCCAGCTCGGCAACGAAGCGGAGATGCTCCAGCAACTTCAGACCGGCGCGCTCGACATGGCGTTCATGACCGTCGCCGAGGTCTCGAACAGGGCTCCCGATTTCGGAGCGTTCTACGCGCCCTACCTGGCCCGGGACGTGGCCCATGCCGGACGCATCCTGCGCAGCGATACGGCGCAGGCCCTGCTGGAGCAGCTTCCGGCAAAGGCCGGCGTCGTCGGTACCGGTTTCGGCATGGCCGGCTTGCGCCAGATGGTCAGCCGTGGAGAAGTGAATTCAGCCGAGGATCTCGCCGGACGAAAAATCCGGATCACGCCGTTCGCACCGATCCTCGATTTCTACAACGCGATCGGCGCCGCCCCGACACCGATGCCGCTGCCCGATGTCTATGACGCGCTGGCCAACGGCCAGGTCGATGCCATCGACATGGATGCTGAACTGATCTGGGTGCTGAAATACTACGAGCATGCGGACACGATCCTGCAGTCGAACCACATGATGTTCCCGATGGTCGGCCTGATCTCGGGTCGGGTCTGGGCGAGACTTTCGGAGGAAGATCGCGCCATGGTCGGTGATCTCATGGCCCGGCACGTGGACAGTACCATCGACACCTATGTCGAGGCCGAGCCGGGCTGGCTGGACGACCTGAAGGGCGTCGGCAAGACCTACAAGGTCATCGGCGAGGACTTCTTCGCGGATGCGGTCGAGAAATGGAACGAGATCTGGTCGAAGAAGTCCGCCGCTCTTGCTGGTCTGCGGAGCGTGTCACAGGAAACCGCGAACTGACGTTCCGGCCAACGGGCGAGAGCACGGAACCTGCGTGCTCTGGCATCAAGGGAGAACCCGATGCTTGGGAAACTGTCCGCCGCATGGGCGCGCATGGAGCTTGTAGCCGCGGCCGTTCTGGCCGTCGCCGTCACGGGTCTCATCCTGTTGAATGTCGTCACGCGCAGCCTTGGCGCCGCACTGTTCTGGACCGATGAACTGGCCATCTATGCAATGGTCTGGATGACGTTCCTGGGGGCTTCGGCCGCCGTGCATCACGGCAGTGCCGTCGCCGTCACGATCCTTACCGATGCGCTGCCGCCGGCCCTGCAGAAGGTGAGCGCCCGCCTGGTCGATCTGATCGTACTTGTATTTGCACTGCTGATGGTCTGGTTCTGTTGGCTGTGGTTCGCGCCGCACATGCTGCTGCGGGCCGGCTTCGACACCGAGGTATTCCAGGGCGAGACGTTTAATTTCATCTATTCGGAGCAGACCACCACACTCGGGATCCGCAAAGTGTGGGTCTGGATCGTGGTCTGGCTGTTTTCAGCCGGCATGACACTGCATGGTGTGGCGAACCTGTTCCGGCCCGCCATCCGGCCGAATATGGGAGAAATCGAATGACGCCCGTTCTGTTCATCCTGCTGCTGATGCTTTCGGTGCCGGTTGCACTGGTGCTCGCATTGACCGCAATCGGGTATGTATGGGCCAGCGGCAACACGGTTCTCTACGAGAGTTTCGCACAGAAGATGTTTGCCGGGATCGAAAACTACGGCCTGCTGGCGATACCGCTCTTCATGCTGACCGGCGAATTGATGAACGAGGGCGGCATGACGCGCCGCCTGATCAATGCCGCCCGGGTCTTTGTCGGCGGGTTTCGCGGCGGGCTGGCCTATATCAACCTGCTGGCGAACATGTTCATGGCGGCCATCATCGGCTCGGCCACCGCCCAAATCGCGGTCATGGCGCAGGCATTGGTGCCCGAGATGGAAAAGGAAGGCTATGACCGCGGCTTTGCGGCGGCGACCACCGCCGCCGGCGGCCTGCTGGCGCCGATCATCCCGCCGTCGATGATGTTCGTCATCTTCGGAGTGCTGGCACAGATTCCGATCGGAGACATGTTTCTCGCCGGCATTTTGCCGGGACTGATCCTGGCCGGCACCGTCGTGTTCATCATCACCTTGGTCGGTTTTCGCCATGGCTTTCCGAAAGGCGCTTGGTTCACCCTGCCCGAGGCGCTCTCGGCCCTGCTCTACTGCACCCCGGCCACGCTCATACCGATCGCAATCATCGGCGGCATCCTGCTCGGCATCGCGACTCCGACCGAATCCGCCGCCGTCGCATCCCTGATCGCGTTCCTCGTGGGCTGGCTCGTCTACCGGGAACTGAAACCGTCGGCACTGTTTGCCGTATTCAGGCGCACGGCGGTCAACGCCTCGATGATCGTCTTCATGATCGCCACCGCGAACGTGTTCGGCTGGGTGATCATCTACGAGGCTCTGCCGCAGAAACTGGCAGCCTATGTCACCTCGGTGACCAGCGATCCGTTCCTGTTCCTGCTGATCGTTAACCTGATCCTGCTGTTTGTCGGGATGCTGATCGACGGCATCGCCGCACTGATCCTGCTGACGCCGATCCTGCTTCCCATCGCCATGGCCAACTACGGCATCAGCCCATTCCAGTTCGGTGTTGTCATGTGCCTCAATCTTGTGCTCGGTCTGCTGACGCCACCTGTGGGTGTCGGCCTTTATATCGCGTCGGCGATGAGCAAGACCAACCCCGGGCAAATCCTGAGGTCGCTGTGGCCGTTCCTCCTTGCCGTTGCGGCGGTCCTCATACTTCTCAGCAGGTTTCCGTACCTCTCGACGGCGTTGATCTGAGCCGCGGACGCCGGCTGATCGGGTATCCGCGCAATCTGGCAGCGGCTGATCAAAGGAAATTGTGCGCGCAGCCCGATCCCGACATGGAGCACCCGGTCATCTGCTGAGGACTGGAGGATTTCCCGCCGCGATCCCGTGCCGTTCAGGCCTTCGGAATGCCGCCGGTCAGGACCGTGGCAAAATCGGCGGCACCGATATTGCCGCCGGAAACCAGGCAGACGATGTCACCGGACAGGTCCTGCCGGTCGAAGGCGGCCGCCAGTGCCGCCGCACCGGCCCCCTCTGCCACCACCTTGGCCTTGGAGAAAAGCAGACGCATTGCCTCGCACACCTGCTCCGGTGGGACCGCGATCGCACCCTCGATCAGCCCGCTTGCCACCGGCCAGAGCTGCGGCACCACCGACGGGCCGCCGATGCTCTTGATGAAGGATGGACGGGTCTCGACCTGCACGACAGCGCCGGCGGCAAGCGCGGCTCCGACAGGGGCGGCGCTGGTATCCTCCACGGCAAAAACCCGCGTTTCGGGCCGCAGGGACTTTGCGGCACTCGCGACGCCCGTGGTCATGCTGCCACCGCCGAATGGGATCAGGATCGTGCCAACTCCGGGCAGAGCCTCGACGATCTCCATGCCGATGGTACCGTTGCCGGCCAGCACTGCGGGATCGGTCACGGGGTTGATGAACAGCTCCGGCCCCTCGGGCCGCGCGGCCTCGACGATGTAGCTCCACCAGGTCGCCCGGCTGACGAACCGGACCTCGCCGCCAAGGGCGCGGACACCGTCGACCTTGGCGGCGGGCGCATCGCGATACATGTAGGCGGCCATCGGCACCCCGACGGCCCGCGCCGCCCAGGCCATGGCATAGGCCATGTTGCCAGAACTGGGGACGGCGACGCCATGGCGCAGTTCCGCGCGGTCACGCGACAGGATCGCATTCAGTGCCGGACGGAACTTGAATGCACCGATCGGGGTCAACGTCTCAAGCTTTAGAAAAAGCCTGCGATTCGTCGAGCCGATATCCAGCCGGAACAGCGGCGTCGGATCAAGAAAGGGTGCAAGCCGCGCCCGGGCCTCGGCAATCTCGGTCAATGTCGGGCGGCAGGGGACGGTCATCGGGTTTCGCTTCCTGTTTTCCTCGAATGGTTTTCAGACTCCGGCCGGGGCAGACGCAGCCTGCGGATCGGTGCCGGTAAGGTCAGTTCGAACGGGCGCGGTGCTGCCGCAGGGTCGACCGCAGATTTATCGCAAGAACCCCTATGATCGCCAGCACCAGCACAGCCGAGATCGGACGGTCGATGAAATCGAGCGGCGACTGGACCCGGGCCATGGCGCTGCGGAACTTCGCCTCCATGATCCCGCCGAGAACCATGCCGAGGATGATCGGTACGATCGGCACGTTCAGCCGTTTGAGGATCGCGCCGAACAGACCGAATCCGGTGGCGATCAGACAATCGGTGATCGAGTTGCGCAACGAATAGACCCCCACGAACGAGAACATCAGCACCAGAATACCGATGATCCGGTTCGGGATACTGATCACACGAACCAGGGTCTTTGTGGAGATCAGCAGGAATGCCAACGCGAAAATATTCAGCACCAGCAGTGCGATATAGAGCGCGATCACGAAGTCCATCTGCCCAGTCAAAAGCTGCGGACCCGGCACCACGTTGTGCACATAAAACACCGCTAGCATCATTGCGGTCAGCGCCTCGCCCGGCACACCGAGCGCCAGCAACGGGATGAGTGCCGCCGCTGGAACGGAATTGTTCGCCGCCTCCGAGGCGATCAGCCCCTCGGGCGAACCGTCGCCGAACTGCTCGGGCGTCCTGGAGGTCCGCTGGGCGTATGAATAGGCCAGGAACTGCGACACGAACTCGCCGACACCCGGGATGATACCAATGCCGACACCAAAAACCGACGACACGCCGGCGACACGCTTGTGCTTCCAGACCTCGCGCATCGCGCTGAAGACGCTGCCGCGGACCTTCTGGGGCTCGACATGGTCATCCGAGCCGGACAGCAGCAGAAAGGCCTGGCTGAGCGCGAAAATACCCAGTACGACAACGACGAGGTTGACCCCGGAACTGAGCCAGGACTGGCCGAACGTGAACCGCTGCGTATAGTTGATCGGTTCCAGACCGATGGTGTTCAGCAGGATTCCGAAACAGGCCATCATTCCGGCCGCGAAGACCTGGCCGCGATGCGACAGGATCACCAGGATGACACCGAACAGCGCGGCAAGGAAGATCTCGCGCGAACCGAACATCGGCGCCACCTTCGTCAGCACCGGCATCAGCACGACAAGGCAGACGATGGAAACCATCGCGCCAAAGAACGATGCCGAATACGCCAGACCGAGCGCCCGCTGAGCCTGGCCCTTTCGCGTCATCGGATAACCGTCATAGGTGGTCAGCGCGTTGACGGCGGTTCCGGGGGTGTTCATCAGGATCGCCGGGATTGCGCCGCCATACATCGACGAACCGTAAATCCCCAGCAAGAGCGAAAGCCCGACCAATGGATCGAAAATGAAGGTGGTCGGCAGCAGGATAGCAATCGCGACGGCCGGCCCTACTCCAGGGATCGCGCCGATAACAACACCGCCGATCGAGCCGACAAACAGGGCGACCAGCACGGCCGGCTGCAGCAGGAGTCCGATGGCGGGCAGCAGATGTTCCACGGTTTTCTCCTAGAAATACACGATGAAGATGTTGCGCAATCCGGATGGCAGAAGCTCATACAATGCCCCGCCTGGCACATTCACGCGCAGCCCGACCTTGAACAGCACGACGATGCCGATGCCGGTCAGGGCGGCGATGAGTATCATCCGCGCGCTGCGATACCCGCAGCGCCAGAACAGCGCGACCGCGAACAACACGCTCGTTGGCAGATAACCCAGTTGTGGCACCAGCAGCACAAAGCCCAGGAACCATCCGGCATATTCCAAGAACCCGAGCCAGACCCGCAATTCCGCCAACCGCCCCGGAATGCGCGGCGACAAAACCGAGCTGAGCAGGTTCAAGGCTGCGAACGCTGTCATGCCAAATACCCCGATCGCGGGCCAGAGCGTTGGCTGCGCAGACCACGCGGTCCCCTCGGCCGGCGTGGTCTGTGACGGAAAGCTCGCGAGCAGGAAGAGTGAGAATGCAAGCATCGCCGCGGCGAAGATGAAATCCCCCCGGCGCCGCTCGCGGCGGAAGAACTTCAGGAAGCCGGTTGTGTTCGGGGTCATGCTTGCTTTCTCCTCCCGAGGGCCGCGTTACTGCAGAAGCTCGTTGATCGTGTCGAGCGCCGCCTTGTCCGAGGCGATCTGAGCCTGGGCTTCCGCATCGGTCTTCCAGCGGATCAGCGCGCCGGTCTGCGCGGCGATCTCCTGCATGCGCTCGGATTCGACCGCTCTCTGCGCCACCTCTGTGATCTTGTCGCGGATCTCCTGCGGCGTATCCTTGTGCACGAAAAGACCGTTCCACAACGACAGGTTCAGGTTGGGCACCAGTTCGGCGACCGCCGGAGCATCGGGGGCGACGGGCAGCCGGGTGTCGCCGAAGGCCGCCAGCATCTTCACATCATCGATACACGGCAGGATCGTCTGCACCGTCACCGTCATCACGTCGACATCGCCGGAGGCCAGGGTGTTGCAGTCGAGCGCGTCGAAGGCGGCGTTCGAGGCGAATTCGATACCTGCCGTCTTGGCGAGGGCGAATGTTGCCCGCGTGGGCAGGAGCTTGGCGCCGAAATGCCCGAACACGACGGGATTGTCTTGCGAATAGGCGGCCAGCCCGTCAATCGAGTCAAAGGGCAGGTCACCGCGTGCGGCGATCACGAAAGGATAGGTCAGATAGATCCCCAGCGGCTCGAACGGGTCGGGATTGAGTTCGGGAATGCCGATCTGGTCGCCGAAGGCCGGTATCGCGTTGACCAGCGCGCCGACCGTGTAGCCGTCGGCCGGCTGTTGTGCGACATAGACTGCGCCGGGGAACGGACCACCGCCGCCGCCGGGCTTGTTGAGGACCGCCGAGGCCACGCCATAGGTTGCCTGGAACTCGTCCGCGATGATCCGGGTGGTGATGTCGGCCAGATCTCCCGGCGGCCAGGGCACGACGAACGACACCGGTTTTTCCGGATATTCCGCCTGTGCCGCAAGCGGCGCCAGCAGCGCGGTGGCGGCACTCGCCGCGATAGCAAGAGATTTCAGTTTCATGGGTCCTCCCAAAGTTGCGAGATGGGTGATGATCCGTTCAGGATCGTCCTTTCGGCGCATTCCTTGCGCATTCGACATCGGCTTCGTCCCAGAAGCCGATCCAGATACCTTCGTCCTTCTCGATCTCGGTCAGCCGGTCGACGCGGTCATCGGTGATCGTCGTGCGCGTGCGCAACTGCTCCATCCAGCGGAACAGCCGCTGCCCGAGTCGCTCGCGCACCGGGGCGAGCGCAGGATAATCGCCGAGATCGGTGAATTCCCGCGGATCGGCCTCGAGGTCGAACAGCATCGGCCGGTGGCCGGGGACATGGATCAGCTTGTAACGGCCGTCGAAGACCATGACCGCCCGGCAGTCGGCAATGTCGCTGCCAAGAAGCGCGCGCGCCTCGCGGAAGGCGAAATCGTATTCCGACACCGAGGCGTCACGCGGCCATTCCGTCGACCCGTACAGGAGCGGCAGCAGCGAGTGGCCTTCGAGGATGTGACCGGGAACAATACCACCCACCGCCTCGATGAAGGTGGGCACCAGGTCGATCGCCTCGACCAGGTCGGAATTGACCTGCCCCCGGGTCGCATCCGCGCGCGGGTCGGGATCGACCACGATCAGCGGAATACGCACCGATTGCTCGTGGAACAGCTCCTTCTCCCCCAGCCAGTGGTCGCCCAGATAGTCGCCATGATCCGAGGTGAAGACGATCAGCGTATCGTCGAGCCGGCCTGCGGCCTCGAGGTGGCGCATCAATTCGCCGATCTGGTCGTCGATCTGGGTGATCAGCCCCATATAGACCGGGATCACCGTTTGGCGCACCTCGTCGCGGGACATGCATTTCGAAGTGCGGTGCGCCTGATAGGCCGCCAACAGCGGATGCGGATCCGCCCGCTCACGCTCGTCGCGGATTGCCGGCGGTACATCATCGGCGGAATACATGTCGTGATAGGGCGCGGGTGCGATATAGGGCCAATGCGGCTTGATGTAGCTCAGATGCAGACACCACGGCGCATTTCCGGCGCTGTCGATGAACTCGATGGCGCGCCGGGTGGTATAGTTGGTCTCTGAATCCTCAAGCCGCACGCGCGCGGGCAAACCCGCGTTTTTCATCAGCCAGCCCGACAGGATGTTGCCATCCGCATCCTCGCCCGAGTTGGCCCAGTCCTGCCACGGATTCTCGCCGTCGTAACCTTCGGCGGCCAGGTGATCGTTGTAATGCGACGGCACCTTGCCGCCAGTCGGATGCACCCCGTCGAGCCGATCCCAGACCTCGAAGCCGCATTCCGACAGCAACGCGCCGATCCCGTCCTCTTTCGACAGTCCCAGTCGCTGCATCCCCTCGATGTCGGCGGTCATGTGGGTCTTGCCGCACAGCACTGTGCGCCGGCCGAGCGGACGCAGGTATTCGCCCAGCGTCCGCTCGCCCACCTTCAGCGGTACCATGTTCCAGGTTGAGCCGTGGCTCCTGACATAGCGTCCGGTGTAGAAGCTCATCCGGCTGGGCCCGCAGATCGGCGACTGCACATAGGCCCGGTCGAAGCGAACCCCGCGCGCGGCCAGCGCGTCGATATTGGGCGTGCGGATCGATGGGTGCCCGGCGCAGCCCAGGTAATCCCATCTGAGCTGGTCGCACATGATGAACAGGATGTTTCGCGCCGTCATGTCACGAGAGACCGTTTCTGGAAGCGCTCCTCCTTCCACAGTTCCTCCTTGAGGATGCGTTCCAGCCGGTCGACAGCACCCAGGATGTCGGCCTCACCGATGAAAAGCGGCGTGATGCCAAAGCGCATGACATCGGGGGCGCGAAAATCGCCGATCACATTGTCGGCAATCAGCGCCTGCATGCAGGCATAGCCATGCTCGAAGGCAAAGGAGACATGGCTGCCGCGTGTCTGCGCGTCGCGCGGGCTGATCAGGTGCAGGCCGGGGCAACGGGCCTCGACCTCACGGATGAACAGCTCCGATAATTCCACCGATTTCCGGTGCAGCGCGTCCATGTCCACCTGGTCCCAGATGTCGAGCGCCGCCGACAGAAGCGCGAACGAGGCGATCGACGGTGTGCCGATCCGCATCCGCTCGATCCGGCCCGGCATCGGGCGATAATCGGTGTCGAAGGCAAAGGGCGCCTCGTGCCCATACCAGCCGGACAGGAACGGCTCGACCGTCTCCAGCAGCCGCGGCGCGACATGGATGAAGGCTGGTGCGCCCGGTCCGCCATTGAGGTACTTGTAGGTGCAGCCGATGGCGAAATCCGTGTCCAGCCCGCCGACATCGACCGGCACAGCGCCGGCCGAATGCGCCAGATCCCAGACCACCACCGCGCCCGCCGCATGGGCCTTGTCGATGACCGCCTTCATGTCGTGCCGGCGGCCGGTGCGGTAATCGACCTCGGTAATCATTACCACGCCGACCTCTTCGGTGATGCCGTCCAGCACCGCCTCGGGGTCCGGGATGCGCAGCTCGTAGCCGGCATCCTTCAGCTTCATCAACCCCTCGACCATGTAGAGATCAGTCGGGAAATTGCCATTGTCCGACAGGATCACCTTGCGGTCGGGCACCATCGCCATGCCGGCGGCGACCGCCTGGAAAACCTTGATCGACAGCGTGTCGCCGACAACCGTCGTGCCTGCCGGGGCACCGATCAGCCGCCCGACCCGGTCGCCAAGCGTGTTGGTCTGCATGAACCAGTCCTTGGTATTCCAGCCCTTGATCAGTTCGGTGCGCCATTCGTCATTGAGAAAGCTGGTCATCGCTCCCACCGAGTCGCGCGGCATCGGGCCCAGCGAATTGCCGTTCAGATAGATCATCCCCTCGGGCAGGTCGAACTGGCTGCGTGTCTGTGAAAAATCGGTCAATGTCCGCTCCTCTCTTGGCAATGTCGCTCCAAGTCTCTTACAAGGCGGCACCCGGCGGTCCGCGATGATCGGCACCTCGGTCGGCGTTTGCCCCCGGCCCGCCCGAACCTGGGCGCAGTGCTCTGCCGGCAATCGCAAACGTACAGGCAACCGTTCCGGGGCGACCGATTCAATTCCTATCCCCTTGCTAGCTGAGGCGACATGACGGCAGAACAGTTCATCCCCGAACTGGGTATTCGAAATGCCGATAGCGGCCTGCACCAGATGCGCATCTCACTGCGATACATACGGAGGCCCCGGTCTTCCTGACATACGGATTCACGAACAGATCCGCATGCCGGTCTTCAGAAAGAAACCTGCCGGTGAGGCACCGGAGATCTTCCTCATTCCGCCTGGCGCAAGGCAGGGTCATGCGCAGCATGATCCCGAGAGGAGGACCTGGTTCGGGCGATCTACCCGCGGACCTCTCAGCAGGTAAGGATAGGTCTTGCACCCCTTTGCCAGTCTGCTGGTATTAGGCTTCTGGTAGATCGGCATGAGCCCCATAGGGCGCATCAGCCGTCGGATACGCTTCTCGTTCACCCGCGCGGCGTCTGGCGCAGTCGCACCTGCCAACGAGATGCCGGAGCAGCAACCCGGCGAATGATGGAGCCGCTTATTCGCCGTCCGGATCAATGCTGAGATAGACCGACGCCTCGAGTGATTGGCGCCGGTCCCGGCTGGGGGCGACGACACGACCATCCCACAGGCGGAAGCTGATCGGATTGCCGCCGTTGCGGCACGCTCGACCTTCGCGGGACGCGGTGGAGAAGGTGTACTCGAACACGGCCGCAAAGGCCTGCGGGCCCGCGGCGTGGTCGGCGTAATCGTCGCGCAAGGCTGTCAATTGGAGATCCTTCCGAAGATCGAAGGCCTTGGTGAGCGCGAGGCTTCCGATGATGCTCTGCGTCGCCGCCTGATCCACATGCTGGCGGTTGTCCACGATCTGCGCATCGATGCAGGATCGCTGGCCCAGCTAGGATGGCAGAAGGACACCATACTGGAATTGTTGATCCGGCTTTTTTGCGCCCGCCTGATGGAAGCGGTGCGAATGGGATTGCCGCGCCGTTATCTGGATCATGCGGACGACCTACCTGCGCTCCGCGGCAGGCTCGATGTCACCCGCCAGTTTTCTCGCCATGCGGTCGCGCCGCAGAGGCTGGCCTGTCGATACGATGAACTGTCTTCTGATATACCGCTCAACCAGGTGATGCGCGCCGCCGTGACGCGCTTGCAGCACGTGGCGCAGGCGCCCGACAACCAGCGTATCCTACGCGAGCTTGGCTTTGCCTATGCCGATGTGAGCGAGGTTTCCGTCCCTGCGTTGCGATGGGACCAGATCACTCTGGATCGCACAAATCAGCGGTGGAGTGAGCTTCTTTCGTTCGCCCGGCTACTCCTCACAGACCGGCATCAGCGAACCACTGCTGGAGCTATTGATGGTCATGCGCTCTTGTTCGAGATGAATGCCTTGTTCGAACAATATGTTGCCAGACTGGTCACCCGCGCCCTCGCAGACAGCGGTTACCGTGTCGCAGCTCAAGGCGGTCATCGAGATTGCCTATTCGAAGGTGGTACAGGTCGGTTTCGGACCAAACCGGATCTCATCATCCGGCAGGGCGATCGAACCGTACTCGTCATCGACACGAAATGGAAAAGGATGGCGCCGCGCATCGACGATCCGAAGCAAGGCGTCAGTCAGGCCGATGTGTATCAATTGATGGCATACGGCCAACTCTATCGGTGCCCGAACGTCATGTTGCTCTATCCACACCACGGCGACCTGCCACCCGATCCGATCCGCACGCGCTACGCGATTGCAAGCGAAGGCGCGGAGGACAGCCTCCTAGTAGCTACGATGGACGTCACTGGCTCGTCGCAAACGCATGCAGAGGCGCTTAAACACTTGATCCAAGGAGCACTTCGGGAACACGAACTCGCGTAGTGTTTTGAGATCAGTCGTATCATGCCGATGACGGAACGATTACCAGCGCCGCGGGATCTTTCTTCGAGTCTATCTGTCACCTGGATATCTCCCCAGCCAACACCGCTCGCCCGTGCACTGCCAACGTCGCTGAAAACCTCTGGCACCCAAACTTGCGGATCACATCGAGTACCCGCGCTTCGTAGGCAGCGTGTCCGATCAGGCGACACAAGTCGGACGCGTGGAACTGGCGGTTCGCAGTTGGTGCGGCTTGCATCTGTCTCAGCAATTCGCGCTCTTTGGGATCCGTTATTGGTCTCGCGGGCGGCTTGACCACGGGACGAGTTGGAGTTCCCAACGAATTTCGCCATCGGCGCATGAAGCCAAGCAGGAAGCCGGCCGGCACCCTGCCGTTGCCTCGGGACCGGTTGAAGGCGAGGAAGCGATCCCAAATGACCTGGGTGTCGATGTTCCAGCAGGGTAACGTGGCCTTCGCGGCTTTGATGAGCTCTGCCCAACTGGTCTGAAAGACGTTCGAACTCTCGGTGATTTCGATCAGCCCTGAGAAGATAGTTTTGTTATTATTTTCTCTAGATAGTGATGTGTCGCCTTCACCTGACACGAGATCATGGGTTTCACTCTCCTCGTCAAAGGCGGAAAACCGAAAGATCCAGGGCGCGAACTTGCCATTCGGCTTCGCCCGCTCGAGCTGCAACTCCGACGTCTCAAGTTCGCTCAAAAGAACCG
>NZ_JALEGT010000097.1 GCF_022763305.1 Marivita sp. | reverse complement strand
GGTTTGGGCCGTCCGTGAAGACGGCCCATGCCTTCAGATTTCGATAGCTTCGGCGATCGCCAACGCATCTTCAAGCTCAACGCCAAGGTACCTGACAGTGCTGTCCATCTTGGTGTGACCTAATAGAAGCTGCACTGCCCTGAGGTTGCCGGTCTTCTTATAGATCTGCGTGACCTTGGTGCGCCGCATCGAGTGAGTGCCATAGACGTTTGCCTCCAGACCAATTGATGTCACCCAGTCACGCACAATCCGCGCGTACTGGCGGGTTGAGATGTGAAGCCGTTCGTGAAAACGCCCTGGCCAGAGGTATTCTGATCCGATCATGAGGGGCTCTCGCATCCACCGTGCCAACGATGCTCGAGTGCCTTCAGAGATTTCGAAACGCACAGGTTTCTGCGTCTTGCTCTGCAGAACCGACGCGCGTTCCTTGATTTGTCCTGACGCCATGATATCGACCACCTTCATCTTCACCAGATCGCAGCCGCGTAGCTTGCTGTCGATGGCAAGATTGAAAAGGGCCAGATCGCGGTGGTTCTCGGCCAGCTCCAGCCGCACCCTGATAGCCCAGACATGTTTGGGCTTGAGCGGTCTTTTTTGGCCGACGATCCGGCCTTTGTTCCAGGCCGGGCGCAGCGCGCGGATGGCGGGTAAGTTTGGCGTTTGCAT
Organism: Marivita sp.; assembly: GCF_022763305.1. GTDB lineage: Bacteria > Pseudomonadota > Alphaproteobacteria > Rhodobacterales > Rhodobacteraceae > Marivita. The sequence continues at coordinate 2,608 of NZ_JALEGT010000097.1, read as the reverse complement.
GATGGATCCTCCGATCCACCACGCCCTCCCACATCGACAACCCGACGTTGACAAGACATCATATCACATGATGCCGCGCTTCATCCGAGGTCGGCTGTGAGCCCTGCTTGCCCGATGTTACGCAGAACCTGAATGTCCGGACCGGTTGCATCCAGCGCACAAAGGCGAGTAGCTTATCCGCACCAGAAACAGGTTAGGTCGGTGCGGTTGGCCCGGCCCCCGCAAAACGGGTCCTTTCGCGCATCGGCGCTTCGATTGTCGCGTCCCATGGTCCAAGCACCCGCGCATGTCGCGCAGGCGAACTGAAAGGACATGGACATGCAACATCAGATTTCGGTAGTGACCCTCGGTGTCTCCGATCTCCAGAGGTCGAAGGAGTTCTACCGTGATGGCTTTGGCTGGAACCCGGTTTCCGAAAACGAGGAGATCGTCTTCTACCAGATGAACGGCTTCGTCTTCGGCACATGGCTGAAAGGCTCGCTCGAGGAGGACACCAGGGCTCAGGAGCTGCCTGCCTCGGGGGCGATGTCCCTCGCCCACAACGTCACCGAGGAAGGAGAGGTGCAGGCCGTCATGAGGACGCTCGTGGCCGCCGGGGCGACCGTTCTCCGCGAAGCCGACGCTCCGCCCCAAGGTGGCGTCCGAGGTTATGTAGCGGACCCCGATGGGCACATCTGGGAGATCGCGTGGAATCCGGCTTGGCCGATCAATGAAGAGGGCCACGTCGTATTCGGGGTGTGATGTAACCCGGGTCTGGTCGGAAGAGCATCCAAGATTCCGGCCAGACCCTTGAAGCGTAAAGCGGCAATCCAATTTTCTATGGAGATAGTCTGTTTCGTTCCGCATTCCCGTCGCTCGCCACCTGAAAATGCTGCGCGATGGACGAATGGCCGGTATGGTGAAGCTGCACCGCGGCGATCAGCCAGGGACTGAACGGCAGGTCTGGGCCGTTGTTATCCATTCTGCAATCACGAATGCGGAATATGGGCAGGTTTGTTGCAGGCAAAAACGGGGTTGTGCCGCCGAGTTCATGTCGACCAAGTTTCGGGTGCGTCGCGGATCTGCTTGAGGAATCCGCGGTTGGTGATGTCCTTGCGACGAAGCAGCGCTTCGAGTTCCTCTCTCTGGCGTGCCGAGACCGGCAAGCGCCGCCACGGCGGTATTTCCGGCCATACGGCTGTTGATTGCGATCTCAGGATGGTCCGCAGAGCAATGCGCCCACACCGCGATGAAGGCCAGCCGTCAAGCGGAATGTTTTAGCGCGAGGCGGGGCGACAGCGCGAGTAAGCTGGTCAGGATAAGGTTTGGCAGCGGCGGCACTACAGCTGAGATCGGTTTGGTGTCGGGTTGGGGCGGCGTTGTCCAATCGTGTTTGCCGGTTGGTGTGCGCAGGGTGAAAGGAGTCCTGGGCCAGTAGAGGGCGTGTCGGTTCAGTGATTGCGGATCGTCCGCGTCGATGGTCTTGCAGTCCGGCACACGAGCGCCAAATGCACGGGGCATAACCCGAGCTCCAACACGCAAATGACGAGGCTCCGGAATTGAGGTTTGATCCCCGGTGCCACCAAAGTCCGCGAGGATCTTGCGTAAGGGTATAGGGCTTCAGCCTCGGTAGTCGCCGTCCGCAACCTTCTCCATCCACGCCACTGGCGTTCCGTTGAAGCCTTCCTCGATCGCGATGTGGCTCATTGCCGTTTCGAGGCACGCGCCTTTCCAGTGCTTTTCACCGGCGGAGAACCAGACGACGTCACCCTGAGAGATCTCTTCGATCGGCCGCCTTCGCGCTGGACCCGGCCACGGCCGAAGGTGACGATCAGGGTCTGGCCTGCGGGATGGGTTTGCCAAGCCGTGCGGGCGCCGGGTTCGAAGGTGAAATGCGCGCCACTGGTACGCCCCGGCTCTCCGGCCTGGAACAGCGGGTCGATGCGAACGGTGCCGGTGAAGTAATCCGCTGGACCGGGGTTGGACGGAATGGTGCCGGACTTGATGACTTTCATGATGGGTCCTTTCCCTGCCCTTAGGGCAGCTTGTCAAAACGGTACGTCAGCGCGGGGCCACCGGGCTGGACGTAGGCCAGCTCGACGGTGGCCATGGCAAAGGGTTCGATGAAGCGGGCATTGCGCAGCGGGCCGCAATCGAGCGGATCAAAGCCGATGTCCCGGATAAGGTCCGCCGCCACCGACTGGGCGCCTTTGTGGTTGCTGCATGTCAGAACCTAGGGCGCGGGCGACTGTCCCTTTCGCCGGAACACCGGCTCGAAGCTCTCGGACGGGTTGGTGTTGAAGCACGAGACCCATTGCGCCGAAGGGCGAAGGCGCGCCAGCTCCTCAGCGCCGGAGGTGGTCATGCCGACGACGAGGTTCTCATTCGCCTCGTCCAGTGGCACGCAGCAGTTCAGAACGACCTTTCCCGAAAGATCGCCGGCCTGATCCACAACCTCGGCGATTCTCGACCAGTGTAAGGCAAGGAGAAGGGCGTCGGCATCGTGGACGGCCTCGGCGATCGTGCCAGAGGTGCCACCGGCCGCCGCGGCCATTTGCGCGCGACGCCTGGCGTCGCGGGAATAGGCAAAGGTGACGTCATGCCCGCAGGCTGCCCAAAGGCGCCCTAG
>NZ_JALEGT010000096.1 GCF_022763305.1 Marivita sp. | reverse complement strand
GGTGGATCTCGACCTTTGAGCTGCGGCCGCATGTTCGAAAATGCGGGTCAGAGCCTTCGCAGGCTCTGTGAAAACGCGCGTTCGAACGCGCGTGTGACACGGTTTCAAGCCGTCGTCCCGGTCTTTCGAAAGACCGCGCGCCGCACGGTCCGTTTCCCGGTTCTTAACCCACGCGTCCGATACCCACGCCCACAAAAGCTTTTGAGCGGGAAGGGTCACTCCCATGCCGCGCAGACGATACTGATAGTTCTCTCGTATGCCGGAAGGCTGACCATGAGAGACCGGTCTTGCAAGGCTCTGAGACCCAGAGCACAGGTCGCGCGTTGAATCGCGGACTCGAGAGAACCGTCAGGCCCACGGGGCGGCGCCGCTGCTTTCCTTATGACCAAATGCCGGGCTAAGGCCCGGCCTGCACCAGAACCACCCGGCGGGAGAACACCCGACCGGTGCCACTTGCGTTGATTCGGCTTGCGCCCGGCGCACCGCAACGAAAAAGCCCCGGAGCGATCTCCGGGGCTTTTGATGTCTTGCTGACGGGACCTGAACGGATCAGCCGTCTTTCTGGTCGTAGGCTGTACCCCAGCCCCATGCACCCGAGCCGAACCCGCGCGCCACGACGCGCTCGCGGTAGATCGCCGACACCACGTCGCCATCCCCGGCGAGCAGGGCCTTGGTGGCGCACATTTCCGCACAGATCGGCAGCTTGCCTTCGTCGATGCGGTTGCGGCCGTACTTGGCGAACTCGGCGGTGGAGTGGTTCTCTTCCGGGCCACCGGCGCAGAAAGTGCACTTGTCCATCTTGCCGCGCGACCCGAAGTTGCCTGCTTGCGGGTACTGCGGTGCGCCGAAGGGGCAGGCGTAGAAGCAGTAGCCGCAGCCGATGCAGAGGTCCTTGGAGTGCAGGACCACACCCTCTTCGTTCTGGTAGAAGCAGTCCACCGGGCAGACGGCCATACAGGGCGCGTCCGAGCAGTGCATGCAGGCCACCGAGATCGAGCGTTCGCCGGGTTTGCCGTCGTTGATCGTGACCACCTTCCGGCGGTTGATCCCCCAAGGAACCTCGTGCTCGTTCTTACAGGCCGTGACGCAGGCGTTGCATTCGATGCAGCGTTCGGCGTCGACTAGAAATTTAGCGCGTGCCATGTCTTTTTCTCCTCCTTACGCTGCCATGATCTTGCAAAGCGTTGCTTTGGTTTCCTGCATCTGGGTCACCGAGTCATACCCGTAGGTCTGCGCGGTGTTGGTCGATTCACCCAGCACATAGGGGTCGGCACCTTCCGGGTACTTGCCCCGCAGGTCTTCGCCCTGGAAATGCCCGCCGAAGTGGAACGGCATGAACGCCACACCCGGAGCAACCCGTTCCGTCAGCATGGCCATGACCTTGACCTTGCCGCCTTCAGGGCCTTCCACCCAGACCTGTGCCCCGTCACGCACACCTAGGTTGTTGGCATCGCGCGGGTTGATCTCGATGAACATGTCCTGCTGCAGTTCGGCCAGCCACGGGTTCGACCGTGTCTCGTCGCCACCGCCCTCGTATTCGACCAGCCGGCCCGAGGTGAGAACAATCGGGTAATCCGCCGAGAAATCCTTGGCCTGGATCGACTTGTACATCGTCGGCACACGCCAGAACTTCTTGTCCTCGTAGGTGGGATAGTCGGCCACGAGGTCGTAGCGGTTGGTGTAGAGCGGTTCGCGGTGCACCGGCACCGGATCCGGGAAGGTCCACACGACGGCACGGGCCTTGGCGTTGCCGAAAGGCGCGCATTCGTGCTTGATCGCCACCCGCTGGATGCCGCCCGAGAGGTCGGTCTTCCAGTTGGTGTTCGGACCCGCCACGGCGTCGATTGCCGCGCGCTCTTCTGCGGTCAGGTCGCCGTCCCAGCCCAGATCCATCAGCATCTGCATGGTGAATTCGGGGTAGCCGTCCTGAATTTCCGACCCTTGCGAATAGACGCCCTCGGCCAGCAGGTTGTCGCCGTCCTTCTCGACGCCGAAGCGGGCCCGGAAGGTCAGACCACCTTTGGAGACCGGCAGCGACATGTCATAGAGGTTCGCTGTGCCCGGATGCTTCATCTCGGGCGTGCCCCAGCAGGGCCACGGCATGCCGTAGTAGTCGCCATCGGCGGGGCCACCCACAGCCCGCAGCGTGGTGCGGTCGAAGGTGTGCTGGTTCGCCATGTGCAGCTTGAGCCGCTCCGGCGACTGACCCGTATAGCCGATCGTCCACATGCCGCGGTTGAACTCGCGGGTGAGGTCTTCGATCACTGGGGTCAGACCGTCATCTTCCATCGCGATGTTGCGGAAGATGCGGTCGTGGAAGCCGAACTTCTGCGCGAAGAGCGCCATGATCTCATGGTCGGTCTTCGACTCGAACATCGGTGCCATGACCTGATCGCGCCACTGGATCGAGCGGTTCGACGCGGTGACAGAGCCCCGGGTTTCGAACTGCGTGGTCGCCGGCAGCAGGTACACGCCATCGGTGCGGTCATGCAGCACGGCGGACACGGTCGGGAAAGGATCGATCACGACCAGCGTGTCGAGCTTTTCCATCGCCGTCTTCATTTCCGGCAGACGGGTCTGCGAGTTGGGCGCATGGCCCCACAGAACCATCACACGGGTGTTGTCCGGCTGATCAAGGTTTTCCTTGTCTTCCAGAACACCGTCGATCCAGCGCGATACCGGGATGCCCGTCAGGTTCATCATCGGTGTCTCACCGACGGTTTCCTGCGAGAACCGGGCCTTCAGCCAGTCCAGATCTTCTTCCCAGACGCGCGCCCAGTGGGCCCACGATCCCGGAGCCAGGCCGTAATAGCCGGGCAGGGTGTCGGCAAGAACGCCCAGGTCGGTTGCGCCCTGCACGTTGTCATGGCCGCGGAAGATGTTGGTGCCGCCACCCGAGGTGCCCATGTTGCCAAGGGCAAGCTGCAGGATGCAGTAGGCGCGGGTGTTGTTGTTGCCGTTGGTGTGCTGGGTGCCGCCCATGCACCAGATCACGGTGCCGGGACGGTTGTTGGCCAGCGTGCGGGCCACCCGCTCGAGCTGCGAACCGGGTGTGCCGGTGACGCGCTCGACCTCTTCGGGGTTCCACTTGGCGACTTCTTCCTTGATCTGGTCCATGCCCCAGACACGGGTGCGGATGAACTCTTTGTCCTCCCAGCCGTTCTCGAAGATGTGCCACAGGATACCCCAGACCAGCGCCACGTCGGTGCCGGGACGGAAGCGGACATATTCGTCAGCATGCGCGGCCGTGCGGGTGAAGCGCGGGTCGCAGACGATGACCGGTGCGTTGTTCTGCTCTTTCGCCTTGAGGATGTGGAGCAGCGACACCGGGTGCGCTTCGGCCGGGTTGCCACCGATCAGGAAGATCGCGCGGCTGTTGTGGATGTCGTTGTAGCTGTTGGTCATGGCGCCGTAGCCCCATGTGTTCGCAACGCCCGCAACGGTGGTCGAGTGACAGATCCGCGCCTGGTGGTCGATGTTGTTCGTGCCCCAATAGGCCGCGAACTTGCGCATCAGGTAGGCCTGTTCGTTATTGTGCTTGGCGGAGCCGAGCCAGTAGACCGAATCCGGGCCGCTTTCGTCGCGCACCTGAAGCATCTTGTCGCCGATCTCGTTGATCGCCTGCTCCCAGCTGATGCGCTTCCACTCACCACCCTCTTTCTTCATCGGGTACTTGAGGCGGCGTTCACCGTGGGCGTGCTCGCGGACGGCGGCCCCTTTGGCGCAGTGCGCACCAAGGTTGAACGGGCTGTCCCAGCCGGGCTCCTGCCCGATCCAGACTCCGTTGCTCACTTCGGCAACAACGGTACAGCCGACCGAGCAGTGGGTGCAGACCGATTTCACGGTCTGGACGGCGCTGTTGACGGCGGATTGCGCGCTCGCCTGCGTGACCGTGCCGCCCGTGGCACTGATCGCGGCGAGACCGCCGATGGCAAGGCCCGATCCGCGCAGGAAGGCGCGTCGGTCGACGGATTTGTTCGAGATTTCCGAAATCAGGCCTGTCCGCGCAGCGCGCCGGGTCAGCCCTCCGGTTTTCTTTCTGAGCATGGTGTCCCTTTCAAGCTACCTGGCGCAGCGCGCCGTTGGCGGGGTTGCATCCTGCGACCGGTCACATCCCGGTCGGGTCAGGGAAGTCTGGGTTGGTCCGTTTCGTCAGAAACGGGCGCTGGCAAGGTAGGCGCGGGTATGCGGGGTGTCCTGCATGCGGCCGTTGGCCACCGGAGTTTCCGCCGCTTCGGCTTCGGTGCCCGAAACCGCGACTGCCGCCACGGCAGCCGGTGCTGCTGTGCCTGCCAGTTTCAGAAAATCACGACGGCTGGATGCCGCCTCGGTTTTCTCGGTCATGGAAGGTTCCTCCCTTCTTCCTGTTTGATGCGGCGCATCGGCCGCGAAAGGGCGGTGGCCCGCCCGGTCTTGATCCGGCCTAGGCCGGGGTCAGTCTGAACGCGTCGCGTTCGATCTGCATGAAAGCCTTTCCGACCGATCCCACGGCGCTGTAGAGCATCGCCGAAGTCGCGGTTTCCAGATCGGCATAGAAATGGCCCGCCCACGGCGCGATGTGCCGGTTGAAGAACAGCTTCTGATCTTCGAGCGAGGACGGGGTCGAAAAGCGCCCGACGATCAGACCGCCCATCACTTCCATCAGCGTGGCGATGTTGTCTTCGGGTTCATAGACATTGGGCGCGCGCTCGATCCGGCGCGCGGCAAGGTCGCTGCGCAGAACGGCAAGCGGTTTTTCGTGCAGGAACCCGGTCAGGTAGAAACTGGCATAGGGCAGCAGCTCACCCCGACCGAGGCCGATGAACAGCTTGTTGAATTCGCGTTCGGCCTGCTGTGGAGTTGTTGTCGCGGCGCACCCGGCAAGCCGTGTGATCGCCTGCCCAAGCTCCGTGTCGTCACCGGACAGACCTGCGGTCTGGGCCAGCAAGAACTCATCGGGAGGCGCCGACAGGATTAGGCCGAGGAAGTTGTACAGATCCGCGCGCAGGCGGTCTTCTTCCGACACCGTTGGCGAGGTCTGAGCCGCGCTCATCGTCATCCTGTCTCGTTCTCCGTTCTGAAGCGCATCCGGCGTGGACGCGTCGGTTCCCTCGTTACTGTATCCAACGGTGTGCCGTTGGCATATTCGTCCTCGTTCGGATGGCCTTCGACTATGGTCGTAGATGCAGGTGCAGAAATTGCACCCCTTTGCATAATTTCCGGAAGCGGCTCGTTTTCCGGAAATTCTTCGCCAAGCGCATCGGAGTCGGCGATTTCCGACAGATTCTCTGGGGTATCAATGTCTTCCCCACGGGCCGCCGCCGTCTTGGCGCGCTCCTGCGCCTCGAGGGCCTGCACATGGCGCAGCAATCCCTTGCCCACCTGGTAGGCCGTTTTGACCCCCGGAGCATCGGTTGCGGCATTGGTGAAATCGCCGTCGTAATCGTTGAGACCGTCCAGATTGGCGAGCACCGGATTGAGCCGCCACAGCTGGCGCAGCGCCCGGCGGCGCAGACGTTCGGGCACCGCTTTGTTCATGAAGCCCGCGATGTCCTGACCGGGTTCCAGATTGTCCGGGTCGGGCAGGCCGAATTCTTCAAGGATTTCGGCATCGGTCTTGTCTTCAAGCTGCTTCTGCCTGGCTTCGACCTCGGCCGCTTCGGCCTTGCGGGTCTCTTCGGCCTCTTCCGCCTGCACCCGCGCCTTGCGGCGCGACCAGAAATCCGCGCCCCGGCTCATGGCTTGCGCGCCTGCCGGGCGCTGGACGGCGCACGATAGACATCGCTGGCCTGCGCGATGCGCGGGTCGCCGATCCCGTCCTCGGCCTTGTCCTCATGATATCGCTTGCGCTTGCGCTTCACGAAGGGCTCTTCCACGAAATGAAGGTCGGTCCACTCCTGCACCCAAGCGACAAGCGCCGGGGGCATCGGAACCTTTTCCACAAGGTCCTCGCCGCCATCGGCATATTGCATCGCCTCATGCGGGTTCGCCGTGATCAGCTTGACCTTGTAGGGCCAGTCGTCCTCGCCGGGTTGCAGAACCACATAGGCGCAGACCGTCTTTTCCGAAAGCCCGATGCGATAGGCCTCGGCATCGGTGCGCCACAGGGTGAGGCTGCGTGTGCCAACATGGAACTCGGAAACGTCGCCGTCTTCGCGCAACAGTTTCCAATGCGCAGGCCCCGCACCGGGCAGCAAAGCCACGGTCGAGTAGGCCCATTTCTGCCATCGGGTCACGCCGGGGCGGCGCTGCATCACAACGCCCACCGGCATCTCGATGGAACGGGTGTCTGTGTTGGTCAAACGCATGTCCTCCCTCGTCCAGCCTCACGGGCGCGGTTGACATCTGCCTAGCATAGCCCTTGGTTATGTCAAAATATCACACCCTCACCGAGAGACCACGCCGGCGCGTGCCGCGAAAGGGCCAACATGGGAACCAGACTGCTTCTTTGCGACTGCCTCGGCAGTCAGACCGTTGACGCCAGCGCCATCGACGCGGCAACTTCGCTCGATCCGTCAAAGGTTTACACCAATCTCTGCGGCACGCAGGCCGAGGCCGCCGCCAAGGCGATGGAAGCAGGCGACGTCATCATCGCCTGCGCGCAGGAAGGTGCTTTCTTCGACATGTTGGCCGAAGAGCTGGGCATCGACGCGCCAAACCTCGTTGATATCCGCGACCGCGCCGGCTGGAGCGACGAAGCGGCCAAGGCCGGACCAAAACAGGCGGCGCTCGCGGCCGAAGCGGTGTTGACCTTGCCCGCGCCCAAGGTGGTGGATGTGGTCAGCGAAGGCACCTGCCTGATCGTGGGCGCGGGCGACGCCGCGTTTCCTGCCGCCGAACAGCTTTGCGAAACCCTGGCGGTGACGGTTCTGCAGACCGACTCGTCCGATGTTCCGATGGACCGCCGGTTCGACGTGGTGCGAGGGCGTGTGCGTAGCCTGACCGGTGCGTTGGGGCAGTTCGACGTCCGGATCGACGGTTTTGCGCAGCTTCTGCCGGGCGGACGTGGGGCGTTCACCTTCAGCGCGCCCAAGGACGGCGCCGTGTCCGAATGCGACCTCGTGATCGACCTCACCGGGGACACACCCTTCGTGCCCGCGCCGCACAAGCGCGAAGGATACCTGCGCGCCGATCCGCGCCAGCCCGGAGCGGTGGCGGCACTGCTGGCCGAAGCGGTCCAGATGGTCGGCACGTTTGAAAAGCCGCTCTATATCGCGTTGGAGCCGGCGCTGTGCGCCCACAGCCGTGCCGAACAGACCGGCTGTTCCAAATGTCTCAACATCTGCCCGACCGGGGCGATCACTTCGGACGGGGATCACGTCGCCATCGACCCGATGATCTGTGCGGGCTGTGGGGCCTGTGCCGCACTTTGCCCGTCGGGCGCCATCGCCTATGACGCGCCGCCGGTGTCTGCCGTGTTCCGGCGGCTGGATGCGCTGTCCTCCACCTATCGCAAGGCGGGAGGGATTGCCCCGCGCCTGCTGGTGCATGATGCCGATCATGGGGGCGAGATGATCCGCCTCGCCGCGCGCTTTGGCCGGGGCCTGCCTGCAGATGTGATTCCCTTTGCGATGGACAGCCTTGCCGCCTTTGGCCACGCCGAGATGCTGGCGGCGCTGAGCTGTGGATTTGCGTCGGTCGAAGTGCTGCTGGCCCCGCGCACCGAACGGGACACGCCGGAGCACGAGGCAATGTTGGCGAATGCCCTGTCCGGTGAAGGGCGGGTCCAGGTGATCGACATGGTCGATCCCGACGCGCTGAGCGATCATCTCTACGGGGACGCTGTTCCGAAGCCTGTGGCCTCGCCAAGCCTGCCCATCGGCACCCGCCGTCAGGTGGCCCGCGTCGCGGCCAAGTCTCTGAACCCCGAGGCCGAGATTCTGTCGCTGCCGCAGAACGCGCCCTACGGGGCGGTGCTGGTGGACAAGGACGCCTGTACGCTGTGTCTGAGCTGCGTGTCGCTCTGCCCCTCGGGCGCGCTGGGCGACAACCCGGACCTGCCGCAACTGCTGTTCCAGGAGGACGCCTGCCTGCAATGCGGCATCTGCGCCACGATCTGCCCGGAGACCGCGATCACGCTGGAGCCGCGCATGAACCTCACCGATGCGGCGTTCAGCCAGGTGGTGCTGAACGAAGAGGAACCCTTCGCCTGCATCGAGTGCGGGGCGCTGTTCGGGGTGAAATCGACCATCGAGAAGATCACCGAGAAACTGGCGGGAAAGCACTCCATGTTCGCCACCAGCGATGCGGCGAAGATGATCCAGATGTGCGACAATTGCCGGATCCAGGCGCAGTATCATTCCCAGAACAACCCGTTTGCGCTGGGCGAGCCGCGCATCCCGCGCACGACGGATGATTACCTGACCGACTCGCCCTATTCGAAGCGAAAGGATCATTGAGCGGGCAAGCGCGTTCGACCGCGCTTGCCGCGATTTCGAAATCGCGGTGGCACGCCCTGCCAAGGGCGTTCTGCCTCAATCCTGTAGGGATTGGACAGGCCCGCCCAAATCCGCAGGCGCGATCCCCTGCACGAACGCCATGATGTTCTCCAGATCGTCCAGCGTCATCTCGACCGCCGCGATCGGCGACGGGCGCGATGGATCGAAGGGGTCGGTCACGTCCGCGATCTGGGTGAAGGCCGGGTGCGGATTGAGTGCGTAGAAGGCCTGGAACCGATATTCCCAATCGGTCAGTGTCCGCAGCACGGCAAAGGATGGCGTCGACCCGATGGAGTTCATCCGGTTCTTCTCGCTCACCACATGGCAGCGCCCGCAGAAGGCAAGCGACGCGGTCTCGCCGCGCTGGGCATCTCCGTCATAGCTGACTTCGACGACCACCTGTGTCACTTCGACCTCGGAGGTGAACAGCGCGGCGCCCTCAACCGCGTAGCTGTCCACCGTGTTGCGCCCGACATCCGAGCGCAGCCAGTCGGCGAAGCGCTGGGCGTCCGGGTCCGTGCCGCTGTCGAACCGCCACACCGTACCAAGCCCCTCGAAGGCCAGCATTCCCGTGTCGCCGAACCGCGCATCCGCGACCGCGTCGGGACCCGCCAGTGTGATCCGCGTCTGGGTCTTGAGCGAAAAGCGCGGCAGGATGTATCCGAGCAACCCGCTCTCTGCCAAGGCGTCGGGGGCAGCCAGCGTAAAGGTCTTGTCTTCCTGTGCAGTCAGGGCGGTGGCACCGGTCAGCACAAGCCCAAGGGCAAACGTGGCGCGCGACAGGATCGGGATTGCGGTCATTGGGGCCTCCTCCTTGCTTGAAAGCCTAAAGGTGCTGGCTTACACCCGTCAACGCTCTAGCTCGCGGGGAGCGGATGGAGCCACAGGGGAGACAACCGATGAGCGATGATTTCAACATGTCGATGCGCAAGTTCCTCAAGCAGGTTGGGGTGACGTCCCAGCAGGCCATCGAAGAGGCGATGCGCGATGCCGAGACCAGCGGCAAGACATTCGAAGCCAAAATGGTGCTGACGATCGACGGGCTCGATCTCGAACATGTCGTCACCGGAACGATCAAGGGACAGGACTGACGTGGCACTGACTCGTGACGCGGTTCTGGCCGCGCTGAAAGCCGTGACCGATCCGGTTTCGGGACAGGATATCGTGGCTGCGGGTGTTGTCCGCGCCCTGAATGTGGATGGCGACGCGGTGCGCTTCGTGGTCGAGGTCGCGCCGGATCAGGCCAATGCCTATGGCCCGGTGCGTCAGGCCGCAGAGGACGCGGTCAGGGCGCTGGGCGCCAAGAGCGTGTCGGCGGTGATGACCGCGCATTCCGCACCGAAGCCTCCGCCTGACCTGAAAGGTGGCGCACGGCCGAAACCCGCAGGCCCCGAGAAGATCCCCGGTGTGGACCGGATCATCGCGATTGCCTCGGGCAAGGGCGGCGTCGGCAAATCCACCGTGTCGGCGAATCTCGCCTGTGCGCTGGCGGCCGAGGGTCGCAAGGTCGGTCTCTTGGATGCCGACGTCTATGGCCCAAGCCAGCCGCGGATGCTGGGTGTGTCCGGTCGTCCTGCCAGCCCGGATGGAAAGACGATCCTGCCGATGCGCAATTTCGGCGTGACCATGATGTCCATCGGCCTCATGGTGAACGAAGGTCAGGCGGTGGTCTGGCGCGGGCCGATGCTCATGGGGGCGTTGCAGCAGATGATGATGCAGGTGCAATGGGGCGCCTTGGATGTGCTGCTGGTGGACCTGCCGCCGGGCACTGGGGATGTGCAGATGACCCTGTCGCAGAAGGCGCATGTCGATGGCGCGGTGGTGGTTTCCACCCCGCAGGACGTCGCACTTCTGGATGCGCGCAAGGGGATCGACATGTTCAACCAGATGAACGTGCCGATTGTCGGCCTGATCGAGAACATGTCGACGCATATCTGCTCGAACTGCGGCCATGAAGAGCACATCTTCGGCCATGGTGGCGTTGCGGCGGAAGCGGCCAAGCTGGGTGTGCCTCTGCTGGCGGAAATCCCGCTGCATCTGGACATCCGCAAAGCGGCAGACGGCGGCGCGCCGATCGTCGTGTCGAAACCCGACAGCGCACAGGCCGGGGCGTTCCGCGATCTGGCCCGCACGCTGATCTCTGCTGGCAAGGCATGACCTCTGGTCCGGTGTTCCCGCCCTTGATGCAGGGCATCAACGCGGCGGGGGCCGACCCGTTCGAGGCGGCGTGCTCAGAGGCGGCGCGGGGCTGTGATGCGGGCACGATCCTCTATGACGTGACGCCCGAGCGGTTGCAGGCGGCCATCGTGCTGGCCCCCGAAGTGCCGCTGGCCGACGCGGCGGCGATGCTGCCGCTGACCGGGGTTGCGCTGCAGAACGCGCTGGGTGCGCTGGGCCCGTCCGAACTAGCGGTGCATCTGTGTTGGGATGGGCCGATCCGGGTGAACGGCGCGCTCTGCGGGTCCATTCGCGGGGCGACGGACACGTCGGACAGCACCGCAGAGCCGGGCTGGCTGGTCACCGGGTTTGATCTCGTCTTTGCCCGGCCCAATGTGGCCGGTGGGGAAACCCCGGACGAGACCGACCTCATGAGCGAAGGCTGCGGCGACCTGACCCCGACTGATCTGCTGGAAAGCTGGTCGCGGCATCTGCTCAACTGGATCAGCCGGTGGGAGGATGAGGGCATGGGCCCGCTGCACGCCGAATGGTCCGGCCTGGCACATGGGATGGGACAGGACGGAACCTTCCTTGGCAAGAGCGGGCACTTCCTCGGACTGGACGAAAAGCTTGGCCTCTTGCTTCGGACCGACGGGCAGACCATGCTGCTGCCCGTGACCGACCTTCTGGAGATCCGTTCATGAAACTGGCCCGCGCCATCCATTTCGACGAAAGCGACCAGCGCGTCTTTCATTCCCCGGCCCGCACCGGGGAATGGTGCATTTCGGGCGGGTTCGAGTTTTCCAACTGGTCCGAGGCCGATCTTGAGGGCCGCGCGAAACAGGCCTTCACCAATGGCTGGCTCGGGGCCGAGACCTTTGGCCGGGTGAGCTTTGTTGCGGTGACGCAGATGGAGCCGGTGGAGCACGCCGCTTTGGTGCAGGGCCTTGCCCAGCATTTCGTCGACATCTACGGCGCGCCGTCCGTTGAGGCCGCGCGCCCGGTGGCCGAAGCCGAGATCGCGCATATGGCAGAGTTGTGTGACGAACACGCGCCCAACACCCTGCTGACGGTGAGCCGCGAGTTGACCGAGGCCGGAGTGAAGGAAAGTTTCCGGGTGATTGAACCGCAGGAGGCGGAACTGACGCTGCTGGCTGTGCACGGGTCGCTGGACGAGTGAAGCGTCTTCGAAGACGCTTGATCCGCGATTTCGAAATCGCGGTCTAAGGCTCTTCGAAGAGCCTTTCCACCTCCGCCACGTCCTGCCCCGGCATCTCGCCCGAGATCTCCAGGATCAGCTTCCGCTTCACCGCCTCTGCAAAGGACTCGCGGTTTTCGGCCGTCACCACAAACGCGCCCAATCCGCCGATGATCTGCGCCTCGTATTGTGCTTCGAGTCCGCCCTGTGCGCGGCCGGGATCGTCGGGGCGCAGGATCGGAAGGGCGTTGATCGTCACGCCCGCAGCCACCACCGTTGCCCGCGCTTCGGCAATCGAGGGTCCGGAATAGCTGCGCACGCTGTCGCCGGAAAAGTCGATCACCCGCCGCCAGCCGTCGTACTGGTTCGTCTCCATCAGCCGCAACCCGTCGAGCAGTGCAGCACCGATGGCATTGCGTCCATAGGCCTGACGCGGTTTGTTGAGCAATTCGGCGGCGAAGGCCGCAGCACTTTCCGGCCCGTCGATCTTCATCCAGTCGGCGACCACCGCCGTGTTGGCAGCCCATTCCACATAGGTCACGGCAATCGAGCCATAGGCGGTGTTGGCGATGGCGGCGAGAACCTCGGGGTCGGTGATCGCCTGCGCATAGCCCTGTCGTTGAAAGTCGATCTCGCGCTGGTCGATGGAGCCGGACGCATCCGCCAGCAGCACCAGTTCGAGATCGGTGTCCTGCGCCATCGCGGGCGCGGCAAAGAGAAGACAGATAGACAGGACCACAGCGCGCATGTCGAACCCTCCAACGATCACTTCATGGGAGGTAGTCCGTTTCCCGCCCAGTGCAAAAGGCTTGATCCGGATCAACGCCGCGCGGGGCCAGTCGGGGCAGACTCGGGGTATTCTAAGACAGACGGAGTCCCTCTCATGCGACGTGTTCTTGCCTGCCTTTCCGTTCTCTCCCTGACAGCCGCGCCGGTGATGGCGCAGGATGCCGATCAGGGGCGCGCCCTGTTCCAGACCCATTGCGCCACCTGCCACGGCGCGGATGCCAAGGGGCAGGGGCCTTTGGCCGGTGCGCTGGTGTTGCAGCCCGTGGATCTGACGGCCCTGTCGGCGCGGCATGACGGCACCTTCCCGCTGGAGCGGGTGCTCAAGCGGATCGACGGCACCGACCCGCTGGTCAGCCACGGGTCGCCCATGCCCGTCTATGGCCCCTATTTCGAAGGGGTCGCGAACACACCGATGAAGCTGCCCAGCGGTCAGCCGGTGCTTGTCTCCGAACCGATTGCCGATCTGGTGGGCTATCTGCAGTCCTTGCAGGAGACCAACTAAGCGCCTCGTCCACATGGTGTTTTCGCGCATCGCTGTCCCGCGCCTTCGGCCTGGGGCGGGTTGCATTGCCCTCGGTCCCGGCGGATGGTGCCGGGCAAGGGTGATAGGTGAGAACAGGTCATGTCGATACCGGATACGTTGGGCACGCTGCTGATCGAAACCGTCAAGGGGCACCAGCTGGGCGGCGCGTTCCTCATGCTGGGGCGGCAGGGCTTTGTCGGTAGCAGACGAGGGCCGTCGGCCAAGGATTTCGAAGCGGCGATCCAGACCCATCTGCCGGGCCTGACCGAGGATGACCTGCGCAACCCGGACAACGCTTACAGCGAGACGTTCTTTGCCAAGCTGGGCTTCGACAGTGTGGATTCGCTCGATTTTTCGGATTTCGAGAACGCGAGCGTCATCCACGATCTGACCCAGCCCGTTGGGGACGACCTGGCCGCGCGGTTCGACGTGATCTATGACGGCGGCACCTGCGAGCATGTGTTTGAACTGCCCACCGCCTATCGCAATATCGACCGGATGCTGCGCCCGGGGGGCGTGCTGATCGGGCATTCGCCCTGCAACAACTGGATCAACCACGGGTTCTACCAGATCACCCCGGAGATGGTGTACGGCTTCTGGCAAAAGGCGATGGGATACGAGGTGCTCGACCTGCTTTTGCAGCCGATCCGCCCGGCCCATGCGCGCAAGACGGCACGGACCACGAACCCCAACG
This sequence comes from Marivita sp., assembly GCF_022763305.1. Taxonomy (GTDB): domain Bacteria; phylum Pseudomonadota; class Alphaproteobacteria; order Rhodobacterales; family Rhodobacteraceae; genus Marivita. The sequence goes on along the minus strand of NZ_JALEGT010000096.1, from coordinate 30,558 downwards.
ACACCGGCGTGCGGCCCCGCATACGGGGCGAGCTGCCCGCCGGGTCGCCGGTGATCCTGCATTACGTGGTGCGCAAGCCGCTGACGCAGCAGGCGCAGGGTGGGGTGTACCAGACCGACTACATGAAACGCTGGTCGGACGACGACGAGGACTGACCGGTCCTAGCCGCGCTCTGCGGCACGCTCGGCGATCCGCAGACACAGATCGGTGGCGTGGGTCATGTCCTGTACCGACACCCATTCCAGCGGGCCGTGCACATTCTGCATGCCGGTGAACAGGTTGGGGCAGGGCACGCCCATTTCCGTCAGCCGTGACCCATCGGTCCCACCCCGGATGGGCACGGATTTTTCGGCGATCCCGAGGTCGCGCAGCGCATCGCGGGCCAGATCGACCGGGGTCATATCCGTCTCGAGCCAATAGCGCATGTTGCGATATTGCGGGGTGATGGTGCAGGTGATTTCCGCGCGCGGTTCGGTGGCTGCGATAGCCTCGCAGACCTGCCGCAGAAGCGCGCCCTTGGCCTCGAGCCCCTCGCGTTCGAAATCCCGCAGGATGAAGCGCAGTTCCATTCTGTCCGCGCTGCCTTTCATGTCCACCGCGTGGATGAACCCGTCGATGCCATCGGTGGTTTCGGGGGTCATGGTGGCCTGTGGCAGGGTGTCGACGATCCTGGACGCAAGGTGGATCGCATTCACCAGCTTGCCCTTGGCCCAGCCGGGGTGGATCGACACGCCGGTCACGGTGACAACGGCAAAGTCGGCCGAGAAGGTCTCGTAGGTCACTTCGCCCAGATCGCCGCCGTCGAGGGTATAGGCGAAATCCACAGCCAGATCGGCGGGCAGCTTGGGATCGACGCCGTGCCCGATTTCCTCGTCCGGGGTAAAGGCAACACGGATTGTGGGGCGTTGGATGTCCGGGTTCTGCAGCAGATGCCGGGCTGCAGTCATCACGATGGCCACACCCGCCTTGTCGTCAGCCCCCAGCAGCGTGAGACCAGAGGCGGTCACGATGTCATCGCCCACCTTGCCCGCGAGATAGGGGAATGCCGTCGGATCAAGCACCAGATCGGGATCGTCGGGATAGGTGATGACCCCGCCGTTGTAGCCTTCGATCACCCGGGGTTTCACTCCCGTTGCGTTGAACTGAGGTGCGGTGTCCACATGCGCCAGAAAGCCGATGGTCGGGCCGGGGGCTGTGCCGGGGATCGTGGCGATCACGGTGCCATAGGGCGTCTTGGTGACGTCCTGCGCGCCCATCTCGGTCAGCTCGGACACCATGAGATCCAGCATGTCGTGCTGGCACTCGGTCGAGGGCGCGCCGGGGCGGTCCATGTCCGACTGGCTGTCGATGGCGCAATAGCGGACGAGACGGGTTTTCAACTCTTCGTGAAATTGGGACATGCGGCGCTCCTGTCGGTTTTGATCGCGAAGGGGCAGGAGCCGGGGCGGAGAGTCAAGCCCGCAGTCTACTACCGGTCCGGTTCGGACCAATCCGACGCCGGAGCATTCCGGCGCTGCAGACGAAAGGCCAGACCCAGCGCGACACCGACCCCAATGGCAATGGTGAGATCGGCCAGCACCGTAAGCCCCATGGTCAGCACCAGAAGGACGAGATCGGAGCGGCGCTGCCTGATGTGATCGCGCCATTTGTGCGGCTCGCTCATGTTCCATGCCGTCAGGATCAGCAGTCCCGCCAGTGCCGGCATGGCCATGTAGCCCACCAGTCCGGACGCCACGATCATGACGATCAGGATGGTCACTGCGTGCACGAGGCCCGCCACGGGCGTCTGCCCCCCGGCACGGATGTTCGTTGCTGTGCGCGCGATGGCGCCGGTTGCAGGCATGCCGCCAAACAGTGCCGATCCGATATTCGCGGCCCCCTGCGCCAGCAGTTCCGCATTGGGCCGGTGCTGGCTGGAAATCATCCGGTCGGCCACCATTGCCGAAAGAAGCGACTCGACCCCGGCGAGAAAGGCAATGATGACCGCCGAGGGCAGAAGCTCGATGATCCTGCCCAGCGTGATCTTCGGCATCGACGGCCAGGGCAGGGTGTTCGGCAGCGCGCCAAACCGGGAACCGATGGTATCGACTGGCAGATCCATGATCGCCACCACCGCCGAGGTGATCGCAACCGCCACGATCAGTCCGGGCCATGCAGGGGCCGCACGCCGGAAAAGCGTGATGAGCAGCATGGTGCCGATCCCCACCAACGCGGACACGGTCGAAAAATCGGGCCGGGCCGCCCAAAGCACCTCGAGCTTGGCCAGAAACTCGGCCGGTACATCGGCCACGCTCAGCCCGAACAGATCCTTGAGCTGACTTGTCGCGATGATGATGGCGATGCCGATGGTGAAGCCGTTGATCACCGGTTCGGGAATAAGGCGGATCAGGCTGCCGGCGCGGAAATATCCCGCAGCCAGCAGGATCAGCCCGGCCATCAGCGTTGCAAGGACCAGCCCGTCATAGCCATGATCCGCGATCACGCCGAAGACGACGACGATAAATGCCCCGGTGGGCCCGCCGATCTGAACCCGGCTGCCTCCCAGAAGCGAGATCAGGAAGCCTGCGACAATTGCCGTGACAAGTCCTTGGGCCGGATCGGCTCCGGAGGCGATCGCGATGGCAAGGCTCAGCGGCAAGGCCACCATCGCCACCGTGAGTCCGGCGATCACGTCGCGCCGGAACAGCGCAGCGGTATAGCCGGGCAAGGTGGACAGAATCTGTGGCTTCATGCCGGCAGATTAGGAGCGCGCCGGGGCATTGTCATTTTGCAAGACGAGCAGCAGGCAGCGACGTGTCCGCGCGGTCATGAAAAAACGCCCGGAGAAATCTCCAGGCGTTGGCTGTGGTTCTGGGAACGCAGGTCTCCCGATCAGTTCGGGATGTCGCCCGTGATGCCTTCGATGTAGAAATTCATGCCCAGCAGCGTGCCGTCATCGGCGGTCTCGCCTTCGGCCAGCCATGCGCTGCCGTCCTGCTTGTTGATCGGGCCGGTGAACGGGTGGTATTCGCCCGCGGTGATGGCGTCGATCATGGCCTGTGCTTCGGCTTTCACATCGTCCGGGATCGCGTCGTTCATCGTTCCGATCACGACTTCACCTTCCGGCATGCCCGCCCAGCTGTCGATCTGCTCGTAGGTGCCGTCCATCAGCTGGCCGACGCGCTTGACATAGTAGGGCGACCATTCGTCGATGATCGACGCGATGCGCGGCCCCGGGGTGCCGTCATCGTTGGTGGTGAAGGCTGCCATGTCGGACGCCTGACCAAAGCCCCACGCGTTGCCGTTTTCCTTGGCGATTTCCGCCAGCGGCGCGGTGGAGTCGGTATGTGCGGTGATCACGTCGACACCCTGATCGAGCATGGCGCGCGCCGCGTCGGCTTCTTTCGCGGGGTCGAACCATGTGTAGGCCCATGTGACCACGAGTTCCACATCCGGGTTCGCCAGCTTGGCGTGGTGGAAGTAGGAGTTGATGCCCATGATGACCTCGGGGATCGGGAAAGAGCCGATATAGCCGATCTTGTTGGTCTGGGTCATCTTGCCCGCGATATGGCCCACAACCGCACGGCCTTCGTAGAAGCGCGCGTTGTAGGTGGACACGTTCGGATGCTCGCGCTTGTAGCCGGTGGCGTGCTCGAACTTCACGTCCGGGAACTTGGCCGCGACGTTGTTGGTCGGATCCATATAGCCGAAGGACGTGGTGAAGATGATGTCACAGCCCGAGATCGCCATCTGTGTGATGACGCGCTCGGCATCGGCGCCTTCCGGCACGCTTTCCTGCCAGCGGATGTTGACCTTGTCGCCGTACTCTTCCTTGACGGCCAGTGCGCCCTGATGGTGCTGGTAGGTCCAGCCGCCATCGCCGATGGGTCCGACGTAGACGAAACAGGCTTCGGTCGGGTCCTGCGCAAGGGCAGGGGCGGCCGCCAGCGTGGCTGCGGCTGCGGCGGTCGCAAGCAAGGTTCTACGGATCATGTATGGTCTCCCGATTGGTGGGACGTCAGACGCCCCGTTTGAGTGGATACGCCCGGTTTTCCTACCGGGTCGCGTGGAAGGTCTGCCCAAGGTTGGCCGGTGCATCGTGACTGCTGCGGCTGCGGTTGGACGAGATGAAAACGAGCACGAGGATCGTTATCAGATATGGGGACATCGACAAGTACTGCACCCCCCAGGTCATTCCGGCGGCCTGAAGATTGAGTTGCAGCACCGTGATGCCGCCGAAAAGATAGGCACCGATGAGAACGCGGCCGGCGCGCCAGCTGGCGAAGACCACGATGGCCAGCGCGATCCAGCCCGCACCGGCGGTCATGCCTTCGGTCCATTGCGGCACGCGCACAAGGCTGAGATAGGCGCCACCCAGCCCGGCACAGGCCCCGCCGAACATGATGGCGAGGACCCGGACGCGGATCACCTTGTAGCCCAGGGCATGCGCGCTGTCGTGGCTTTCGCCCACCGCCCGCAGGATCAGCCCGGCTCGCGTGAACCTGAGAAACGCCCAGACCGCCGCAACCAGCGCGAGGCTGAAATAGACCATGATGTCATGCGAAAAGAGCATCCGCCCCAGAACCGGAAGATCGCCCAGCAGCGGGATGTCGAGCTTGGGCAGGGTCGGGGCTTTGACGCCCTCGTAGGGTTTGCCCAGAAGCGACGACAACCCCAGACCGACCAGTGTGAGGCCCAGCCCCGTTGCGACCTGGTTCGACAGAAAGACCTGCGTCAGCAGTGCAAAGGCGAGCGACAGCACCGCCCCCGCAACCGCTGCCGTGACAAAGCCCAGAAGCGGCGCGCTGGTGTTGACCGCGACGATGAAGCCGATCACCGCCCCGGTGATCATCATGCCCTCGACGCCAAGGTTCAGAACGCCGGATTTCTCGACCACCATCTCTCCGATGGCGGCCAGCAGGATCGGCGTGGCCGAGATCATGATCGACGCGACCAGCAGGACGGGGTTGATGGCGCTCAGGTCCATGTCGGCGCTCCATGCACAAGGTGGACGACCAGCGCAAACAGCGCGGCGCTGCCCAGCATGATGACGATATGCGAAAGGCTGGGTCGATGCTGCGTCAGTCGCGTCAGACCCGGAAAGCGCCGGTGCAGACCCAGTGCCGCGATCAGCGCGATGGCGGCCACGACGGCCACATGCCCCAGCACGAAGAGCACCATGTTCGCCGGGCCCTCGCCGATCAGCCAGCCATGCAGCATCCAGAGCATCATCGCGCCCATCATCAGGCCCATGAACGCGGGTTTGAGGATACAGGATCCCATCACGCCACCTCCGCCGCGCCGAACCGGACGCGATAATTGGTCAGAACATCCACCCCCAGCAGGAAGAACAGCAGCATCCCCTGAAACAGCTGGATCGACGCGCCGGGCACACCCAGCATGAGCTGCGCCAGTTCGCCGCCAATGTATGTCAGCGCCATCAGCAGCCCCGCCAGCAGGATACCCACCGGGTGCAGGCGCCCAAGGAAGGCCACGATGATCGCGGTGAAGCCATAGCCCGATCCAAAGTCGATGCTGATCTGCCCCGCCGGTCCCGTGACCTCGAAAAGCCCCGCCATGCCGGCCAGTGCGCCGGCAAGCCCCAGACAGAACAGGATGGTGCGCGCAGGCGACACGCCCGAGAATTTCGCGGCCCGCGGCGCTTCGCCGGTCAGGCGAATGTTGTAGCCCTGAATGTGCCGCGTCAGCAGCACATAGGCGAGGATCACCGCGATGAACGCTGCCAGCACGCCGAGATGCATGCCGGTGTTCGGGATCAGCTCGAGGTTCTGCGAGGACGACCATTGCGACAGGTTGCGCGAGCCGGGAAAGCCCATGCCTTCGGGGTTGCGCAGGAGGCCGGAGGAGACCGAGGCCAGAAGGTTTTCGGCCACATAGACCAGCATCAGCGAGACAAGGATCTCGTTGGTTCCGAACTTCACCTTCAGGAGCGCCGGGATCATCGCCCAGGCCCAGCCTCCCAAAGCGCCCGCCACCACCATCAGCGGCAGGATCAACGCCGACTCCATCGGGTAGAGCGCAAGTCCCGCCCCCGCGCCGCAGATGGCACCCATGATGTACTGGCCCTCGGCCCCGATGTTCCAGATGCCTGCCCTGAAGCCGATCGACAGCCCGATTGCGATCAGGATCAGCGGCCCGGCCTTGACCAGCAGCTGCGGCCGCGAAAACCCGGAAAACTGAGGATGAAACAGCGGATCCCAGAAGATCGTCCGGATCGCCTCGACCGGCGAGGTGCCGATCAGGCCGAACATGATGCCGCCGAAGATCATGGTCAGAACCACGGCAAGGATCGGCGTCGCCACTGTCCATGCTTTTGACGGCTGCGGGCGTTTTTCAAGCCGGATCACAGGCCACCCTCCTGCGTCACATGCTGGCTTTTGTCGGAATGTGCGTACTTGGAAAAAGAAGAAGCAGGGCAGGCTGCGCCGAATCCAGGCTTCTTCTTTTCATAAATATGCATTTGATCGGTCGCCTCCATATACTTTACTCGGGCAAAGGCGTCACTCCGCAACATGGGCCACCTCCATGTCATGCGCGCCGCCCATCATCAGACCAATCTCGTCGATGCTCAGATCCGCGACTGGTCGCAGCGCCGACAGCCGCCCTTCGTTCAGCGCGCCGAAGCGGTCCGCGATTTCCATCAACTCGTCCAGATCCTGACTTACCACGAGGATCGCCGCGCCCTGCGCCGCCAGATCCAGCAGCGCCTGACGGATCGCTGCAGCGGCTGCCGCATCGACACCCCATGTCGGTTGGTTGACAACAAGGATGTCGGGGTTCTGCGCCACCTCGCGACCGATGACGAATTTCTGCAGGTTGCCGCCCGAAAGCGCCCGCGCGGCCACATGAGTGCCCGGCGTGCGAACGTCGAAGCGTTTGATCACGTCCTGCGCAAAGCCGTCGGCGCGACCCCAGTTGATGAAGCCCCGGTTCACGAGCCGTTGCCGCCGTCCCGCCGTCAGCACCGCGTTTTCCGTCAGGCTCATGTTCGGGGCCGCCGCGTGGCCCAGCCGTTCTTCCGGTGCGGTCAGAAAGCCCACCGCGCGGCGCTCCACCGGTCCGTCGCGGCTCACATCCGCGCCCTTGACCCAGATCGTGCCGCGCTGGGAGGTGCGTTCGCCCGACAGCGCCAGCAGCAATTCGTCCTGCCCGTTGCCGGCAACCCCGCCAAAGCCCAGCACCTCGCCCGCGCGCAGCTCGAAACTGATCCCGCGCAGGGGCGTGCCGAAGGCACCGGGCGCGGGCATGGTCAGGTTGTCGACCCGCAAGAGCACCTCTCCGGGGGTCTTGGCCTTGGCGGCAGGTGAGGCAAAGCTGGACCCCACCATCATTTCCGCCATCGCGCGCGCGGTGGTTTCGGACGGCGTGCAGGTCGCCACCTTCTTGCCCAGCCGCAGGATCGTCGCATGATCGCAAAGCGCGCGGATCTCTTCCAGCTTGTGGCTGATATAAAGGATCGCCGTGCCCTCGGATTTCAGCTTGCGCAGGGTCTCGAACAGGATCTCCACCTCCTGCGGCGTCAGCACCGAGGTCGGCTCGTCCATGATCAGAAGTTTCGGATCCTGCAGGAGACAGCGAATGATTTCAACGCGTTGCCGTTCGCCCGCCGAGAGGGTGCCGACGGTGCGCGACGGATCGAGCGGCAGGCCGTAGGTTTCCGACACCTCGCGGATCTGGCGGGCCAGGTCGCGGGGCTTGGGCGGGTTCTCCATCCCCAGCGCCACGTTTTCGGCCACGTCGAGCGCGTCGAAGAGCGAGAAATGCTGAAACACCATCGCCACCCCGGCCTGCCGCGCGGCGCTGGGCTCGGACGGCGTGTAGGGTTTGCCGCGCAGCGTCATGCTGCCCTTGTCCGGCTTCACCAGCCCGTAGATCATCTTGACCAGCGTCGACTTGCCCGCACCGTTCTCGCCCAGCAATGCGTGGATTTCCCCTTCGCGGATGTCGAAGGACACGTCGTCATTGGCGACGACACCGGGATAGGCTTTGGTCAGGCCGTCGAGGCGAAGGAGGTCGTCGGGCAAAGGGCACCTGATTTGGTCGTTGCAAGGCTCAATAGCTGGGCGGAAACCCCGACGGCAATCGCCTGAGGGTGCTTTCCAAGGGATTTTTGCCCAATAGGACAGCAAATGCGAGATATTTGGGCGTCACTGTGCCCCATCTTGCGAAGGCGGGAAGTAAATCGGGCCCTTTTCGTGTCGGACCCGATCAGCCCGGCAAATCCGAAACCGTGGTGCAGAAGCGCATCGCAGAGGCTCAGGTCAAGCGCATGGGAATAGGTCAGAACCAGATGCGCGGCCTCTTGCGGCGCATGCGGCACGACACGCAGAGGGTCGCTGGCGGGCAGGGCGCTGACGCGCTCGGGGATGGCGTCGGGAAAGCGGTTGGGAGCGGTGTCGACCCAGGTGATCTCGAACTCCGGGATCGGGTGCAGCACATCCACCAGCGCCCGTCCGACATGGCCCGCGCCCCAGATCCAAACGGGCTGTGCGGTCTGTGCAACGGGTTCCACAAACCAGCCCTGCACCATCCGCGGGCGCAGGTCCACGCCCTGATTGCGCGCGCAGGTGGTCAGGCGTTTGACCGCCAGAGGCATCTCGCCCGGCCCGCGCGCGATGATGGTTTCGCCGTCCAAGTCGGCAAGCCGGTTGGCGTCAAAGACTTCGGTGAGCAACGTAACCGAGCCACCGCAGCACTGGCCCAGCTCCGGCCCCAGCGGATGGCGGCTGAACCCTTCGCGGACAAACGCCTGTTGCGCGGCCTGATACTCCAACGCGCCGCCGCCGATGGTCCCGGATTGCCCGCCGTCCCAGACAAGCATCGCCGCGCCAACTTCGCGCGGCGATGACCCCTGCACCTCGGCGATTACCACGCGGGCAACCCGGCCATGTGCCGCAACGGCAACGCGTAAGGCATTGAGATCAAACGCCATCGCGCACCCTTTCGATGGCAGTCAGCACCCGTTCGGGCGTAGCGGGCGCGTCCAGCGTCGGGTAGCCGTCACCGCAGGAGGCCACCGCATCGGACAGGGCCAGAAACACCGACATGCCCAGCATGAAGGGCGGCTCTCCGACCGCCTTGGAGCGGTAGATCGTGTCCTCCCGGTTGCGCCCGTCCCAGAGCGCGACGTTGAACACGTCCGGGCGGTCCGAACATGCGGGGATCTTGTAGGTCGAGGGCGCGTGGGTGCGCAAACGGCCCGCCTGATCCCAGACCAGTTCCTCGGTCGTGAGCCAACCCGCGCCCTGCACGAACCCGCCTTCCACCTGCCCGATGTCCAGCGCGGGGTTCAGCGACGATCCGGCATCGTGCAGGATGTCGGTGCGCAGGACGCGGTACTCGCCGGTCAGCGTGTCCACCGCCACTTCGCTGAGTGCCGCGCCATAGGCGAAATAGAAGAACGGTCTTCCCTGACCCTTGATCCGGTCCCAGCTCAGTTTCGGCGTGCGATAGAACCCCGTGGCCGACAGGCTCACCCGCGCCTCATAGGTCATCTGCGCGACACGTGCGAAACTGTAGGTCTCGCCCTGAACGCGCACCTGACCATCCGCAAACACCACATCCCGCGCGTCGCATTGATGCAGGCTCGCCAGATGGTTCGCCATCCGGTCGCGGATCGTGTCACAGGCCGCCTTGACCGCCATACCGTTGAGATCCGACCCCGAAGAGGCCGCTGTGGCCGAGGTGTTGGGCACCTTGCCGGTGTCCGTCGCGGTGATCTTCACCATCTCCAGCGGCACGCCAAAACGGTCAGCGGCCACCTGCGCCACCTTCTGGAACAGCCCCTGTCCCATCTCGGTGCCGCCATGGTTCATGTGGATGGAGCCGTCCTGATACACATGCACCAAAGCGCCCGCCTGATTGAGATGCGTCAGCGTGAAGGAAATCCCGAACTTCACCGGTGAAAAAGCAAGTCCCTTCTTGATCACCGCATTGCCCGCGTTCCACTCCGCCACCGCGGCACGCCGCGCCTCGTAATCCGCGCCGTCCAGCAACCGATCCGTCATGTCGTGCAGGATGAAATCCTCGACCACCTGCCCGTAGGGCGTGGTCTGCCCCGCGACCGCCCCCTCAGCACCGGTGTTCTCCACCAGCTCCTCGGAGCCGCGTGACGCGATGTCCTGCTCCTTCATCTTGCTGGATAAACTCCGGGGGGGCGCCGAAGGCGCGGGGGTCGCCAGTGCTGCGCCATTGGTCCGAGCTGCACTGGCGACGCCCCCCTCCACCTCTGCCGAATAGTAATTCGCCCGACGCACCGCGACCGGGTCGAGCCCCAGATCATGCGCGATGTGATCCATCACACGCTCGATCCCGAGCATCCCCTGCGGTCCGCCAAAACCCCGGAACGCCGTCGCACTCTGGGTGTTGGTTTTCAAACGATGGCTTTCGATCCGCACATGGGGCAGGTGATAGGCGTTGTCGGCATGCAGCATCGCGCGGTCTGCGACCGGCAGGGATAGGTCCTGCGCCCAGCCGCAGCGTGTGTACTGCTCGAACTCAACACCCGAGATCACACCCTCATCATCAAACCCGACGCGGTATTCGATGCGGAAATCGTGCCGCTTGCCGGTGATCATGAAATCATCGTCGCGGTCGTAACGCATTTTGGCGGGTTTGCCGGTGGCCGCGGCCACCACGGCACAGGCAATCGCCAAAGCGTTGCCCTGACTTTCCTTGCCGCCGAACCCGCCGCCCATGCGCCGTGTCTCCACCCGCACCGCGTGCATCGGCAGGTGCAGGGCGTGGGCCACTTTATGCTGGATCTCGGTCGGGTGCTGGGTCGAGGCGTGCACCACCATGTCGCCGCCTTCCTGCGGCAGGGCCATGGCGGATTGGCCTTCGAGGTAGAAATGCTCCTGCCCGCCCATTTCAATCACGCCGCTGATCTGGCGCGGGGCGGTGTCGATGGCCTCACCCGCATCGCCCTTTTCCCAGATGCGCGGGCCGTCCTCGAAGCGGCTGTCGGCGGCCAAAGCCTCGTCGATGGTCAGGATCGCGTCGCGTTCGGCATAGCTGATCTGCCCGAGACGCGCCGCCTTGCGGGCGGCGAGGTGGCTGGTGGCGGCGACCAGAAAGATCGGCTGGCCAAGGTACTGGATCGTGGCCCCCGACAGCATCGGCTCGTCATGGGCCGAGGGTGAACAATCGCAGTCACTGGGCAGGTCCTTGGCTTCCCAGACACCCACCACACCGGGGGCTGCACGCACGGCGTCGAGATTGATCGCGGTGATCCGCCCGGCGGCGATACTGCTCAGACCAAAAGCCAGATGCAGCGTGCCTTTGGGCGTCGGGATGTCATCCACATAGCGGGCCTGTCCGGTGACATGCAGATGCGCCGCGTCATGGGGTAGGGGTTTTGCGACTGTCATGCCGACACCTCCAGCACGTTGGACGCGATGCCCTGATCCTCGTGCCAGTAGCGCAGGAGCATGTTTTCGGCCGTCCGCAAGCGGTAATCGGCTGAGGCGCGCATGTCGGACAGGGGCGTGTAGTCCTCGGCCATTTGTGCCATCGCGGCGCGGATCGTGGCCTCGGTCCACGGCTTGCCGGTCAGGGCGGCTTCGACCGCTTTCGCCCGTTTCGGCGTACCCGCCATGCCGCCAAAGGCGATGCGGGCGTCCGTGACCGTGGCGTCTGTCACGGTGATGTTGAACGCCCCGCAGACGGCGGAGATGTCCTGATCGAAGCGTTTGGAGAGCTTGTAAACCTTCAACCCCGGCGCGTGGCGCGGGAGCGTGACGGCCTCGACAAATTCGCCCTTGGCGCGGTCCTGTTTGCCGTAGTCGATAAAGAACTCTTCCAATGGCATATCGCGGCGGTGGTCCCCCGCCCGCAGGTGCAGCGTGGCCCCCAGTGCGATCAGCGCGGGCGGGTTGTCCCCGATGGGCGAGCCATTGGCGATGTTGCCGCCGATGGTCGCCGCCGCGCGCACCTGGGTCGAGCCGTAGCGGCGGATCATCTCGGCATAAGACGGGTGCAGGTTTTTGACGGCTTTCAGAACGCGGTCCATGGTGACACCTGCACCGATGCGCAAGTGATCGCCCGTTTCCTCGATCTGCTGCAGTTCGGTGCAGCGGTTGAGGAAAATCACGTCCTGCAGATCGCGCAGGGATTTGGTGACCCACAGCCCCACATCCGTAGCGCCCGCGATCAGCGTCGCTTCGGGACGGGCGGCGTAGGCGGCAGCGAGCTCGTCCAGCGTTTCCGTGGCGGAGAGGCTGGGGGGCTGTCTGCCCCCCAGACCCCCCGAAAGGTATTTTTGAACCAGAGAAGCTGGGGGCGTGTCCCTGAGCCAATCGGGCGCGGGCTGATCGGTGGCCGCCTCCGCCGCGCGGATGATCGGGGCGTAGCCCGTGCAGCGGCAGAGGTTGCCCGCCAGTACGTCGTCGTGGTTCCGGTCGCCGTTGAGATGCGCAACCGCCATCGACACGACAAAACCGGGCGTGCAGAAGCCGCATTGCGAGCCGTGGTGGTCGATCATCGCCTGCTGCACAGGGTGCAGGCTGCCGTCGGGGGCGCTGATGCCTTCGACCGTGCGCACGGCAGTGCCGTCAAGCTGGGGCAGGAAGAGGATGCAGGCGTTCAGCGCCCGTGCGCCGCGCGCATCGGTGACCATCACCGTGCAGGCCCCGCAATCGCCTTCGTTACAGCCTTCCTTGGTGCCGGTGAGGCCGCGCTCTTCGCGCAGCCAATCGAGCAGCGTTGCCGTGGGGGACACGTCTCGCAGCTCCACGCTCTCTCCGTTCAGAAGAAAGGTGATATCCATGTGAAAAACCTGCCGCCTTACCAATATGCCCCGTTATATGCGCGCCCTCGATGCGGCGTAGAAAACGCGCTGGGTTATCCCTGTCGTGCTGTGAGGCTAGGCAAGCGGGGCCCGGTTTGGCAAGCGATTTTGTCCTGAAATGCCGATGACGCCGGGACGAGTGCCTGTTTCAGAGGCGTTCGGCGAGCTGGGCCAACTGGTGCAGGCTGGTGCCCCAGCCGTCGAAAAAGCCCATCTTTTCATGTGCATCGCGCTTTTCCGAATCGGAGTGCATGACAAGCGCGTGGTACAGCGTGCCGCTGTCCTGCGGGATCAGACGGACATCGGCGGTCATGAAGGCGGGGGTCGGCGCGGGGCGGAAGCCCGGCAGAACGCCATCGGTAAAGACCAGCCGGCTGTATTTGTCGGCCAGCAGGAAACAGCCGTCGTTTTCCATCAGGGTGCCATCAGGCAGTTTCATAACGTTGAAGGCGCGACCACCGGGGCGCAAGTCGTTCTCGACTTCGGTCACTTCGACGGGGGGCGGGGTGAACCATTGCTTGAAGAGGTCCGGCTCTTCCCAGCAGCGCCAGATGGTTTCGGGACGTGCCCTGATCAGCCGTTCGATTTGAAGGTCGGTGCTCGGGTTGAAGGTCATTTCAGCTCTCCTGAGCGGATGAGGCGCTCCAGACGGTCGAGTCCGCTGGTCCAGCCTGCGTCGAAATCGCCCTGCATGTCCTCGCCGGTCATCGAGGCCACGGCGACATCGACGGTGAGGGTGGTTGCAGGGTCGTCCGGCGCCAGCACGTAAGTGACCAGCGACACGCCGAAGCGCTGCCCGCCTGCGATGACCGTCTCGGTGAAACAGGCGCGGGTGGGGGCGTCGATGTGATACCAATGGGTGTCGACGGTGAATTCGGGATTGTCCGCCGGTCCGCAGCGGTGGCGTTCCTGCCCGCCTTCGCGCAGGTCGGTGGTTTCGAGCACCAATACGGCATCGTCCGACGGCGCGCCCCAGAGTTCGCGCGATTTGCTGTCGGTCAGCAGATGCCAGAGGCGGTCTTGCGGGGTTGCGATGGTGCGGGTCAGACGGAAGGTGGCGATGGGGGCGGTCATGTATTGGGCCTTTCAAGAGCTTCGGCCAGCGCCTGCAACCGGTCGAGACGCCCTTCCCACAGCCTGCGCTGTCGGGTGAGCCAGTCTTCAGCGGCGACCATGGGGGCGGCCTCGATGTGCAGGATGCGGGTGCGGCCGGTTTTTTCGGACCGCACCAGACCGGCCTTTTCGAGCTTGCCCAAATGTTTGAGGAAAGACGGCAGCGCCATGTCATGCGGGCCGTGCAGGTCGGACACGCTGGCAGGGCCGTCGAGCAGGCGTTCGATCACCGCCCGGCGGGTCGGGTCGGCCATTGCGGAGAAAACGGAATCGAGTTGGTTAGCCATATGGCTAGGTAATGGCAGGAGCTGGCCTGCGTCAAGAAAAACCTAGCCATGTGGCTAACTTTTGATTTTGGTAATCAGAACGGCAGGAACCCGTCGCCAAGTTCGTAGCTCTTTACCGCGAGAAGCGGTTGGTTGCCGCCATAAGAGAACACGAAGACATGGGCGAGGTCCGATGCCAGTGTCATGCGGCAGAAATTGGCGTCGGCGTCGAAATCCGCCGGGCACCCCATGAGATCGACATGCTCGACCGAGGCTTCGAAGACCTCGTAGGTCATCACGCCTTCTGCGAGGTAGCTTGTCCCGTCATGGTGCGTTTCGCCCGGCCCCGAGGCGGCGGCCATCGTGCCGATGCAGGCGGCCACGCATGCTGTCTTGATCACTGTCCCATACATTTGTTGATTCCTTTTGTCAGGTATTGCAGCGCAATTACTGACTGATTTAGTCGGAAATGTAAAGCACCGTCTTTTCTTCTCGCAACGACCACCGCTTGGGCTTTTCAGCGCCGCGGACCCTGCATAGTGTGACCGCATGGCTGATCCCCGATTCATTCACCTGCGCGTGCATTCCGAATACTCGCTGCTCGAGGGCGCGGTGCGGCTCAAGAAGTTGCCCGATCTCTGCATCACCAAGGACATGCCGGCCGTTGCATTGACGGACACCAACAACCTGTTTGCAGCGCTGGAGTTTTCGGTCTCGGCGGCGGGTGCCGGGGTGCAGCCGATCATCGGGTGCCAGGTCGACCTGCGGGTTGCCGATCCTGCGCCGGGCGAGCGGGCCAAGCCGCCTGCGCCGGTGGTTCTGCTGGCGCAGACCGAGACCGGGTATGAGCATCTGATGAAGCTCAACTCCTGTCTTTACCTGCGTCATGACGGGGAACTGCCGCATGTGACGCTGGACGAGTTGGCGCAGCACAGCGAAGACGTGATCTGCCTGTCCGGCGGGCCGGATGGCGCGGTGGGCCGCATCCTGCAACAGGGCAATCGCGGTGCCGCCGAGGCGGTGATGCAGCGATTGGCCGAGATCTTCGGCGACCGGCTTTATGTCGAGTTGCAGCGCCATCCGGGGGAAAACGGCCTGCCGGAGGCTGAACGCCTGACCGAGCGGCCCTTCGTGGAGATGGCCTATGCGATGGGTCTGCCGCTGGTGGCGACCAATGATGTCTATTTCCCGAAATCCGACATGTACGAGGCGCATGACGCGCTGATCTGTATCGCCGACGGTGCCTATGTCGACCAGCAGGAGCCGCGCCGGCGGTTGACGCCGCAGCATTACTTCAAGTCGCCGCAGGAGATGGTGACGCTGTTTGCCGACCTGCCCGAGGCGATTGAAAACACGGTGGAAATCGCGAAACGCTGTGCCTTCATGGCGTACCGGCGCGATCCGATTCTGCCGAAATTCGCGGATGACGAGGTCGAGGAACTCAAGCGTCAGGCGCGGCAGGGGCTGAAGGACCGCCTTGCGGTGATCCCGCATGCCGCGCCGGTCGAGGAATACGAGAAGCGGCTCGAATTCGAGCTGGGCATCATCGAAGGCATGGGCTTTCCCGGCTACTTCCTGATCGTGGCCGACTTCATTAAATGGGCCAAGGACCACGACATCCCGGTGGGGCCGGGGCGGGGCTCGGGCGCGGGCTCTCTGGTGGCCTATGCGCTGACCATCACGGACCTTGATCCGCTGCGCTACCAGCTTCTGTTCGAACGCTTCCTGAACCCGGAACGTGTGTCGATGCCCGACTTCGACATCGACTTCTGCATGGACCGCCGCGAAGAGGTGATCCGCTACGTGCAGGACAAGTACGGCAAGGACCGGGTTGGCCAGATCATCACCTTCGGTGCGCTTCTGTCCAAGGCGGCGGTGCGCGACGTGGGACGGGTGTTGCAGATGCCCTACGGGCAGGTGGACCGCCTGTCGAAGATGATCCCGGTCGAAGGGGTCAAGCCCGTCAGCATCGAAAAGGCGCTCAAGGATGAACCGCGCCTGCGCGAGGCGGCGCGCGAGGAAGAGGTAGTGGACCGGCTTCTGACCTATGGCCAGCAGGTCGAAGGGCTGCTGCGCAACGCCTCCACCCATGCTGCAGGTGTGGTGATCGGGGACCGGCCTTTGGACGAGCTGGTGCCGCTCTATCAGGACCCGCGGTCGGACATGCCGGCGACGCAGTTCAACATGAAATGGGTGGAACAGGCGGGTCTGGTGAAGTTCGACTTCCTTGGCCTCAAGACGCTGACGGTCATCCAATACGCGCTGGACATGATCTTCAAGTCCGGGCGCCCGTTGCATATCGCGGCGGATGGGACAGAGCTTTATGCACCTTTCGAAGGGGCCGAGAATGACATCGGTCAGATTCCGCTGGATGACGAGGCGACCTACAAGCTTTACGCCGCCGCGAAAACCGTTGCCGTGTTCCAGGTGGAAAGTTCGGGGATGATGGATGCGCTCAAGCGCATGAAGCCCACCTGTATCGAAGACATCGTGGCGCTTGTGGCGCTCTACCGTCCCGGCCCGATGGAAAACATCCCCACCTATTGCGAGGTCAAGAACGGCCTGCGGGAACGGGAATCCGTCCATCCGCTGATCGACCACATCCTTGAGGAAACGCAGGGCATCATCGTCTACCAGGAACAGGTGATGCAGATCGCGCAGGTCATGGCGGGCTACAGCCTTGGTGGCGCGGACCTGCTGCGCCGCGCGATGGGCAAAAAGATCAAGGAGGCGATGGACGCCGAACGCCCCAAGTTCGAAAAGGGCGCGGCAGAGAATGGCGTCGAGGCCAAGAAAGCCTCGGAAGTGTTCGACCTTCTGGAGAAGTTTGCGAATTACGGCTTCAACAAATCCCACGCCGCCGCCTATGCGGTGGTGAGCTACCAGACGGCGTGGCTCAAGGCGAACCACCCGGTCGAGTTCATGGCGGGCGTCATGAACTGCGATATTCACCTGACTGACAAGCTGGCCACCTATTTCGAAGAGGTGAAGAAAGGGCTGGGCCTGCCGTGGGTGCCGCCCTGCGTGAACCGGTCTGAGGCGATGTTCGACGTGCAGGACGGGGCGCTGGTCTACGCGCTGGGCGCGCTCAAGAACGTCGGTGTGGACGCGATGAAGCTGATCACCGAGGCGCGTGGCGAGAAACCATTTGTCACCCTGTTCGACGTGGCCAGACGGGTCGATCTGAAACGCGTGGGCAAAAGGCCGCTGGAGATGCTGGCGCGGTCCGGTGCGTTTGACCAGCTTGATCGCAACCGCAGGCGGGTGTTCGAAAGCCTTGATGCGCTGGTCGGCTATTCCGCGGCGATCCACGAACAGCGCGCTTCGGCGCAGGTGTCCTTGTTCGGCGAAGCGGGCGACGACCTGCCGGAACCGCGCCTGTCGCCCGTGACGGACTGGCTGCCCGCTGAACGTCTGTCGGAAGAGTTCAAGGCCGTGGGGTTCTACCTGTCGGGCCATCCGCTCGACGACTACATGACCGCGCTCAAGCGCAAGGGCGCGATGACGCTGGATGACGTTCTTGCCAAGGCGCAGAACGGACCCTGCGTGGTCAAGATGGCCGGGGTTGTTGCGGGGCGGCAGGAGCGCAAATCCGCGCGCGGCAACCGCTTTGCCTTTGCCCAGCTCAGCGATCCGACCGGGGCCTATGAGGTCACGCTGTTTTCTGATACGCTCGAGGCCGCTCGCGATCATCTGGAGACCGGATCGAAGGTCATGGTCACTTGTGAGGCCACGCTGGAATCCGACCAGCTCAAGCTGCTGGGGCGGTCCGTGGCGCCGGTCGAGTCCGCCGTTGCGGATGCGGTCAGCATGGGATTGCGCATCTTCGTCGATGCGCCAGACGCGGTCCCGCATGTGGCGTCGG
This sequence comes from Marivita sp., assembly GCF_022763305.1. Classification (GTDB taxonomy): domain Bacteria; phylum Pseudomonadota; class Alphaproteobacteria; order Rhodobacterales; family Rhodobacteraceae; genus Marivita. The sequence goes on along the minus strand of NZ_JALEGT010000096.1, from coordinate 12,527 downwards.
TCCTGACCCGCGCGGCGGACCAGTTGCCCAAGGCCGGAAAGGGGCCGATCCGCATCTGCTGTCTCAACGCGCCGGGGCTGCCGGGGGAAGTTGATGTGGCGCTGGCCCGCGAATTCCCCGTGACACCCGAAATCAAAGGCGCCATCAAGTCGCTGGGCGGTGTGCTCGACGTCGAAGAGCTCTGATCTGCCAAGGGCGGAAAGTCGCGCAGGCGCGGCTGGACGGGGGTGCGGGGCCTCGCTAGGGTGCGGCGTCAAGTTGGGGGGTGACATGTTTCGTTTTGCCGTGATCCTGATCGTTGGCAGTCTGCTTGCCGGATGTGCCAGTGACCCCCTGCGCGACGTGCCGCGCTTGTCCGACACCGATGTCAGCGACACCGAGATCCAGGCCGCCTTGCGCGGCGAGAGTGACATTCGCGCAGACGATGAGATCACTGGTCCGACTGAAGCCGACAGGGTCGAGGCACCGCAACCGCGCGGGTTGTTCGGGCGGCTGTTCGGCAGAGACGCGGCTGCGCCGGATGAAGCGACATCCAGCCTCGAAACAGCGGATACGGAAGAGCCAGTGGTCGTGGCCGCCGTGGCCGAGACCGAAGCCGACGCGTCATCCGAGGATGCCACAGAGCCCCCACGCCGCGGTTTGCTTGGGTTCCTGAGCCGTGCCGCCGCAGGAGCCCGTCAGTCAGACGCCCAGCCAGACGATGCAACACAGCTTGCCGCCCTCCCTGCGGAGGGGCAGGTGGACGATGTTGCGGCACCGGCGCCATCAGCCGGTCCGGCGCGGGATGCACCGGATTATCAGATCGTCGCCAAGGGAACCCAGCTGCCCTATGGCGTGCTGGCCCGTGTCTGTGATCTGTCCACACGCGAGCTGGGAACACGGGTCGAACGCTATCCCGACGGCCGCTCGACCTATGAGCTCTATGACAGCCAGCCCGGCAATGTTGCTCCGCACACGTTCTATCTGACAGGCTTTGACGACGGTTGCGTGCGTCAGTTCACGGCGGCGCTTGCCATGTTCGGCAGCCCTGAAACCCACGAGCAACTGCGCTATGGTCTGCCGTCCAAGGTGCAGCCCTATTCCGCCACCGATGCGGCCTATGAAACGCTGAAGTCCCGCATTTGTCGGGTCGGCACAGGCAAACCCTGCGGGTCATCCATGTCGCGTCTTGCGCGGGATACGGCCTTTGTCAGCGTGTATGAAACCTTTGGATCAAACCCGGAATGGAAGACCATTCTCCTGCATGACGGCGAAGTGATCGAAACCGATATTCGCGGCAACTGACGGGGTCGGGATCAGTAATGCGGCGGGCGTTCGTCGCCCAGCACAACGCCGCCGGTTCCCTCGGCCTCGCGTTCCGCTTCGCGCATCATCAGCATCTCGACCCGCGCGGTTAGGCGGTCGATCTCCTTGGCCTGTTGGGCCACGGTGTCGGACAGGTCGTCCGTGACGCGCAGCAGATGCGCGATGCGTTCTTCGAGGGCGGTTGTATCCATGCACAACAGATGCGCATGGGCGCGGGTCTTGGCAAGAGGCAGTAGGTCCGCAACCGGACCTATTGTTTCGCGCGCGAAACATTGGGTCCGATCCGGCCCTTTTACCTATTTGTTAACCTCTTCGCCCATAGCGGTGACGCGGCTCTGCTTGCCCCCTCGGTTTCCAGCGTTTAGAGGAGGCGCGACACGCAAGCCCGATCGGGAATTGACCATGGCCAAAGACAAGAAAGCCCCCAAGCCCAAGGCGCAGACGCCCAAGGGCTTCCGCGATTATTTCGGCACCGAAGTGACCGAACGCGCCGAAATGCTGGCGCAGATCGCCGGGGTCTATCATCGGTACGGGTTCGACGCGCTGGAAAGCTCGGCGGTGGAGACGGTCGAGGCGCTGGGCAAGTTCCTGCCGGACGTAGACCGCCCCAACGAGGGCGTTTTCGCGTGGCAGGAGGACGAGGATGGCGCGGCGGGTGATTGGCTGGCGCTGCGTTATGATCTGACGGCCCCTCTGGCCCGGGTCTATGCCCAGCACCGCAACGATCTGCCGCTGCCTTACCGGCGCTATGCGATGGGGCCTGTCTGGCGCAACGAAAAGCCGGGGCCGGGGCGGTTTCGGCAGTTTTATCAATGCGATGCGGATACGGTCGGGTCCGCTTCGGTCGCGGCGGATGCCGAGATTTGCGCGATGCTCGCGGACACTCTGGAGGTCGTGGGCATTCCGCGTGGGGATTACATCGTTCGGGTGAACAACCGGAAGGTTCTGAACGGTGTGCTGGAGGCGATGGGGCTTGATGACGAGGGGCAGCGCGACGCCGTTCTGCGCACCATCGACAAGTTCGACAAGGTGGGTGAAGCCGGTGTGCGCGAGTTGCTGGGCAAGGGGCGGCTGGATGCGTCCGGTGCCTATATCGACGGTGTTGGCCTGAGCGATGCGCAGGCCGAGCCTGTTATCGCGTTCTTAACCTCCAAAGGCGAAACTGCGGCGCAGACGATCGAGAATCTGCAGGCGGCGGTTGGTGACAGCGCGATTGGGGCAGAGGGTGTGGCAGAGCTTGAGCAGATCGCTGATCTGCTGGCTGCTGGCGGCTATGGGCCGGACCGCATCGTCATCGACCCGTCGGTGGTGCGCGGTCTGGGCTATTACACCGGCCCCGTTTTCGAGGCCGAGCTTACCTTTGAAATCCTTGATGAAAAGGGCCGCAAACGGCAGTTCGGATCGGTCGCGGGCGGTGGGCGTTATGACGATCTGGTCAAGCGCTTTACCGGCCAGCCGGTCCCCGCCACGGGGGTCAGCATCGGTGTGGATCGCCTGTTGGCCGCTCTGCGCGAAAAAGGCCGGATCGGCAGCAAGACGCAGGGCCCGGTGGTGGTGACCGTCATGGATCGCGACCGGATGGGCGATTATCAGGCGATGGTGGCAGAACTGCGCAGCGCGGGCATCCGGGCCGAGGTCTATCTGGGCAATCCCAAGAATTTCGGCAATCAGCTCAAATACGCGGACAAGCGCAATTCGCCGGTTGCCGTGATCGAAGGCGGGGATGAAAAGGCCAATGGCGTGGTGCAGATCAAGGACCTGATCCTTGGGGCCAAGATCGCGGAAAGTGCCAGCCTCGAGGAATGGCAGGACCGCCCGAACCAGTTCGAAGTGCCGCGCGATCAGCTTGTGTCCAAGGTGCGCGAGATCCTCGAAAGCTATTCCTGATGGCGCAGGACATTCCCATGAAGTCCCGCGTCCGGATCGAGGCTGAATCCATCTGCGACGGGTTCGTTGCCGAAGGGGCTGCACGGTTTGAAACCGACATCCTGCTGCAGGCCGAGGTGCTGCTGGACCTTTACGGAGAGGACATCCGCGCGCGGGCCTATGTGACGACCGATCCGGAACGCGGCGAGATGATGCTGCGCCCGGACTTCACCGTGCCGGTGGTGCAGTACCACATGGCGGGTGACGGTCTGCCGGCCAGCTACACCTATTTCGGTGAAGTGTTCCGCAAGCAGGAAGACCACCCGGACCGGCGCAGCGAATACATGCAGGTCGGTTACGAGGAATTCGGCGGCGCCAATGCGGCGGCGGCGGATGCGGATGTGTTCGGACAGTTTTCCGATGTGCTCGCCCCGCTGGGACTGCGCGCGGCGACCGGGGACATCGGCATCCTCATCGCGATGGTGCGGGGGCTTGCCACGACCGAGGACCGGCGCGCGGCCTTGATGCGCCACATCTGGCGGCCTGCGCGATTTACGGCGCTGGTCAAACGCTTTGCCGGGCTTGCGCCCGTGCCGCCGTCGCGGGCGGCGCTGCTGGCCTCGGAGGCTCCTTTGCAGGATGCAGGCGTCATGATCGGGCTGCGCAGCGAACGCGAGATCGAAACCCGGATCGACGCGCTGCGCGCGGATGGGGCGGAACCGGCGATGTCGGCCGAGATGGTCGATCTGATCACCGCTGTGCTGTCGGTGTCGGAAACCTGCCCCAACGCGCTGGAACACCTGCGCGATATTGCGGTGGACATGCCGGGCCTGCTGCCCGCGCTCGACCGGTTCGAGGCGCGGTGCGAGGCGATGGCGCGGCGGGGCGTCGATGTGGAAAATCTGCCCTTTGAGGCGTCCTACGGGCGCACGTCGATGGAGTATTACGACGGGTTTGTCTTTGGCTTCTATTCCGAGGCGCGGCCCGATCTGCCTCCTGTCGCGACGGGCGGGCGCTATGACGCGCTGACCCGGCGGCTTGGACAGGGGCGCGAGATCCCTGCGGTGGGTGGCGTGATCCGGCCGGATCTGGTGCTTGATCTTGGGGGGCTGCCATGACGGTCAAGCTGGGTGTGCCGTCCAAGGGGCGGCTGATGGAAAAGACCTTCGACTGGTTCGGCGCGCGGGGCGTGACGCTCACGCGGACGGGGTCGGAGCGCGAATATGCCGGTGCGGTGGACGGGGTCGACGGCGTTGATCTTGTGCTGCTCTCGGCCGGGGAAATCCCGCGCGAACTGGCGGCGGGGCGCATTCACCTTGGGGTGACGGGCAACGACCTCATTCAGGAAAAGCTGGTACAGTGGGATCAGAAGGTCGAACCGCTGGCGCCTTTGGGGTTTGGCCATGCGAACCTGATCGTGGCAGTGCCGAATTGCTGGGTCGATGTGGACACGCTGGATGATCTGGACGGTGCCGCGGCAGCGTTTCGCGCGCGGCATGGGTTCCGGATGCGGATCGCCACCAAGTATCACCGGCTGGTGCGGGACTATCTGCGCCGGGGCGGCGTGGCGGATTACCAGCTGGTGGACAGTCAGGGGGCGACCGAAGGCACGGTCAAGAACCTGACGGCTGAGGCGATTGCGGATATCACCTCGACCGGGGAGACGTTGCGGGCCAACCACCTGAAAATCCTGAATGAACCGCCGATTCTGGAAAGCCAGGCGACGCTGTTCCGGAGCAGGCGGGCCGAGGTGACGGATCAGGAGCGGGTGAACCTGCGGGCGTTGATCGAGCGGCTGGGGCTGTAGCGCGGGTCACTCCGTCGACGGAGTGCCCAAACGCGTCAACGCGTTTGGGCGCGTTATGCGTAAGTCTGGAACAGGTCGCGCAGCGTGACCTGCGCGCGCAGGCGCGTCGCCAGCAGAAACAGCCCGGCGGCCTTGCGTTGCAGGTAGAGCACCTCGGTCGGCGGGATGTGCTGGATCGACCGGTCGCGGCCAAGCGCCATGCCCCGGTCGCGCAGGTCTGACACGAGGGATGTGTCGCCGAAATCGAACCCGTCCGGGTGCAGCATTGGGGCGTTGGCCGTTTCGACCATGCTCAGAATTTCGGCACGGGTTTTGTCCGGCAGGGCGTCGGCAAGCAGGCCAAGGTCGCGCAGGGCGGTGCCGATGCCGGGCAGGACATTGTCGAGCGCGGGGCGCAGGATGGCACGGGCGCGGGTCACCAGGTCGGGCGTCAGGCGGCGGGTTGCGCCGAAATCGAGCAGGACCAGTTTGCCGGTCTCGGGCTGCCAGCGGAAATTGGCGAAGTTGGGGTCGGACTGGACAAGGTGGAAGTCGAACACCTCGCGCATCATCAGGGCGATCAGGCGTTCCGCCATCCGGTTCCGGGTGGTCTGGTCTGCATCTTCGAGCGTGTCGATGGGATCGGAGGGGATGAACGCCATCGCGAGGATGTCGCGGGTGGAGAGGTCGTCATGGACCTGCGGGACGATGAAGTGCGGGTCGTCTTGCAGGAGGTCTCCGAACTGGCGCAGGCTGCGGGCCTCCTGTTCGTAATCCGCCTCTTCATGCAGTTGCGCGCGGGCGTCCTCGAACAGCGGAGCGAGGTCGAGGCCCTTGGGCATCATGCCCGAGAGGCGCATCAGGCTGGCGAGGTTGCGCAGGTCGCTGTCGATGCTGTCGCGGATGCCGGGATATTGAACCTTGATCGCCAGATCGCGGCCATCCTGGGTTTGCGCCCGGTGGACCTGCCCGATGGAGGCGGCGGCGATGGGGCGGACGTCGAATTTTTTGAACCGTTTGGTAAAATCTGCGCCCCAGGCTTTGGTCAGCACCTGTTTGAGCTGCGCGGGCGGCATGAAATGCGCCTGCGCCTGCAACGGGCGGAGCACGGCGGCGAGTTCGGGGGTCAGCAGATCACCTGCTTCGAGGGAGAGAAGCTGCCCCATCTTCATCGCGGCACCGCGCATCTGCGAAAGCTCACGCGTCAGGCGCTGGGCGTTTGCCGGGGTGAGGAACATGTCGCGGGGCGACGGTTTGCGGCCCTGAAACAGCGAGCGCGCGCCGGCTGCGGCGGCGGAGGTCAGAAGACCCCCGGCCAGCCCGCCCATGCGGGCAGCACGGGCGGCACGTCCGGTGGGGACGGCGCGGCTGCGGCTGTCGAACTCATCCTTCATGCCGCGTGAGATAAGGCCGCGCTGGGATGCGGCAATATCCGCGCGCCGATTGTCGCGGCGCGCTGCGGCGGGTCACTCGGCGGCTGCGATCTTGTCCTGCGTCTTTGTGTCGAAATCCGACGCGTCGTGGCGTTCGTGCAGTTGTTCGCTGGGGTCGCCAAAGGCACGGTTGACCATGCGGCCGCGTTTGACGGCAGGGCGGGCGTCGATGGCTTTGGCCCAGCGGACCACGTTGGTGTAGCTTTCGACGTCAAGAAATGCGCCTGCGTTGTAGAGGCGGCCCAGAACCAGCCCGCCATACCACGGCCAGATCGCCATGTCGGCGATGGTGTAATCCGGCCCGCTGATGAAATCGCGGTCGGCCAGTTGCCGATCAAGCACGTCAAGTTGGCGCTTGGCCTCCATCGCGAAACGGTTGATCGGGTATTCCATCGGTTCGGGCGCGTAGGCGTAGAAATGGCCGAACCCGCCGCCCAGATAGGGCGCGCTGCCCATCTGCCAGAAGAGCCAGCTCAGCATCTCTGCGCGGTTTTCCTTCGGCCCGAGGAAGGCGTCGAATTTCTCGGCCAGGTGCATCAGGATCGCGGCGGATTCGAAGACGCGCACAGGTGTGTCGCCGGAGCGGTCCATGAGTGCGGGGATCTTGGAGTTGGGGTTGATGTCGACAAAACCCGATCCGAACTGGTCGCCATCGCCGATCTTGATAAGCCACGCATCGTATTCCGCGCCGGTGTGACCGGCTGCCAGCAATTCCTCGAACAGGATCGTGACCTTCTGGCCGTTCGGGGTGGCAAGGCTGTAAAGCTGAAACGGGTGGGTGCCGACCGGCAATTCCTTGTCATGGGTCGCGCCCGCAATGGGGCGGTTGGTGCTGGCAAACTTGCCGCCGTTTTCCTTGTCCCATGTCCAGACTTTGGGAGGGGTGTAGCTGTCGGTCATGTCGGTTTTCCTGTTCGCTGCGAGGGTGCGCCCAAGCTATGCATTGATCCTGAAACTGCCAGTGCAGAAACGCAGAGGACCTGTGCGGTTCGGTCAGAGCACACCGATTTCAGCCAGTGCGCCCGCCAGTTCGGGGGGCAGGGTGTCGTCGTTGAGGCGCGATTTGCCCAGATCGGGCGGGGCGTCTTCCGGTTTGAGGTAGCGCCAACCCTGGAACGGGCGTTTGGGGGCGGTGGCGGTGCGGATCAGTTCGGGGTCAAGAACGATGCCGCAGCGGCGGATGCCATCGTCGCCGGTGATTTCCTCAAGTGCGATGATGCGCTGGCGGGCCTGCACCAGACCCTTGACCACCCAGTAGATCGAGCCGCCGTTGAGCAAGTCCGCCTCGCGTTTGGGCCACATGCGGGTGAGGTGGAAATACTGGCCGTTGACCCGCTGCTTCGAACGGTTCTGCTGCCAATCCTCGATCTGTTCGACACTGTCCGAGCCGACCGAGAGTTTGATGAGATGGACGGTGCCTGCCATTGGGATCTCCCTTGCAGCGGAGATTAGACGTCGGAGAAGGGGGTTCAAGGGGCGACGTGGCTGCACAGGGTTTTCATGGGGTTATCCACAGAGTCTTCCCCAAGTCCTACCGAATGTGGTAGTCTTTTCGTCCCATCAAAACTAATTGTTGTTTTTCCCTGACAGGGTATCCTGTCGGTCTTCCATCAGAGGGGAATCGCTGCCATGACCCGTTTTGCCGCGCCGATCGCTGAACAGATCTGGGATATGAAGTACCGTCTGAAAGAGGCGGATGGCGCGCCGCTGGACCGGACGGTCGAGGACACGTGGCGGCGGATCGCGCGGTCTCTGGCCGAGGTAGAAGCGGAGCCTGCGGTCTGGGAAGAGCGTTTCTACGGCGCTCTGGAGGATTTCAAGTACCTGCCTGCGGGGCGGATCACGGCAGGGGCCGGTACGGCGCGGTCGGTGACGCTGTTCAACTGTTTTGTCATGGGCACGATCCCCGACAGCATGGGCGGCATTTTCGAGATGCTGAAAGAGGCCGCGCTGACCATGCAGCAGGGCGGTGGAATCGGGTATGATTTCAGCACGATCCGGCCCAAGGGCGCCGATGTCAAAGGGGTTGCCGCCGATGCGTCGGGGCCGCTGTCTTTCATGGATGTGTGGGACGCGATGTGCCGCACGATCTTGTCGGCGGGCTCGCGCCGGGGCGCGATGATGGCCACGATGCGCTGCGATCACCCGGATGTGGAAGAGTTCATCGGCGCCAAGGCGGATGCGGCGCGGCTGCGCATGTTCAACCTGTCGGTGCTGGTGACGGACGCCTTCATGGAGGCGGTCAAGGCGGACGGGTCGTGGGATCTGGTGTTCGAGGGCAAAGTCTATCGCACGGTGCAGGCGCGGGATCTGTGGAACCGGATCATGCGCGCGACTTACGACTATGCCGAACCGGGGGTGATCTTCATCGACCGGATCAATCAGGCCAACAACCTGAGCTATGTCGAAACCATCGCCGCGACGAACCCCTGCGGGGAACAGCCGCTGCCGCCATATGGCGCGTGTCTTCTGGGGTCGATCAACCTTGCCCGGCTGGTGACGGACCCGTTCGAGGACGCGGCGGCGCTGGACGAAGGCGCGCTGAACGAGTTGGTCGCGACGGCCGTGCGGATGATGGACAACGTGGTGGACGCGTCGAAATTCCCGCTCGAGGCGCAGCGGGCCGAAGCGCAGGCCAAACGGCGGATCGGTTTGGGCGTGACCGGGTTGGCGGATGCGCTGCTGATGCTGGGTCTGCGCTATGGCTCGGACGAGGCCGCAACCCAGACCGAGCGCTGGTTGCACGCGATTGCCCGCGCCGCCTACCTGGCGTCGGTCGAATTGGCCAAGGAGAAGGGCGCGTTCCCGCTCTTCGATGCGGAAAAGTACCTCGCATCCGGCACCATGCAGATGATGGACGAGGACGTGCGCGATGCGATCCGCGAACACGGCATCCGCAATGCGCTGCTGACCTCGATCGCGCCGACGGGGACGATCTCGCTTTACGCCGGGAACGTGTCGTCGGGGATCGAGCCGGTCTTTGCCTATGCCTACACCCGCAAAGTGTTGCAAAAGGACGGCACGCGGACCGAGGAAGAGGTGGTCGATTACTCCGTCCAGATGTGGCGCGAAAAGTTTGGCGACAGGGAGTTGCCCGACTATTTCGTGAACGCCCAGACCCTGGCCCCGCTGGAGCATGTGAAGATGCAGGCGGCGGCACAGAAATGGGTGGATTCCTCGATCTCGAAGACGATCAACTGCCCGGAGGACATTTCCTTCGAGGCGTTCAAGGACGTCTACATGGAAGCGTTCGAGACCGGCTGCAAAGGCTGCACGACATACCGTCCGAATGACGTGACAGGGTCGGTGTTGTCCGTGGCTGAGGAAAAGAAGGCGGACGCGCCGGAGGTGGTGACATCCTCGGATGAAGAACCGCAGCAGCCGCATGGCGACGTGATCTACATGTCCGAGCCTTTGGACCGCCCGAAGGCATTGGAAGGTGCTACCTACAAGCTGAAATGGCCGGACAGCGAACACGCGATTTACCTCACGATCAACGACATCATTGTCGGCGGGCATCGGCGCCCCTTCGAGGTGTTCATCAACTCCAAGAACATGGAGCATTTCGCCTGGACCGTTGCGCTGACGCGGATGATATCGGCTGTGTTCCGGCGCGGCGGGGATGTGTCCTTCGTGGTCGAGGAACTCAAGGCGGTCTTCGATCCGCGGGGTGGCGCATGGGTGAACGGCAAGTACATCCCGTCGATTCTGGCCGCCATCGGCGGCGTGATCGAACAGCACATGATCGCCATCGGGTTCCTTGCGGGGGAAGGCATGGGGCTGAAATCCGATCCGCAGGCACAGGTGGTCAACCTGCCCGGCGGTCGCGGCAAAGCCTGCCCCAGCTGCGGCCAGTACGACATGCGCATGGTCGAAGGCTGCATGACCTGCGGGTCTTGTGGGCACAGCAAGTGCGGGTAATTGGCCGGGGTCGTTGGTGTTGATTATTGAAATGCCCAGGGTAAGTTTGCCATTTTGGGCATTTCGGCCGCCACTTGGCGGGTCATGCTCTGCCACTGCGGCATAAGCTATTGATTTTGCTAGAGGCTGTAAATGCGGGCAATTGAGGGACATTCAGGCCCCAAGAACGGACATTTGTTGGGTATATATTGAACACTTTACACTAAGTCTCTGATATTACTAGGTTCTGCGCGGGCCTTACAGCGGGTGCTTACATCTTTGTTCTTCAAGCGGTCGCCATCGCCACGTGGTTGACCGAACAAGGTATCTGTACTCAAAGCGAAGCCAGGGATCCGGATCCTCCTACTGACAACCGAACAGCTTTGCGCTGCGCGATACTGGCTGCTGATTAAATGGCACGCCGGATTAGAGAGGATACCCAATGCCACGGATCAAGTTTGTTGACGTCACCTTCCCACCCCACGAGTTGCCGACTTCTTTCGACATCGAGGCTCGTTTGAGGCAGCACCTTCAAAATCTGCGCTTAGCGCGTGTTGCGACCAAGAAGGACTTAATGCTGAGTGAGGCAGACCAATTGAAGATTAGTCGGCGAACAGAATCTTATCTCACTGCAGTCGCTCGCGCGACCAGAATGTCGCACCTTAGCAAGGAGGATAGAAGGAAGCTGGAGGTTCTCCGGCACGGCGCTGAATTACGACCAATTGAGTCAGAACATCATGCTGATGAGATTGCAAGTGCTCTCCACGCCGAAATGCCATGGATGGCAGAAGCAACCGAGCGCGTTTGGCAGGAAATGCGTGCGTCTGTGCGCAACGGCGATCCCGCCCCACTTTTGAAGCCACTGCTATTGGTAGGGCCGCCAGGAATCGGCAAAAGTTTTTGGGCGCGCCTTCTCGCCGAGAAGCTGTCTGTTCCAACAACTATCATCGAAGCAACGGGAGAGCCTGCCGCTTTTTCGGTGGTCGGCACCCAGCGAGGCTGGAGCACTGCAGGCCCAGGAAAACCGTTAGACGGCATCATGTCAACCGGTGTCGCAAATCCCGTCATCATAATCGATGAAGTCGAAAAGGCCGGTCTCGTGGTTTCGAATAAAGGGCAGAGATTTTCTCTCAGCGAAGGCATGCTTCCACTCCTCGAGCGGCTTACCGCAGCGAAATGGGCGTGCCCTTATTTTCGGGTGTCGTTCGACATGTCTTGGATCACTTGGGTGATGACTGCAAATTCTCTAGATGGTCTGCCTGCCCCATTTCTAAGTCGATGTCCTCCCATGCAGCTTTCGGCTCTGTCCAAATCTGATCTCTTGGGGTTTGCGATCAGAGAAGGTTCGCGCCGTGCGCTTCCAGATGATGCGCTCGATGCAGTGTTAGAGGTTATCAATGTCCTTGAGGTGAAGCAGATGGTAAGCCTGCGGTCAGTCGTCCGGATGCTTGACGCAGCAGATGTAGCCATTAATCGGCCATTTCTTCATTGACCGTGATGTCTGAGCGCCTCTTGTTGTGCGACAACGCCCAAAGATACTTCCCGTTCAATATTCTCTGAAGATGAAGGCTGAGTAATGAGCGACAGGGTGATAAACCTTCCCCTGTCGCCCCGCTGTCGTATAGTGTGATCGCCTTGGCAATCGCCGATCCGTCGCGTTCGAAGACATCGACGAATTTGCGCTGCACGTAGGCAATGAAGGCCTGCTGGGTGGCCAGATTGTCGCCAAAGATACCGTTGAACCCGTTGTAGCCATCTGCATGGACGACATGGATTCCTGGAGATGGCGCGGGGTGTTCGCCTTTTCGGTTCTCGCTGAACTGGTACCAGGTGCATGGTGGCGCCTGACCGCACCATGGCCGTTCGTCACGGACATAGCTCCACATTCGAGCAGTCTGGAACTTCCCGGCCTTGCCATCGCTTTACATCCGGATCAGGGTGTCGTCTGGGAACGAGGCCGGCCCCGTGCCGCCTGAATCACCGTGCCGATGTAGTCTGTCAGGGGTTCCAGCAGCGCGGTGATCTTTCTCATCCAGTCGTACATTGGTCGAACGATAGATATGTACGTTCTCGCGGGCGTAGTTCAACGATTGGCGGTGCAACGAAAGGTGATCGCAGAACTTTCCGACCAACTTATGCGCTAAGGACCTGCTTCAAAATAAGTGCTACAGTTTAGCGTAATGGCCTTCTGATTTGGATTGCTTCTTTATCTTTTTGACTCGGTGCTTTTGATAGGC
>NZ_JALEGT010000006.1 GCF_022763305.1 Marivita sp. | reverse complement strand
TCGCATCGAACGCCACCTCGAAATCCGCCGCCAGATGCGCCCGAAGGATATGCTGACGCGTCGCGCGCAGATCGTCGGCGAGGCTCGCCGAAATCCCATCCGCCTTGCGCAATGTCGCGGCAGGGTCGGAGGTTGGCACCGGCGTGGAGGAGGTCGGCGGCGTCACCTGTGGGCGGGCAGGGGAGGGGGCGCCATCCGCATCTGCGGTGGTCTCGTCAGGTTCGGGCGCAGCGGGAATATCCTCCGGTCGCACGAGTCCTTTCTCGACGCGCAGTGCCCCATCATGACCGATGGTCAGAACGACACCAGCGATAGCGCGATCTTCGTTTGCGTAAGGTTGCCGATCGCGCTGAAGGACCTCGATCTCACGCAGGCGCGGCTCGATGGCGTAATATTCTTCGGTCTCCGCGTCGGTCCAGTCCTGACCGTCATTCTGTGCCGCCAGTTCTTCCTCCCGCGCGGTGAGACGTTCCTCCTCGGCGAGCAGTTCCGGATCCGGCTCAATATCCTGCGGATAAACCCGCCCGAAACTGCGAAACGCGCCGTAATCCACCGAGAGATGCACCTCGACCCATTTCCACGTCCCCTCAAAAGTCTTGGCCGCTGTCTGCAGCTTTTCGATGGCGAGGCGCTCCAGGAGTTCGGGATTTTCCATATGGGCGCTGGCACGATCATCGAAGAGGTCGCGGAGCAGAATGCCGCCCGCCCCCTCATAGGCCTCGATGCCGACAAAACGCCCGAGGGCAGAGTTCGCCGAATGCGCGGTCTCGGTGAGCTGGCGTTTGATGCTTTGCGGGTGGATGTGATAGCCGCCCTTCACCGCGTTCCAGACAGCCAGTTGGCGATCATGATCGTCGGTCAGCGTGAAGGCCATCACGCATTCGAGGGTCAGGTCGCCCGCGCGGAACTGCTCGATGATCTCGGGCGCGACACGGGCGAGTTTGAGGCGGCGGCGCACCAGGTCGACAGATACGCCGAACTTCAGCGCGATCTCGTCTTCGCTGCGGCCCTCGCCGATCAAGTTGTCAAACGCCTCGAACTGGTCGGCGGGATGCATCGCCGCGCGCTGGAGGTTTTCGGTGGCGGAGGTGAGGATAGCGTTGTGCTCATCCTCGACGAGGCAGGGGACTGGGTGATCCTTAGGGATGGCGCCGTCTTCGGCGAGTTGCTTTAGCGCTTTGAGGCGGCGCCCACCCGCATCGACAGCAAAACGTGTCTCAGACAGCGCATGCACCACCAGGTTCTGTTTGATGCCGGTCTCGCGGATGCTGGCGAGGAGTTCGGCGTCATCGCTGGCGCTCGCGGCGACCTTGCGGACGTTGAGAGGACTCGGCTCCAGCTGGTCGAGCGGGATCATCCGGATGTTGGCGGCGCCGTCAGGCGTTGCCGATCCGGCGGCTTCGGTCTTCTTTGAGGTGGTGGGTTTCGAACGCGTCTTGGCCATGGTCAGGATCCTTGTCATGCCGGACCCGGAAGAGACTCTCTCTATCCTTTCAAGCCCGGCACCCGGGCTTCCCTTTCTCTGGCTTTTTGCAAATGCGGATCACGTCACCAATCGACCGTTTGTAAACAGAGGCAAGGGCGCTCTTTGTGGTGCTGCAAATCAAAAACCCCTTGGTTTTCATATGCTGAGCGCGATCAGAGAGATATCGCAGACCACCGCGCGCGCGTGCTATATAGGGTGTGCAGGCGCACCCTAACAAAACACTTTGGTAAAATGCAAAAGCGCCATATTTTGCACATATGAAGCCTCAAGTACCTACGCAGTATAGTAAATTGGACGGTCCTCTAGTTGATGCGGAGGGGATTGAAGAGACGTCCGAGGACGACCTGTGGTTCCTTCCCGGTCCGATGGAAGTGGAGCCGGATTATCTGCTGCCCGGGCCAAAGGCAAAGCCGCGTGAAACCGCAGTCCTCGACGAGTGGCGACGCGCCGAGGCGGGCAGTGCCGCCCGTCTCGCCCGTGTGGCTGGCCGGATTGGCGCGCTGGATGATCGTTTGCGGCGTGGCCCGGAGGGCTGGCGGCACAGGCTCGCGCTGATGGAGGCGGCAGACCTCAGCTGGTTTGTGGGCGACCGAATTGGCCCGGATCGGCTGGCACTCTGGATATCCATGCGCTTGTCCGGGGTGCAGGACGACACCGCAGCGCTCGCGCGTGTCGGATGGGCGGTGCGGCGCCTTACAGGCGGTCCCGGCCCAGAGGTGGACCTATCCGCTTTCCTCGATCGCCGTGACCCTGAAAACATGGCGGATGAAGCCGAGCCCTTTGCAGATCGCGCAGGCGTTTGGCTTGACCTGATGGCGCAAGCCGCCGACCTGCACCCGATCACGCGCGCCTGCATGGGGTTTCACCTCTGGAGCCTTGCGGGCCTCGGGCAACAGGGCGACCGTATGGAAGCGGCGGTTACCGCCGCACGCATTGCCGCCAGCGAAGGCGCGAATTCGAATGGGGGGGCCATCTTTGCGCCTCTGGCTATGCGCGGGGCAGGGGGGCTGCGCGCCAGTGGCCCACCTGCCGAGCGCATGCAGCGTTGGCTCGAGGGAATGGAAACAGCATGCCTGACCGCGATGCGGCACCTCGACGATATCCAGGCATGGTCAGCGCGGGCGGACAACATGATGGCACCGCTCTCTGGCAAGACACCACCTGCATTGCGCGCGGTGCTGACCGAATGGCCCGTCGTCTCCGCTCCAATGGCCGAGACCCTGACCGGTGCCAGCCGCGCCGCCGTCCAGCGCAACCTTGCTTGGATGGAAGCGCAAGGTCTAATCCGCGAGGTGACCGAACAGGTGCGTTTCCGCATGTGGCGGGCGATGCCATGAAACACCTCTAAAGAAGCACTCGTTTTGGTGCGTAACATCTGTTGATTGTTCAACGGAGGACCAGAATCGTGACAGACCAAAAATATGAGACAGTCGATTTCGACGTGCGGCTCAGCAATAGTAGTCAGATGGATTTGCAGTGTTTTCACCTATCTGTGGGATCCTCTAGTCGCTCTAGCCTCAAACTCTTTATTTCGAAAGCACGAAAGAATAAGTCTCTTGGGCGCACAAACTGGGGCACGAAAATTGCGATCTCCCAGTGGACAGACGGGGTCAGTTTATAGAGCTGGGCGACCGCCCCATGAGGCCGAAACAGCCGATCACCGCTCAGATCTTGATCAATGCCGCCGTCGCGTACATGAAGGCGATGCCGCCCAGAAACCCGACCAGTACGGCTGGTGACATCAGCGCCGCCTGCCTGTCGGCGTTTTGACGTACAAGGTAGGCGCTGACCTCGACCATGACTTGCAGGATCGCACCCGCTCCGACGGCGAGTGCCAGTGCCGACCATTGCGGCGCATAGGCAAGGCTACCCGCCCACATTCCGAGGATGGCCGGGCTACCGGCGAGCAGGGTCAGGGCGACAAACGTCCAAAGCGTTGGCCGGGCACGAAGCATCGGGGCGGCGATGCCGATGCCCTCGGTGACATTGTGCAAGGCAAAGCCTAGGACGAGGAAAGTTCCAAGCCCCGCCGACCCGGCGGCGAATGCGCCGCCGATTGCCAGCCCTTCGCCGAAGTTGTGAAGTCCGATCCCGAGGGCAATGTAGAACGCAAGCGCGATGCCTTCCGGATTGCCGCGCCAGCGCCCGATAGCCATCAATAGAAGAAAGCTTGTAAGCGCCGCCAGCCAGACCATGGCAGAACCTTGGAATATCGCGGCCGCTTCTGCCGATAGCTCCAGTGCCTCGGATATGGTGTCGATCAGCAGGAAGGCCAGCAACCCAACCGTCAGCGCGAGCAGAAAGTTCATCCCGCTTCGCCCGACGCCCTTCATGGCCGGATAGAACATCAGGCCAAGCGCCACCGGCAATAGGCCGACGATCGCCCCGATCACCGCCTGGAGCCGAAGTTGCCCCCAGGTGGGACTTGGCGTCGAAACTGCAACCGCGATCTCGTGCCCAAAGGTCGCGCCTGTGTTCGTCAGCAGATTGACATGATGGGCCTCGCCAAGGACCCACGGATAGGGAATGCGCAGCCAGACCGCATCGCCTCGGGCAATCGGCCCCGCCGGTTCCTGCGTGAAGGTCCAGTATGCATCATCCACGGCAACCTGCGCGACCACCATCGCTTCCGATCCGCCGGCGCGCACCCTGAGCGATATCCCCGACCCATCGAGGATCGTCCGTTCGACGGTCAGCGCCTCGACCGGGGGGGCGCCGTTGTTGAAGCCGCGCAAGGGATCGAGCGAGGCGATCCAGACAAAGGCACCCAGCATGACGGCCAGCGGCACGAGGACGAGAAGCAGACGGGTCATTGGCGGGCGGCTGTGTTCGGTCTGATCGGTCATGCTCCGGCCTCCCGCACGTCGAAAAAGCCCATCCAGCCTAGTTCGGTGAACTCGGCCTGATGGGCATGGAACATGTACAACCCGTCTTCATGGTCGGCGAAACTGAACTCGAGAATGCCGCGCTGCGCCTGGCACTGCATGATCACGTCGACCGTGCGCAGGGTCGGCGTGAGCTGGGTGCCGGTGTCGTAGTAGTCGAAGAAATTCCCGTGCAGGTGGAACGAGTTGATCGGATCGAACTCGGTCGCATTCATGAGGTAGATACGGACCGGGCGCGACTTGTCGATCGGGATCGGCGCGTTCATGTAAGCTTGGCCGACCGTGTTTACGGCATAGACCTCGTTCTCACCATCGAAATTGGTGTCAAAGCCGTTCATCACCATCGCCAGTTCCTGCCATTCGGCGTTTTCCGGGCTGCCCAGCACGCGCGACGCGGCGATTGCCGCAAATTCGGGGTGGCGCGCCGGATCAGGGTCGACCACGAAAAGTCCGTACATGCCCTTATGCATGTGCCGTTTCAGCGGCAGCGCGTGGCAGTGATAGAGATGACAGCCGAAGGGCTTGGCATCGAACTCATAGACGAACTCCTCGCCCGGATCGATCAGCCCGGCGCCTTGAACGCCGTCCATTCGCGCCGAGTGAATGCCGTGAAAATGCATGGAATGGGGATGTGAACCGAGGTTGCGAAAGACGATCCGTAGCCGTTCGCCCTCCTTTGCGCGCAGGGCGGGGCCGGGCACGCGACCGTTGAACGTCCAGGCGGGGAAGAACACGCCGGGAGCAATCTCGATTTCCATGTCGATGGCTTCGACCTCAAAGGTGCGCAAGGTGCGACCATCCGGCATGATCTCGGTCCGGCCGACCTCCCAGTCGGTCAGCATGGCCGTCGGGTTAAAGCCGTTCCCCGCGTGATCCACCTGGCCGACCATCGTCATGTTGCCATGCGCCATGCCACTGTCATGGGCCGAATACGGATCGACCGCCCCGCCGGGCATAGCATGCCCCGCCATCGGGTCGGGCGTTGCCTGGGATTGCGCGCGGCTCGCGGCCACGGCCGCTCCGCCGGCAGCCACCAGACCGCCGACCAACAGCGCGCGTCGCGACGCCGAAACTGGCTCCGTGACGACGCTAGGTGGCGCTGTGGGCAGCGATGTCTCCACGGCGGACGACACCTCGCGCCCTCGCTTGCTGGTATCGACAGGCATGGACGTGGTCCCTTCAGATGACACGCAGGTCAAAGTCCCGGCGCAAAAAGTTAGCATAGGCTAATAATCATCGCTCAGGCTTTACGAGTCAATCCTGATCGTGCGAAGGTGAAGGAATGACGGATGATGAGAACCTTGAATCAACCGAGGCAGAGGCACGTGCGGTCGAATCCCGCGCCGAGGCCTTCATCGGTGTGCGCGAAGCGCGGCGCAGCGAAGTGGCGGAAGATTATGTCGAACTGATCGCCGAACTCATCCACGAGAACGGCGAGGCCCGACCGGTCGATATCGCGGCCCGGATGGGCGTTACCGCGCCGACGGTCGCCAAAACCCTTGGCCGTCTGGCGCGGGACGGCCTGATCACTCGCGCGAAATACCGTTCGGTCTTTCTGACCGAGGAAGGCCGGGCGCTTGCCAAGGAATGCAGGCACCGCCACGAGATCGTCTTGCGGTTTCTCCTGAGCCTCGGGCTCGACCCCGAGACGGCTGAACGCGACGCGGAAGGGATCGAGCATCATGTCAGCGAGCGCACGCTTGCCCTGTTCGCGGCGTTTGCCCAGCGGTCATAGGCAGGTGGTTGCCGCTGCAACAAGTCGGTTGTCCGAAAATTTGAACGAGCCAATCTTTGGATGTTCCAAGAAACGTGATTTTGTGCCGCTGGCATTCGGATCGCGCGGGTAGTAGATCAAGATCATGAGACGTTGGGCGCGCCTTATCTGCATTCTCTCGCTGGTGGTTTTTGCCATCGGCGCGGTCGCGCAGTCTGCGGGCTCAATTGCCATGGCCTCGTCAATGGTCTCCACGGACGGCGGCATGATGGCGATGGAAGATTGCGACGCCTGCGGCAGCTTGGAAGTCGGTAAGATGGGTTCCGTCTGTGATTTTGTGTGCAATGCCGCGGGAATGGCCGCTCTTCTTTCGATTCCGGCTGGTACCAGCCCGATCGCTGCCGCCGCGGCCCATGAAATCCAGCCAATGGACGTCCGGCACGGAATATCCGGCCCCCCGGCCAAACAACCTCCTCGAGTCTACCTCTGATCTGACACGCGGCGCTTGATTGCGCTTGGTGTGTTTCCCCGTGCCAGACGCCCCTAAAAGGGCGTTTGCGCGGGGCCATGAACGTCGCTGAGCAATTGCTTTGGCGGCGTACAGTGAAATCAGAGAGTGTTTATCCATGTCCTACCAAATCAGTTCCCGTTTCAGTCGCCGATCTTTTCTTGCAACATCCTTGGCGGGTATCGGCGCCACGGCTTTCGGAAAGCCTCTGCGCGCCGAGCCGCAAATCCGCAGCTTTTCGCTGCGCCCCGCGCCGGGACAGGCAAGGTTGGTCCCAGAACCTTATCCCGCAACCCCCGTTTGGGGCTTCAACGGCCAGGTTCCCGGCCCGGAGCTACGGGTTCGGCAAGGCGATCGGCTGCGCATCGCCGTCACAAACGCTCTGGACGAGGAAACCACGGTCCATTGGCACGGACTTCGTCTGCCGATCGCGATGGACGGGGTTCCACACCTGACGCAGAAGCCGATCGCACCCGGAGAAACCTTCACCTACGAGTTCGACGCGATCGATGCCGGGACCTTCTGGTATCACCCGCACCAGCGCAGTTTCGAGCAGGTCGGACGCGGGCTGGCCGGACCGCTCATCATCGACGAACCCAACCCGCCGCAGGTCGACCGCGATGTCACCTGGCTGCTTGACGATTGGCGGCTGACGCAGGACGCATCGATCGCGGATGACTTCGGCGCAGCCATGGACATGAGCCATGCGGGCCGTCTGGGCAATACTGTCACGATCAATGGGCGTGTTCCCGATGTCTTCGCGGTGCGGCAGGGTGAACGCATCCGGCTGCGGCTGATCAATGCCGCCAACGCCCGCATCTTCGCGCTCGACTTCGGCGACCTTTCCGCGCGCATCATCGCGCTCGACGGCCAGCCGATCACCCCGCACGCCGCGCCTGACGGTGTCGTGGTTCTGGGCCCGGCGATGCGTGCCGACATAATGCTCGATTGCCCTGCCGACCCGGGAACCACGCTTCAAATCGTCGACCGCGCCTATCGCGATAATGAATTCAACCTGCTGGATGTCGTCTTTGACGAAACGCCCCTGCGTGCCACGCCGCCGGAATGGGAAATTGCCCTTCCAGCCAATCCGCTGATCGAACCTGATCTGAACGCAGCCCGTCGTCACGAAATCTTGTTCACCGGGGGCATGATGGGCGCCATGGTCGAGCGCCAGATGGGCCTGAGCCAGTCAGGCAACATGATGGGCGGAATGATGAGTGGCGTTGTGGGTGGCGGCATGTGGTTCGTCAATGGCGTCGCGGCCGAAGGGCACATGCTCGATCCCTTCCTGACATTGGAGCGCGACGCGAGCCATATCCTCCAAATGACGAACGCCACTGCCTTCGACCATCCGATCCACCTGCACGGCCACTCCTTCCGCGTCATCAGCCGCGATGGCGTGCCGACCGAATTCCGTGAATGGCAGGACACCGTGCTGATCGCGCCGCGCGAGCAGGTCGAAATCGCCCTGGTCGCCGACAATCCCGGAGACTGGATGTTCCATTGCCACATCCTCGAGCACCAGGCGGCCGGGATGATGGGCGTGATCCGCGTCGCATGAGCAGAGGAGCATGCAGATTGAAGTCGATTGAGATTGGATGTCGGCCAAACCGGCGCAAGGTACTCACCGCGGCACTCAGTATCGGCGTCGCTTCGATGTTGCCGGGGTTCGCACTCGCGGCGAGCGATGGTGATCCAGCGGCACTTGCCTTTGATGGCGATACCATTCTGCTGGCGAGTCGAGGGCTGCTCGTCAGTGACGATGACGGCCGGACTTGGACTGCGGCAGAGACACCGGGGAACGTGCTGTCGCTGGCGACCCATCGCGACCGGCCCGGCCGTGTGGTTGCGGGGCTCGCCGTGGGCGGTGTCAGCATTTCCGAAGATGGGGGCGCTTCGTGGCGCGTCAGCGACGCTGGGCTGCCTGACGGAGAGATCAATGCCGTTGCCATCGCCTCGCGGAACTCGGACATGATCTATGCCTCGGTTCGCGGCGACGGATTGTGGAAGAGCGAGGACGCCGGTGCAACTTGGTCGCTCGCCATGGACCGCCCCTGGCTCGACGACGCAGAGCTCGAACCTCTTGCTCTGGCTTCGGTCGAGCTTGAAACCGGCATGGGCGGTATCTGGATCTATGCGGGCACCGAGGTTGGCCTAACGCGGGTGCCCGATTGCTTTTGTCGCTGGCAGGACGTGCAGCCAGGCAACGCGATGGACGCATTGGTTGCGGGTGAAGCCCCACCGTCCGAAGCGCCATTGCCAGGCGGTCAACCGATCCTGTCGCTGGCCAGTGCCCCCTCGGCGCCGGAAGTGATGTATGCCGCGCTGCCTTCGGGCCTCTGGGCATCGCAGGACGGCGGAGTCATCTGGCAAAAGCGGGCCAGCAAAGCTGCGACCGCCGTTGCGGTTCATCCAAGAGACGAGACCTACATCGCTGCCCTGTTGGGCGGCATCTTGAAAATCAGCCGTGACGGCGGCGCAACCTGGATCGAAACAGGAGAACTATGATGGAGAACTATGATGGAGAAAATGATGCAGAGAAGAAACGCGCTTGGTCTGATTGGCAGCGGCATTGTCGGAATGGTGGGCCTGACCACATCGGCCTGGGCGCAAGCGACAGGCGATGTGGCACCCGGTCTGGCGGGCAGCGAAAGGCAGATCACCATCTGGCGCGATCCGGGCTGCGGCTGCTGTGATGCCTATGGGGATTATCTCGAAGAACACGGCTTTACCGTAACGCGTGTGGATGACCGCGACTTCGACAAACGCTCGGTCGAAGTCGGTGTGCCCGCCCAGGGCATCGGCTGCCACTTGGCCGAGATCGACGGCTACTATGTCAGCGGTCTCGTCCCCGTCGACATCATCGAGCGGCTGCTCGAAACCCGTCCGGCGATAACGGGTATCACCTTGCCGGGAATGCCCGCGAACGCACCCGGGATGTCTGCGGCCAAGACAGGCACGCTAAGGACCTACTCCTTTGGCCCAGAGGGAATTTCAATCTATGCCGATGAATAAAGGGCCGAAAGATCGATCGGCGAAGTGTACTGTCAGGCGGTCAGTGCACCTCGCTGCCCTAGTGTCCGCGCTCGCGACCACCGGCCTCGTGGTGTTGGCCCAATCGGAACCGATGGACCCGCGTGTCGAGGGACTGACGTTTTTGGGAGAACCCGTGCTTGCATCCGAGGTCACGGCAGGGCAACAGCTTTATGCGGACAACTGCGGCAGTTGCCATGGTGCCAACCTCGAGGGTCAGCCCGATTGGCGTCGTCGTCTTGACACGGGAATAATGCCGGCCCCGCCGCATGATGACACAGGCCACACCTGGCACCATTCAGACCGCATGCTTTTTCAGATCACTAAAGGCGGGGTCGGGGCCGTCGTGCAAGGATACGAGAGCGACATGCCGGCCTTTGGAGAGGATCTGACAGACGCAGAGATCGCGGCTATCCTCGTCTACATCAAGAGCACCTGGCCTGAGCGACAACGTGAGTTCCAAGCCGAAGTTTCGG
>NZ_JALEGT010000095.1 GCF_022763305.1 Marivita sp. | reverse complement strand
CGCGCCCAAAGCAAACGTCCCTGTTCCGCCAAACGAATATCGGGTTTGCCAAGCGCAACACCCAAACCGAGTTCGGGAAACACATCCGGCGACCGGAGTGGTTCATTGACGCGCAGGCTCACGATGAGCTCCGTGAGGCCTTCGTTGACGAATGCATTTGCTTCTCTGACACCACCCGCCTCAGGCCCGTCGGGGACACGCTCGGAATATCTCCCAATCAGTGCTGCGGACGAGCTGTCGATGCCGTTGCCGCGTCCGAGGTGAAGTGACAGGTTAAACTCTTCCGGGACGCAGACATCAGAGCACACCAGAAGTCTGACCTGTGCAGAGAGAGTGGCCGGGGTGCCGGGCTCATCGAGCACGACGCGCAGCGGAAAGACCACTTCATCCGAATAGCCGAAGTTTTCGATGCCGAAGGCGGTGAACCGCGTTGGGGCGGGCCACATGAATTCGACATCTGCGACGTTTTCGGAACCTCCCCACTCGACCGAAGGCGGGATACCGACTTCTCCTGGCGACCGCCAGTACGTCTTCCAGCTTTCGTTCAGCTGAATATGAAGTCCTGCTGGCAATGTTCGCGTATTTTCGGAAACGCCGTCTTGAGCGGCGATGAGGCGCGCCGTCAGAGGAGCACTCGTGTAGACGACCGATGTCTCCGCAGACGCACTACCCGTAGCGACTGCGAGCAACACGAAGGGCAGAATGAAGGCGCGATATAGAAGTGACAGGTTCTTAAACACGACGTCCGTCTTTTTCACGTATTGCCCGCTCGGTTATCTTTGTAAGGCGTCATTGCCTTAAATACCCCCGACCGCAAATCCCTGTCGGCCGTCTGAACAGACAATCTGCGACACACCTCCAAGGGAAACGGAAACCGTTTGGCATCCATCGGGAAGGATGGATTTTCCCTCTTTGCTGGAAACGATAGCGTTGCGCTCTGGACAGTCCTCGAAGTTAGCCGCGCAGCCGCCAAGCACCGTAAGTGACGACAGCACTGCGATTACTCGTGGCGTTCCACGCAATTTATTGCCCGTCTCGGACGACGACTGGAATTGTGGACGGTACTGTCTGGGACACGTCTTCGATTTCGCTTCTTGCTTCTTTTGAATGGCACGATTTACCCATGACCTTGAACATAAGAAGATGCGCTCCGACGCAAAGCAGCAAAGGCGCGAAGACAGCCGCGTTGCTCCACAGCCCCGACATCGTTCCTCCGGCGAGGAGAAAACCAACAATCGGCACGAGCATAACGACGCAGCACGCCATCATCCCGTAATGCATGAGCCTGTCTTTGATCGGCTTATTTTGTTGGCTCTGCTTGTTCATGACATCCTCTCGACTGTGAGCTTGCCCCATCTGCCAGCTTCCAGTGGGGAAAGGTCAAGGATACAAATCGATACACTTCTCGCGGGCTTGTCAGGTTGCCTGAGGCTGGGTCTCGGATACAAATGCGTCAACTAATAATCGAGGCTTGGAGTATGTCATGACGTCTTCACGAAGCAGAGACTTGAACCGTCGGAAAATGATGGGATTCGCGGGTATCGCCTTGTTTGCGCCAAGCGTTGTCCGCGCCGAGGTCATTCGCCGAAATATCTCGTCTTTCCGAATTCATGAGTGGCAAGATCACTTTGAAGCGCTGGGTAAGGGGATCATTATTTCAGATACGGAAACTCGCGCGCTTCAGCATTGGACTGCAGATGGCGAGATGCGGATTTATCCGACATCCGTTCCGCTGACCGATGAGCTAACAAAACGCGGCTACACCGAAGTGGTGGAAAAGCGCGAGAACCCAAGCTGGGCGCCGACACCTTCTATGCGGGAACGCAATCCGGAATGGCCGGCGCTCGTTGAAGGGGGCGATCCGGCAAACCCCCTGGGTACTCGTGCACTTTATCTATCTTGGCAATATTACCGGATTCACGGGACACAGGACACGCGCAAGATCGGTCGTCGATCTTCAAACGGATGTATCGGATTGTTCAACGAACAGATCGAGGAAGTCTACGAGCGGACACCTGTCGGCACTCAAGTCAAACTCATCTGAGACATCGGGCAAGACGGAAGATACAGGCATGGATAAACTGACCGCGCTCATTGGTGCCGTTTTCATTGTCGGCGGAGGGTTTGCCGTTTGGCAGTTCGCCGGTTCAAAGGATACGGCTGTGGGTCACTCCATGACGCCACCGGACACAAGCGAGATCGCTGAAGGCGACCCGATTGTTCAGGTCCAACTACCTGACGACCTCTCGCAGCAGGCGGCGCTCGGAAAGACCATTTTCGAGGCAATGTGTTCTGAGTGTCACGGTAAAAATGCCGCCGGTCGCAACGGTGTTGCGCCGCCTCTGGTGCACAAGATTTACGAACCAAGCCACCATTCGGACATGGCCTTTGTTCTGGCCGCCCAAAACGGCGTGCGCGCGCATCACTGGAATTTCGGAAACATGCCAAGGATCGAGGGGCTGACCCAAGGGGACGTCAAGATGGTGGCCGCCTACGTTCGCGAATTGCAACGGGCAAATGGGATCAACTGATGCGTTGGTCGAAGGCGAACAGATGGATTCTGTCGACCGTTTTCGGCCTTTTCCTCATTGTGCTCGGTGTGCCCGAGGCACCCGCATTTCATGTTGAAGCGGCCCTGTCGCAAGACATCCACGTTCATGAGGATCTTGGGGCATCGACGAGCACAGACTCTGGCCACTGTCATCCGGGCCTGGATTGTTCTGTCCCTGCCGCGTTGTTGCTTCAGCCAAACGTGATTTACGAGCCTCTTTTCTTGAAAACCGTCATGCAAGACGGCGCGATGCAACGAACCGAATTGCGCCCCAACAACGATCCTCCACCGCCACGACAATGGGTCTGATTTCACATCAAGCACACAGCAGACCTATCGAAGGATCGAAAAGATGAAGAAAATCACCGTCACAGCAACAATATTGATTGCTGGAACTGCAGTCGCGGCATTCGCCCATGGCGGCGCGACCGGCATCGTCAAAGAACGCATGGACGCCATGCTGGCAATGGGGAAGGCAGTCAAAGCCGTGGCGCCCATGATGCAAGGTGAAACGCCTTACGACGCAGAGACCGTCCGTGACGCTGCGCGCCTGTTCCAGCAGCACGCCGGTGAGAACATGACGAAACTGTTTCCTGAAGGCACAGGGGGCATGCCCTCGGAAGCCAAAGACGAGGTTTGGACTGAATGGGACCGCTTCGCGGCGTTGGCGACGCAGCTTGAGGAGTATTCCGAAGGATTGGAACGCGCGGCCGGAAACGGCTTGGGCGGCATGAACGGCAATGCCTCAATGGGTGGCGCGACGATGATGGGTGGCGGGTCCATGATGGGAAGCGCCAACAGCATGATGGGCGGAAGCACGATGATGGGTGGCAATAACATGATGGATGCTGCCGCCATTGCCGAAATGCCCGCCGACGCGGCATTTGCGATGACGACGCAGGTCTGCTCCGCCTGCCATGAACGCTTCCGGGCGGAAGAAGACTGACCATGCGGCGGTTATTGACGTTCGTCAGCGGGATCGCCGTGCTGGGCGCGGCCGGTCTCGGGGCGGTGATCGCCTGGCCAGTCGGCAGTGCGGTGACCCCGATCACAACACAGGGCAATGTCGACCAAGGCGCGTATCTGGCGCGCGCCAGTGGGTGTATTGCCTGTCATACCAATTTTGAAGCGGGAGGCGCGCCACTTGCCGGGGGCGCGCCCCTCGAAACCCCCTTCGGAACATTCTACCCTCCCAACCTGACAACCGATCCAGAACATGGCATCGGCGCCTGGACGGCAGAACAGTTCGCAAAGGCCGTCCGCCAGGGTATCGGACCCGATGGAACCCCGTATTACCCGTCCTTCCCATACACGTTTTACGCGGATTTCTCGGATCAGGATGTCGCGGATCTCTGGGCGGCGTTTCAAACGGTGCCTCCCGTAGCGGAACCTGCACCGAAGAACGATGTCGGCTTTCCGTTCGACCAACGCTGGGGACTCAAGCTCTGGCGGGCCGCATTCTTCTACGACCCGAAGACCGAACCGATTGAGGGTCGAAGCGATGGTTGGAATCGAGGACGGGAATTGGTGCGCGGGGCAGCGCATTGCGGCGCATGCCACACTCCGCGGAACCTCGCGGGCGGGCGCGACATCGGTGCCTCCTTTGCCGGCAACGACCAACTCCCCGGTGGAAGCAAGGCACCTTCGATACGTCCGAAAGACCTCGAGGCTAAAGACTGGACGGTTTCAAATCTCGCTTATGCCTTGCAAACCGGCATTACTCCGTCGGGTGACGCCTTCGGCGGCAGCATGGCTGAAGTTGTTCGAGAGGGAACCCGGTTTCTGACGGCTGACGACCGCCAGGCAATGGCGCTTTACCTGCTGGATAAAGACACGGTCGAGGCCTCAAACGCCGGGTCGAACTAAACTTACGCGAGGGCGTTTAGCCCTCGCTTTTCTCGAGGACGAAAAATGAAACAAACACGTCGGGAATTCTTGCGCCATGCAACATTTGCGACCTGCGCGGTGGCAATCCCGCGGTCAGTATATGCAGAGACCCCTTTCGAGGATGTGGTTGCCAAGGTTGTACGTCGACAGCTTCTTCCGGACAGCTACCCGGAAACAGAGATCTGGGGCTATGGCGGCCTTGTCCCAGCCCCGGAAATCCGGGTCGCACAGGGTGATCGGGTGCGTCGTCGGTTCCGCAATGAGGTCCCGGATCCCAGTTCGGTTCATTGGCATGGAATCCGGATCG
>NZ_JALEGT010000094.1 GCF_022763305.1 Marivita sp. | reverse complement strand
GTTACAAAGACGGCCGGGCTGTCCGACGTATAGGCAAAGCGACAGTTTCCTCCATTCGGGAAAACCGCTGCAATTTCGTCTTCGGTCAAGAACTCTGGATCGACCTTCGACACAACCTCGGTTTCGAGCGCCTGTTGTGCGTCCACAATCTGGGCTTGCGTCTCACTCGGCGCGCGTGTCGCTTCGCCGTTCGCGCTGATGTCGGCGATGAGGTAGCGCATTTCGGCGATTTCCTTGTCCTGCGCATAAATGATGTCATCCGCCAGGCCGCGTACGCGCGGATCGGTGATTTCGGCGCGCGTTGACGTCATGATGGCGATCGAATGGTGCGGGATCATGGCACGCATATACGACCGGTCCTGAACGGTGAACTGGCCGCGCACCAACCAGAGGCTTGCCGCGAAAACCAGGATAGCGCCGACGAAGATGGCGATGTTGGCCTTGGTGTTCGTGTACATGGACAGCATGAAGGCCAGCATGACCACCGCCATCGTCGCGCCCATCAGGAGAGCCATGTAAAGACGGGTCTCCGAAAAGAAGATGTGGCCCCAAAGGTAGGTGTTCAGGAACATCAGACCGAACATGATCACGGTCGACGTTCCGATCATCATGAAAAATCTTGAGTAGTGCATTGTTCATTCCTCCAGCTACCAATCTGGAAACCAACGAGATTCCAGCGCTGGAGGGTTCCATCGGCAATGCTTTTCGTAGCGATAGAGCAACATTTCAGCGCAATTGCCGCTCCTCACCACTTCTTTTCTTTGCCCCACGCGCCTGCTGATTTCCCATGGGAGCGAGGAGAGCGAGCAATGCAAAATCTCACAAGACGAGAGCTGATAATCGCCACGACCATGGGGCTTTTGCTTCCCACGGCAACATCAGCTCACCAAAGGAAATTGCCGGACCGGTTTGAACCACAACTGGTCAACACCCGTCGCAAACACTGGATGACCGGAGACATCCATGTCGTTCCCGACAGTTTCTTCCTTTATTTTATGCTCGAGAACGGCATGGCAATCCGCTACGGGGTCGGGGTAGGGCGCAAAGGCTTGTACGAACCCGGTGAGTTCACGGTGGCCCGCAAGGCCGAATGGCCGTGGTGGCGGCCAACAAACGCCATGATCCGGCGCGAGCCCGAAAAATACGCGAAGTACAAGGACGGGATGAAAGGCGGCCCGAATAACCCACTCGGTGCCCGGGCGCTGTATCTCTACGACGATGAGGGACGCGATACCTATCTTCGTATTCATGGAACCAACGCTCCGGAAACCATTGGATCGGCCGTGTCGAATGGATGCGCGCGGTTGACGAACGAACATGTGAAGGATCTGTATGATCGCGTCGAAATCGGCGCCCGCGTTTTCTTGTACCCAAAAGTGACAACGGCGTGAGCACCATCCTCTCGCCTTGAAGTCACCCGTCTGGAAATGGCAAGCGCACGACATATGGCGGAAACTAATCTTGCGATGACGAGGTGACGAAATTGCTGTTGACCAGGAGGTCTTTTCTTGGGGGGATGACGCTCACGCTGGCCGGTACCGGGTTGCCAGCAGCGACAAGGGAGTTGATCCTCGCGCCGCAAGCGATCAAGGCGCGCTTTGCCGGGCACGACGTGTCGATGCTGGGCTTCAACGGCGGTCTACCCGGGCCTGAGATCAGAGTGCGACAAGGGCAGACTGCCCGGATTACCCTCGACAACCGATTGGAGGAGGGCGCCCTTGTTCATTGGCATGGGTTGCGGGTTCCAAATCGGATGGATGGTGTCAACGTTCTTACCCAGGATGCGGTCATTCCAGGTGCCTCGTTTCGGTATCAATTTGGCGCCCCGGACGCTGGCACCTATTGGTATCACTCACATTACTTGTCTTATGATCAGGTTAGTCGCGGCCTTTTCGGCGCATTTGTCGTCGAGGAACAAACTGCACCGGCTGTCGACCATGATATTGTTGTTCAGTTCTTCGATGTCTTGCTGGATGGGTCCGGACAGTACGACGAAGCATTCAACCCGGCCCATTTTGCGACCGAGGGCCGTATCGGCAATATTGTCACGACGCTTGTTTCCAACGGAACCGGCAAGATTGTGAAACGAGGCGACCGTCTGCGACTTCGTCTCATTAACCCCTCTATCGACAGGGTTTACCGTGTCGGCCTGGACGGTCTGGCGGGCAAGATTGTTGCACTGGATGGTATGCCCCTGGTGCATCCGCAGACACTCGAACCCATCCTTCTTGCTCCGGGGCAAAGATGCGATGTGATCGGTGATGCGACCGGGCCGGTCCGGTTCAAGGACAGCTTTGGCGAGCGGACGCTAAGCCTTGGCGAAATCACTGTTTCCGGTTCCCGTGACCCGTCGAAATCACCCATTATCGCGTTGCCCGCCAACCAAATGCCCGCCCCGAAAGACCCCGGCCAAACCGCGGAGCTGGTGCTCCAGGGAGGTGCGGGAAGAGCGTCCCACAGCGGTACCGGAACATGGGCCCTGAATGGCGTCTCCGGCCTGCCTCGCTCTCCTTTCCTATCCGTCAAGCAGGGGACGACAGCGCGCATTTCGATCCGCAACGAAACGGGGTTTCCGCACGTCATGCACCTGCATGGCCACCATTTCTGGGAACTTGATGCGGCGGGTAGAACTGGTGCGTACCGGGATTCCACTTATTTGGATGTCGGCGAAGTGCGAGATATTCTCGTCGTTCTAGACAATCCGGGTGCCTGGATGTTGCATTGCCACATGCTCAGCCACCAAGCTGACGGTATGGCCACATGGATCAGAGTCGGCTGAGGGTCGAGACGGATACATACCGTTACAAATCTCTGAATGATAATGAGCCCTTGGCCGTTTACGTACCCTGACAAGCGAAGAAACAGGTCCATCCACTGATAAAGGGAGCATTCATTGAACCTAACACCGAGATCTCTGGGGATGATTGCGGCGGCAGGTTCCGCAGCTCTGCTGTTTGGGGCCTTCGTTTTTCAGGTATTAGGCTACGCGCCGTGCGCAATGTGCATCTGGCAACGCTACCCACACGCAATCGCCATTGTGATGGGCGTCCTGTTGGTTTTTGCTCTGCCGGTTCTACCGATCCTGATCATTGGTGCTCTATCGGCATTCAGCACATCCGCTTTGGGGGTGTTTCATACAGGTGTCGAGCGTGGCTGGTGGGAAGGACCGACGTCTTGCACGGGTTCTGGCCTCGACGTCTCTCAAATGTCGGTAGCAGAATTATTGCCCTCCGCCAGTTCAAGTGCTTCGAGCCTTGTTATGTGCGATGAAGTTGCCTGGCAATTTCTGACGTTGTCCATGGCCAGTTGGAACGCGATCTTAAGCGCTGTCCTTGCCTGCTTGTGGTTGGTTGCAATCGCGAAGACCCAGAGGGGTCGGTTGCCTGAAATCGCGGACGTTTCTTAACCCGGATAATTCATGAGGCTCGCTTTTCTGGTTGTGAGTAGCGTTTTCCGACGAGCGTGATCAGTTGGTCGCACGTGTTATTCTCGCCCGCG
>NZ_JALEGT010000093.1 GCF_022763305.1 Marivita sp. | reverse complement strand
TTGTCTACACTTTCGTGGCGCATCTTCTGCCCGGTATCCTCGCCGTGCAAAGCGCATACTCCTGGCAGCGGTTCTTTGGCCATGTCTATTCCGACGCGGGCATCTTGGGGCCGACCACGGCGGTGTCCTCGACCTACATTATCCTCTTCATCATCTTCGCAGCCTTCCTGCAGGCCTCCAAGGTGGGCGACTATTTCGTCAACTTCGCCTTTGCGGCCGCCGGTCGTGCACGGGGTGGCCCTGCCAAGGTGGCGATTTTCGCCTCGGGCCTTATGGGCATGATCAACGGTACATCGGCAGGCAACGTGGTGGCGACCGGGTCGCTGACCATTCCGCTGATGAAAAAGGTGGGCTATCGCCCCACCACGGCTGGCGCAGTTGAAGCCGCAGCCTCGACCGGCGGACAGATCATGCCGCCGATCATGGGGGCGGGTGCCTTCATCATGGCCGAGATCACCGGCATCCCGTACCAAGAGATCGCCATCGCGGCGATCATTCCGGCGGTGCTCTACTTCGTATCGGTCTATTTCATGGTCGATTTCGAAGCGGCCAAGCTGGGCATGCGCGGCATGCGCGAGGATGAACTTCCGAAGCTCGCCAAGATGGTGCGGCAGGTTTACCTCTTCATCCCGATCATCATCCTGATCGCCGCTCTGTTCATGGGGTATTCGGTGATCCGCGCGGGCACTCTGGCAACGATTGCCGCCGCTATGGTGAGCTGGCTGACACCCTTCCCGATGACGTTCCGGGGCATCGCCAAGGCGTTCGAACTTGCAGGCATCATGTCGATCCAGATCATCGCGGTCTGTGCCTGTGCGGGCATCATTGTTGGGGTCATCAGCTTGACCGGCGTCGGCGCGCGCTTCTCGGCGGTGCTGCTCGACTTGGCCGGTGTGAGCCAGCTTCTTGCGCTGTTCTTCGCCATGTGCATCGCGATCCTGCTGGGCATGGGTATGCCGACAACGGCGGCTTATGCGGTGGCGGCATCGGTTGTGGCTCCGGGGCTTGTGCAGTTGGGTATTCCGCAACTGACGGCGCATTTCTTCGTGTTCTATTTCGCTGTGCTCTCGGCCATCACGCCCCCGGTGGCGCTGGCGAGTTATGCAGCAGCGGGCATTTCCGGAGCGAACCCGATGGAGACCAGCGTCGTCAGCTTCAAGATCGGCATCGCGGCCTTCATCGTGCCCTTCATGTTCTTCTACAACAGCGCCTTGCTGATGGACGGCACATGGTTCGAAGTCATCCGCGCGGGCATCACGGCCACGTTCGGTGTGTTCCTCCTCTCCGGTGGGGTGCAAGGCTGGTTCGTCGGACAGCGGGCGGCGTGGTTCATCCGACTCGGGCTGATCCTTGCGGCGCTCTTCATGATCGAGGGCGGGCTGATCACCGATTTGATCGGGATCGGAGCAACAGCGGCGGCTTGGCTGGTGCAGCGCTTCCTGCATCCCGATCCGAACGCCGCCATCCCGGTGCGCGGGGCAGACTGATACGGGAAAGGGCCGCCCCATCGGGCGGCCCTTTTCGATTGGTGCGGCGGGTCTGGTGCGATCAGAACACGACGCCCTTGCGCAGGATGAAGCAGCCGAACGGGCGGTTTTCGGTGCATTGCACCACCGCAAAACAGGTCGCTGCGTGTCTGTAGAACGCCTGCCGTTCGATGCTGGACAGAACGCCGCCTTCGGGAAGGCGCGGTTGCAGCACATCCCACACGGCCTGATGCACCTCGGACAGCGTGTCGGGTGCGTTGTCGATCTCCATCCGCAGCGCCGAATAGCTGTGGAAACCGTCGAGCGGCATCACCTGCGTGATGAGGTCGGCCAGTGTCGGCGAGTCATGTCCGGGATAGTGGATCACCTCTTTGACGATGCATCCCGCCGCTGATGTCGCCGAGGGGTAGTTGCGGTCGGTCAGCACGATCTCGTCGCCATGCCCCATCTTGGCAAGTGTGTAGAGCAGGTTGGGCGTCAGGCGCGGGTCCAGTCCGATCAACATGGGCAGCTCCGGTCGTGGAGGGTAAGGCCTGACCCGGCACGGGGTCGGGTCAGGCGGGCAGTGTTCAACGCGGGGGCAGGGGCATCCAGTCGGCCATCGCCACATCCGCGTGCTGGAACTGGGGCATCTTCGCGCCCAGGTCTTCCATGTTGCGGATGTCGTTGTCGTTCAGGAAGGCCTGCGTGATGAGGGTCGGTGGCACGATGACCGACGCGCCCGGGTTCTCGCCAGTCAGCATCAGTGCCAGCGCCCGGACCGAGACCTCACCCACAACCGCCGGGTTGGTGGCGACGGTCGCCTTCCAGCCGCTCCCCGCCTCGCGCATCAGCGCGATGTCGGCAGTTGAGATGTCGGCGGAATAGATGCTCAGATCACCGCCGATGCCCAGCTCGTCTGCGGCGATCTTCACGCCTTTGGCGAACTCGTTATAGGGCGCGAAGAAAACCGAGATGTTGGGGTTCGCCTGCAGGGCCGCGCGCGCCTGATTGGCGTTCGCATTGGCAATCGGGTTGTCGAGTGTGCCGATGCGGGCCGCTTCGGTGATGCCGGAATTGGCGGCCTTCACCTCTTCCCACGCGACATGACGACGGTCCAGAGGTGCGATACCCGGCACGTAGACGTAGCCGGCGGCAAAGCTGTTGCCGTTGTCGGTGATCGCCTGTTCCAGCGCGAGCTTGCCCAGCAGGTAGTCCGACTGTTCGATCTGCGGGATCGCCTCGTTCTCGACGTTCACGTCGAAGGCGACAACCTTGATCCCCGCATCCACGGCCCGCTGTGCTGCGTCGCGCATGGACTCGGTCAGACCGTGCTGGATGATGATCCCGTCCACGCCAAGCGCGATGGCCTGATCCACCATGTCGGCCTGTAGCGCTGCGTCCTGACGGCTGTCGAACACCCGCAGGTTCACGCCAAGGGCGGCGGCCTGGGATTCAACGCCCGACAGATACGCCTGGAAGAAGTCGCCTGTGGACAGGTAGCGTACCAGCGCGATGGTCACGTCGCCGGGGTTGTCCAGCGGGGCGGGGGCGCTCTGCGCCGTGGCGGCACCCGCACCGAGGGCGAGGCTGGCCGCGCTCGCAAGGGCCATGAAGTGACGTCTCAGCATGATGATATCCTCCCTATCGCTGATTGTCAGTGTCCTGTGCCGCTGCGACGCGACGACAGGTAGAACGTGAAGACAAGGGCTGCGACCAGAACCGCGCCCTTGACGAAATCCTGCGTGTAGTAAGGCGCGTTCATCATGGTCATGCCTTGCAGCAGGATGCCGACGAACAGCGCACCGATGGCGGTGCCAAAGGCGTTGGGCCGGGCCGCGCCGAGTACGGCAAAGCCGATGAGTGCGGCGGCGACCGAGTCCAGAAGCAGGTTGTTGCCGCTGGCAATGTCGCCGCGCCCCAGACGCGCGGCGAGCAGGATGCCTCCGATGGATGCCGTCACGCCCGAGATCATGTAAGCGGCCACCTTGTAGCGGTTGACGGGTGTGCCCACGAGCGCCGCCGCCCGTTCGTTCGACCCGATGGCGTACATCAGCCGCCCGTGCCGGGTGAAGCCAAGGAAGAGCCAGATCAGGACGGCGATGCCGATGAAGATCACAACCGGCATGGGTAGCAGGCGGTCTATCACCAGATCGAACCGATGGCGGCCCAGCCACAGGAATGCCGCCGAAAAGGTGCCTTCGGCCACCGTACCATCGGCCAGCGTCATTCCGGTGGCAATGGAATTGCCCTGCGTCGGGATGCGCTGCAGACCGATCAGTAGGAACATCATGCCCAAGGTCGCAAGCAGGTCGGGCACGCGGAATTTCACGATCAGGATGCCGTTGATGAAGCCGACCAGCGCACCCATCGCCAGACAGAGGAACACCGCCACGATGGTCGGGTGTTCGAGGATCACCATGGAATAGGCCGACAGCATCAGCGCCGACGTGGCCACCGCCCCGATGGACAGATCGAACCCGCCCACGACCAGCGTGCAGGTCACGCCGAGCGCCAGAATGCCAGTGATCGCCACGGATTGCAGGACAAAGGCGGCCGACAGCGGGCCAAAGAAGCCGGGGGCCGCGAGGCTGAAATAGACGATCAGCCCGGCCAGCAGGATCAGAAAGCCGTAACGGATGGCAAAGTCGAGAAGTCGGTCGTTCATGGATGTGCGCCTGTTTCTGTCGATTGCGCCCCCGAGATGTCCGCAACAAGGGCTCCGAGATCGACATTCTGGTTCTTGTGTTCGCCGACGATGGCACCTTCGTGCATCACGACGATCCGGTCCGCGATCTCGAGCGCCTCGTCGATTTCCGCGAGGAACACGAGCGTCGCCCGACCTTTGGCGGTGGCACGGATGTGCCGCCCGATGTCGCGCCGCGCGCCGATGTCGACGCCCTGAAACGGCTCGTCGAGCAGAAGCACCTTTGCCGGTTCCAGCAGCCAGCGGGCGATCATCACCTTCTGCTGGTTGCCCCCCGACAGCGTGCCGATGCCGTCACCGACGGATTGGCAGACGATGCCAAGCTGGCTGACCATCTCCTGTGCGCGGGTTTTCTGGCGGTTTGCCTTGAGGAACGACCCGACGCTCAGACCTTTGAGAAAGGGCAGGGTCATGTTGTCGGCGATGTCGAAGGCGGGGATCACCGCGTTGGTGCCCCGATCCTTGGGGGACATGAACACGCCCTCTGCCACCGCGTCCTCGACCGAGTTTGGCGCGTAGTCCGTGCCGGTGATGCGGATCGCGCCGCTGGCCGGGCGGGCCATGCCGTAGAGGATTTCGGCCAAGCGGCTCTTGCCGCTGCCCAGAAGGCCGACCAGCGCCACCACCTCGCCATCGCGGGCCTGCAGGTTGATCGGTGCTGCTCCGTGGAAAAGCCGCAGATCCGAAAGCTCCAGAACAGGGGCCGTGCCGCTTTGCACGGCTACATCCACCTCGGTCATGCGGTGGCCCAGCATGGCTGTCACGGCGGCTTCGTAGTCCAGGGGTTCGGTCTCGAACGTGCCGGAAATCGCTCCGTCGCGCATGACGATGATCCGATCCGCAATGCGGCGAATGTCGGACATGCGGTGCGAGATGTAGAGGATGGCAACGCCCTGCGCGCGCAGCCGGTCGATCAGGGCAAACAACCTGTCCGCCTCGGTGGCTGAGAGCGAAGAGGTCGGCTCATCGAGGATCAGGACCTTGGGCGCACGGGCCATGGCGCGGGCGATGGCGATCATCTGGCGATCCGCCACCGACAGGTCAGACACGCGGGCGCGCAAGTTCACGTCGATGCCCATCTCGGCGGCAACCTTGGCTGCCTCGGCGCGCAAATGCCGTTCGCGCACGAAAAGCCCGTGATCGCGTTCCACCAGCCGGTCCAGCATCAGGTTGTTGGCGACGTCAAGATCGGGAATCACACCGTCGTCGATGGACTGGTGAACCGTGACGACACCCTGCCGGATCGCGTCTGCGGCATCCACGGGATCAAACGCCTGACCGGCCAGCATCATGCTGCCGCCATCGGCGCGGTGATGGCCGCAGATCACCTTGACCAGCGTGGATTTGCCGGCACCGTTCGCGCCCATGAGCACGGTGACGGTGCCCTGCGACAGGGCGACGTCGATACCGCGCAGAACATGATTTTTCCCGAACGATTTTTGCAAACCGTTCACTTTGAGCGCATCCACAGCCACTCGGTTCCTCCCCTGATGGGGCGACGGTAGGCGCGCGCTCATACATTTGTCAAATGATTTGACATAAGTGTAATTTGGGCGCTACCCACGACAGGAGAAGCGCATTGGAGGAAACGGGGAGGCCACTGATGAGCGCAGGCACGAGCTATGAAGCACTGAGTGTGGAGACACTGCCGGATCGTCTGAAAGGCTTGGCCGCTCTGGCCGGAAAGGTCGGTGCGGACAGCGGCACCTGGCAGGTGCAGGAAGTGGGCGACGGCAACCTGAACCTTGTCTTTATCGTCATCGGGCCGACGGGCAAGGCGGTGGTGAAACAGGCGCTGCCCTATGTGCGTCTGGTGGGGGACAGTTGGCCGTTGCCGCTCTACCGCGCCTTCTACGAATACCATGCGCTGACACGACAGGCTGCGCGTGATCCGGGATCGGTGCCGGAGATCTTTCACTTCGACGAGGCGCAGGCGCTGATCGTGATGGAGTATCTGTCACCCCACGTGATCCTGCGCCGCAAGCTGATCGCGGGGGAAAAGGTGGACGGACTCGCCGATTTCCTGGGGCGGTTCTGCGCCCGTACCGCGTTTCGCGGGTCGGAGCTGTCGATGAAGAGCGGCGACAAGAAAGCCGATGTCGGGTTGTTTGCGGGCAATGTGGATATTCCGGCCATCACCGAGGCGCTGGTTTTCACCGATCCCTATTATTCAGCCGAGATGAACCACCACACCGAAGGTCTGGCCCCGGTTGTCGACCGCCTGCAGTCGGATGTGGCGCTCAAGGTCAAGGTGCAGCAGGCATTGCAACGCTTCGTGTCGAACACCGAAACCATGGTGCATGGCGACCTGCATTCCGGCTCGATCATGTCGACGGACCGTGAAAGCCGAGTGATCGACCCGGAATTCGCCCAATACGGGCCGATGGGGTTCGATATCGGCATGCTCTGCGCGAATTTCCTGATGGCCTATTTCAGCCAACCCGCCCACCGCGGGGGCGAGCTTGAGGCCTACCAGAGCTGGATCCTCGACGTGATCGAGGAGGTTTGCAGCACGTTCGAGACCGAGTTCCGGCATCTCTGGGCCACCGAACGGACCGGCATTCTTTACCCGGCCAGCCTGTTCGAGGATCAGGGCCACGACAGCACACCCGCCTGCGATGCGGTTCTGTCCGGCATCTGGCACGATGCCTGGACCGTCTGCGGGATCGAGATGCACAGGCGCTGCCTGTCGCTGGCGCATAATGCCGATTTCGAAGACATCGCAGACCCGGCGGCGCGCGCACCGCTGGAAGCGCGAAACCTGCTGATGGGGGCCGAACTGATCCATACGGCCGAAACCCTGGCCGATGCCCGCGCGGTCTGCGCATTGGCGCGCGAGTTCAACCGAAAGGACGTCCTATGAAGATCGACGGCACCCATTATCGCTCGCTGTGGTGGAACCACGACAAGGACGTTCTCGAGATCATCGACCAGCGCTGGTTGCCGCATGACTTCCGGGTGATCCCGGTGACGACGATGCAGGACTACGCCGATGCGATCTTCGAGATGCGGGTCCGTGGTGCGCCACTCATCGGAGCGACGGCGGCCTATGGCATGGCGCTTGCGATGGCCGAGGACCCGTCCGATGCCAATATGGATGCGGCATGGACCTTTCTTGAGAAAACACGCCCCACGGCCATCAACCTGCGCTGGGCACTCGACCGCTGCCGCACGGCGCTGCGGCCCCTGGCGGAAGGCGATCGCGCGTCGGCCGCATTGGCCCTTGCGCACGAGATTGCGGACGAGGATGTGGAGATCAACCGCCGGATCGGGGAAAACGGCCTCGCCCTGATCCGCGAGATTGCGGCGAAGAAGCCAGCCGGAGAGCCGGTGCGCCTGCTGACCCACTGCAACGCCGGATGGCTGGCAACGGTGGACTGGGGCACCGCAACAAGCCCGATGTATCATGCGCATGATGCGGGCATCCCGCTGCATGTCTGGGTGGATGAAACTCGCCCGCGCAATCAGGGCGCACTGACCGCGTGGGAATTGGGCAAGCACGGCGTGCCCCATACGTACATCACCGACAATGCGGGTGGGCATCTGATGCAGCATGGCATGGTGGATATGGTGATCACCGGCACCGACCGCACAACGCGGCAGGGTGATGTCTGCAACAAGATCGGCACGTATCTCAAGGCGCTGGCCGCCCATGACAATGGCGTGCCGTTCTACGTGGCCCTGCCGTCACCCACCATCGACTGGACGGTGACCGATGGCGTTGCAGAAATTCCCATTGAAGAAAGGACCGCACGGGAAGTGACCCATGTGCAGGGCGTTCTGGACGATGGCGATATCGGCACCGTGCGGGTCACGCCCGACGGCACAAGCGGAGGAAATCCCGCATTCGATGTGACGCCGAACCGTTTGGTGACGGGGCTCATCACCGAGCGCGGAGTCTGTGACGCTTCTGCAGAGGGGTTGGCGGCGCTCTTCCCCGATCTGGCCAGAATGGCCGGATAGGACCGGGATGCCGATGTCCGCCTTGGGCAAGTCGCGCAGTGCGGGTCTGGACACGCCGCGCGTGACGCTGCGTGACGATGCGCCGTATATCGAGGCGGCGTGGCTCTATTACCATGACGGGCTGAACCAGAACGAGATCGCCGAGCGC
Source organism: Marivita sp. (assembly GCF_022763305.1). Taxonomy (GTDB): domain Bacteria; phylum Pseudomonadota; class Alphaproteobacteria; order Rhodobacterales; family Rhodobacteraceae; genus Marivita. Next base: position 64,310 of record NZ_JALEGT010000093.1, on the reverse strand, counting down.
ATGCGGATCAGCCGGGCATCGGTGGTCAACTATCTGAACGAGGCGCGCGCCCGGGGCTGGGTCCGCGTTCATATGGACAGCGATGTCTTCAAGGGGCACCGGCTGGCAGAAGAACTGTGTGCCGCCTATGGTCTGATCGAGGCGATGGTGGTGCCGGACGATCCGGTTGACCGGGAGGATGATGCCGCCAGCGTGGCCCGGGTGACGCGCGCCGCCGCCGACTGGCTGCCCCGCCTTTTGGAACCGGGCGACAGGTTGGGCGTCTCGTGGGGGGCCACGGTGTACCAGATGGCGCAGCAGGTGCCCACGACACCGATTCCCGATCTGACCGTGATCCAGCTTCTGGGGTCGCGTCCCGCCGCGCTCGGATTTGCAGCCGAGGCCTGCACGGCCATGCTGGCGCAACGGCTGGGGGCCGAATGCATCAACTTTCATGCGCCCTTGGTTTTGTCGAACAAGGCGCTCCGCGACGCGCTGTGCGATGAGCCGGTGGTGCGCGACCAGCTTGCAGCGCTGGCCACCTGCAACAAGACGGTTCTGGCCTGTGGCACCTGCGATGCCGATGCCCATGTGGTGCGCAGCGGGATCCTGACACCGGATGAAATCGCCGCACAGCGCGCCAAGGGGGCAGTTGGTGTGATCTGCGGTCGACTGATCGACGGGGACGGGCGGCCGGTTCTGTCGGCGGTCGAAGACCGGATGATCGGAGTGTCGCTGGAGCAGATGCGCGGCAAGGACATGGCGCTTCTGGTTGCGGCGGGGGCAGGGCGGGCGCGTCCCGCGCGGGCTGCGATGATCGGGGGCTTTGTGACCCATCTGGCCACAAGCACGCGCGTGGCCGAGGCGCTGTTGGACATGGTTTGACTGTCCGGAGCCGTCAGGCCGCGTCGCGCATCTGCCGGATTGCCATAAGCACGTCGTTTTGCTCGTTGAGCGCCTTGAGCAGGCTGGCCAGTTCCTTTTCCTCAACCAGTTTCGCCGCCTTCTTGGGCGAGAACCAATGGCGCTTGCGCTCCTTGCGTTCTTTCCAGCGCTTCTTGAGCGTGTCCACGAGCATCGGGTAGAGCGTCACCCGGCACGGAAGCTTTTTCCCGTTCTCGAGGCGCTTGTCATAGTGATAGTGGCCGATCGGTGTGTCAGAGATGAATCCAACGGCCCCGGCCTCTTCCAAGGCCTCGATTTCGGCGGCGTGCCACGGCTTCTTGCCGTCCATCTCCCAGCCCTTCGGCATGACCCACCGTCCGCGGTCGCGCGATGTGACCATGAGGACCCGAAGTTTGCCGGTCTTGTCCCAGTGCACCGGGAGCGCGGCGATCTGGTCGACGGGAGGAATATCCTTTGCCTTGTTCTTTCCTTTGCCCTTGCTCATGCAGATCCTCCGATGCTGCGCTTGCGGGCCAGTCGACTCTCCAGCAGATCGCCGGTTTCCTCGGCGATGGGATAGGCGACATAGGTCAGGGCGGCATTGATCTGTTTCAGCACGCGCAGCGTTTCCTGGTGGATGTTCGTGGTTTCGATGCTTGCAATGGCCCCGCGTTGCAGGCGCTTGAGGTGACGTTCCTGCAATTTCTGTTCCTCGATGCGGATGCGGTCTTTCTCGGCAACCAGTTGCCGCGCGGCTTCGGCATCGCCGGTTGTCAGAACACTGAGCGCAAGTTGCCCGTTGGTGACGATCTGGTCGTGAAAATCCGCGATGTCAGCCAGGCCTTCGTCGGAAAAGGTAATGGCTTCGTCGGACATCTTCCGCGCCAGCGCGACAAGGTTGACCGCGATGCGGTCGGCAGCCTCTTCAAGGCTGTTGGCCATCGCCACGATTTCGAGCGTCTTTTTCTCCTGCGCCGGCTGCAGCCGCGTTTCCCGCAGGCGAGAGACATAGATCTTCGTTTCGAAATGCATCCGGTCGACCTCGTCCTCGCGTCGTTCGATGACGCGGGCCTGTTCCGGATCCCAGCCGCGGAACAGCTGCATCACCGGGATCAGGATGGCCTGTACGGTTTCCGACATGCGCAGCAATTCCCGCTGCGCACAGGCAAGCGCCAGCGGCGGGTGATCGAGCGCATCGGGATCGAGCGCACTGAGCGAGGTGGAGTCGGAGGCCGCATGGCGGGGCAGGGTGGCCTGGGCCAAACGGATGATCGGACCGACGAGCGGCAGGCACAGCAGGAGCAGGGTCGCGTTGAGCAGGATGTGCAAAGCGACCGCCTGTTGGCCAGAACTGGCTCCGAGCAGCGTCAGGTCAAATGTCCCGCTGAGCAGGACGCCGAGAAAGATCAGGGTCATGGCCCCACGGGCCACAAGGTTTCCGAGTGCAATCAGCCGGGCGGGCCGTTCCGCCGACCAGAGCAGCGCAAAGGGAATGGCCGCGCCGCCCAGATTGGCCCCGATGACAAGCGCCGCCGCAACCGGCGCTGCGATCAGGCCGGTGGCTGCAAAGGTGGCAAATGTCAGGACGGCTGCGAGGCTGGAGTGCATGGCCCATGTCAGAGCGGCACCCAGCAGATAGGCACTGAGAAGATCCTCCCGGAAATAGGCGGCAATGCTCTGGATGATGGCGTTGTCTCCGATGGGCGCAGTCGCCTCGCGGATCATCCCGAGCGAAATGAAGACCAGCGCAAGCCCGATGATGATCCGCCCGATCTGCTTGGTCTTGCGCGTCTGCGCCTTGAAGAATGCGGTGACACCGATCAGCAGCGCAAAGGGCAGCACGGTTTCGACCGGCAGGATCAGGACGCGCGTCATCAGCGCCGAGCCCAGCTCGGCGCCGAACAGCAGGGCGAGCGCTGTGTGCGGGGCGAGCATTCCCGATGCGGCGAAGCCGGCGCTGATCAGGGCCACGGCGGTCGCGCTTTGCATCAGCATGGCAGCAATACCGCCGCCGGCTGCTGCGGACAGCCGGTTGCCCGACAGCGTTCTCAGTCCGGATTTCAGCTCTGGCATGAAGGCGCGTTCCACGCCGGTCCGGATCAGACGGGTCGACCAAAGCAACAGCGCGACAGCTGCCGCGAGATGTGCGGCAAGACTGATCATGTGAGACTGTCCCAGACAGCGATGCGCAAAAGCATGGTGATCTTAACGCCTATAAATTCAGTGGTGTTTGTAAAATTCTGAACACCAAGTCGAGGTTTATGCAACAAATATAATTGCAAAATGCCGGAAATGCCACAAAACTGAGCGTGAATTCGAGTCGGGGCAATGGATGTCGAACACTGAAATGCGTGACGCCAGTTCGGAAAAGGGCCGGGATCGGCTCAAGAAATCGGACCGACGGCGCCAGATCTTGCTGGAGTTGAAGCTGCGGCCGCATGTGCGGATCAGCGAGCTTGCGCGCCGGTTCAACGTGTCCACGGAAACCGTGCGGCGCGATTTCGACGCGCTGTCGGATGACGGGCTTATCGCGCGCGCCCATGGCGGGGCCTCAGCTCCGGCGCAGGGGCATTATCCCGGTCTCGACGAGCGGGCAAACGCCTGGATCGAGGAGCGCGAACGCATCGGGCTGAGAGCAGCCGAACTGGTGCAGGACGGGGAAACCGTCATGATCGACTCCGGTTCGACGACGATTCAGTTGGCCCGGGCGCTGGCGTTCCGCGGCACGCAGTGCACGGTGATCACGAATTCTATCCCGGTGGCCATGACCATTGGACACGGGACTCCGCAGGTTCTGCTGTGCCCGGGCGAATATCTGGCGGCGGAATCGGCGTTGATCGGAACCGAAACGCTCGAGTTTCTGGCGCGGTTCAACGTTGACCGCTGCATGATCGGTGCCTCGGGCCTGTCCGCCGAAGGCCCATCGGAAACCGTTCGGGGATTTGCGGCGGTCAAGCGGATGATGTTGTCGCGCGCGGCCAAACGGCATCTGCTCATCGACTCGCACAAGTTCGGGCGCAAAGGCTTGGCACAAGTTGGGGACATGGCCGATCTCAACTCGATCGTGGTGGATGCAAGACCGAAGGGCGAGCTTCTGACCGCGCTGGACGGAGCAAGTGTGGAGGTGATCGTCGCGCCGAAAGCGTGACGTAAAGACCAAGCAAGAAGCGGCGAGAAACGCCGCTCAACGGGAGGACGGACTCATGACACCACGAGAGGTGGCGTCACATTTCGGGCGCTCGACAGGGACGCCGGCGCACCACGTTCGCGCCGCCGGGTCCGCCCTTCGGCGTTTCGGATCTGTGCTGTGGCCCTCTGCGCGCTTGATGGCAGGTCCTGCTCTGGCCGGTGCCCCTGTCTGCAAGGCCGCGTCCGTCACGCAACTGTCACACAGGTGCGATACCGGCTCGCTCATGACGCGTTTTCAAAGCGTTATCCGGAACAAGATACGTGAGGAGCGAACCTTGGCACACGCGACATCCCAAGCGTCGACGCCGGTGTCCCAAGGTGGACGTCCCGAAGGCGAGCCAGTGAAGACGATTTCCACGAAAGAGGCTTTCGAGGCCTACGAGGCGGTCCGGCATCGTCTGCCGACGGTGGCTGCAAGCGGCGCGCGCCACAGGCGGGCAGAAACCCTCGCCGACATCGCCGACGGGTTCGATGTCTTCCTGCTGGACGCGTTCGGCGTGCTGAATATCGGTGAGACCGCCATTCCGGGGACGCGTGAGCGGATCGACGATCTTCGGGCAGCCGGAAAACGCGTGTTGGTCGTGTCGAATGCAGCCGGGTTTCCGCATGCCGCGCTGACCGAGAAATACACAAGGCTTGGCTTTGATTTTGCGCCCGAGGACGTCATCACCAGCCGCGTGGCGCTGCTGGACGGTCTGAAGAGCCGTGAGGACCTGCATTGGGGTCTCATGGCAACGCGCAGCACCGGCTTGCAGGATTTCGAAGATCTGACGCTGAGCTATCTCGAGGAAGACCCCGAGGCCTATGACCGGGTGGACGGATTTCTGCTTGTCGGCAGCATGTCCTGGACCGAACCCCGTCAGGCCCTGCTGGAAGCGGCACTTGAACGGCGGCCGCGCCCTGTCCTGGTCGGCAATCCGGATATCGTCGCGCCACGGGAAACCAGTTTTTCCATCGAACCGGGCCATTTCGCACATAGACTGGCCGACCGCACCGGGATCGTACCCGAGTTCTACGGCAAACCCTTCCCGGGAATTTTCGAACTCGCGTTCAAACGTTTGGGGGACGTGGACCAGTCTCGGGTCCTGATGGTGGGAGACAGTCTGCACACCGATATCCTTGACGCGCGCAGTGTGGGCATCGCCTCTGCATTGATCGCGCAATACGGATTTTTTGCGGGTCACGATGCCGAAGAGGCCGTCAGGGCTGCCGGGATCGTGCCCGACTTCATTGTGGAGCGGCCGTGACACAAAACTTTGTCTCGGACGCTCTACCAAGCGCGATGTGACAGCGCAAAGCCCGTACGGTTGGTCGTCCGGGTCATTCAGTCAAAGAGGGAGAAACCACATGAAACACACAATCAGCATCCTTGCCGCCTCGGCCGTTCTTGGCTCCGCGCAGACCGCGTTTGCCCAGACCGAAATCGAGTTCTGGCACGCCTTCACCGGTCGCCTTGGCGAGTTGGTGGCCGAGCAGGTCGAGACCTTCAACGCCTCGCAATCCGACTATACCGTGGTTGCGACACACAAGGGCAACTATTCCGAAACGCTGAATGCCGGGATCGCGGCCTTCCGGGCAGGCGAACAGCCCGACATCCTGATGGTCTTCGAAGTGGGCACCGCGACGATGATGGCCGCCAAGGGCGCCATCAAGCCGGTCTACGAAGTGATGGGCGACGGGTTCGACCAGTCGAAATACATCAGCTCGGTCTCGGGTTACTACACGTCGCCCGAAGGCGACATGCTGTCCCTGCCGTTCAACTCGTCGACCCCGGTGCTCTGGGTCAACCGCGACAAGCTGCAGGAAGCGGGCATCGACCCCGACACAGACCTGTCGACATGGGAACAGGTCGGCACGGTTCTGGACCAGCTCAAGGAAGCAGGTGTCGACTGCCCGATGACCACCGCATGGCAGAGCTGGATCCATCTCGAGAACTTCTCGGCCTATCACGATGTGCCTTTTGCAACAAAATCGAACGGCTTTGACGGCACGGATACGGAGCTGGCGTTCAACAGCCCGGCGCAGGTGGCACATATCAGCGCGATGGGCGAATGGGCGCAGGACGGCAAGTTCATCTATGCCGGTCGTCGCAACGAAGGTGGTGCGAACTTCCGCGCCGGGGAATGCGCGCTCTTCACGGAATCGTCGGCCGGGTATGCGGGCATAAAGTCCGAAGCGCAGTTCGATTTCGAAGTGCGTCCGCTGCCCTATTGGTCGGCTGTCGCCAGCGAGCCGCAGAACACGATCATCGGTGGCGCATCCCTCTGGGTGATGGAAGGCCAGACCGACGAGGAATATGCAGGCGTCGCCGCCTTCATGAATTTCCTGTCCAGCCCGGAAATCCAGGCCAAGTGGCACCAGGACACCGGCTATCTGCCGATCACGAACGCAGCCGGAGATCTGACCCGTGAGCAGGGCTTCTACGATGCCAATCCGGGCACCGATATCGCGGTGATCCAGATGACCGCGAAAGAGCCGACTGCGAACTCCAAGGGTCTGCGCCTTGGGTCCTTCGACCAGATCCGCACCATCATCGACGAAGAGCTCGAAGCGGTGTGGTCGGGTGACAAGGACGCGCAGGCGGCGCTCGACAGCGCTGTTGAGCGTGGCAATGCCTTGCTGCGTCGTTTCGAGCAGGCATCCCGGTAACTGGCATTAAGGGAGCGGCTGCCCCCGTCAAGGTGGGGCAGCCGTTTTTGGCTCTATGGAAAAGCGTGTTACGTTCAAAGGCATCTGGCTGCCGCTTTTGCTGGTGCTGCCCCAGATCCTGATCACGGCCATTTTCTTTTTCTACCCGGCAGGGCAGGCGATCTGGCAGTCGCTCTTCATTCCCGATCCGTTCGGGCTGTCGATGCAATGGGTGGGGCTTGGCAATTTCGAATATCTGCTGTCCGACCGGTTCTACCGCGCGTCCTTCATCACGACGGCGGTGTTCTCGATCCTTGTCACCGTCGTGTCGATGGGCGTGGCGCTGTATCTTGCCATTCTCGCGGACCGGCTGATCAAGGGATCGGGCACGTACCGCACGCTTCTCATCTGGCCCTATGCCGTGGCGCCTGCCGTGGCGGGGGTGCTCTGGCTTTTCATGTTCAACACCCGTGTTGGCGTGGTGACATGGTATCTGGGCCTTCTGGGCTATGACTGGAACCACGTTCTGAACGAAGGCGAGGCGATGGGCCTTGTCGTCGTGGCCAGCGCCTGGGGCCGGATCAGCTATAACTTCCTGTTCTTCCTCGCGGGCCTGCAGGCGATCCCGCGCTCGGTGATCGAAGCCGCCGCCATCGACGGCGCGCATTTCTGGACCCGGTTCCGCACGATCGTCTGGCCGCTCTTGTCGCCGACGACGTTCTTCCTGCTGGTGGTCAACATCATCTACGCCTTCTTCGAAACCTTCGGCGTGATCCACACCATCACGAGCGGCGGACCGCAGCAGGCGACCACGATCCTTGTCTACAAGGTCTATTCCGACGGCTTCGTGGGTCAGGACCTCGGGTCCTCGGCGGCGCAATCCGTGATCCTTCTGATCATCGTGTCGCTGCTGACCGTGATCCAGTTCAAATACATCGAACGCAGGGTGCATTACTGATGGCCGAACACTCTGGCATGGTCGAAAAGCGTGGCGCCGGGCTGTGGTTGACCCATCTGGGTCTGATCATCGGCGTCGCCTTCATCTTCTTCCCGATCTGGCTGGCTTTTGTCGCCTCGACGGTGAGTCAGCCCGAAATCGTGCGTCCCCCGATGCCGCTTCTGCCGGGGGACCAGTTCTTCGAGAATTACTCCAAGGCTTTGACCGCCGGCATCAATGCGCCGGTGGCCTTGATGCTGGGCAACTCTCTCTTCATGGCCCTCGGCATCGCCATCGGCAAGATCGCGATCTCGCTGCTCTCGGCCTTTGCGATCGTCTACTTCAAGTTTCCGGGGAAAAAGCTGTTCTTCTGGCTGATCTTCCTCACCCTCATGCTGCCCGTCGAAGTGCGCATCGTGCCGACCTACGAGGTGATCGCGAATTTCGGGATGCTCAACAGCTATCAGGGCCTGATCCTGCCACTGATCGCGTCTGCAACCGCGACGTTTCTGTTCCGTCAGTTCTTCATGACCGTGCCGGACGAGCTGGCCGAGGCGGCGCGGGTCGACGGGGCAGGGCCAATGCGGTTCTTCTTCGACATCCTGCTCCCGATGAGCCGCACCAATATCGCCGCACTCTTCGTCATCCTGTTTATCTACGGCTGGAACCAGTATCTCTGGCCGCTGCTGATCACCACCGATCCGTCGATGAACACCATCGTCATGGGCATCAAGCAGATGTTCCCCTCGGGGGACGACATTGCCGACTGGCCGGTGATCATGGCGACCTCGATCCTTGCAATGGTGCCGCCGGTGCTGGTGGTCGTGGGCATGCAGAAACTTTTCATTCGCGGGCTTGTGGAAAGCGAGAAATAAGAACATGGCAACGCTGACCCTCAACAACGTCAAGAAATCCTTCGGCAAGACCGATGTCATCCATGGTGTGTCCATCGACATCGAAGACGGCGAATTCATCGTCATCGTCGGCCCGTCCGGCTGCGGCAAATCCACCTTGCTGCGCATGGTGGCGGGGCTTGAAACCATCACCGATGGCGAGGTCCAGATCGGCGGGCGACGCGTCAACGAAGAGGAACCGATGGCGCGCGACATCGCCATGGTGTTCCAGAACTACGCGCTTTACCCGCATATGTCGGTCTTCGACAACATGGCCTACGGGCTCAAGATCGCCAAGGTGCCCCGGTCCGAGATCGAAACCCGCGTGGCACAGGCTGCCAAGCTGCTGCAGCTTGAACCCTACCTGACCCGCAAACCGCGCGAGCTGTCCGGCGGCCAGCGCCAGCGCGTTGCCATGGGCCGTGCCATCGTGCGCAAACCGGCGGTGTTCCTCTTTGACGAGCCGCTCTCGAACCTCGACGCGAAACTGCGCGTGCAGATGCGGCTCGAGATCCGCGCCCTGCAGCGCGAACTCGGCGTGACATCGCTCTACGTGACCCATGATCAGGTCGAGGCGATGACGATGGCCGACCGCATGATCGTGATGAATGGTGGGGTGGCCGACCAGATCGGCAAGCCGCTCGAGGTCTATGCCAACCCGGCCACCGAATTCGTCGCGGGCTTCATCGGATCACCGCCGACGAATTTCCTCTCCGGTGCGCTGCTAGGCCGCGCGTCGGGCATCAAACTGGGCGTGCGCCCCGAACACATGCGCCTCTTCGACACCGGCCCCCTGCGCGCCCGCACCACCTATTGCGAGGCGCTGGGCGCGGAAACGCTGGTCCACCTCACCTGCGCCGACGGCACGCAAGTCACCGTCCGCCAGGATGCCGCCGCGCCCTTCCCGCAAGAGGGGGCAGAGGTCGGTCTGGGCTGGAGTTCCGAACACGAGATGACGTTTGATGCATCCGGGCCCCGCATCTGATCCTGATCACCGCCAGCCGTTCCTTTTGTCGCGCGGCTGGCACAAAATGCGCCCGTGATCGGGGCTTACATTTGGTCGGCGCAGTATTTCGGTGGCAGACCAAGCAGACTTCCGGTTAACGTCCACGTCAAAGGACTGGACAATGGAAATATCGGCAGCACAGGGAACCTCTCCGGATATCGCAGAGGCAATCGCTGAAATTGCGTCACAGCTCGAGATCGACCGTCGCGGTGCGCCACATTTCGTGGCGCTGCATTTCGGCGTGGAGCGCGATGTCGCACAGGTGCACCGCGAGGCAATCTCGGTTCTGGGGGCACATGCCCTGCATGGCGGCTCATCCTGTCTCGGGGTGATGGGACCGTCGGGTGTCGATATTACGGGTAACGGTCTGGGGGCCTTTGCGATTTGGGATTCGGCGGGCAGCTATGGCACCTGTTCTGCCGATCTGGGTGAGGATGCCCGAACCGCTGCTCATGATGCCGTGATGATCGCGTTGGAGCGGGCTGGCCGACCCGGGGAAATCCCCGAACTGGTCTGGCTCACCGTGGCGCCCGGGCGCGAGGAAGACGTGCTGGCCGGTTTGCGGGATGCCGTCGGGTCTGAAACGCTGATCGTTGGTGGCAGTTCTGCGGACAATGATGTGTCGGGGCGCTGGTCTCAATTCAGCACGGAGGCGGTGCATGGGGATGGGCTTGTGGTGACGGTGCTGTTCCCGTCACGCCAGGTCGCGTCGTCGTATCAGAGCGGCTATGCCCCGACAGGCGCGAACGGCGTGGTCACGCGGGTCTCGGGGCGGCGTGTTTACGAGATTGACGATCGCAAGGCGGTCGAGGTGCTCAACGAATGGAGTTCCGGGGCGATTGCCATGGCCGGAGATGGGCCGCGATCCATTCTTGCCGAGGCCACGCTTTGGCCGCTGGGCCGTGTCACCCGGCAAGTGGCGGGCGTTCCGTTTCATCTCCTGGCGCATCCCGCCATCGCCCATCCCGATGGTGCGGTCGATCTGTTTGCAGCCGTCGCGGAAGGCGATCAGCTTTGGCAGATGCAGGGAACGGCGGACAGTCTGGTTGCACGGGCGGGCCGTGTCGCGGCGCGGGCCAAGACGGATGTGGGTGGTGCTGTCGCAGGCGCGCTCGTTGTCTATTGCGGTGGCTGCATGCTGGCGGTACGTGACCGCATGGACGAAGTGTCCGCGGGCATTCAGGCCGAGCTTGGGAATCTCCCCTGGCTTGGGCTCTTCAGTTTCGGAGAGCAGGGTGTGCCGGATGGCGACGGTCCGAAACATGGAAATCTGATGATCTCGTGCACGATGTTCAGTGCGGACGAGGTGTGATAGGCTAAGTTTGGGGCCCACAGTGAGCGGGTGGGTTTCCCGAAAGTGACATTCGAATCGTATCGCAGGTGCGGCCGGTTCGGGTGGTTCGAGTATCGTGGGGCAATTGTTTGAGAATGTACTGGAAGTGGTGGCAAGTGGACCCGACGAATGAATGGCGATACTCGAGACCTGATGATCTCACGGAGCCTGTATGAGCGTGAAAAACAGGCGCGGCTGGATGCCGAGGCGCAACTCGAAGCGAAAAACCGTGAAATCCAGGAGATAAACCGTCGGCTTCTTGCCGAAACGGAGGCCGTGCGCGCGGCGCTTGCAGACACCGAAACGATCCGTCTCCGTGAAGCCAAGGCGCTCAAGGAGCGGTTGATCCTGTCCGAAGCGTTGAAGGCGTTGACCGGCAAATCCGGCGCCGATGAAGCCATGCAGGCCCTGCTTGACGTGCTCAAGCGCGAAATCGGCGGACGCGACTGCTTTTTCGTTCAGGCCGAAGGGGATCATACGGTAGTGTCGGTCTGCGCCGACAAGACGCATCAGGGTCAGCGATTGCCGCTTCCGGCGGCCTTGATCACGCGGCCAAGACGCATTGCGAAATTGACGGGTCTGATCGAGGGTCTGCCTTGGCCGGGCGGGAGCAATGTGCCCGCGTCCGGCATGATCGTGCCGCTTGAAATGCCGGACGAGACCGCCGGCGCCTTTTTCATCGGCTGCAAGCTGGCCAAGCGATATACTGCGGGCGATCTGCGCAGCCTTGAACATGTCTCCCGACTGGCAACGCAGGCGTTGCTGGCGCTGCGCGAAGCACGTCGCAATGCCTTGCTGCTGGCGCTTGTCGAAGGCAAGCCGCTGGAACGGTCCGACGCGGTTCTGGATGCGCCGCTTGAAACGGTGCAGAATGCCTTTGCGCGCCTGACCGAAATGCAGGGGCACGTCATCGGCATTCTGGATGCCTTGCTGAGCGCGTCGCTGCAGGACACCGATGCTGCGATCGACACCGCCCTGGCGCGTATGGGCGAAGTGACCGGTATGGACCGCGTCTATGTGTTCCGTCTTCGCTCGGACGGCGCCTTTATCGACAACACGCACGAATGGTGCGCGCCGGGCATCACCCCTGTCCGCGACCTTCTACAGGGCATGCCCGCCGAGACGATTGACCATTGGCGCACGCAATTCGCGTCGGGTGAAGACGTCCTGATCCCGGATGTCGCGGCCTTGCCGGATGATGCGCCGGACAAGGACGGGCTGCTGGAGCAGGACATCCAATCGCTCCTGACCGTGCCGATGATGGAAAACGGGGCGTTTCGCGGGTTCGTGGGTTTTGACGCGGTCCGCGAGTTGCGCAATTTCCTGCCCGGCGAGGTGTATCTGATCCGCTCGGTGGCCAAGGTCATCATGTCGGTTCTGGCACGTCGCGACGCCGAAGAGCGGCTGGTGTCCGCCCATGCCGAGACCCTGTCGCAGCGCACCCGGCTCGAGGCGGTCTTGTCCGCAATGCCGGATCTCATCGTCGAGTTGGACCGGGAAGGACGGTTTACGTCCTGGCACTCGGGCACGATCGAAATCCCCGATGCGGTTTTTGATGCCTTCTTCAACCGCCTGCCCGAAGAAAAGCTCAACCCCGAGATGGTGCGGACGTTGCGTGCCAAGATGGCCGAACTGGACGCCGGAGCACCGGTCGTCCGACACACCTTCGAGATGACACTCCTGCCGCCTTTGTCCGGATGGTGGCAGTTGACGGGGTCTGCGATCGGCGATCAGGGCTATCTGATCGCGCTGCGGGACATCTCGGAGGCACGCAAGAAAGCGACGGAACTTGAACGGCTGTCGGAAATTGCCCGCCGCACCACCAACCTCGTCGTCATCACGGATGCAAAACGTCGTATCGAATGGGTCAACGACGCGTTCGAGCAGACAACCGGCTGGACGCTTGACGAGGTCAGGGGGCAGAACCCGGGCAAGCTTCTCCAGTCCGACAAGACGGATCCCGAAACCGTGGGCAAGATGCGCGACGCGCTTGACCGCGGTCAGGCGGTGCAGGTCGAATTGCTGAACAAGGCACGTAACGGCATCGAATACTGGCTCTCGATCGACATCCAGCCGATGCACAATGACGAAGGTGGTCTTGCGGGCTTTCTTGCCGTCGAGGTCGACATCACCGAACAACGCGCACAGGCGGAATCGCTGCGTCGCGCGGCCGGTGAGGCGGCCCTGGCGCGCGCCAATCTCGAGCAGGCCGTCGAGGCGCTGCAGGATGGTTTCGTGCTGTATGATGCAGAGGATCGGCTGGTGATCTGCAACAGCCGGTTCCGCCAAATCCATGCCCTGTCCGAACCGGCCATCGTCATCGGTGCCGAGTTCGAAAGCATCATGCGCTACGGCGTGCAGGTGGGCCAGTATCCCGAAGCGATTGGCCGCGAGGAAGAGTGGCTGGCCGAAAGACTGGCGCAGCATTCCGAGCCGGACCGGGAATTCGAAGAGATGCTGCCCGACGGGACGTGGCTGCGCGTTTTCGAAAAGGCCATGCCCGCAGGCGGCCGTGTTGAATTGCGCGTCGACATCACGGACCTCAAGCTTGCCGAGCAACGCGCCTTGGCCGATCGGGCCGCTGCGATGGAAGCAAGCCTTGACGGGATCGCCATCACCGACGCCGAAGGGCGCTTTGTCTATATGAACCGAGCGCATCTGGAGATGTTCGGATACACGCGTGAAGAGGAGGTTCTTGGCCAGTCCTATGCCATGCTCTATGGGCCCGAAGAGGTTGCATGGATCGAAAAGCACGTCTTCCCGGCGTTGATGCGGGATGGCGGCTGGTCAGGCGAGACAGTCGGCCTTGCGCGCGACGGCAGCCCCGTCGAACAGGATGTCTCTCTCACGGTGAACGCTGATGGTGGCCTGCTCTGCATCACGCGCGACATCTCCGTCCGCCGCCGCGAACGGGCCGAACGCGAACGCCTTCTCAATGAACTGCAACTGGCACAACGCCGCGAGATGATCGGCCAGATGGCGGCGGGGCTTGCCCATGATTTCAACAATCTGCTGGCGATCATTTCCGGCGGGGCGTCGCTGATCATGGAAACCGCCGACAAGGACGCATCGACCGCCTCGGGCGCGTCCCGCATTCTGGCGGCGTCGGATCAGGCGGCCGGATTGGTGAAACGTCTGCTCACGCTCGGAGCGCGAAAGTCGGCCCGTGTCAATCTCGACCTGCGGCAGCCGGTCAAGGAGGCGGCCGAGCTTGTGCGGTCCAGCCTGCGCGCGCCGACCCGCCTGTCCCTGACCCTGCCCGAAACCGCGGTCGAGGCCTTGGCCGACCCGACCGATGTTCTGCAGCTTTTGCTCAATCTCGCGATCAATGCGCGCGATGCGCTTGCCGGTGCGCCGGGAACGGTCACGATCCGACTGGCCGCGCCGCAGCAGGTTGGAGACATGGGGCCGATGTCTGTCGGGCGCGTTGATCCGGCGCGGCGATACGCCTGCCTGACCGTCGAAGACACAGGGCCGGGCATGTCCGAGGACGTCGCCTCGCAGATTCTCATGCCCTACTTCACCACGAAAGGTGATCTGGGCACCGGTCTGGGACTGGCCGTCGTGTCGTCGGTGATCGAGGACAATGGCGGTGCGCTGCGTCTGACGACTGCCCCCGGCGAAGGAGCACGGTTCGACGTGTTCTGGCCGGTGGACGCCGTTCAGTCGCTCCCGTCGGTTCCTGTTTCCACTGATGCCGCAACGGGCCGTCTCGATGGTCGGATGATCATCGTGGTTGATGACCATCCCGAAGTGCTGGATGTGATCACCGCCTATCTCGAAGCGGCCGGGGCCGAAGTCGCGTCCACAACCAATCCCGAGGACGTGATCGACGCACTCAGGGATGATCCCGGCAGCTGGGACCTCGTGGTCACGGATTTCGACATGCCGCACATGACCGGTGCGCAACTGGCCGATGAGGCGCGACGTCTCGTGCCCGGATTGCCGATGCTTCTTGTGACCGCCCTTGCCGGTGAAGCCGGTCGGACCGGTGTGCATTTTTCCGCCGTCCTGCCAAAGCCCATTGACCGACGATCACTGGTGCTTCAGGCGGAATTGGCCTTGCTGGCCGCAGCGGAACAGACTGGCTGAACCATGCGGGTATTGATTGCCGATGATCAGGAGATGTTGCGCGAACTCTTCGACGCGATGCTGTCGCGTCAAGAGATCGGTGTGACATTGGCCGAAGATCTGGACAGTGTCCTGCGCCAGGTCGCAGAGCATCCGCCGTTCGACCTGATCCTGCTGGATTACCACATGCCCGGTATGGACGGGCTCGACGGTCTGCGCCGCGCCCTGACCGAGGGCAGGGGAGCGCCGGTCGCGCTCATGTCCGGCAATCTCGCCCAGCATATCGTGGACGAGGCGTTACGCCTTGGCGCGGCGGGGTTTCTGCCCAAGAAGCTGCCGGCGAAAAGCTATGTTCAGGCCATCCGTGCCATGGCCGAGGGGCAGGTCGTCAACATGCTCGAAAGCGACGCCGAGCCTGCGCCGCAATCCCGCGTCGCCGATCTGACGACGCGCGAAGTGCAGGTTCTGACAGGCCTCGATCAGGGGCAATCCGTGCCCGAGATCGCTGCGGCGTTGGGTTTGAAAGAGGTGACGGTCGCATTCGTCGTCAAGACCCTCTGCCGAAAATTCGACGCGCTTGATACGAAAGGCGCCGTCGCCCGCGCCCGGCAATCTGGTCTGATCTGAGCGTTCTGCCCCCGATTCTTCCTGCAATCCCCCAGCTTCTCTGACGCAGGCACTTTCCCGTGTGCCCGTTTTTTGACCATTCGCCGCTGTGCCGGCGTAGGGAATGGGCAGCGTCGTCCAACGTGAAGACTGGACCGAGGCCGAACTTGCCCGGCAAGCGACAGTTCGCTTGGGTGAAGGTGCAGGATGTCTAGGGTTCCGCGTCGCACACACGGTCTGGTCCGAGAGATATCGCTGTCCGGTCAATCCCGGGCAGTACACGGCGGGGCAAAATCCCGGGAGGCTACTGCGCTGGTTTGACCCGCGCTCCGATGATGCCCTCCACGCGGTCATTCCATTGTGAAAACCTGATGGGGACCGAAGATGAAAAAGCTTGTAACCACCACCGCCCTTGCTCTTTGCCTTGCGACCGGCGCTGTCGCGCAAGAGAAGACCGAATTCCGTGTCGCCTGGTCGATCTATGTCGGCTGGATGCCCTGGGGCTATCTCGAAGACAGCGGCATCATGGACAAATGGGCCGAAAAATACGGCATCGATGTCGAGATCGTGCAGATCAACGATTATATCGAGTCGATCAACCAATACACCGCCGGTCAATTCGATGGTGTGTCCGCCACCAACATGGACACGCTTTCGATCCCCTCGGGTGGCGGTGTCGACACCACGGCGTTGATCGTGGGTGACTATTCCAACGGCAATGACGCGGTGATCCTCAAGGGCGAGGGCGATCTGACGAGTCTGGCGGGCAAGCCGGTGAACCTCGTGGAACTGTCGGTTTCGCACTATCTGCTGGCGCGGGGGCTCGACAGTGTGGGCCTGTCCGAGGCGGATTTGGGTGGGGTGATCAACACGTCGGACGCCGACATGATCGCGGCCTTTGCCACTGACGATGTCGAAGCGGTGGTCACATGGAACCCGCTGGTGTCCTCGATCCTCGAAACACCGGGGGCCAACAGCATTTTCGACAGCTCCGACATCCCCGGCGAAATCATCGACCTGATGGTGGTGAACACCGAAACGCTCGACGCGAACCCGGATTTCGGCAAGGCGCTGGTGGGGGCGTGGTACGAGGTGATGAGCCTGATGGCGGCAGGCGACGAAGACGTCCTGACCGCGATGGCCGACGCCTCGGGCACCGATCTGACCGGATACAAGGCCCAGCTTGCCTCGACCGAGATGTTCTACGATCCCGCCGCCGCGGTGGCCTTCACCGAAAGCGCAGAGCTGCCGCAGACGATGGTCAATGTTGCCGAATTCCTGTTCGACAAGGGCATTCTGGGTGAAGGTGCACCCTCGGCGGATTTCGTCGGTGTGGCCTATCCGGACGGCTCGATCACGGGTGATGCGAACAACGTCATGTTCCGCTTCGACACGACCTACATGCAGATGGCTGCCGACGGCAGCCTCTAAGGACCCGCCGTCACGCGTGCGCGTGGCGGCATCTTCCCGATGCGTCTGATCAACATAAAACCCGGCCCCGCGCTCGCGCTGTTTCTCGTGCTGCTGCCCTTTGC
The DNA here is from genome assembly GCF_022763305.1 of Marivita sp. Lineage (GTDB taxonomy): Bacteria > Pseudomonadota > Alphaproteobacteria > Rhodobacterales > Rhodobacteraceae > Marivita. The sequence continues at coordinate 47,248 of NZ_JALEGT010000093.1, read as the reverse complement.
AGCGGTGATGATCGCCTATGCGATGGGGTCGGATATCCGGCTCACGGAAAACCCGTCGGACAAGCTGTTGCCCGCGCCTGGAACGATTGGCGATACGATGATGCGCCTGCTCACCGAAGGCGACAGACGCACGGGGCGCATCCTCTTTTGGCATGACACATGGGCCAGCCTGCAACGGCTGTGGCTGGGCATCGCCATCTCGGCCAGCGTCGGGCTGGTCTTCGGCCTGCTTATTGGTCTGTTCCCGCTTGTGCGCAACCTGCTGTCGCAATTCGTGGCCGTGCTGTCGATGATCCCACCACTGGCGCTGTTGCCGATCCTCTTCATCGTGTTCGGGCTGGGTGAGCTCTCCAAGGTGGTGCTGATCGTCGTCGGCACCTTGCCCTTCATCATCCGCGATCTGAGTCAGCGCACGCTCGAAATTCCGCAGGAACTTCTGGTCAAGGCGCAGACACTGGGCGCGTCAAGCTGGGTCATTGCGATCCGCGTGGCGCTGCCGCAGGTCATGCCGCGCCTCATACAGGCGGTGCGCCTGTCGCTTGGCCCCGCATGGCTTTTCCTGATCGCGGCCGAGGCCATCGCCGCGGATCTGGGCCTCGGCTACCGCATTTTCCTGGTGCGCCGCTATCTCGCGATGGACGTCATCCTGACCTACGTGATCTGGATCACCCTGCTTGCCTTCGCGATGGACTGGCTTCTGCGCTGGGCCTCGCGCCGTGTCTACCCGTGGGCGGAGGAGGGGCTATGAGCTTTGTCACCGTCCGCGACCTGTTCCAAACCTATGACAACCGCCCGATCATCGAACGCGTGAATTTGGACGTGGACGAGGGAGAGTTCATCTCCATCGTCGGAGCGTCCGGCTGTGGCAAGTCCACCTTCCTGCGGCTTCTGCTGGCTCAGGAGCGTCCGTCGCGTGGCGAGATCCGCATCGACGGGGCAGAGCCTGCGCGCGAACCGGGTTTGGACCGGGGCATCGTGTTTCAGCGCTATTCGGTCTTTCCGCATATGACGGTGCGGGACAACATCGTGGCTGGTGAAAGCTTCCGCAGCGGGTGGGGCCGATTTTTCGGAGAAAAATCAAGGGCCGCCCGCGAGCGCGCCGACCGGACGCTCGCGCGTATCGGCCTGGATCACGTCGCCGACAACTACCCGGCCACGCTGTCGGGCGGCATGCAGCAGCGCCTTGCCATCGCTCAGGCACTGGCCGCGAAACCGCGTGTCCTTCTGCTCGATGAACCCTTCGGCGCGCTCGATCCCGGAACGCGCGTGTCCATGCATGATTTCCTGCAGGACCTGCGCGCCGAAACCGGCATGACCGTGTTCATGGTCACCCATGACCTCGAAGAAGCGTTCAAGCTGGGTGACCGCGTTCTCGTCTTCGATAAGCCCCGTTGGGACCCGCACGACCCGTCCCGCTATGGCGCGACCATCACCTACGATTTCGATGCCCGCAATGGCGGCATCCCGTACCAGACCCTGAAGGAGGCTTCCCATGTTCCACAGCCCGCGTGACCGGACCCGGTCGCACCACCCTGCGGATCACCCCCGCACCGAGGCGCGCCATCACCATCCCGACCTGACCAAGCTGCGCGGCTGGAAGGCGATGCATGACGAGGCGGGCATCCCCGGCAGCGGCTGGGAGCAGGAGCGCAAATGGGCGCTGCGCATGGGCCTGACCGGGGCCGACAGCATCGAGGACAAGTCCATCCCCACCTTCGCCCGTGGGGAGCTGCCGCATTACGCCGGGATCAACACCTTTCTCAAGGCCCCCTATGCCGAGGACGTGACCGAGGTGGGGGACTATGACGCCACCGTTCTGGGCATTCCCTTTGACGGCGGCACGACCTATCGCGCAGGCACTCGGTTCGGCCCGCAGGGTGTGCGCAAGATCAGTGCGCTCTACACGCCCTACAATTACGAAATGGCCGTCGATCTGCGTGAACAGATGACGCTCTGTGATGCGGGCGACGTGTTCACGATCCCCGCCAATATCGAAAAGACCTTTGACCAGATCAGCCGCGCCGTCAGCCACGTGTTTTCCTCGGGCAGTTTGCCGATCATGATCGGCGGCGACCATTCCATCGGCTTTCCCTGTGTGCGCGGGATTGCGGAATGTACGTCCAAGAAGATCGGCATCGTGCATTTCGACCGCCACGCCGACATTCAGGAGAAGGATCTGGACGAGCGGATGCACACAACCCCGTGGTTCCATTCCACGAACCTGCCCAACGTGCCTGCCAAGAACCTGGTGCAGGTGGGCATCGGCGGCTGGCAGGTCCCCCGCGAGGCGGTGAAGGTCGCGCGCGAACGCGAAACCAACATCATCACCATGGGTGACATGGAAAAGATGGGTGTCGACAAGACCGCCGAGATGGCGCTCGAGATGGCGTGGGATGGGGTCGACATGGTTTACATGTCCTTCGACATCGACAGCATCGACTGCGGGTTTGTGCCCGGCACAGGCTGGCCCGAACCCGGTGGCTTCCTGCCGCGCGAGGCACTGGCCTTGGCCTCCAAGGTCGCAGCCGAAGGCATCTGCGGCATGGAGCTGGTCGAAGTGGCGCCGCCCTATGACCAGTCCGAAATCACCGCACTCATGGGCACCCGCGTGATCGTCGATGTGCTGGGCAGCCTTGTCGCCTCGGGCAATCTTGGCAAACACAAGCGCCATATCGATAAGCCCGTGACGATCCCGCATGGCGCGTTCGAAGGAAAGCGGTGGTCCAATGCCACATGATATCGTGAACGGCCATATCGGCCACAACCACAGCCATGGCGACCACCTGCACAGCCATATGCCTGACGCCGACAAGGCGGAAGAGCTGCAGGTGCTCACCGCGCAGTTCATCGACGGGTTTGTCGCGGCAAAGGACAAGATGTCTTACCTTCGGCTGGCGGGTGTGCCTTTGGAAATCGCGGCCCCCGATGGCGGACCCTCGATGAAACTGGTGGATGTGCAACTGACCACGGAATGGCAGGTCGGCACGGCCTCGCCCTCCTTCGGATCACAGGAACTGTCCTATCTGCCGTATCCCGGCGACATGGTGACGGAGCGGACGAATATGGGCTTTGTCTATGTCTCATTGCGCGCCAAACAGGTGACCGACCTGCGCGCCTTCCTCAAACTCCACCCCGCCGCGCGGGATGTGACATGAGGAGAGCGCTTGCGGTCTTGCTGGCGCTTGTCGCCACCCCGGCAGCGGCCCATCACGAGGTGGTCATGATCGCCTCTACGCTGCCCTTGCTGGGCGGCGTCGCCGCGATCGTTTCGGCCCTGATCCTCGCATGGCGAGGCGGACCCGGGTCGCGAAGGGCCAGGCGCCCGAAGGCGCGCATTGCAAAAACCTAGCCCTGTTGCGCCAACGCGGTGATCCCGGGGCGTCGGTCCATCTCCGTGCGCGGTTTGGCCTCGGGATCATCGTCCAGCACCGCGTGCATCCGCTCCATCACGCGGAAGAACGTTGCCAGATCGTCCGGGCTGACGGCCTCCATCATGCTGCGTTCGATCCGCGTAGCAGCAGGGATGATGTCCGTCAGCACGTCGCGTCCCGCTTCGGTCAGCGAGATGGCGACCAGTCGCCCATCGCCTTCACCTTGCGTTTTCTGCACCAGCCCCTCCGCTTCGAGCCGTGACACGGCCCGGCTGACGCGCGGTTTTTCCAGATTGACGCAATTGTGGATGTCCCGGACCGACACAGCCCCGCACCGCAGCAGATGCACCAGCACACGCCATTCCGCGACGACCAGACCGTGCGTCCGCCCGTATTCCACCGACAGCCGCCGACTGACCCGTTCGGACAGCACGGCAAGGCGGTAGGGCAGGAAAGACGACAGGTGAAAGGTGTCGGGCGTCATGGCGGTTCCAAACTCGTTGCAAATGAAATGATATTGACTTTTGTTGCTTTTGCAACGACCAAGGTCGCGCAGGAGACTGCACCAAACCAATCAGGGAGAGACATGCAACAATGGCCTTTGCATCGCAGGGTGACACCGCAGAAAAGCAGATTTCCTTCACCGAGATTGGTGATGGCCTCTATGCCTTCACCGCCGAGGGAGACCCGAATTCCGGCGTGATCATCGGCGATGACAGTGTGATGATCGTCGAGGCGCAGGCCACACCCCGTCTGGCGCAGAAGGTCATCGACTGTGTGCGCAGCGTGACCGACAAGCCGATTTCCCACGTGGTGCTGACCCATTACCACGCGGTGCGGGTGCTCGGGGCGAGCGCCTTCAACGCCGACCAGATCATCATGTCCGACGCCGCGCGCGGCATGGTGGTCGAACGCGGGCAAGAAGACTGGGACAGCGAATTCCAGCGCTTTCCGCGCCTTTTCGAAGGCCACGAAAGCATCCCCGGCCTGACATGGCCCACCACCACCTTCAGCGACAGCATGACGGTCTATCTGGGCAAGCGGAAGGTCGAGATCAAACAGATCGGGCGCGCGCATACCGCCGGGGACAGCGTGATCTGCGTGCCTGACAGTCAGACCATGTTCACGGGGGACATCGTGGAGTACCACTCGGCCTGCTATTGTGGCGACGGCCATTTCGAGGAGTGGGGCGCGACACTGGATGCGGTCAAAGCCTATGATCCGCAGAGCATCGCGCCCGGTCGCGGTGACGCTCTTGTGGGGCGCGATATGGTGGATGCCGCCCTCGCGAACACGCGGGACTTTGTGGACAGCACCTATAACGCGGTCAAACCGATTGCCGCGAAGGGCGGAAGCCTCAAGGATGCGTGGGATGCGGTACGGGATGCCTGCGATCCCAAGTTCAAGGATTACGCGATCTACGAACACTGCCTGCCGTTCAACGTCGCCCGCGCCTATGACGAGGCGCGCGGGATTGTGCATCCGCGCGTCTGGACGGCGGAACGTGACCTCGAGATGTGGGAACAATTGCAAGGCTAAGGCTGACTGAGGGGGGAGGAGACCCATCATGCCGCTCGATGACCGTTATCAGCTGGCGTTCAAGCTGTACCCCTACGCGCGCAGCACCGATCAGGATGCGGCAGCCCCCGTGCGCCATCCGGTGGTCGTGCTGGGGGGCGGGCCAATTGGTGTGGCCACGGCATTGGACCTGGGCTTGCAAGGCATTCCGGTGGTCCTGCTCGATGATCACGAGGGCGTCGGGCAGGGGTCCCGCGCCATCTGCTTTGCGAAACGGACGCTTGAGATCGCCCATCGGTACGGGTGCGCGCAACCGATGCTGGACAAGGGGGTGGTCTGGAACCTTGGCAAGGTGTTCCATGACGACCGGCAGGTTTACGAGTTCAACCTGCTCCCCGAAGAGGGCCACCGCTTCCCCGCCTTCATCAACCTGCAACAGCCCTATTTCGAACGCTTCCTTGTCGAACGCGTCCGCGAGGCACAGGCGGCGGGCGCGCCGATTGACCTGCGCGGCAAGAACCGAGTGGATGCGGTGGAGGTGCAGGACGATCACGTCATCCTCGACATCACCACGCCGGATGGCCCGTATCGGATCGAAGCGGACTGGCTGATCGGCTGTGACGGTGCCTCCAGCCCACTCCGCAAGATGATGGGGCTCGATTTCGAGGGCCGGGTGTTCGAGGACAATTTCCTGATCGCCGACATCACGATGAAAGCGGATTTCCCGACCGAACGCTGGTTCTGGTTCGAGCCGCATTTCAAATCGGGCGACTCTGCGCTTCTGCACAAGCAGCCCGATGGTGTCTGGCGGATCGACTTCCAACTGGGCTGGGATATCGACCGGAAGGAAGAACTGAAGGAAGAAAACATCCGCCGCCGTCTGGATGCGATGCTTGGGCCTGATGTGGAGTATGAGCTGGTCTGGACCTCGATCTACACCTTCCAGTGCCGCCGGATGAAAAAGTTCCGCCACGGTCGGGTGATCTTTGCCGGGGATGCCGCGCATCAGGTCTCGCCTTTCGGTGCGCGCGGCGCCAATTCCGGCATTCAGGATGTGGACAATCTGGGGTGGAAGCTTGGGCTTGTTCTGAACGAAAAAGCGCCCGAGAGCCTGCTGGACAGCTACGATCTTGAACGTCGATACGGGGCGGACGAGAACATCCTCAACTCCTCGCGCTCGACCGATTTCATCACGCCGAAGTCGAAGATCAGCCATGTGTTCCGCAACGCGGTGCTTGATCTTGCCGAACATCACGCCTTTGCCCGCCCGTTGGTCAATTCCGGTCGGTTGTCGGTGCCTTGTGTCTATGACGGCTTGCCGCTGAACACAGCCGATGCGCTGACGGATGGCCCGGCCCGCACGCGCCCCGGTGCCCCATGCCCGGATGCGCCATTGGGGCAGGGGTTTCTGTTGGATCACCTTGGCGGACACTTTGTACTGCTCGGCATCGGGGGTGATGTGCCCGACACGCTGGAGGTCGAAGGGCTGACCGTCCGTTGTCTGTCCGTGCCTGCCGAGGGGGAGATCAAAGACCGGTATCTGGGCGATGCGCCCGCTGCCGTCTACCTGATCCGCCCCGACCAACACGTCGCGGCCCGCTGGCCTGCCTATGACGAAGCGATTGTCCGCGCCGCCCTGCGCCGCGCCATAGGAAAGGACTGACGCGATGGCTTTGAACACCGCTCCCAACGTCCCTGATCCCGATGGCTTCTACGCCGAATTGCTGGCCACCCATGAGGGGCTGAGCGACGATGACAGTATCGCGCTGAATGCCCGTCTGATCCTGATCCTCGCCAACCATATCGGCGACCGCGCGGTGCTGACCGAAGCGCTGGCCGCTGCATCGAAAGGAGACAAGTCATGAATGCTCCGCACACATCCGGCCTCATTCAGGCCAAAGGCACCCTGACCGAGCCGGGATACATGCCCGGCTGGGCCAACGACTTCGAGACCGAAGCGCTGCCCGACGCCCTGCCGCGCGGCATGAACAGCCCACAGAAGTGCAACTACGGCCTTTATGGTGAACAGCTTTCCGGCACCGCCTTCACCGCCAACCCGCCCGAACGCACTTGGTCCTACCGCATCCGCCCCTCCGTCAAGCACTCGGCGCGGTATACGCGGGTTGACCTGCCATACTGGAAAAGCGCGCCCAATGTGGTTGAGGACGTGACCTCCCTCGGCCAATACCGTTGGGATCCGGTGCCGCACAGCGATGCGCCGCTCACCTGGCTGACGGGCATGCGCACCATGACCACGGCCGGGGATGTGAACACGCAGGTCGGCATGGCAAGCCACATCTACCTTGTCACCGAAAGCATGAAGGACGCCTATTTCTTCAGTGCGGACAGCGAGTTGCTTGTCGTTCCTCAGGAAGGACGCCTGCGCTTTGCGACCGAGCTTGGCATCATCGACATCGAACCCAAGGAGATCGCGATCATCCCGCGCGGGCTGGTTTACCGGGTCGAGGTTCTCGACGGTCCGTGCCGGGGTTTCGTCTGCGAAAACTACGGCCAGAAATTCGAACTTCCGGGGCGTGGCCCCATCGGGGCGAACTGTCTCGCCAACCCGCGCGATTTCAAAGCACCGGTCGCAGCCTTCGAGGACCGCGAGGTTCCGTCGACCCTGACCGTCAAATGGTGCGGGCAGTTCCACGAGACAAAAATCGGCCAAAGCCCGCTCGACGTGGTGGCGTGGCATGGCAACTACGCGCCCTACAAGTATGATTTACGGAACTATTGTCCGGTCGGCGCGATCCTCTTCGACCATCCCGACCCGTCAATCTTCACTGTTCTGACGGCACCCTCCGTGGTTCCCGGAACCGCGAATATCGACTTCGTTCTCTTCCGTGAACGTTGGATGGTGGCGGAGAACACCTTCCGCCCGCCGTGGTATCATAAGAACATCATGTCCGAGCTCATGGGCAACATCTACGGCCAGTACGACGCCAAACCGCAGGGCTTTGTCCCCGGCGGCATGAGCCTGCACAACATGATGCTCCCCCACGGTCCGGATCGGGAGGCATTCGAAAAAGCGTCGAATGCCAACCTTGGCCCTGACAAGCTCGACCGCACCATGTCCTTCATGTTCGAGACGAGGTTTCCGCAGCATCTTACTGAATTTGCTGGAAAAGAGGCGCCCTTGCAGGACGATTACATCGATTGCTGGGACAGCCTGGAGAAAAAGTTCGACGGCACGCCGGGGAAGAAATAGCAGATGGGTTTGCGCAGGTCCTGGCTGGAAAGCGCCAACGCGCCTGAGGGCGAATTCCCGCTGAACAATCTGCCCTATGGCGTATTCTCGGTGGGTGATGGTGATCTACGCTGCGGTGTGGCGATCGGTGACCGGATCGTCGATGCGACCGGGTTGGAAGCAGCAGGGCTTCTGCGCGCCGATCCCGATGCGGACGTGCTGGACGCGCCGTATTGGAACGATTTCATGGAGTTGGGGCGCGCGGCGTGGTCCCGCTACCGCGCCGAACTGACCGCCATGCTGGCCGAAGACGCCGATGAGACGGTGCAGGACCAGATCATCACGCATTCCGTCCCGATGGCCGAGGCGGTGCTGCACATGCCGTTCCGCGTGAGTGAATACACCGATTTCTACTCGAGCCTTCACCACGCGACCAATGTCGGCACCATGTTCCGGGGGGCGGAACACGCGCTGCCGCCGAACTGGCTGCACATCCCCATCGGCTACAATGGCCGCGCGTCCTCGGTTGTGGTCTCCGGCACGCCGGTCACGCGGCCCCATGGTCAGATAAAGGGACCGGACGACGCCATACCGCGCTTTGCGCCCTCCGCCCGGTTCGACATCGAGCTTGAAATGGGCGCAATCGTGGGGCAGGCGTCAGACGGCCCGATCACCGTGGCCGAGGCGTTTGACAACATCTTCGGATACGTGATCCTGAACGACTGGTCGGCGCGGGACATTCAGGCGTGGGAATACCAGCCGCTCGGACCCTTTCAGTCCAAGGCCACCGCCACGACCATCAGCCCGTGGATCGTGACCGCCGAGGCCTTGGCGCCCTTCCGCACCAGCACACCTGCGCGGGAAAAACCGCTGCTGGACTATCTGTTGGAACCCGGTCCGATGCTCTACGACATCGCGCTCGAGGTCGGGCTGACACCGGAAGCGGGAACAGAAACCGTGATCGCGCGCACCAACTACCGTGAAATGTACTATTCCGCCGCCCAGCAACTGGCCCATCACACCAGTTCCGGCTGTCCGATGCGGGTGGGCGATCTGCTTGGGTCAGGCACGATCTCGGGGCCGGAGAGGCACAGTCGCGGCGCATTGCTGGAGCTGAGCTGGGGCGGAAAAAAGCCGATCACGCTGGACACGGGCGAAACGCGGACTTTTGTCGAGGATGGCGATACGCTTTCGCTGCGCGGTCATGCGCAAGGCGACGGCTACCGCATCGGGTTCGGGTCCTGTGTCGGCAAGGTGCTGCCCGCGCGAGGCTGAGACCCGTCAGCCCAGATGCGCGGTGGCCTCGATCTCGACCTTGGCCTCGTCTTCGATCAGCGCGCTGACAACCACCATCGACATCGCAGGGAAGTGCTTTCCGAACACCTCGCGATAGGCGGCACCGACTTCAGCCTGATGCGCCAGATATTCGGCCTTGTCCGTCACGTACCATGTCAGGCGGGTGACATCCTCCACCGTACCGCCCGCCGCCTCGACAATCGCACGGATGTTGGACAGGGCCTGCCGCATCTGGCCGATGAAATCCGAAGCCACAAATACCTTGTCGGCATCCCAGCCGATCTGCCCGCCGATATGCAGCACCCCGTCCTTGGTCAGCATCCCGTTGGCATAGCCCTTGGCGGGCAACCAGCCCTCGGGTTGGATGGTCTTATGCGTCATCTGGGACCTCTTTGCTTTTGAGAAGGGGGACGAGCACCTCGGGCCACGGGCTTGGCCGGCCTGTGTTGTCGACATGCACCAGCGTCGCGCGGGTCTCGAAGCGGACCTCGCCGCCACAGGTTGCTGTCATGCGGTAGGTCAGGGACGCATTGCCCAGCCGCAGCACCCAAAGCGACAGCCGGAGGTGGTCGCCGTGATGGCTGGGCCGCACGAACCGCGTTTCGATCTGGGCTGTGGGGATGCCCTCGGTCTTGAGGATTTGCTCGAACGGGTAGTCGAGAGCTTCGTCGAAGAAGGCTTCGACGAGATCGTTCATCATCTCGAAATAGCGCGGGAAAAAGACGATCCCCGCCGGGTCGCAATGGCGAAAGAGAACCTTCTGGTCCTTGGCAAAGACGGGCTCTGTCATTGGTCTTTCAATCTGAAACGCTGGATCTTGCCGGTTGCGGTCTTGGGCAGGCTGTCGGTGAACACGACTGAGCGTGGGTACTTGTACGGCGCGATGGTTGCCTTCACATGGTCCTGCAAGGCTTTGACCATATCGCCATCCCCGCTGTGGCCGTCCGCCAAGACCACATGGGCCTGAACGATATGTCCGCGTTCCTCGTCCGGTGCGCCGATCACCGCACATTCGGCCACGGCAGGGTGGGCCAGCAAGGCCGCTTCGACCTCGGGTCCGGCGATGTTGTAGCCGGAACTCACGATCATGTCGTCATTGCGCGCGGCGAAGTGGAAATAGCCGTCTTCGTCCCGCCAGAAGCTGTCGCCGGTGATGTTCCAGCCGTCCTGCACATAGGCGCTCTGACGATCCCCCTTGAGATAGCGACACCCGGTCGGACCACGCACCGCCAGCCGCCCGACCTCACCATCCGGCACCACCTCACCCGCGTCATTGATGACCTTGGCCTCGTAGCCTGTCACAGGTTTGCCGGTGCAGGCGGGCTTGTGATCGTCGAAACGGTTGGAAATGAAGATGTGCAGGAGTTCCGTCGCGCCGATCCCGTCGAGCATGGCTTTGCCTGTCTTGGCGATCCACTCGTCATAGACCGGTCCGGGCAGGGTTTCGCCCGCCGAAACGGCAGCCCGCAGGGACGACAGGTCGGCCCCGTCCTCCATCGCGCGCAGCATCACGCGGTACGCGGTGGGGGCGGTGAAACAGACCGTGGCTTTGTATTTCTCGATGATCTCGATCATGTTCGGCGGCGTCGCCTGTTCGAGCAGCGTGGCTGCCGCGCCGAACCGCAGCGGAAAGATCGCCAGCCCGCCCAGCCCGAAGGTGAAGGCCAGCGGGGGCGAGCCGACGAATACGTCGTCCGGTGTGACGCCCAAGACCTCGCGCGCATAGCCATCGGCGATGATCATCAGGTCCCGGTGGAAGTGCATCGTCGCCTTAGGCACCCCGGTTGACCCCGAGGTGAACCCCAGCAGCGCCACGTCGTCCCGCCCCGTGGGCACGCAAGTGAAGCGCACAGGCTTTTCCAGCGCCAACCGGTCCAGTTCTGCGTCGTGGTTGGAGGTGCCATCGAAGCCGACCACCGATGTCAACGTTGCGCTGTCCTTGGCGCAGGCCACCATCTCATCCATCAGCCGTGTGTCGCACAGCGCATGGGTGATCTCGGCCAGTTCCACATAGGTCCGCAACTCGGCCGCGCGCAGCATCGGCATCGTGTTGACCACCACCGCACCCACCTTGGTCGCTGCCAGCCAACAGGCCACCATCGCCGGGTTGTTGGCGGACCGGATCAGCACGCGGTTGCCCGGTTTCACGCCCAGATCCTCGACCAGCACATGCGCCAGCCGGTTGGTCCAGTCGCTCAGCTCCTTGTAGGTGCGCAGCCGCCCGTTGCCGATCAGCGCGGTGTGGTCGCCAAAACCCTTCTCGACCATGCCGTCGGTCAATTCCCACCCGGCGTTCAGCCGTTCGGGATAATCGAACCCCGCCAGATTGAACTCGGGCCAAAGGTCAGGCGGCGGAAGGTTGTCGCGGGCGAATGTGTCGACATGGGCAGAGGGTCCGAGCATCACGTTCCTCCTTCGAAGGCGGCAAGGGTCTGACGGGCGATGATGACTTTCTGAACATCCGACGCGCCTTCGTAGATGCGCAGCGCGCGGATCTCGCGGTAGAGCGTTTCGACAGCCGTGCCCGACCGCACGCCGTCACCGCCGAAAAGCTGAACTGCGGTGTCGATGACCTGTTGCGCCTGATCGGTGGCAAACAGCTTGGCCATCGCTGCCTCGCGGGTGATGCGTGGCGCACCGCTGTCACGGGTCCATGCGGCCCGGTAGACAAGCAGGGCGCTGGCATCGACATCGACGGCCATCTCCGCGATATGGCCTTGGACCATCTGCAAGTCGGCCAGAGGCGATCCGGCGATCTGCCGTGTCGTGACCCGCGCCAAAGCTTCGTCCATGGCGCGGCGGGCAAAGCCAAGTGCAGCGGCCGCTACAGTGGCGCGGAAGACGTCCAGCACCGACATGGCGACCTTGAACCCCTGACCGGTTTCACCCAGCAACGCGCTGGCCGGGATGCGGCAGTCGGTAAAGCGCAACGTGGCCAGCGGATGCGGCGCGATGGTGTCGAGCCGTTCGGCAATCTCGAACCCCGGCAGGCCGGGGGTGATGATGAACGCCGACAGGCCCTTGGCCCCCGGAGCCTCTCCGGTGCGGGCAAAGAGCGTGTAGAGATCCGCGATGCCGCCATTTGAAATCCACGTCTTTTCGCCATTCAGCACGTAGCTGTCGCCATCGCGCGTGGCCGTCATGGTGGAGTTGGCCACATCCGATCCCGACCCCGGTTCGGTCAGCGCAAAGGCGGCAATCGCCTCACCCGCGCGGGTTTTCGGCAGCCAAGTGGCTTTCTGCGCCTCGGTGCCAAACAGCGTAATCGCCCCGGTGCCCAGCCCTTGCATGGCAAAGGCAAAATCGGCCAGCCCGTCGTGCCGCGCCAGAGTTTCCCGCGCGAGGCAGAGCGTGCGCAGGTCGAACCGTCCGTCGTTGCTTGAGGTAGGTTGCAAAAGACCCGCCGCACCCAATTGAGCGACAAGCGCCCGGCACGCCGCATCCGTGTCGCCGTGGTCAATCTCCAACCCCTGCGCCACCTCGTCGACACGCGCCGCCCAATCCCGGTGCGCAGGGTCGAAAAACGGCCAGTGGAGGTAGCTTTGATCTGCCATCAATTGCCCTCGAACACCGGTTTTTCCTTGGCGACGAACGCCTCGTAGGCGCGGCGGAAGTCGTTGCCCTGCATGCAGATCGCCTGCGCCTGAGCCTCGGCTTCGATGGCCTGCTCAAGGCTCATCGACCATTCCTGCGCCAGCATCGTCTTGGTCATGGAATTGGCGAAGGTCGGACCTGCCACGATGCGTTCGGCCAGCTTGATCGCCTCGGCCTCCAATGCGTCAGCCTCCACCACGCGGTTGAAGAACCCCCAGGCCTCACCCTCGGCGGCGCTCATCGCGCGCCCGGTATAAAGCAGGTCCGCCGCGCGGCCCTGTCCGATGATCCGGGGCAGGATGGCGCAGGCACCCATGTCGCAGCCCGCAAGCCCCACACGATTGAACAGGAACGCGGTCTTGGCCTCGGGCGCGGCCAGCCGCAGGTCCGAGGCCATCGCCATGATCGCCCCGGCGCCCGCGCATACGCCATCGACAGCCGCAATCACCGGCTTGCCGCAGCCGATCATCGCCTTGACCAGATCGCCGGTCATCCGCGTGAAGGTCAGCAGGTCTTTCATGCTCATGCGCGTCAGGGGCCCGATGATGTCATGCACATCGCCGCCCGAGGAAAAGTTGCGACCATTGGGCAGGATCACCACGGCATGAATGTCATCGGAATAGACCAGCGCCCGGAACCAGTCGCGCAATTCGGCGTAACTCTCGAAGGTAAAGGGATTTTTCCGCTCGGGCCGGTCATGCGCGATGCGTGCGATACCGCCTGCGATTTCGCAGCGGAAATGCTGCGGCTTACTCAGATCCATTTCTGGCCTCCTGCGTCATGGCCTTTTTGAGCAGGCCCATCAGTGTCTGGGTGTCGGTGTCCGAAAGCGGTGCGAGCAACTCGTCAATCCACGCCTCGTGCTGTGCGGCGAGGTCGGCAAACGCAGCCTCGCCCTTGGGGGTCAACCGGGCCAGATTGGCACGGCGGTCGCCGGGCACGGCCACACGCAGCGCCAGCCCTTCTTCGACCAGACGGTCGACGATGCCTGTCACATTCCCATTCGACACTTTGAGGTAGCGGGACAGGTCGCTCATCTTCAGCCCGTCTTTGTGGCGTGCAAGGGCGGCCATCACGTCGAACCGGGGCAGGGTGGTGTCATGCCTGTCGCGCAACCGGCGGCGCAATTCGCCTTCGATGCCCGAGGACAGTTTCAGAAGTTGCAACCACAGGCGCAGGCGCGCCTTAGACATCGGTTCGGCCTGTACGTTATGTTCGGGTTTCATACCTCGCCCCCTGAAACTGACAAAGCATGTCCGTTGATCCCCGCAGCGGCAGGCGAGGCGAGGAAAAGCGCCGTTCCCGCAATCTCGGACGGGGTGATCAACCGTCCCTGCGGATTGCCTGCGGCGACCTTTGCGGTCGCGGCCTCCCGGTCCAAATCGAACCGCTGCATCAGCCCGCTGATGGCCCCTTCCGCCAGATCGGTATCGGTGAAGCCCGGACAGATCGCGTTGCAGGTGCCGCCGGATTTCGCCACGTCCAGCGCGATAGAGCGCACGAGCCCCAGCACCCCGTGCTTGGCCGCGGAGTAGGCCGGGACAGAGGCGTTGCCCTGCAAGGACGCGGTTGAGGCGATGGCAATCAGGCGCGCATCCGCCGGTCCCGTCCGCAATGCCTCGCGGAAGGTTAGGAACGTGCCGGTGAGGTTGACGGCAAGCGTGGCGTTCCAGTCGTCCAGCGACAGCTTCGCCACCTTGCCGGACGCCCCCCAGCCCGCATTTGCGATGACCACGTCGAACGGTGTGTCGAACAGGGCCGCGATGTCCGCCTCAGAGGTCACGTCTGCCTGACGGCAGGTGATATCGCGCCCCTCGGCGGTCTTTTGCAATGGCTCCATCCGGCGGCTCGCGATGGTCACTGCATCGCCATGGTCGGCAAAGGCATGTGCAATCGCCCGACCTATCCCCGTTCCGCCACCGGTGACCAGAACCCGCCTCATGCCCGCACCGCCTCGGCCTCGCGCTCGGCCAGCCGCCACGCCTGATCGCGCCCGGCGAGATAGGGCAAAGGCCAGTCCTGAGCCGCGCGGTCGCCAAGCTTGGTTGCTTCGTGCAGGGTCCAATAGGGATCGGCCAGATGCGGACGCCCCACCGCCACCAGATCGGCGCGCCCGGCCATCAGGATCGAATTGGCATGATCGGCTTCGTAGATATTCCCCACCGCCATGGTGCACAGCCCCGCCTCGTTGCGGATGCGGTCCGAGAACGGGGTCTGGAACATCCTTCCATAGACCGGCTTGGCCTTGGTCGAGGTTTGGCCTGCGGAAACGTCGATCAAATCGGCCCCGGCATCGGCAAAGGCCTTGGCGATCAGCACAGCCTCGTCCGGCGTCACGCCATCCTCGTCCAGCCAGTCGGTCGCCGAAATACGCACCGACATCGGTTTGCCTTCCGGCCAGACCGCGCGCATCGCGGCGAACACCTCAAGCGGGTAACGTAGACGGTTCTCAAGACTGCCGCCGTACTCATCTGTACGGATATTCGAGGCGGGCGAGATGAAAGACGACAGAAGGTACCCGTGTGCCGCGTGCAGTTCGATCATGTCGAACCCGGCCCGGTCCGCCATTTCGGCCGCCGCCGCGAATTGCGCGGTGATCTCATCCATCTCTGCCCGTCTGATTTCGCGCGGGGTGGCGTTGTCGTCCGACCACGGCATGGCCGAGGCGCTGACCAAGTCCCAGTTGTCAGTGGGCAGCGGGGCGTCCATCCGTTCCCATCCCAGTTGGGTCGATCCTTTGCGTCCGGAATGGCCGATCTGGCAGCAGATCTTCGCATCCGTAACGCCGTGTACTAATTTGGTCAGCCGCGCCCAGGCTGCCTCGTGTTCGGGTGCGTAAAGCCCCGGACAGCCGGGGGTGATCCGCCCCTCGGGCGACACGCAGGTCATTTCGGTGAAGACCAGCCCCGCGCCCCCTTTGGCACGTTCGCCGTAATGGACAAGGTGCCAGTCCGTCGGGCAGCCATCCTCTGCCATGTACTGCGCCATGGGCGAGACCACGATGCGGTTCTTCAGCGTCATGTCTCGTAGCCGAAAAGGCGTAAACATCGGCGCCCGCAAAGGTGCTGTCTCGGGCAAACCGGCTTGCGTCATGAACCAGCGTTCCGCACCTTCAAGCCACGCCTTGTCGCGCGCGCGAAGGTTTTCGTGACTGATGCGCTGGCTGCGGGTGAGCATCGAGTAATTGAGCTGCACCGGATCGAGGCCGAGATACCGCTCGACCGTTTCGAACCACTCCATCGAATTGCGCGCCGCCGATTGCAGGCGCAGCACTTCGAGGCGACGTTCGTCTTCGTAGCGCTGGAAGGCTCGGCCCAAATCCGGCTCAGTGTGCAGGTACTCGGCCAATGCAATCGCGGATTCCAGCGCCAGTTTGGTGCCCGACCCGATCGAGAAATGCGCGGTCGCGGCGGCATCGCCCAGCAGGACGACGTTCTCATGGCTCCAGGTTTCGCACAGCACGCGGGGGAAGCGGATCCAGGCCGATCCCCTTATGTGTCGCGCATTGGTCATCAGGGTGTGGCCGCCAAGGTGGTCCTTGAAGATCTCCTCGCAGGTCGCGATGCTTTCGTCCTGGGTCATGTCGGCGAACCCGAAGGCGTCAAAGGTCTCTTGCGTGCATTCCACGATGAAGGTCGCGGTGTTGTCGTCGAACTGGTAGGCATGCGCCCAGACCCAGCCCTTGTCGGTTTCCTCGAAAATGAAGGTAAACGCGTCGTCGAACCGCTGATGAGTACCCAACCAGACAAACTGGCAATGGCGCAGGTCGATGTCCGGTTTGAAACTGTCGGCATAAAGCGTGCGGGTCTTGGAATTGAGACCATCGCTCGCCACCACAAGGTCGTAGTCCTTACGGTAATCGTCAGCGCTGGCGATTTCGGTCTCGAACCGCAGGTCGACACCCAGTTCCCGCGCCCGCGCCTGCAGAAGGATCAAGAGTTGCTTGCGCCCGATGCCGCAGAACCCGTGACCGGAGGACACAAGCCGTTCGCCGCGATAGTGCAGGGCGATGTCGTCCCAGTACGCGAAGTGGGCGCGGATCGCCTCGGCGCTTTTGGGGTCATTGGCGGCGAGATTGTCGAGCGTTTCGTCCGACAGCACGACGCCCCAGCCAAACGTATCATCGGGCTTGTTGCGTTCGATCACGGTGATCTCGTGCGACGGATCGCGCAGCTTCATCGAGATCGCGAAGTAAAGCCCCGCCGGACCGCCCCCCAGACATGCAACCCGCATCTCGACCTCTTTCTGTAGCAGCTTGAGGGGAAGGCTGCCCGAGTCGCCCATTTATTTCAAGTTTGAAATTTTAAACTTGAAATAAATGCGATGCCGCGATCCGATGGCAGGAGACACTTGCCATTCCGCACCCGCGCCCCGACAAATGCGCCAACTCTCCAAGACCAAAGAGGCCAAGAGCGATGACCGTTTCGATAGCCAAACAAGGCCGCGTGGCGGTCGTCACCATCGACAATCCCCCGGTCAATGCGTCGTCACAGGCGGTGCGAGCGGGGTTATTGCAGGCCGTGGCGGAGACCGAGGCTGACCCAAGCGTTGACGCGGTTGTTCTCGCCTGCGCCGGGCGTACCTTTGTCGCCGGGGCCGACGTGCGCGAGTTCGACCTGCCGCCGGTCGAGCCGCATCTGCCGGACGTCATCTCCGCCATCGAGGCAGCCTCAAAACCCTGGGTCGCGGCGATCCACGGCACCGCTTTGGGCGGCGGGTTGGAACTGGCGATGGGGTGTCATGCGCGGATTGCGGACGCCACGGCGCGCATGGGGTTGCCCGAAGTGACCCTTGGTCTTGTGCCGGGTGCGGGGGGCACGGTCCGGTTGCCGCGTCTGGTGGAGGCGGAACTGGCGCTGACGATGATCGCGGGGGGCAAGCCGATCTCGGCCGAGGCGGCGCTGGAAGCCGGTCTCATCGACGCGATTGCCACAGGCGATCTGTTGGAAAAGGCCGTGGCCTTGGCCGCGAAACTGGGCGCGCCTCGTCGCACACTTGAAAAGACGGTTATTGGAGCGGCCAACGCGGAGGCGTTCGCCAAGTCGGCGTCGGACCTGCGGCGCAAAGCACGTGGGCAGGTGTCGATTGGCGCGGCCATCGACGCGGTGGAGCGCGGCCTGCGCTTGCCCGCAGACGCGGCATTGGCCGAAGAACGCGCAACCTTCCTCGCCTTGAAATCCAGCGATCAGGCCCGTGCCTTGCGGCACATCTTCTTTGCCGAACGCGCCACCCTGGCCGACCCGAGAGCGAAACAGACCCCGCGCCCGGTCACCCGGATCGGTGTGATCGGGGGCGGCACAATGGGGGCGGGCATTGCGTCGGCCTGCCTGATGCGCGGGTTCCATGTGACGCTGATCGAACGCGACGAGACCAGCCTTGAGGCTGGGGCCAACCGTGTTCGCGGAACACTTGACAGCAGCGCCAAGCGGGGCCTTCTGCCTGATCTGGACGCCGTCGTCGCGCGGTTCGAGACCGCAACCGATTACGCCGCGCTGGCCAATGCGGATCTGGTGATCGAAGCGGTTTTCGAGGACATGGACGTCAAGAAACAGGTCTTTGTGCAACTGGATGCAGTCACCAGACCGGATGCGATTCTGGCGACCAACACCTCCTATCTCGACGTGAACGCCATCGCAGCGGTCCTCTCCGACCCGTCGCGTGCCATCGGTCTGCATTTCTTTTCCCCGGCGCATATCATGAAGCTCTTGGAGATCGTTCTGCCCGACGCGGTGTCAGAGGATGTGATTGCCACGGCGGCGAAGTTGTCCAAATCGCTGGCCAAGATCGGAGTCCTGTCCGGTGTCTGCGACGGCTTCATCGGCAACCGCATCATGTCGGCCTACAGGGCCGAGGCGGATCGGCTCTTGATCGACGGGGCCACGCCTTCACAGGTGGATGCGGCCATGCGGGATTATGGCTTTCCGATCGGCGTGTTCGAGATGCAGGACATGGCGGGCCTCGACATCGCGTGGGCCATGCGCAAGCGGCGGCTGGCCGAGGGCAAGATCACTGGGGCCTATATCAGGATTGCCGACCGACTGTGCGAGATGGGGCGGTTCGGGCGCAAGACGGGAGCCGGATGGTACGATTATTCCGATGCGGGCGCTCAGCCGTCTAAGGTGGTGCTGTCCATCATTGCCGAGGAGCGTCAGGCGCTGGGGGCGGCGGGTGGCGACTTTGCCGATGCAGATGTGATGCCCCGTATTCTGGGCGCGATGACACGCGAAGCGGAGGCAGTGCTAGCTGAAGGCATCGCCCGATCCGCCGATGACATCGACGTGGTCATGGTCAACGGCTACAGCTTCCCGCGCTGGAAAGGCGGGCCGATGTTTGCGGCGAGGGACTGACGCGGTCAGGCGTCCTCGGGCACCCGGATCGCGGCGCAGCCCTGATAGGCCATGTAGCCGCGCTGGATAGCGATCTGGTCGGCGATGAACTTGGCGTCGTGCCAGACCCCCCAGATGAAGGACGAGCCGCGCCGCGTCTGCCAGGGCAGGCCGACGAAATAGAGCCCCGGTTCGCGGGACACACCGCGCTGATGCAGGGGACGGCCCTTGTCGTCGAACGTGTCGGCCTTGATCCAGCCGAAATCGAACTGATAGCCGGTGGCCCAGAGGATTGTGCCGATCCCCGCCTCGGCCAGATCGATCTCGCGGATCGGATCGGTCACGCAGGTGGGATCGTCCGGGATGGTCCGCGCTTCGGGTTCAAGCGGCAGATCGAGCCCGTGCTTGGCGATATAGGCGTCCGCCTCGTCCAGCACCGACAGGTAATTCGCGTCCCCGGCCTGAAGGTTGGTTTTCAGATCGTCGGCAAATCGCACCACGCCGTCGCTGTACCCCTCGGTCATCCCCATAAGCGTCATGCCCCGATGCGCCAGCGCGCGGAAATCGATGGTCTTGCCGCCATGCGCGCCGCTGACGGCAATGGTCACATGCTCGGTTCCGGGGCCGGGGCTGTCGGCGTTCCACTTGCCCAGGACCCCCAGCCACCAGACATTGTCGCGCCCCCGGTAGCGGCGGGGCGGGCGGTCATGGGGACCTATGGAGAGGTAGACCTCGCGTCCCGCCTCCATCAGCTCTTCGGCAATCTGCACCCCGGACGAGCCACCGCCCACGACCAGCACCGCCCCTTGGGGAAGCTGTGCGGGGTTGCGATAGGCGTTGGAATGAAGTTGCAGCGGCCCCGCGTCGGCGGGCACCACCGGCGGGATCGCCGGTTTCTGGAAGGGGCCTGTCGCGGCCACCACATGCCGTGCGCGGATCGTGCCTTTGGATGTCTGGACCACGAAGCCACCATCCTTGGGCGTCACCGCCGTCACATCGACGCCGGTGCGGATCGGCGCGTTGAACCGCTTGGCGTAGGCTTCGAAATAGGCGGCCACGCTTTCCTTGTCGGGGAAGGCATCGTCGTCACACCCAAAGGCCATGTTCGGAAAGCGATCATGCCAGGCGGGGCCATTTGCGACAAGCGAATCCCAGCGTTCGGTCCGCCAGCGTTCGGCGATCCGGGCGCGTTCGAGAACCACATGGGGAATGTCGAGGTGGGTCAGGTGTTCGCTCATCGCGACCCCGGCCTGTCCTGCGCCGACAACAACCGTATCGATTTCTTCCATGGGTGCCTCCTTGACGATGGGGCCGAGCATAGGCAGCGGTCCGGCGCGGGGCACACAACGGATTCCGAAAGCCTTGCTTGGGTTCACGCTAATCAAACTTAGGCTTGGGCTAACCACAGATGAGGGAAAGGGTCGTTCCGCCCTTCGACGCCGAAAGGGTAGACCGATCCTCAAGCTCCAAGAGGACACCCGGCATGGCCCATACCCGCATCCGTACCTTCAACACGTCCGACACATATCCCGAACAGAACCTCGACAACGACCTTTGTCAGGCGGTCGTCACCCAAGGTGGGCGGATCGTCTGGCTGCGGGGGCAGTGCCCGCAGAACCTTGATGATGCCAGGAACATCGACAGCCATGACCCGGTCGAACAGACCCACAAGGTGATGCAGAACATCCGTCAGTTGATCGAAGAGGCCGGAGGCGAGATGGCGCATCTGGTCAAGGTGGTGGTCTACATCACCGATGTGCGCCACCGCGAGGCGGTCTATCGCACGATGGGCGAGTACATCAAAGGCGTGCATCCCGTGTCCACGGGCCTTGTCGTCAGCGCACTTGCGCGGCCGGAATGGCTGGTCGAGATCGACGGCACCGCCGTGATCCCGGACGGGTATCAGCGATGACGTTCTCACTGGTAGCCCGATGCGCCGACACGGGGATGTTCGGCGTGGCGATTTCCTCGTCATCCCCGGCAGTTGCGGCGCGGTGTTCCTACGCGCGGGCAGGTGTCGGTGCGGTGGCGAGCCAGAACGTGACCGACCCGACGCTTGGGCCGTTTGCGCTCGACCTCATGCAGGGCGGCATGTCGGCGTCTGAGGCGATTGCGGGCGTGCGTGATCAGGGATGGCACATCGCCTACCGTCAGGTGCTGGCAATTGACCGGCAGGGACGGACGGCGATCCATTCGGGGCCGAAATCGCTGGGGATCTGGACACAGGCCGAAGGGGTGAATGTCGCCTCGGGCGGCAATCTTCTGGCCAATGACGGCGTGCCAGGGGACATCGTTGCGGCCTTTGAGGCGGCGCAGGGTCATCTGGGCGACAGGCTCATTGCCGCCTTGCGTGCGGGGCTGGCGGCTGGCGGCGAGGCCGGGCCGGTGCATTCCGCAGGTATGATGCTGGTCGACAAAGTGAACTGGCCCGTAGCCGACCTGCGCTGCGACTGGACCGAGGATTGCCCGATCGAAGCGGTGGCCACCGCGTGGGAGGTCTACAAACCGCAGCTTGAGGCCTATGTGCAGCGCGCGCTCGATCCGACGCAGGCGCCGTCCTACGGTGTGCCGGGCGACGAATGACGCGCTTTGGCATCAGACAGCCTTGAAGACACTGGGCAACCCGTCCAAGGTTTGAAGGAACCGCTTGGTCAGGGGGCATGGATGCTGCGCTACACGTTGCGGCAATTGGAGTATTTCGTCGCCGTCGGCGAAACCGGAAGCATTGCGCGTGCGTCCGAGCGGATCAACGTGTCCTCGCCGTCCATCTCCTCGGCCATCTCGCAGCTTGAGGCGGAATTCGGCCTGCCCCTGTTTGTGCGGCAGCACGCGCAGGGCCTGTCGCTGACACAGGCCGGGCGGCAGATGCTGGAGCAGGCGAAGATCGTGCTACGCGAAGCGGGCGCGATGATGGACATCGCGGGCGACATTTCCGGCTCCGTCCGGGGGCCGCTCAGCATTGGCTGCCTGTTGACCTTTGCGCAGCTTGTCCTGCCGACCCTGCGCCGGGGGTTCGAAGCCGAATTCCCCGAAGTGCGGCTGCGTCAGCATGAACTGAACCAGGTGGAGTTGTTCAGTGCCTTGCGCCGGTCCGAGATCGACGTGGCGCTGACCTATGACCTTGATGTGCCTGCCGATTTGCAATTCACCGCACTGGTGCGCCTTCCACCCATCGCGCTCATGGGGATCGCACACCCGCTGGCGGAGCGCGATGTCGTGACGGTCGAAGACCTCAGCGCGCATCCCATGGTGTTGCTCGACCTGCCGCTGAGCGCGGATTACTTCCTGTCGCTGTTCGATCAGGCGGGCGGCAAGCCGGTGATCGCCGAACGGACCCGCGACATGGCGGTGATGCGGTCGATGGTGGGCAATGATTTCGGTTATTCCATAGCCAATGTCCGCCCTCTGAGCGACACCTCGCCCGATGGCAACCCTGTGCGGGTGATCCCCATCGGCGGCAAGGTGCGGGCCTTGCGCATGGGCCTGTTGACAGCGCAGGATGCGAACCGGTCGAACGCGGTGCGGGCGTTCATCGAATACGCTGCGTCGCTTGTCCGCTCCGGGCGGTTGGACCGAATTGGCGGAGAGCCGTTGGTCTGACTTAGCGACAGCCTAAGCAACGCTTCCGTGGCCAAGACTTTTGCACTGCAGCACAGATTGTAATCTGTCCGAAACCCGACAGGAGAGGCTTGATGCTCGACGGACGCGATCCCCGGTATGACGTGCTATTCGACCCGCTGACCATCGGTCCGGTCACCGCCAAGAACCGCTTTTACCAGGTGCCGCATTGCAACGGCGGCGGCTATCGCGACCCGTCCGCGGCGGCGGCCATGCGCGGGATCAAGTCCGAAGGTGGCTGGGGGGTGATCTTTACCGAACAATGCGAGATGCACCACACGTCTGAGATCACGCCGTTCATCGAACTGCGCCTGTGGGAGGACAAGGACATTCCCATGCTCGCCAAGATGGCGGGCAAGATGAAGGAGCATGGCGCGCTGGCGGGCATCCAACTGGCCTATTCCGGCATCAACGGGCCGAACATGTACACCAAGGAGGTGCCGCTGGCGGTCTCGGCGGGACCGATCCGCACCTTCACCAATGACCCCGTTCAGGCGCGCGCCCTGTCGAAGGACGAGATCAAGGATCTGCGCCGCTGGTTCGTGAACGCGGCCAAGCGCGCCAGGATCGCGGGCTTCGACCTGATCTGCCTCTACGGCGCGCATGGGTTCGGCATCTTCCAGCACTTCCTCAGCCGCGCCACCAACATGCGTGATGACGAATATGGCGGCAGCCTGGAAAACCGGTCCCGGTTCGCGCGCGAGGTGATTTCCGACATGCGCGACGCGGTGGGGGACAGCATGGGCCTCACCCTGCGGGTCTCGCTGGACGAGAGCATCGGTGATCTGGGCTTTTCCAATGCCGAGGTGCGCGAGTTCATCGACATGAACAAGGACCTGCCGGACCTCTGGGATTTGGCGCATGGCACGTGGGAAGACTGCTCCGGCCCGTCCCGCTTCAAGGAAGAGGGCGCACAAGAGGCGCTGGTGCGTGGCATCCGCGAGCTGTCGTCGAAACCTGTCGTTGGAGTGGGAAGGTTCACCTCGCCCGACGTGATGGCCAGAATGGTGCGCAGTGGCGTGCTCGACGCCATCGGCTGCGCCCGCCCGTCGATCGCCGATCCCTTCCTGCCCAGGAAGATCGAGGAAGGCCGGATCGAGGACATCCGCGAGTGTATCGGCTGCAACATCTGCATCACCGGTGACATGACCATGTCGATCAGCCGCTGCACGCAGAACCCCACCTTCATGGAGGAATGGCGCAAGGGCTGGCACCCGGAACGCATGAATCCCAAGGGCCGCAGCGAAAACGTACTGGTCGTGGGCGCTGGTCCGGCGGGGTTGGAGGCGACGCGGGCCTTGGCCGAACGCGGCTATGACGTGGCACTGGCCGAGGCCGGCCGTGTGCTGGGTGGGCGCGTCGCGCGGGAACGGCTGTTGCCGGGCCTGTCGGCCTGGGGGCGGGTTGCAGATTACCGCACTTATCAGATCAGCCAGAAACCCAATGTGGAGACCTATTTCGACAGTGCTCTGGATGCCGAGGCAATCCTGGAATTCGGCTTCCAGAACATCTGCATCGCCACCGGGGCCACATGGCGCAGGGACGGGGTGAGCCGTCAGCATGTGGTGCCGTTCCCGATGGATGCTGCAATGCCGGTGTTCACGCCCGATGACATCATGGACGGCCAGCGCCCCTCGGGCCATGTGGTGATCTATGACGACGATCACTACTACATGGGCGGCGTGCTGGCGGAACTGCTGCGCAACGCGGGCTGCGCGGTGACGATCGTCACGCCATCGGCTTATCTTTCGGATTGGACGGTGAACACGCTGGAACAGCACACGATCCACCGCCGACTGGCCGAGATGGGCGTCGAGATCGTTCTCAATCGCGGTGTGACCGAGATTGGAGCGGGCCATGTCGTGTCGAACTGCACCTATACCGATCAGACCCGCCAGATCGACTGCGACGCGGTTGTGGTGGTGGCGTCGAAGTTGGAGAACAACCAGCTTTACCATGACCTCAAGGCGCGCGAGGCGGATTGGGCGGATGCGGGGATCAACTCGGTGCGGATCATCGGCGATGCCGAAGCGCCGGGGCCGATTGCCTGGGCGACCTATGCAGGCCATCGCTACGCGCGCGAACTCGATGGTGAGGATATTGGCGATGCGCTGCCCTTCCGTCGCGAGATCACGGAGCTCGCAGTCGATTGAGCCACGATCCCTTTCCCTTCGCGCAAGACGACACGCGCCGCATACTGGATTGGGTCGAAGGCCATGTCGCCGCTGGTCCCGACCCAAGGAACGGGGCCCGACCCGCTGTCGCGTTGGAGGCCGAGATGGGCGGTGCGATCACGCCCGACGGTCTTGGCGCCGAAGCGGCGTTTGCGCTTTTCACTGACGTCATACAACCCGCGACGCGCCCGTTCGGCCATCCGACATCTCTGTCCTTCGTCGCCGCAGCGCCCACGCGCGCTGCGCTGAGTTTCGACGCGGCCTTGGGCGCGGCGGGCATCTTTGCCGGCAACTGGGATGGCGGGGCAGGGGCGATCCATGCCGAAAATCAGGCGCTGCGCTGGCTCTCCGATCTGGCGGGCTGGCCGTCATCTGCAGGCGGTGTCTTTGTGGCAGGCGGAACTTTGGGCAACCTTTCCGCCCTGCACGCCGCCCGGCACTGGCACCGGGGGCGCACTGACACGAACGGGCGCGGTGCGATCCTCTGTTCGTCCGAGGCGCATTCCTCGATTGCCGCCGTTGCGCGCGTGATGGATGCGGATTTGATCGTCGTCCCCTCGGACCCGTCAGGTCGGATGACAGCCACAGCCGCCGCCGCGCATGTGACGCCTGAAACCTTTGCCTTTGTGGCCAATGGCGGGGCCACCAATTGCGGGGCGGTGGATGACATTGCCGGGCTGACCGACCTGGCCGAAGCAAAGGGCGTCTGGGTGCATGTCGATGGGGCCTATGGCGGGGCCGCAATGGCCGATCCGGCGATGCGCCCGGCGTTTGACGGGATCGAGCGGGCGCACTCATTGATCATCGACCCGCACAAATGGGTCTTTGCCCCCTATGACAGTTGCGCCTTGCTCTACCGGGATGCGGCCCATGGGGCTGCCGCACATGGGCAGCGTGCGGTCTATCTTGACACGGTCGACAAGAGCGAATGGAATCCCTCCGATTACGCGCTTCACCTGACGCGCCGGGCACGGGGGCTGCCGCTGTGGTATTCGCTGGTGACGCATGGCACCAAGGCCTATGCGCAGGCGATTGCCCACACCCGCGCGATTGCCGAAGACCTTGCGGATCGGATCGCTGCCGCGCGATGGCTCGACCTGTTGCTCGGACCGAACCTGACGGTGATCCTGTTCCGGCCCAAGGGCAAGACGGAGGACGAGATGATCCGCTGGGCCGAAGAACACCGCCGCTCCGGCGCGTTGCTCTGCCTGCCCACCCGCTGGCGTGGCGAGATGGTGTTCCGCCTCTGCATCGTCAATCCGCAGACAGACGCGGATCATGTCATGTCCGTTCTGGACACGCTGCAATGACCACCCGGACCGAAGACATCCTCGCGCGGCTGATCGCCTTCGACACGGTCAGCGCCAAATCGAACCTTGCGCTGATCGACCATGTCGAGGACCACCTGACCCAGCGTGGCTTCCGCGTCAAGCGCATCGACGATCCGGACGCGCCCAAAGCCGGGCTCTATGCCGAGATTGGTCCCGAGGGCACCGGGGGCGTGCTGCTGTCAGCCCATACCGACGTTGTGCCGGTCGAAGGGCAGGATTGGACCCGCGATCCCTTTGCTCTGACCCAGGCGGATGGCCGTCTTTACGGACGCGGCACCACAGACATGAAGGGCTTTGTCGCTGCCATGCTCCGCGCGGCCGATGCGGCAAGCCATCTTGCGCTGAGCGAGCCGCTGAAACTGGTTCTGTCCTATGACGAGGAAGTGGGCTGTCTGGGCATCGCGCGCATGCTCGACCGCCTGACACCTCTGATCGGCGCACCACGCCTCGCGATTGTCGGAGAGCCGACCGACATGCGCGTCGCCATCGGCCACAAGGGCAAACGGTCCTACCGCGCCACTCTCCGAGGCGAGGCCGGCCATTCGGCCATGGCCCCGAATTTCGTCAACGCGCTGAACGTGGCGGCGGATTTCGTGAAGGCGCTGCAGGACATGCAGACCAACCTCGCCCGGAACGGCGCTCAGGATGCGGCCTTTGACGTGCCCTACAGCACCGTCCATGTGGGTCTTCTGTCCGGTGGGAGGGCGCTCAACATCGTGCCGGACCATGCCGAGATGACATTTGAAATCAGGCACTTGGCTCAGGACGATCCGGATAAGCTGGAGCAACAGATCACAGACGCGGCCACACGCGTCGCCATGGCCTATGGCCCGGGTGCCGGGATCGTAGTGGATCGGCTGTGGTCCTATCCGGGTCTTGATACCCCACAAGACGCGCCGGTGGTGGCAGAGGTCCAACGCCTTGCCGGGAACGGCACCACCAAGGTTGCCTTCGGCACCGAAGCGGGGTTCTTCGACGCGCTGGGCATCCCGACCGTGGTCTGTGGTCCGGGTTCGATGAGCGGGCAGGGGCACAAGGCGGATGAATACCTGTTGCAGTCGGAGTTGCAGGCCTGCGACGCCATGCTCGACCGGCTGCTGCATGCAATGACGAACTGAGGGGCGAAAGATGAGACAGGTCACGGTTGCCGCGACACAGATGGCCTGTGGTGCGGGTGAGCCAGAGAATATCGACCGGGCAGAGGCTTTGGTTCGGCAGGCCGCCGCTCAGGGCGCGCAGATCATCCTGCTGCAGGAATTGTTCGAAAGCCGCTATTTCTGTCAGGACGAAGACCCCGAAGACCTGTTCCGCGCCCGGCCCGCTGCTGACCATCCCACGCTCGAGCGGTTTGCCAGGCTGGCCTCGGACCTGAAGGTCGTGCTGCCGGTGTCGTTTTACGAACTCGCGGGGCAGGCGCGGTTCAATTCGGTTGCCGTGATCGACGCAAACGGCGCGCGATTGGGTGTCTACCGCAAGACGCATATTCCGCATGGCGCGGGCTATCAGGAGAAGTACCATTTCTCGCCGGGCGACACCGGGTTTCGGGTGTGGGAGACCGCCTATGGCCGGATCGGCGTGGGCATCTGCTGGGATCAATGGTTTCCCGAAAGCGCACGTGCCATGGCGTTGCAGGGCGCGGAGCTATTGTTCTACCCCACTGCCATCGGGTCGGAGATCGGTGCCGAAGAGTGGGACAGCGCCCCGCATTGGCAACGTGTCCAGCAGGGCCATGCGGGGGCCAACCTTGTGCCGCTGATCGCCTCGAACCGCATCGGTACGGAACCGGGGCGGCATGGCACCGAAATAACCTTCTACGGATCATCCTTCATTGCCGACGAATTCGGCGCCAAGGTGGCCGAAGCGGATCGGACCACCGAGACCGTGCTGCTCCATACCTTCGATCTGGACGCGACGGCCCGCAACCGAGCATATTGGGGTGTCTTCCGCGACCGTCGGCCCGAACACTACGGCCTTCTGGGCACGCTGGATGGGATGTCTGGATAGGAAGAACCTAACACGCAATGCCCAAAAAACGGGCGATTTGCGAAAAGAAATTAGGCAAAGGCTAACAAGTGCTGAGGGACACAAGTCTTCTGCGCAGGCCACTTCGTTTCTACGCTCGGTCCCAGAGACTTCACCGGTTGGGGACACCGATTTGCCGCAAGACAGGGACATCGCCATTGACGTGCAGGGCGCGGTCAAGCGGTATGGCACCTTCACGGCGTTGAAGACGATTTCCCTGTCGATCCGGGACAACGAGTTTTTCACCCTTCTGGGCCCCTCGGGCTGTGGCAAGACCACACTCCTGCGGATGATCGCCGGGTTCGAGGATGTGACCGAAGGTGCGATCTATCTGTATGGCGACGAGATCGACACCCTACCGCCGCACAAGCGCCCGGTGAACACGGTGTTCCAGAACTACGCTCTTTTTCCGCATATGACCGTTCTCGACAATGTGGGGTTCGGCCTTGAAATGCTGGGCAAGTCCAAGGCCGAGGCCCGCACACGGGCGGGCGAGGTGCTCGAGATGGTGCAGTTGTCGCAATTCGCGGCGCGCAAGCCGTCGCAACTGTCCGGGGGGCAACAGCAACGCGTGGCCTTGGCCCGCGCACTGGCACCCCGGCCCAAGGTGCTGTTGCTGGACGAACCGCTGTCTGCGTTGGACCTCAAGCTGCGCAAGGCGATGCAGGTGGAACTCAAGCACCTGCAGCGCGAAACCGGCATCACCTTCATCTTTGTCACCCATGACCAGGAAGAGGCGCTGACCATGTCCGACCGGATCGCGGTCATGTCGGCGGGCGAATTGCAGCAACTGGGCGAAGCGCGCGAGATCTATGAACGTCCACGCAACGTCTTTGTCGCAGACTTTATTGGCGATACGAACCTGATGGAAGTCACGGTGGACGTAGTTTCGAATGGGCGCGCGCAGTGCCATCTGGGCGGCGGGCACAGGTTGACCTGCGATGCCGTGGACGGGATCGGACCGGGGGCCAAGGTGCATATGTCGCTACGCCCGGAACGCTTGTTCCTGTCGGCAGACCCGGTTGCGGACGAAAGCCTCAAGGGGCGGGTGCGCGAGATGATCTATATCGGCACCGACATCGCCACCATCGTAGATCTGGACGGCGGCCCGCAATTCACCGTGCGCTCGTCCAATTCCTCGCGCGGAAACGCGCGCATCTTCGAGCCGGGCACCGAAGTTGCCGTCAACATGGAGCCGGGGGCCGCACGGCTCCTGATCGACTGATGGCAGGGGGCGGCGCGACAGGTGGCACGGTCCAGAGCGAAACCTATCGCGAGGCGCGCACGCTGCTGTTGCTGCCCGCCTGGGTGACGCTGGGTCTGCTGACGCTCGCACCGTTGATGATCATGCTGGTCTATTCCTTCCTGACCAAGGAATTCCGGGGCGGCGTGATCTGGGAGTTCAGCCTCGACGCCTATGACCAGTTCTTCTTTGACCGGGGCCTTTTCGGGGACGAGCCACCGAAAATCGAATGGACCTATATCGGCATCTTCTGGCGCTCGATCTGGCAGGCGGGCGCGGCCACGTTCCTCAGCCTGCTGATCGGCTTTCCGACCGCGTATTTCATCGCCACGCGCCCCGAAGGGCAACGCGCGTTCTGGGTGTTTCTGGTGACGATCCCCTATTGGGTGAACCTGCTCATCCGCACCGTGTCGATGAAGTTCCTGCTGCGCGACGAAGGGCCGTTGAATGACGGGCTGATCGGGCTGGGCATCATTTCCGAGCCCTTGGGTCTCGTGAACACCAACCTCGCCGTGCAGTTGGGGCTGTTCTACTCCTACCTGCCCTTCATGGTGCTGCCGATCTATGCCGCCGTCGAGCGCTACAACTTCGCCCTGTCCGAGGCGGCGTCCGATCTTTACGCCCCGCGCTGGGCGGTGCTGCGCAGGATCGTGATCCCGTCGGTCAAGCCGGGCATCATCGCGGGATGCATCCTTGTCTTCGTACCCTCGCTCGGGTCGTTCCTCGCACCGGACCTTCTGGGCGGGGCGCGGACCTTCATGATCGGGTCGCTGATCGAGGAACAGTTCAAGGGCAACGCAGGCAACTGGCCTTTCGGCGCAGCCGCGTCGATGATCCTTCTGACGATGGTGCTGATCCTGCTGATGGTCTTTGCCCGTCAAAGCCGGAAGGAGGCGGCGTGATGGCCAAACCCTATGACCTGCGCCGCTATCCGGGCTTTTTCGCCATCACGCTGCTCTGTCTCGTGATCCTCTACGCGCCGCTGGTGGTGGTCGCGGTCTACAGCTTCAACGACTCCCCCTCGATCACGATCTGGGAAGGATTCTCGCTGCGCTGGTATGTGGACGTGTTCACCGGCCCCGAAAGCGGCAAGTTCAAAGAGGCGGCGTGGAACAGTTTCATCATCGCGATCACCGCCGCCACGACGGCCACCATCATCGCAACACTTGCCGCCACCGCCGTCCTGCGCGCCGGTACGTTCCGGTTGCGCACGGTCTCCATCGGCCTGATCTCTTTGCCGCTCATGGTGCCCGAGATCGTCACGGCCGTTGCCACCCTGATCTTCTTCAACGCCATCGCGATCGAACGCGGGCTGATGACCATCCTGCTGGCGCACATCGCCTTCTGCATTCCCTTCGCCTATATGCCGATTTCCGCGCGGATGCAGGGGATCGAAGCCACGTACGAGCAGGCCGCGATGGACCTTTACGCCACCAAGCGGCAGGCGTTTACTCGTATCCTCTTGCCGCTGATGATGCCGGGGATCGTGTCAGGGTTCATCCTTGCCTTCATCATCTCGCTCGATGACTTCATCATCACCAATTTCGTCAAAGGCGCGGGGGTCGAGACCCTTCCCACCGCGATCTTTGGCGCGGTCAAACAGGGCATCAAGCCCAACATCATGGCCATGCAACGCTTCTGCTGGCGGTGTCCATCGTCATGGTCGCGTTGTCCTGGCTGATCGGACGCCGGGATCCGGCAGAGGGACGCTGATGGAAACGATCTACTCCGAAGACCACAAACTGCGCGACGCCCAGACGGAGCTATATGGCGGGCAACTGGTCTACCCGTTCGAACGCCCGTCGCGGCTGGACTATATCCATGAGCGGCTGACCGAGGTGGGTCTTGGGCCGATCACGGCGCCCGACAGCTTTGGCATGAAGCCGATCCTGGCGGTGCACGATGCCGACTACGTCGACTTCCTGCACTCCGCATGGGACCGCTGGCAGGCCGCCGGGTTCAAGGGCGAGGCGATTGCAGGCACATGGCCCGCGCGCCGGATGGTGCAGACGCGCCCCTCGGGCATCGACGGGCAGTTGGGCTATTATGCGCTTGCTGCCGAGACCAGCATCACGCAAGGCACATGGCAGGCCGCGCTTTCAAGTGTCCATGTCGCCCTGACCGGGGCGGAGCGTCTGCGCACCGGCGCGCGCGGCTGTTTCGCACTCTGCCGCCCGCCGGGGCACCATGCGGCAAAGGACCTTTACGGCGGCTATTGCTTCTTCAACAACGCCGCCATCGCGGCCCAGCATCTGCGCGACACAGGCATGGCGCGCGTCGCCATCCTCGACGTGGACTTCCACCATGGCAACGGCACGCAGGACATCTTCTACGATAGGGATGATGTTCTGTTCATCTCGCTGCATGGTACTCCGGAGGAGGCGTTTCCCTACTTTCTCGGCTATGCCAACGAAACCGGTTCGGGCGCGGGCGAAGGCTTTACGCTCAACCTGCCGATGCCGCGCGGAACCGGCTTTAACGTATGGCGCACCGCGCTCGCCACAGCCTTGGAGCGGATCGCGGATTATGCACCGGACGCCCTGATCGTGTCGCTTGGGGTCGATACGTTCGCGACCGATCCGATCAGCTTTTTCAAACTCACCTCACCGGATTTCATCACGATGGGCGCGGACATCGCGGCTGCAGGCCTGCCGACGCTCTTTGTGATGGAGGGCGGCTACGACATCGCGGAAATCGGGATCAACACCGTGAACGTGCTGGAAGGATTCCAAGGCCACTGAGCGTGGCGCAACCAACTCGGCCCACACGGGCATCAACCAACAGGGGACTGACCATGAAGACATTTCTCAAGACCACCGTCGCAGCAAGCGCGCTGGCGCTGACAGCCGGGGCCGCAGCGGCCGAGGGCAAACTGGTGATCTACCACTGGTTCGAGTACATCCCGCAGGAATTGCTGGACAGATTCAGCGAAGACTACGGCGTCGAGGTGGTCATGGACACCTATGACAGCAACGAAGCATTGCTCGCATCGCTCAAGGCCGGGGCCATCGGCACCTATGACGTGGCGGTGCCGGGCGACTACATGGTGCAGATCATGGCGGGCGAGGGTCTGCTTGATACGATTGCCGACGGAGAGCTGTCCAACAAGGGCAATATCGCGCCGGAATGGGCCGATCCGTCCTTCGATCCGGGTCGGCAGCACTCGATCCCGTATCAGTGGGGGTCGACCTCCTTTGCCGTGAACCGTGACGTCTTTACAGGCGACATCGGCACCACGGACATCCTGTTCAATCCTCCGGCCGAGCTGTCGGGCAAGATCAACATGCTCGACAGTCAGGGCGAAGTGCTGGCAATGGCGGCGCTGCACATGGGCATCCCGCAATGTTCCACCGACCGCGATCAGCTCAAGGCGCTGAACGACATGCTGCAAGAGGCCAAGACCCATTGGGCGTCCTTCAACTCGGACACCGCGAAAGAGGTGCTGGTGTCGGGTGATGCCGCGGTCGGCCAGATCTATGATGGCTTTGCCGCCAAGGGCCGCGAAGAGGGCGCCAATATCGAATACGCCTTCCCGTCGCAGGGCTACATCGTCTGGATGGACAACGTCGTCTTGCTCAAGGATGCGCCGAACCGCGACAACGCGATCAAATTCATGGACTTCCTTCTGGAACCCGAGAACATCGCCGCCGTCACCAACTACGCGCGCTATAACGCGGGTGTCACGGGTGTGGGCGACTTCCTTGATCCGACGCTGGCCACCCAGCCCGAAAGCAACCCGCCCGCAAGCGCCGGGGCCGGCGTGTTCATCGAGGTCTGCGATCAAGCCACGCAAGAGGTCTACGACCAGATCTGGACCAACCTGAAGAAGTGAAAAAGCACCCCCGATGTGCCATGACGCGTCGGGGGACCTTTCGACATCGGCACAGGACCATGGAACAGGTGATCGACGGACGACACGACTTGGCGTAAAGCCTGTCTGGAGCACATCTGGAAAGGCCCGACATGCACCCCCAAACCGTTCCCGACGCCCTTTTTCACACTCGTGTGCGCAACGCGCGCTGGACGGTCCCAACCCGTTCGAATGGAAGCAGGTGACCACAGACGACGTGTTCGCGGGCAAGCGGATTGTTTTGTTCGGCGTGCCCGGTGCCTTCACACCGGCCTGTTCCGAAAATCACCTTCCCGGTTTTGAGGCCCAGTATGACAGCTTCCGCGCGCTGGGCATCGACGAGGTGATCTGCCTGTCGGTCAACGATGCCTTCGTGATGCACCAATGGGCGCTGTCCCGGAACATCGAAAAGGTCCGCATGCTGCCGGACGGCAATGGCGAATTCACCCGCAAGATGGGCATGCTGGTCGAACGGACCAGCAACGGCATGGGCCTGCGCAGCTGGCGCTACGCGATGTATGTCGAGGATTGCCGGATCGAACAGATGTTCAGCGAACCGGGGTTCAAGGACAATCCTCCGGGCGTTCCGCTTGACCGCTCCGGGGCCGAGACCATGCTGAACTACCTATCAAACCGATGGGCGACCTGTTTCGACAAGGATCACGCTTGCGGCGGGCGCAGGGCGGCAAAGGCGTCGTAGACAGCTCCGGCCTGCGTGATCCAGATGTCGTCGCGGTGTGCGCAGATATGCGTCAATGCGCGGCGCAGGTGACGCAGGCGGTAAGGCTGGCCGACCAGATAGGGGTGCAGGGCAATACCCATCACCAAAGACTGTGCTTTGGACTGTTCCAGCATCTCGTCGAAAGTGTCGATCAGGATGTCGGCAAACGCTGCAGCGCCATCCTTGCGTGCCACGATGGACGGGATGTCGTTCGCTTCCTGCGGATAGGGGATCGACAGAAGCGGGCCATGTTCGGTGCGCATCCACACGGGCTGGTCATCCATGCACCAGTTGAGCGTGTAGGTGTAGCCCACCTTCTTCAGCAGGTCCGGCGTCACCCGGCTTTCCGCGATCCAGGGCGACAGCCAGCCTTTTGGCGATTTGCTTTCTGCTTTGGTCAGGACATCCGTGGCTTCAATGATCAGGGCTTCTTCTTCCGCAGGGGACAGCAAGCTTTGCCGTTCCGAATTGGTCCGCCCGTGGCCCACGATCTCGTCTCCGCGCGCGCTGTAGGCGGCCATCAGATCGGGCGCGTAGTCATACATCACCGAATTGGCCAGCACGCTTACGGGCAGATCCAGCGCGTTGAACAGATCGAGCATCCGCCACGCGCCGACACGGTTGCCATAGTCGCGCCACGCGTAGTTGAGCACGTCAGGCTGCGGACCGCCGGGGGCCAGTTCCGCGCCCAACCCCTCGCCAAAGGCGAAATGTTCAAGGTTCAGCCCGATATAGACCGCCAGCCGTTTCCCGTTCGGCCATGTGAAGTCCGGGCGGTCCGTGATGGCGCTGTAGTCGTACCGGTCGTGGGTCGGCAGTTGGATCATAAAGGGGCCTCGGCCAAGCCTGCCTTGTCCAGCAGGATTTCTGCGCTGTCATTCCAGACATGGGTGCTGACGATCTGACCGTTGCGAACAACGAAGCTGTCCATGTAGCGGTTGGTCTCGAACGTCGTTCCATCATGCCATTCGCCGTAAAGATAGCCCGTGTTGTACACATGGACATCCCCCGTCGCCGGATCGTAGGCCGCATCGGTGCGCAGGAATTTCTTTTTCACCCATTTGTAGCGTTTGGCGTTGAAGGCGGAGGTTTCGTGCGGTCCGGTGAACTTGCGCCCGCCGGTGAAGGTGATGTCGAAATCGTCGGACACATAGGCCCGCGCGCCCTCGGGATCGGGCACCATCGAGCGTTCGAGATAGGCCTCGACGATGGCCTTTGCGGCGGTGGCGGGATCGGTTTTCTGGTCCATGTGGTCCTCCTTCATGGGGTCAGTGGGCAGCACAGTTGCGCAGGCAGAAGCCTTTGACGACTGCGGCGGCAGCGGCGTTCATCACGCGGGCCTCGGCATTGGCGTGGGTGATCCGTTCGGCGGCGGCAAGGGCGCGGCTGCGCAGGGCGGTCTCGTCCAGCGTCAGGATGCGATCCCCGGCGAAAACCATCCGGCCCGCGATCATCACCTCGCGCACGGCGGCGCCGGTTTCGGCGAACACGATCTGGTCGAGCAGGGCGCGTCGGGGCGTGTAGTGGCAATAGCCCGCGTCAAGGAAAACAAGGTCAGCGAGCCAGCCTTCGGCGATCTGCCCAAGCCTGTCGAACCCCAACAGCCGTGCGCTGCCGGTCGTCGCCATGTCGAACGCCTCGCGCGTGCGGACCCACTCGGTGCTGTCGATGCTCTGGGCGCGGCTGAGGGTGGCAGCAAGGCGGGTCGCCTCGAACATGTTCTGCCCGTCCGAGGTGTTGCTGGCATCGGTGCCGATGCCCATGGTCACGCCCGCATCTGCCATACGGCGCACGGGTGCGATACCTGACCCGATCCGCAGATTGCTCATCGGATTGTGCGAGATGCCAGCCTCAGCTTCGGCGAGGAGCTCCATCTCCACATCAGACAGCCAGACACCATGCGCGCCGCTGAAGCGGGGCGACAGCACGCCAAGCTCAGACAGGTGTTCTGCCAGCGAGGTGCCGTATTTGCGCTGCGCCATGATCTGCTGCATGCGCGTTTCGGCCAGATGGGTCTGAAGCGGCACACCGATGTCGTCCGAGAGGCGCGCACAGGCCTGCAGGAACGGATCCGAGCAATGCAGCGGAATGGTCGGCCCGATCCCCGGCCGCACCCGATCCATGGGCACCGGCCAGTCGCGCAGCGCCTCGGAACAGACGGCCATCGTGCTGTCCCAATCCGGCAGGCTCAGCGCCGCCACCGCGTCTTTCAGCGGGCCGTCGAAGGCGTCGAGCAGCCCCGGCAGCGCCTGATAAATCGTCTGGTCCGCGATCATCGGCGCAACGACCGCGCGCAAGCCCACCTCGTGATAGGCATGGGCCACGGTATGGGTGCCATCGACCGTCGGACCGGGCAATTCGATGAAGAGGTCGAAACAGGCGGTGCAGCCCTTGCGGATCAGCTCGACCGCCGACAGCTGCGCGCAAAGTGACAGATCGTCATGGCTGCGGTTGGCGTTCAACCATGCGGACCCGGACAGAAATGTCTCAAGAGTGGCATCATCCGGCACACCGCCGCGCGACAGTGCGCCATGCGAATGGGTGTGTCCGTTGACAAGGCCGGGGATGATCAGGCGACCGCTGGCATCCAGTGCCTTGGCGTCCGTAACGGTTTCACCCTTGGGCAGGATCGCCGCGATCCGGTCGCCGTCGATCATAAGCGACACCTCGGCAAACTGGTCGTTCCCGACAAGCACCTCGGCGCCATGGATCAGGGTTTTCGTCATATGTCCGCGATCCCCAGACAGACAACATGCGCCAAAGCAGGGCCTTGGCGCATGTCTGTTGCGTGGCTCAGTTCAGCGTCACTTCGAAGGTGCGCGTTTCCATCGGCGGCAGGAAAGAGCGGTTGAAGATTTCCGACGCTTCGGGCAGGCGGTCGAGGCCATAGCCCTTGGCGACGATCTCGATGGAACGGGTCAGACGCTCGTCCACCAGATCGCCCATGCCGATCTCGGTCACTTCGGGCGCGTTCATCAGGTTGGTCAGCGCGAATTCCAGACGGGCGCGTTCCAGTTCCGGGTCGACCAGGTTGTCGAAGGCAAGGATCGCCTCGACCGAGCTGTCCTGATTGGCCGCGACTTCCATGGTGGCCTTGTTCACCGCGCGGACGAGACCTGCCACCGCTTCGGGGTTCTCGGCCAGCAACTGGCGCGATACCATCAGACCGTTGGAATAGAGGTCCATCCCGTAGTCTTCGAAGTTGAACCAGTTGTAGTCGTTTGCCGGGTCCTGACGGTTGGCGATCAGGTTGAACCAGCTGGTCGAGGTGAAGACAAACGCGCCGTCGATGTCGCCGCGGATCATCATCGGCTCCTGCAGGTTCGGCGCCATGTTCTCTTGCTTGACCGCATCAAGGTTGATGCCGTTCAGCTCGGCGAAGACCGGGAAAAGGCGGGTGGTCGGCGTGCCTTGCGCGCCGCCCAGCGTCTTGCCTTCGAAATCGGCGGGTGTTTCGATCCCGGCGGTCTTGGGCGTCACGATGGCAAAGGGCGGGCGGTTCCAAAGCTGGTAGACCATGACCGGCGCTTCGCCCGGACGGGCGGCCGCGTTCTGGATGATGGCGTTGATGTCCCCGAAACCTGCGTCATAGGCCCCGCCCATGATGCGCGTCACGGTTGCGGCCGATCCTTCGCCCTGGTCGATGGTGACGTTCAGGCCTTCTTCCTCGAAATAGCCTTTGTGCAGTGCGAGCAGGAAGGGCGCGTCCGACCCTTGGGTTTTCCAGCCGAGTGTGAAGCGGATGTCGGTCATTTCGGCAAAGGCGGGGGCAGCTCCGGCCAGAAGGGCGAGGGCGGCACCGAACAGAGAGTGTTTCATGAGGTCGTCCTTTTCGATTGGAGAGAGGGAAGTTTCGGATCAGGTGACGGCGATGTCGTTGCCGCGTGTGGCCCAGCCGGTGACCCGGCGTTCGAGGAACGAGAAGACCGCGTAAAGCGCGACCCCCATCAGGGCGAGGATGATCAGCCCGGCAAAGACCAGCGAGACCTGGAAGTTTGAGGAGGCGGTCATCATCACGTTGCCGATGCCCATGTTGGACGCCACGGTCTCCGACAGGACCGCGCCCACAAAGGAGAGCGTGATCGCCACTTTGAGCGAGGCAAAGAAATAGGGCATCGCGCGGGGCAGACCGACATTCCACAGGATCTCTGTCTTTGAGGCCCCCAGCGTCTTGAGCACGTCTTCAAGTTCTGGCTCGGTCGTGGCAAGGCCCGTGGCGATGTTGACGACGATCGGGAACACGCAGATCACCATCGCCGTCAGCACGGCGGGCGTGGTGCCCGACCCGAACCACAAAACGAAAATAGGCACCACCGCGACCTTGGGGATCGACGAAAATCCGACCAGCAAGGGGTACGCCACGGCATAGGCGATCTTCGAGGTTCCCACGATCACGCCCAAAGCGACCCCGATGATCACGCCCAGCGAAAAGCCGAACAAAGTGGAATAGAGCGTCTGCAGGATATGCGGCCAGAGCACCGGGAACCGCGTCCACATCGTCACCAAAATCTCGGACGGGCGCGGCAGGATCAGGTCAGACACGTTCAGGATTATGCAGAGCACCTCCCATGTCAGGAAGAACCCGATGATCAGCGAGCTGGACAGCACTCGGATGCGTTGAGAGTCGGTCATTGCAAAATCCTCACGCGCTGCGGACTTGCGCGATCAACTCACGCAGGCCTTGGGTCATTTCGACGAATTCGGGGCTATAGATCATGCCGATGTCGCGCGGTTGCGGGATGTTCACCGGCTCGTCCGAGATGATCCGCCCCGGACGTGCGCTCATCACGCAGATGCGGTTGGCCAGGTATCCCGCTTCGCGCAGGTCATGCGTGACCAGAAGAACCGTGGGTTTGCGATCCAGATACAGCGTCTGCATGATCTGCCACAGCTCTTCGCGGGTGAACTGGTCGAGCGCGCCAAAGGGTTCATCCAGCAGCAGCAGGTCCGGTTCATGCACCAGCGCCCGGCAGAGATTGGACCGCTGCAACATGCCGCCCGACAACTGCCAGGGATAATGGTTGGCGAAATCCTTCAACCCCACCTGTGCCAGCAGCGCATGCACGCGGTCGCGGAACGCGCCCTTCTTGTCCTGCCGATAGGTGTGCTTGAACGGTGCCACGATCTTGAGCGGCATCAGGATGTTCTGCTCGATGGTGAGCCAGGGCAGCATCGTCGGGTTCTGGAACGCCATGCCGATGCGCAGTTCCTTGGCCTTCGCCTCTTTCCCGCCCACCAGCACAAGACCCGAGCTGGGCTGGATCAGGTTGCTGACGAGCTTGAGGATCGTGGACTTTCCGCAGCCTGATGGGCCGACAAGCGCAAGGAAATCCCCGCGCTCCATCTTGAGGTTTGTGGGCGACAGAGCCGTGACTGCGGTGTCTCCGCTGCCAAAGACAACGGACGCGTCCTGCAGTTCCAACGCCGGTCGGGAATGAACGCCTGCAGGTTTGGCCTGCTGCGCGGTGGGAGCGGGGATGTTGGCTGACATGTTCATGCCGCCGACCCAACAGCAGCGCGTCGTGAAACCGGAAGTGGTTAAGTAAATGAAAATTGAATTATCTTCGCGCTGCCTCTTTTGCAGGCGTTATTTTCGCCGTCTGAGCAAGAAATCTGCATATGCGGAGGTATACAATGTCGCACCCTTGGCGCGGGTCAGGCCTTCGATTCGCGCTGACGGACGGCGGCCTGCACCATCTCGATCACATGCTGTCGCCGGTCCTGCCGCCACGCCTCGGTGGACAAGTCCCGCCCGAAGGTGGCCGACAGAGTGTGGCTGGCATTGATGTGATGTGCGCTTAGCGCAACGATGCTGACATAGAGTTGCAACGCGTCGATCCCGTCGCGGAAAACACCAGCCTCATGCCCGCGTTTCAGAACATCGGCGATCTTGTCGAGAAACGGTTGCGACATCTTCTGGATCTCGGGTTCCTGGCTGATGAACCGCCCGCCCAGAAGGTTCTCGCTGCGCGTGATCGACAGGAAAACCGAGTTGTTTCCGAAGAAATCGAAGGTGGTTTCCGTCAGACGGCGGATCGCCTGTTCCGGCGGCAGCGTATCGAGGTGCAAATCCTCTTCGCGCGCGCGGATCTCTGAATAAATGCGACGCAGGGCAGCGATGTAGAGCCGCTCCTTGCTGTCGAAGTAATGATAGATCAGCCGTGCATTGCAGCCCGCGCTTTCGGCAATCGCATGCACCTTTGCACCATCGAAGCCATGCGCCGCGAATTCGGTCAGCGCCGCTTCGAGGATCTGCGCCCGGGTGCGCTCCGGGTCTCGGGTGCGCACGGGCGCAACGTGGGTGTCTGTCTTCCGCATGCCAAAGCGCTAACAGCGGTCGACCGGGTGTCAACCCTCGGGGATGTCCGGATGGCGCGGTCGTGGGCCCATTGCGGGGGCGGGCCGCTGCTTTCATAATGGCGCAAAACACGGAGCGACGCCGATGGCGCATCTGCGCGGACTTCACCATGCCGCCATCATCTGTTCGGACTATGACAGGTCCAGGGCGTTCTATATCGATACGCTGGGTCTGACCGTTCTCGCCGAGAATTTCCGCGAAGAGCGGGGGTCGTGGAAGCTGGATCTCGGCTTGCCCGACGGATCGCAGGTGGAGCTGTTTTCCTTTCCCGATCCACCCGCCCGCGCGTCGCGCCCCGAAGCGCGCGGCCTGCGGCATCTGGCCTTTGCCGTTTCCGATGTCGCCGACATGAAGACCAGGCTCGAGGCACGGGGCATCGCGGTCGAAAACATTCGGATCGACCCTTACACCGGGTGCCGTTTCACCTTTTTCCGCGATCCGGACGACCTGCCGCTCGAACTTTATGAGGTTGCGCGCTGATCCTCCGAGGGCAAGGTCAACAGATGCGGGGCAATTGCTCTCCGACCAATGTGTCCACCAGCCGTTGCCCGCCGAACAGGGTCTTCATCGTGACCCGTCCCGGATGACCGGCTTTGGCCGTGCCGATGGCGGTGGCATTGCGTCCCGCCTCGACGCTTTTCATCGCGGCGAGCGCAGCGTCGGCCTCGTCGGCGGGAACGAAAAGCACCAGAGTGCCTTCATTGGCAAGGTATAGCGGGTCGAGCCCCAGCACCTCGCAGACGCCTTTGACCTCGGGGCGCAGGGGCAGGGTGGTCTCGTCGATTTCGATCTGCACGCCGGCGGCGTCTGCCATCTCGTTCAGCGCCGACGCAACCCCACCGCGCGTTGCATCCCGGGCGGCGCGGGTGTTGGGTGCGGCTTCCAGCACCGCCTCGATCAGCGCGTTGAGACTTTGGCAATCGGACTGGATGTCGGTGCTCAGCGCCATGTCGCCGCGCGCCGCAAGGATTGTCGCGCCGTGATCGCCGAGCACGCCATTGACCAGTGCCACATCGCCGGGGCGGATGTTGTCCGCCCGCATGTCACGCCCCGCTGGAATGACCCCGACGCCCGAGGTGGTGACAAAGACCTTGTCCGCCGCCCCCCGTTCCACAACCTTGGTATCGCCGGTGACAATCCGCACACCGGCCTTGTCGGCCTCGGCCTGCATCGACGTCACGATGCGGCGCAGAAGGGCGAATTCGCAGCCTTCCTCGATGATGAACGCAGCAGACAGCCAAAGCGGTTTCGCCCCGCCGACCGCCAGATCGTTCACCGTGCCGCAGACCGCGATCTTGCCGATGTCACCGCCGGGAAATTCAGGGGGCGACACGACAAAGCTGTCGGTGGTGAAGGCCAGTTGTGCACCCGGTTCACGCAGCGCATCCGAGGTCAGCCGCGCCTGATCCTCTGATCCCGGGGGCAGGAACACGTCGGTAAAGATCTCTTCGATAAGATCGCGCATCGCCTTGCCACCGCCGCCATGCGCCATGGTCACGCGGTCGCCCCGCAGGCGGGCGGGTTTGATCGGAGTGGTCATGTTCATTCCGCCGCCTCCAGCGTGTCATCGGTCGCGCCGTATTGGTAATAGGCGGCGCAGGCCCCTTCGGAACTGACCATCAGCGCGCCCAGCGGCATCTCGGGCGTGCAGCCGGTGCCGTATTGCGGGCAGCCCGTGGGCTTGATCCGCCCTGTCATCACCTGACCACAGGCGCAGCCTTCGGGTTCCGCCACGATGCGCGGTCCGGCCCCGTAGCCGACAGCGAATTTCTCCTCGGCATCGAAGGCCGCGTATTTGCCCCGGATGCGCAACCCGCTCGCGTCGATCTCGCCCAGCCCGCGCCACTCGAAGGTCGGGCGCGGCTCATAGACATCGGCGATCGCGGCAAGCGAGACCGGGTTGCCATGTTCCGGCACCACCCGCGCGTACTGGTTCTCGACCTCGGCGCGCCTATCGCGGATCTGGCGCAGCACCATCAAGACGGATTGCAACAGGTCCAGCGGTTCAAAGCCAGCGACGACGATGGGCTTGCCGTAGGTTTCAGCGATGAAATCGTACGGATGGGTGCCGATCACCATCGACACATGGCCGGGGCCGACAAACCCATCCAGCACCATATGCGGATCATCCAGCAGCGCCTTGATCGGCGGGGGCACTGTAATGTGGTTGCAGAACACGCTGAAATTGCTCAGGCTTTCCCGCGCCGCTTGCTGGATCGACAGCGCGGTCGATGGCGTGGTTGTCTCGAACCCAAGACCAAAGAACACCACCTCCCGCTCCGGGTTGCGCCGCGCAATTTCCAGCGCGTCGAGCGGCGAATAGACCATGCGGATGTCAGCACCATCGGCCTTGGCCTGCAACAGAGATTTCTGCGTTCCCGGCACACGCATCGCGTCGCCGAAGGTGCAGAAGATCACCTCGGGCCGTTCGGCGATTTCGACACATTCGTCGATGCGGCTCATCGGCAGCACACAGACCGGGCAGCCGGGACCGTGGATGAACTCGATGCCTTTCGGCGTCAACCGGTCCAGCCCGTAGCGGAAAATCGCATGGGTGTGTCCACCACAAATTTCCATGATATGTACGGGATTTTCGGCAGTTGCACCGATTTCTTCAACCAATGTCTCAATTGCGGACAGCACGGCTTTTGCAGCAATCGGATCGCGGAATTCTTCGACATATCTCATTGCGTGCCCTCAAGTGCTGCGGTCCCTTCGGCCATCGCCTCCAGCGTTTCCTGCGCCTCTCCAAGACCGCGCAACGCCTCCAGCGTCTTTGCTGCCTCGTCCGCGTCGATCACGCTCATGGCAAAGCCCACATGGATCAGCGCCCATTCGCCCAGAAGATCATTCAGATCAGGGGTGGCCACGCAGGCCACTGACACCTCACGGCGCACGCCGGAAATGTCTGCCATCGCCATCAATCGGTCGGCATCGGTGATCTCGACGATCTGTCCCGGTATTCCCAGACACATGGCTCAATCCTCCTCTTCAGGGGCGGTGGTCTTGCCCGGTTGATGCACGCCGTAGCGGTCGAGTTTGGAGCGCAAGCCGACGCGGCTCAGCCCCAGCTCATCCGCCGCACGGCTCTTGTTCCATTTCAGTCGGGTCAGCGTTTCGCGCAGGATGCGCGCCTCGATGGCTTCGACCCTGTCCTTGAGCGTGCCTTCCGACACCAGCAGATCGGTCGCGCGCGGGTCGGGGCGGGCCGACACCGATGGGTCGGCCTGCAGGATGTGGCGCGAGATCAGTTCCGGCCCAAGCCGCGGCTCTTGGCTCAGGATCAGCATCCGGGTCAGTTCGTTGGTCAACTCGGGCAGGTTGCCGGGCCAGTCGTAATTGCCCAGAAATTCCAGCGCGAGTTTCGACAGCCCTTCGACGGGCTTTGAATGTTCGCTTGCCAGATCGCCAAGGATGTGGCGCGACAGTATGTCGAGATCCTCCATCCGCGCCCGCAGGGGCGGCAGAGACAGTTCGGTTGTGGAAATCGCATAGTAAAGGTCCGACCGGAACTCACCCTCGGCCACGGCGACAGACAGATCGCTGTGACTTCCGGTGATCAGCCGTGTGTTCGTGGTCAGGGTTTCCATCCCGCCGATCGGTTCGAAACTGCCTTCAGTCGCAACACGCAGCAGAACCAACT
Source organism: Marivita sp. (assembly GCF_022763305.1). GTDB lineage: Bacteria > Pseudomonadota > Alphaproteobacteria > Rhodobacterales > Rhodobacteraceae > Marivita. The sequence goes on along the minus strand of NZ_JALEGT010000093.1, from coordinate 2,993 downwards.
GCATCTGCGGGCTGAGCGTATCGACACCGTTCAGGAACAGGGTTCCCCGTGCGGCCTTCTGCAAGAGGCCGATCTTCGTATTGGGCTGGCCGGGCAGGGCGCCTTTCTTGGCGCCCAGCAATTCCAGTTTGAGCACGTCATCCGGCAGACCGGCGCAGTTCAACTCGTAGAACGACTGGTCCGACCGTAACGAGGCATAGTGCATCGCGCGCGCCATGATGTCCTTGCCGGTGCCCGCCTCACCGGTGATGAGGACCGGCACATCAAAGCTCGCCACCTGCCGCGCCAGTTCAACCGTCGCGTTCATCGGAGAATTGGGCGCACGCAGGATGCGCTCGAACCCGAAGCCTTCCCGCAAGGTCCGACGGCGCGCTTCGACCTTGGTTTCGGCTGTCTTGCCCATGAAGCGCATCTCGAGCGACATGCGATCATGATCGCGCGCAAGCTGGAACAACTGCGCCGCGTTCTTGGCCGCCATGACAAGCTGATCGGGATGCCAGGGCTTGGTCAGGAACTGGTAGATCCCGGCCTCATTGATCGCCGCGATCATGTCGTTCGTTTCGGTATAACCGGTGATGATGATCCGCACCGTGTCCGGCCAGCGTTCGCGCACATCCGCAAGAAACTCGACACCTGTCTTGCCGGGCATGCGCTGGTCGCAAAAGATCGCCTGAACGAAGTTCTCCTCCATCAGCCGCATCGCATCATCGGCATTGGTGGCCGCCAGACAGTCGAAATCGTCCTCCAGCGCCATCCGCATGGCGGCCAGCGAATGCTCTTCGTCATCCACCAGCAGAAGAGTGGGCAGGCTGGTCATTGCGCCGCCTCTTGGATCGCTTTCTCGGCCAGATGGGTCCGCAGCCACGCCAGCCACTCCGCCATGCCTTCGCCGGTGCGTGCCGACAGGTGCAGGATCTCGATCCCCGGATTCACCCGCCGCAGGTTGGCCTCGTAGAGGTCGAGGTCCACATCGCAATGGGGCGCAAGGTCGATCTTGTTCAGGATCGCCAGCCGAGCAGCGGTGAACATATCTGGGTATTTCAACGGCTTGTCTTCGCCTTCGGTCACCGACAGGATCGCCACCTTGGCATCTTCGCCCAAATCAAAGGCGGCGGGGCAGACCAGATTGCCGACGTTCTCGATAAAGAGGATCGACCCGGGGTCCAGCGCCAGATGCTCCATCGCGTGGCCCACCATGTGACCATCCAGATGGCAGCCCTTGCCGGTGTTCACCTGCACCGCCCGCGCACCGGTCGCGCGGATACGGTCGGCGTCGTTCTGGGTCTGCTGGTCCCCTTCGATCACCGCCAGCGGCTGATCCCCAAGGGCTTCGATGGTCTTGCAAAGGAGCGTCGTCTTGCCCGATCCGGGCGAGGAAACGAGGTTCAGCGCCAGAATGCCGCGCTGGGTCAGAACCGCCCGGTTGGCCTGCGCATAGCGGTCGTTCTTCGACAGGATGTCGGTCTCGATCTCGATCAGCCGCTCCTGCGACATGCCCGGCACTTCGGTGCCCGCAGGGCCGTGGCCGTAATGGTGGTGATCGTGGTGATGATGGTGGTGGTGACCGTGGTCATGGTCGTGATGGTGGTGATCATGGCTGTGCCCATGCACCTTGGTTTCGCCGTCCGAACATCCGCAAACATTACACATTACGCCACCTCCAAATCCTTGATCCGCATTTCGTCGCCGCCCTGCGGCATCAGTTTTCCGCCGCCACATAAGGGGCAGGGGTCGAGGCGGGCTTCGATCTCCACCTCTTTCATACAGTCGTAGCACAGCGCCCGTCCGGGCAGGTCGAGCGTGACCAGTTCGGCACCCTCGGCCACCGACCCGCGCATCACCACGTCGAAGGCAAAGTGCAGCGCCTTGGTCTCGACCCCGGCAAAGCGCCCGATCTCGACCCGCACGCGGGTGATGCGCGCGACATTGTGCTGGCGGGCCTGATCTTCGATCACGCTGCGCATGCCTTCGCAAAGCGACATCTCATGCATGCTCCGGCTCCCTTTGTTGGGCAGGTTCCACGGAAACTGGATAACACGGATCGAGAATTGACAAGAGCAGCGGCGCCAACCCCCGCGCACGCTCGGCGGGCAGGCTGGCCAGTGACTGGTCCAGCGCGCCGCCATGGGCCGTCAGGTGATCGGTCGGCGTGATGCGGGTAAAGGCGGTGACGCGGCCGTCCTCGACTTTAGCCGTGATCCCGTAAAGGCCACGTGCGGCTTCGACAACAGCGCCGTTGGCAAGCCGCCAAAGCTGCGGGGGCTCTCCCGTCAGCAGGGCATCCAGTTCATACGCTACAGCCAGTGCCGACCACAGCGGTCCGTGCCCGTGAGTGATGGCAATCTGCTGCAGGACCGGGTGGTCGGCACGGCGGGCGGCAACCGAGTTTTCCTGAACATCGACGTGGAAAACGGCGTTCGTCGTGGCATGGGGCAGGATCGCCCGGCATCCCTCTCCGGGTTGAAAGAGCTCCGAGATCGCGCGCAGGATCGGCGCAATTCCGGTGTCTTGCGCGAGAAATTCGCGCAGATCCTCGAAATGATGCGGCATTCCTGCAGGGTCGCCAAACAGCGCCTGACGTGCCGCGCCCGACCCCGTCATCCAATCCCGCGGCAAAGCCACCGCAGGGCGGGACATCAGTGCAGGCCATTTCAGGCAAAGCTTCGCCACATGCTCCCGCAGGATTTCCTGCCGCAGCGCTTCTTGCCAGCCATCCGCAAGCTCCAGCCCCAGTGCCGCCCGGACTGCCACCCCCTGCGCCACGCGGCACAGGTTGAAAAGGCGCGGCAGCAACGCCGCGACCTCGTGCACCGGCTTGCCCAGTACCATCCGTGCCACGGGCAGGGCGGGCACCGGCTTGGCGCGCAGGGGATATGCGAGCGGCTGGTTCATGGCCTAGTACTACAGTTGCACTTTGAGTCGAGATTTATGATGCGCGATGGCGGCGTTGATTTGATGTTCGCGTCGCCATCGTGACCAGTCCCAAATGGCGT
>NZ_JALEGT010000092.1 GCF_022763305.1 Marivita sp. | reverse complement strand
CGATGCGGTAATACCGAATACAATCTCGTTCCAATCGGCTTCGCAAACCGAAATGCATACGACGAAGTACGAATTCACGCGATCGAAACACGAACATGAGCTGCACACGACGCTATGCAACCCATTGAAATAGAGCATGAATCTCCACCATCCATCATCGGGGCACAGGATAGGCGCGCGACCGCGGTGGCTGCGTTCAAAGTCATTCAGTGTTCTCCTCGGGGCCGCCGACATTTGGAACGCACCCGCTGTGCACACCATATGCACGCGAACGATGATCCGCCACCCTATGCCGCGCGAAGACATGTGAACGGCGGTGGTTGCGCGTGATCTCAAGTGGAGCATAGACAGCCGACCACTTGGCAGGTCTGTGCGATCCTCCACAGTCACGCTCGAACGCGAGGCTTCGCACGGGTCGCCAAGATGCAGGGCAGTGCTCAAGACACCGTTTCTTTGTGCTTGGACCGATCATCCCTTCTGCGCAGGATTGTGTTCGGGGCGTTCATGTCCGCCGGCACCTGCCACACGTGCAACCCGCCAGATGGTGTCGCCCGATCGCGGCGTGAAGCATGATCGCCGAGAGATACGGGCGACCGGAAGGATTCTGCGGCCTACCCCATATGGACAACCACCCCGAATTGGACCTTCGCTGCGACCGGCAACAAGGCTCCGGACGCGAATAACGGCGGCCTTCCCGGACAGTGCATGACCGTTTGCCTTCGGAGGTCGATCTACGCTGACAAGGCCGCTTGTTGCCTGGGGGGAATATTATGCTCGCGGTGAAGCTCTGTCGTATTGCGCGATGGCCCGCTTGGTCGCGGTGTTCCGCCAGCGGCGCTCCAGCAGTCGCTTGGCGATGTCAGGCGGCAGATGGCTCAGACGTGCCAGGACGATGTCATGGCCGTGATAGTGCGGTTCGACGAAAAAAGCTTCTGGCATCATCTCGATCAGATGGTCGCGCTCATCGACAGGCACATCGATCAGCACGAGGCTGTCGTCATCGACACGGTGCCGGGTCAGCAGGCTCTTGCGGACTTTCAGCGACGGCTCGCCGTAGGAGACGGCCTGTTCGACCTCGGGCCATTGGGTTGCGAGTTGGACGATATCCTCCCAACGCATGGTCCTAGTCCCGGTCGTCGTCTTGGGTGGAAATCCACCAGACGATGCCATTGCCGTCCGCGACGCCCCCGCGATGATCGCCGTCGCCAGAGCGTTTCAGCTCCTGCACGAGTTTCCCGCCCGCGGCGATGGCCTTCGCGAAAGTCGTCTCAACGTCAGGCACGTATACATGGATATGAGCTTCGGCTGCCTCCGGCACCTCACCCATCATGATGATCGTGTCATCTATCCGCGCCTCGGCGTGGGCGATCCCGGGCCCGTCTTTTCGTTGATGAACACGCAGTCGGGTTGCGCCGAAGACGGCTTCGACAAACGTCAAAGTCAGCTCTGCGTCCCGAACCATCAGATAGGGGCTGGCGGAGGAGTATTTTTCGGGCTTCCACGTCACGCGGGCATCCTCCAAAGCGACAAGTAAGACAGTCCCATTCGATCTTAGCAAAGAATGGCGGAGGACGCAGCCTTGCGTAGAATTGGCATATCCTATTCTTCTGCGCGGCATCGGCGGACGCACTGATCTGCGCACCTCAGGATCAACGCTCGTTCGCGCCCTTGCCGTCGATGATCTTGTCGCGAAATTTCTCGATCCGGTGGATCCGCGTTTCTGTTTTTTTCGCAGCGTTAAGGTTGATGACGTAGCTGCGCTGGCGGCCAGGCGTCAGCGCGTGGAAGGCCTCTGCAAGTTCGAAATCGGCATCCATCGCCTCCACCAGCTCTTGGGGCAATTCCAGATCGTGCTCGGCTCTTGGCGGCTTTTTCCCCTCCTCGGCATAGCGCTTCGCCTCCTCAAGATACGCGAGGATCGTCTTTTCCAGAGCCGCTACCTGCGCATTATCCGTAAAGTAGATTGAATTGGCGTGTTGCGTGTTTGGTCCCGGCTTCTTCAGGATGCCCTCCGGGTCCTTCATCAGCGCCGCGTTGAAGAACCCCAAAACGAACCTGTCCTGATATGCCCCAAGGATGGCGATGTTGCGACCTGCATGGCGATAGCAGGCTTGGCCCCACCGCACGACCTCTTCGAGATCGGCCGACAGGCAGATGTCGCGAAGCCTGGCCAGACCTGTGGCCCAGAGTTGCGCAGAACATGCTGACGTGCCGAACCTGTCGCAGCGACCGCACCCTTTGGCAAAGAAATCCTCGACATCTGTGATCATGCTCGGTCCTTTCGACGATACGGCAAGGCGAAAACCCGCTCGGTTCGGCCCGACGCTTTCACGTTTTCCACGTCGATCTTGTCGTCAGGAATCATGGGTCCTCCTCACATCGGCGGCGGGCGGGTTGCGGAAGCCCATCTGCATCCACGGGATCCACAGGTCTCGGACCAAGCCGCGCACCTAGTCGCAGGTGGTCAGAACACCGGTCATCCGCCCTGCCCGTCGAAAGCCGCTTGCATCGCTGAGATGTCGATCCTTGTCATCCCCAACATCGCCGCCTGTGCCCGGCCCGCAGCCTCCCGGTCGGGATCGGACAGCATATGCGAAAGTGCGGCGGGAACGATCTGCCAGTGGAGCCCGAAACGGTCCTGCAACCAGCCGCAGCGCCCTTCCGTTCCGCCCTCGGTCAGCGCAGCCCAAAGGCGATCCGTCTCGTCCTGATCCAGTGTCGTGACCGAGATCGAATGATCGTGCCGCGGCTCGAAAGTCTCGTTGCCGTCCATCAGCATGTAGGGTGTGCCGAGGCAGCGCCAGAGGACAATCGCCATGCCGGGGCCGATGGGCTGGACATTCTCCATATGGGTGTCCGGAAGCGTCTCGGCATAGAAGCGGGCAGCCTCCTCGGCCCCGGTCCTGAGGAATATGCAGCAGCGGGAGTTGGGTCGGTCGGTCATGGCGTCTCTCCTTTCGGGTCGGAGGCGTGAGGCGCGGCGCGGTTGGCTTCACCGAGCCGCCCGAGGCCGTCGCGCAGGTGGTCGAGATCCAGTGCGCCTTCGAGCGCGAGAAGAAGACGGTCGACCGCGTCATGTTCAGCACGCCAGACCGGCAGCGCCTGAGTCAGCAGCGCATGCCCCTTCTCGGTCAGAGCGAGCCGGCGCGCCCGCGCGTCGGTCTTGTCCGGAACGATTTCCACGAGACCTTGTCGAGTCAGAGGCTTGAGCGCCGCGGTCAGGGTCGTTCGGTCCATCGCGAGGAACGGCGCGACCTCGCCGATCGTAGGCGGCTCGGGCCGGTTCAGCGACATCATCAGCGAGAACTGGCCGTTGGTGATGCCGAAAGGCCGGAACGCGGCGTCGAACCGACGGGCGAGCGCACGCGCCGCCCGCTGCGCCCGGAAGCACAGGCAACGGTCGCGAACCTCGAGCGTGGCGGCGAAGGGCAAAACGGTGTTCATGACCTTTATGTTGATATCAACTTATATTCGTGTCAACCTGCGAGTCGTAACGGATAGGAGGTCCCCATGCCCTATATCGACGGATTCGTCGCTGCTGTACCGACCGATCGCAAAGCCGACTACATCGCGCACGCCAGAGAGGCGTGGGACCGTATCTTTGCTCCAGCCGGTGCGCTGCGCTGCACCGAGGCCTGGGGCGATGACGTGCCCGATGGAAAAGTCACGTCCTTTCCAATGGCGGTCCAATGCAAGCCTGGTGAGACAGTGGTGTTCTCCTGGATCGAATGGCCCGACAAACCGACCCGCGATGCCTGCATGGCCGCGATGGAAGCCGGTGAGGGCATGGACGCCATGGCCGAGATGCCCATGGACGGACAGCGCATGATCTTCGGCGGGTTCGACCCGGTTCTGACGTTGGAAAGCACTTCCGGTTGAGCGGTGATCTGGCTTGGGACAAGGTTGAAGCAATGGCGAAGACGGGTTGGATTCTCTCGGGCCTTTTTGCCCTGTTCATGGTCGGCGCGTCCGCGGCCCCGAAGCTTCTGGGCCTGGACGCCGCGACCAGCTCATTTGACGCTCTTGGTTGGCCGCAACGCTATGTCCTGATGATCGGCCTTCTCGAGATCGGGCTCACCCTGCTCTATCTCTACCCCGCTACCAGCCTTTTGGGCGCGGTCCTGATGACGGGTCTGCTCGGTGGCGCGATCGCGAGCCAACTGCGCGTCGAAGCCCTTCTGTTCAGCCATACGCTGTTCGGGCTCTATCTTGGGGTCACCCTGTGGGTCGGTCTCTGGCTTCGGTCACCGCGACTTCGGGATGTCTTCCCGCTGATGACCGGATGAGCGCACACACGACCCGCCCCCTGTCGGTCGACCCCACCCTGCCCCGCTGGCGCATCGCCTGCAGACTACCAATCCATCCCTCGTGTTCGCTGCGTCAGGAACCGACAAAGAGCGCCTGCGCGGCAGGCGTTGCAAAAAAGGCTCTGCAGGATTCCACGAAGGCCTGTGATCTGCGGCTGATGCGGCCACCGGACCGCGTGGCAAGCACGATGCTGGGGCTGGGATCGCTTTCGGCGAGAGGACGGCAGACGACCTTCAGCCCGCTATAGGTGACGTCGCTGGGCGGACGGATGTTGAGCAGTGCGACACCCAGACCGGCGGCTGCGGCGCTGCGGACCATTTCGAAGGATTCAAGGCGCTGGATCGGACCCGGAGACACCGCGTGCCGTTCGAAAAGCGACAGCACGTAGTTTCGTGATTGGGGCAAGTTCAGCAGCAGCAGAGGATGATTGGTGAGATCCCGCAAAGAGATCACGTCCTTTGCCGCGAGGGGGTCCGTCGCGGCAAGAACGACATGCGGGGGTGCCTTGACCAATGGCTCTGCAACGAAGTCTTCGTACAGACCGGCATCATAGGTCAGCAGGACATCGACCCGGCCATCGCGCAGCCGGTTCTGGATCGACATGATGTCGCCCTCGTTCAGATGCACCGTAAGCCCCGGATGCGCGACGCGCAGGTCCCGGATGACCTGTGGCGCAATGCTGGGCGAGATCGACGTGAAGGCACCGACATGCAGTTCTCGCTCGAGGCGGGTGTCGCTGCCGCGCAATTCTTCCGAAAACGCCGCCGTTTCATCCAGCAACCTGATCGTCCGGGCCATCGCCCGGTGGCCGGCGGCCGTGGTGGACAGACCTTTCGAGCGCTGCCGCACGAAGACCTGGATGCCGAATTCCTCTTCGAAGGCGTCGATCGCAGCGAGGATCGACGAGGTGGAGATGTTCTCGGCCTGCGCCGCGCCACTGATCGACCCATGTCGCGCAGCAGAGACCACGTAGCCGAGTTGTCGAAGTGAGGTCTTCATTTTGTAAATTTAACTCTATCAATAAATACATTATCTCGGGTTATCGATTCCCGCTAGCCTCCTTGCATCAGCAACGCCGCCGCGGAGGAGGAGCCATGGCCGGCATCGCCCGACATGACGCCAGCAGCATCGCTGCGGCACCGGAGCCGATCATCACCTGCATCTGGCAAGGACCGGCGCGGCTTGGCGAATGCCCTCTCTGGGATGCACGCCAAGACCGGCTGTTCTGGATCGACAGCCTTGCGCGGAGGATCTGGTCCGCCCGCGCCGATGGCCGGGACGCGCGGTTCTGGACGGTCCCGGATGTGATCGGCTCTATCGGACTTTGCGACGATGCGCGGTTGATCGCAGGGTTTCGTCGCGGGTTCGGACTGGTGGATCTGGGGCCGGACGGCGTGGCCGAGGTTGACTGGATCGGTGACCCGGACCCGGACCAGCAGGACACCCGCCTGAATGACGGCAAGGTAGACCGGCAGGGGCGGTTCTGGTGTGGCAGCATGAATCAGGATTTCTCGGCACCGAATGCCGCACTCTACCGGCTGGAATCGGATCTCGGCTGGAGCAAGATCGACGACGGTTTCACGGTCTCGAACGGGATCGCTTTTTCGCCCGATGACCGCACGCTGTATTTCTCGGACAGCCGCAAGGACCGATCCTATCGCTACGACCTAGACCCAATCACCGGCGCGATCTCGGCGCGCAGGCCCTTCATCGACACAAGCGTTTATGATGGGCGGATCGACGGAGCAACGGTGGATTCGCAGGGGCACTATTGGGGTGCCTTGTTCGAAGGCAACGCGGTGGCACAGTTTTCGCCGGAGGGCGCGCTATTGCGCAGGATCCCGGTGCCGACGCGCTGCCCGACCATGTGCAGCTTCGGTGGACCGGAGTTGGACGTGCTGTTCGTGACCTCGGCCACGTTCCTGTTGTCCGATGCCGACCGGGCGCAGGACAGAATGGCCGGAGGATTGTTTGCCATAGAAGGGCTGGGCGTCCGCGGTTTGGAAGAACCGCGCTTCAAGACACCCGCCCCACACATGCGCCGGGACGAACCCGGCCGGAAACCAGACTGACACAATGTCCAAGGAGGAGACCATGAAACGACTTGCATACGGATTGCTCAGCCTCGCCTGTCTGGGCGTGCTGTCCCTTTTCGGCGTTCTTGCCGCGTCATCGGCAAGTGCAGAGCCGCGCGTCACACTGACCTTTGCCCATTGCTGCCCGGCAGAACACACCTACGGGGTCTACGCCCATCAATTGGCGGAGCGCGTCGCGGCCAATTCGAACGGCGCAATCAAGATCGAGGTTCTGGATGGCGGTGTCATGGGCACCGAACAGGCCATTGCCCAGAAGGTGCAGTTGGGCACCGTGCAGATGGGCGGCATCACCTCGAACAACGTGGCCCAACTGGCCCCGTCGCTCAACGTGCTTGTTCTGCCCTATCTCAATTCGAGCCCGGACGATCTGACCGGAGATGGCGGATTGCTGCGGGCGGGACCGTTTCGCGATGAGCTGAACACACGCGTGCTCGCTGAAAGCGGCAGCCTGCGTGTTGTCGGCGGATTCACCAATTCGTTCCGCAGCCTGTTTGCAAAGGACCAGTGCATCGACAGCATCGACGATCTTCAAGGCCTCAAGATCCGTGCTCCGAAGAACCCGGTCATGACCGCCATGTGGGAAAGCTGGGGTGTCTCGACCTACCCCATCGCCTGGGGCGAGACCTTTGGCGCCATCGCGACCGGAGTTGTGGACAGCTTCGACAGTCCGACGGACGTGATCCTCGACATGGGTTTCCACGAGCACATCAAATACGTCACCGAAGCCACTTATCTGCCGCTGGCCGCAGTGGTCATCATCAACGAGCCGTTCTTTGCGGGGCTGTCCGAGGAGGACCGCGCGATCATTCTGAAATCCGCCGATGAGGTGGATGTCTCACATGCTGCATATGTGGCCGAGAACAAGGCCCGCGTCCACAAGGCGCTGACCGAGAACCACGGCGTCACCTTCTGCGAATTGCAGGACCCCGAGGTCTGGGCCGAAAAGGCACAAGGTGCATGGCCGCAGCTTTACGATCTGGTCGGAGGCGGCAAGGACTGGGTCGACATGACCATGAAGTACAAGGACACCGGCAGCTTCTGATTGCCGGCCTTCGCGACCACCACTCACGCCTGACGCTCCCGCATCCGGATCGCATGGTCCGGGCGCGGGACCTGCAAACGCCACTCAGACCCGACCCCGAGGAGTGCGCCGATGACCGGCCGCCTGTCACGCTATCTCGACCGTTTCGAACTGGTTTTTGCGAACCTGTCCCTCGCGCTGCTTGTGGTCGTGCTCGGGCTGCAGGTCTTTTTCCGATACGCGCTGCAAACCGGTCTGACCTGGAGCGAGGAAATCTCGCGCTTCGCCTTTGTCATCTTCGTCTACATCTCGGCCAGTCTTGCCGCGCAACGGGGCACCCATATCAGGGTGACGCTGTTCATCCGCTGGTTCCCGGGCGGGCGCTCGGTCGCGCTGCTGCTGGCGGACGCGATCTGGATCGTCTTCAATGCGTTTGTCGTCTGGGCCGGTATCCTGCTGTTTCTGCGGATGCTGAAATTCCCGGTCTATTCGACCGCGCTCTTCCTGCCGCTTTCGTGGCTTTACCTGATCATCCCGGTGGCCCATGCGCTGATGATCCTGCGCATCGTCCAGCGTCAATGGATGCATTGGCGGTACGGAACGCCGATCGTTGCGGACGAGGCCGGTGATGCCGTCTCAAGCGCGGAGGACGGGGCATGATCTTCATCCTTGTCTTCCTCGGCTGCCTGATGCTCGGTGTGCCAATCTTTGCCACGCTGGGCGTGCCTTCCCTGATCGAGCTTCTGACCTCGCCCATTCCGCTGGAGTCGCTGGCGCACAGCCTTTTCGATGGGGTCGACAAGTTCCCCCTGCTCGCCATTCCGAATTTCGTGCTGGCCGGCGCCATCATGAGCCGCGCCGGGATCACCCGAGACATCATCGACGTGATGCGCGCCATCGTCGGGCAGGCCTATGGCGGGCTGGCCATCGTGACAATCCTGAGTTGCATGTTCTTCGCGGCCATCTCGGGGTCGGGTCCGGGCACGGTCGCGGCCATCGGCACGCTGCTGATCCCGGCCATGAAGGACGACGGATACCCCAAGGATTTCGCGGCAGCCGTCGCCTCGTCAGGCGGAACGCTTGGCATTCTTCTGCCGCCCTCCAATCCGATGATCGTCTACGGCGTGCTAGCATCGGTTTCGATCGGCGATCTTTTCCTCGCGGGGCTGTTGCCCGGCATCCTGATGGGTGCCTTGCTGGTGGCGACAACATGGTTTCTGTCGCGCCGGAACGGGTACCGCGGGTCGGTCCGGCAATTCGACCGGCGCGAGTTCCTGACTGCGCTGTGGAACGCCAAGTTCTCGCTGGCCACACCTTTCGTCATTCTCGGCGGGATCTATGGCGGCATCTTCACGCCGGTCGAGGCGTCGGTCGTTGCCGTGGCCTATGCGCTGCTGGTCGGGGTCGTGATCAAGCGCAGCATCGGACTGACCGACATCTGGGCATCGCTGTCGGAGGCCAGCACGGTCTGCGGCGGGCTGATCGTCATTATGGGCACGGCCATCTTCTTTGGCGAGTTCCTGGCGCTGAACCTGATCCCGCAGAAAATCGCGGCGGCCCTTCTGGACATCACCAGCGACCCGATCCTGATGCTGCTGCTGATCGCGGCCATCCTGATCGTTCTCGGCACCTTTATGGAGACCCTGTCGACGGTCATCATCCTGACCCCGATCCTGTTGCCGCTGATCAAGCAGTTGGGCATCGACCCGGTTCATTTCGGCATCATCCTCGTCGTCACCTCCGAGATCGGGTTTCTCACACCACCGCTGGGCGTGAACCTATTCGTCGCCTGCGGCATATCGGGACTGACCATCGAACAGGTTTCGAAACGGGTTCTGCCCTTCATCGCCACCATTGTCGTAGGACTGCTGCTGATCCTGTTTTTCCCACAGATCAGCCTGTTCCTGCTGTCGTTCAAGTAAGGACCATCCCTCATGCTGACCAACGAAGGCGTCATCGCCACCTTTCTCGACGCGGGCATCACGCGCGGATTCACGCTTCCCGGCCTTGGTATCACCTGGTCGCTTCCCGCGTTTCACGCCCGTCGGGACGAATTCGATGTGGTGCTCGCCCGCAGTGAACAAAGCGCAAGCGTCATGGCACAGGTCGCGGGCAAGATGACCGGCAAGCCGGGGCTCTTGATGGCACAAGGCCCGTTTGCCACCTCGACCGGAGCCTTCGGCATCCTCGAGGGCTATTTCTCGTCCTCGCCGATGGTCGTTCTGACCGACACATCGTGTTATGACGGGTTTGCTCAGCATGGCGTCTACCAGACGATGACCGGTGATTACGGTGCCGCCGACGCCTTTGCCGTTCTCAAGACCATGACGAAATACGCCACCTACGCGACCACCCCGACCGAGGCCGTCTATGGCACGCAATTGGCGGTCAAACACGCAATGACGCCCCGGCAGGGTCCGGCGGCGGTGGTGATGCGCACGAATGTCATCAAGCAGGAAATGCCCGAGCATCCCCGCGCACGGCTGTACGATGTGGAGGGCCACCTGCGCTACACGCCGCCGCGCCCGGATCGCGAGGCGGTGGGCCGGATCGCCGACACGCTGGAAAACGCAGAGCACCCCGTGATCATCGTCGGCAACGGCGTCTATGCGACGCGTTGCGGGCCCACGCTCCAAGCCTATGCCGAAAGAAACGGGATCGCCATCGCGTCGAGCTATCATGGCAAGGGCACGATTGACGAGACCTGCGACGTCGCCACCGGCATGATGGGCACCTGGGGGTCTGCTGCAGCCAACCGTGCGGTGCAGGCGGCTGATGTGATCCTTGTGCTGGGATGTTCGCTTGGACCGGAATACACGCGTTTCCGCGACGAAAAGATGATCCGGCCGGGCGAGCAGACCATCATCCAGGTCGATCACGATCCGCTCAATGCCGGTTGGGTCGTGCCCGTCGATCAGGCCGTGACGGGCGATGTGGGCGAGGTCGCGACCCTTCTGAACAACACGCGGCCCCATGACGCGGCGCTGGTCGCGAAACGCAAAGAGGCCATTGCACGCATCAAGACCGAGAACGATTATGGCGTGCTGCCGGTGTTCCCCACCCGCCCCGGCACCATGCATTACGCCGACATCATGCGCGGATTGCAGGGCTTCCTGACCGGGAATGACCTTCTGACACTCGACGCGGGCACAAACCGGATCTGGGCCACCACGCGCCTGCCCTTGCGCCACCCCAACCAGCTCATTGCACCGGGCGGCATCGGCGGCATGGGCTGGTCGACACCGGCGGCAACGGGTGCCAAGGTCGTTGCCCCCGACAAGCGCGTGACAGGCGTTATCGGCGACGGCGGTTTCGTCATGACGATGGATGCCATCGCCACCGCAGCCGAACGCGGGCTGGATGTGGTCTATGTGGTGGCAAACAATGCAGGCCTCGGCATGGTGCGCGACAATCTGGGCAACCAGAAGATCGCGGTGGATTTCCTCGACCACGATTTCGCCAAGGTGGCCGAGGGGCTGGGCGGCAAGGGCCTGACGATCACGGAGGGTGATCAGATGGGCGATGCGCTGCGCGAGGCGCATGCGATGGGTGGCCCGGTTGTGATCGACGCCAAGGTCGATCCGGCGGCCAGTCACCGGGACTGTTCGGACTACGCAACGTTGTGAGGGACCAGATGCGCCGTTTCGAAAACCGCACCGCCCTGATCTCTGCCGCTGCGGACGGGCTGGGCCTTGCCATGGCCGAGCGCCTTTCGGCCGAAGGCGCCACGGTCGTAGTGCTCGACAAGAACGCCGAGGCCATCGCCATAGCGCAAGACAGGCCCGGAGCGGCCGGCATCCGGTTCGAAGGTGTCGACCTGATGGACGCAGACGAGATCCGCGCCGTTGTGGCACACCTGTCGGACGACGGTCTGCGCTTCGACACGCTGGTCAACAACGCAGGCGGGTCGCTGCACACGCCCCGGCCATTCCTCGAAGAAACAGACACGCACTGGGAGACGGTCATGGCGCTCAACGTGACCGCCGCCGTGCGCCTGACACGGGCCGTGCTGCCGCACATGCTGGAACGGGGGTTTGGCCGGATCATCAACCTCGGGTCCAAGGCGGGACGCTAAGGAAGTCTGTTCACCGGCGCGAACTACGTCGCGGCCAAGGGCGCGGTGCAATCCATGACGCTGCAACTGGCACAGGAATTCGGCCCGCATGGCATCACCTGCAACGCCGTCTGCCCCGGCGCGATCCTGACGCCCCGGGTGGACCGGCTGCTGTCGGAACGCATGACACAGGCAGAACGCGACGCGGCGCTGGCGCAGATCCCGATGCGCCGTAATGGCCGAGTCGAGGATGTCGCGGCGGCGGTGGCCTTTCTCGCATCCGAGGAAGCGGGTTTCATCACCGGCCAATTGCTCGACGTGAACGGCGGTCAGGGGATGTGTTCATGAGCGGGATCGGCCCAGTCCTTGTTACCGGCGGCGGCGGCTTTCTTGGTCGTGCGCTGACGGCCCGGCTGCTTGATGCCGGGGAAACCGTCGTCACACTTGACTTGAAAGCGGCCCAAGGCGACGCCCGCGCCACACATCTTGCGGGGGACATTCGCGACTCCGCCGCCGTGACCACCATCGCCGAGACCCACGCGATCCGCGCCATCGTCCATCTGGCGGCTTTGGTGATCCCCGCCTGCCGCGACACTCCGGCCCTGGGGGCGGAGGTCAACGTGATCGGTCATCTCAACATGCTCGACGTTGCGCGGCGGCTGGGCATCGGCAGGTTCCTTTACACAAGTTCCATCGCCGCCCGCCCCCGCCCGCCGCATGACGGTCCGCACAATCTCTACGGCGTCTGGAAACGCGCCTGCGAGGAGGCGTCCAAGGTTTATTTCCTCGACCACGGTCTGCCATCGGTCGGCCTGCGCCCGAATGTCGTCTATGGCCCCGGTCGCGAGGTCGGAGAGACAGCAGCCATCACCCTTGCGATCAAGGCCGCTGCAGAAGGTCATCCCTACACGATGCCATTTGCCAGCCGCATGTGTTTTCAGCATGTGGACGAAGTGACGGAGATCATGATGCGTTGCCTGCACGCCACGCCGGATGGCCCAGTCGTCAGCGACCTGACAACGCAGGTAGAAAGCACCGATGACGTGATCGCCGCGATCCTCGCCCTTGCGCCGGACGCGAGGATCACCCCATCGAAGACCCTGCGCCCGTCCCCACCCGAACTGGACAACGGACCACTGCTGCGGCTGATCGGGACCTGGCCCGGGGTCAGCCTTGCCGAGGGTGTCCGCAGAACTTTCGACCACTATCAGGCGCGCTTGGGCTGAACACCGATGCGCCACGCTCAGGCGGCAAAGGACAGGCGGACTTTGGTGTTCTCCATTTTTCGGACACGTCCGTTCAGGATCGGAGCCGCCTTGCGCGGCGGACCATGTTTGAGGCGGGTACACACTACCATGCCGGGAGCTTCGTGAAGAGCCATATGCTTCCCAGCAAGAGCGGCTGATGGAGAAGATACACCGCCAGACTGTGTCGTCCGGGCCAAGACATTGATGCGATCAAGGTTCGAGGCGCCCCGCGAACATCAAGCTTGGCCAGCGGGATCAGTTTCGCAGCGGCCATGCCTGCGACAAAACCGGAAAACCAGGGGACCAGCGGCAGAAAATCAAGCGAGGGCCGGATAGATGTGCTCAGTCCGGTCCATGCCAGCCAGGGCGTATGAAAAAGGTCCGGGACGGTGCTTTGCATGAGCAGGATCAGTCCTGCCAAAACCAGCAGAACCAGACCCGGTAAATGCAGCAGCACGACGCCGAGGATACTGGATACGGCGATCAGGTGGAGAATACCGAAATAAACAAACCGGTCCGGAAACGCGATATATGTCGCGACACTGACCAATGCCGCAGCCAACGTGATTTGAAAAACGCGCCGCGCCCAAGCTTGCCAACGCATGTCCGCGCCATGCGCCAACACAAAACTGATCCCCGAAAGGACTATGAACGTGCCCGCGATCCATCGTGCGGACAAAGCCCAGCCACCGCGCAAGGTGGTCCCGGCGTCGATATACCCGAAGATTTCCAGGTCGCGCGCGAAGTGAAAGACGATCATGGCCAGAAGCGCAATCGTGCGGGCCAAATCCAGCCAGACCAAGCGTGCTCGGGGATACGCCAAGGCCTCGGGACCGGAACGCTGCGCCTTGACGGAGATCGTCATGTCATACGTGCCTTGAAGATCTCGATGGTGATCGGCACGGGCTTGTCATGACTTCCTGCCGATCAGTCGGCATAGAGTTCCGAGGATGATCAGATTCAGCACAGGTGCAAAAGCTGCGGCCCACGGTTTCAAAGTCTCGCTCAGCCCATCGAGCCAGAATATCCATGGCACGCCAATCGGGATCAGGAAAACGGCTGACAAGGGGTCACGCTCCTGACCGAAAAGCCCGAAGGTTCCGATCAGGAGCAACGCCAGCGCCCCGAGGTAATAGGCCCAGGCGATCCGAACGATCCATCTGCACGCGGACGCCATTCAAGGCTCAGTTGGCGAACTGCGGAAAGGCGGTATAGCTGCCGTCATCTTCGATCCGGCAACCATAGCTCGCCTCGTTGACACTCATGCCCACAAAAACCCGATTGTCCGGCCCGGCGGTGATCGGCGCGCGTGTGTTGATGCTGGCATCGGGTTGGCCAACGCGGATTTGCCGGATGCATTCGTCAACCATACCCGGCGGAGCGACGACCCCGCTCGGAGTACTGCCGGACCCGGTTGTTTCGACACACCCAACGAGACCGCCCAGCGCCACAACGCCGATCGTAGCTTGGAACATCGTCTTCATTCTGTCCCTTTCTTTTCTTTAGACCCTTTGATGAAACCCCGTCCCTTGGCCGAAGGCGCTCACATCAAACGCCGCTGCTTGCGCGGCGGTATCGACCCTCTTGGGTCAGCAGTCTGCATTGCCCCCGCGCACAGCAGTGCGGCGCGGGGGATTGCTCAAACCGACAAGATCAAAGCGACCCTTCGCTTCCCATGAACATCGTCGACGGGTTGCTTCCGTCATCCCCGACCAGACAGCGCCACGGCGCACCGTTTGCCCCGACGCGCATGTAGACCACACTGTTGGCCTGCGAAAACTCTGAGCCGACCACGCGCACACCGCCGGTTGTCTGCGACGTCAGCAGAGTGAGGCACGCATTGGTTGCAGCATCGCTCGCTCCGAAACTACCTTCGATGAAGGGCAGACCGCCAGCCGCCGGGGCCATCTGGGCACTTGAGGAGCCCCCTGATGTTTCCACGCATGCGGTCAAAGCTGCCAGCGCGCTCAAGCCTCCGATGAGTTTCATAGGGTTCAGCATGGTATCCCTCTCCTTTGCTGTTTTGGGTTTTTGAATGACCGCGCGTCAGTTGATCCCGAAGATCACGTTGTAAGACTGCGCGCCGTTCGACGTGTTGTAGACCTCGATGATATGGTCGCCGGACTGCCAAAGCTGGCCGCGGTATTCCTGGTTGGAACTCATCTCGTCCAGCAGGACGGACCCATCGGGATTGTAGATCACATAGGTCATGCCCGTCCCGTTTGCGGCAAGGCGGAAATAGAGAAACTGTCCATTGCGCGCCCTGAGCAAGTAGCGACGAGAGGTCCCGGGATCGAGGCTGTCGGTGAACTCCGTACCGCTGGCTCCACGAGGGAATTTGACCCGTTCGACGGTATGACTGGCCATTCCGCCCCCCTGCACCACCGGTGTCGCGCGGGCGCCACGGACCGGGCCGCTCGTTTCGGACAGGAAGTCCGCAGCCGCCCAGCCGGACGCGTCTCCGTCCGCGATGTGACACCATGTACGCCCTTCGCTTTGGCGACAGCCAAGGTTCTGAACGACGGTGCCACTGGGCAATTTCCCGACAACCGAGGCTGAGGATGATGGCGAAGACCGCACATTGAGACGGCCGTTTACACTGATCGAGAAGAAGTCCGGCCCGTCGGCACCGGCCGTCGTATCGGACGGACCCGAGGCAGACCCCTGAGACACAATCGTGCAGAAGCCACCCGCGTTGCCCGGCGGATTGTATCCCACGAGCAAGTTGCTCCCGTCTTCATCCGTGCTGATGGGGAAATCAATGCCCCCTGCCGTCGCTTCGAAATAGTTGCGGTTGTACATGCGCACGCTCGCAGGGGTTCCGTTCACGCGCACGTTCCCGGCGGGATCCCATGTCACCGTGATCCCTGTCGGGCATTGCGCGGTGAATGGCGGGATCTCGGCATATGCCGCTGACCCGAATGTTGCTGCAAAAATGGCAAGTGATGGAAGCAGTCTGGATTGGGTCATCTTGCTCATGTCCTTGTGCAAATGAAGCGCTGTTGTGGTTAACCGCCTAAGAGGACGGCATCGGGAATCTCGTATCGTTCGTCATCAACAGTGATCTTGGTCAGATCGCCGTCACGTGTTGCGCTGCTGTCAAAGCCACCCCCCGCCTGACTTGTGTCTGCGCTGACAAACGCGCCTTCCGTGAAGAACAGGATGCGGGTGATGCCATCAGGCCTCGTCACGACGACCGTGGCAGAGCCTCCTGCGTCACGGGCAACCCCCATGGCGCAGCGAGTCATCGGCGCACCGACGCCTTGCGCACAGGGAACTTGCCCTGTCGCATCGAACACACCCTGCCCCGCCCTGAGTGCTGACCCCGAGGTTTCAAGACCGGCGCGCTCTGCCCAGCCGCTTAATGTGCCGTCAAGTGTTGCGACCCGGCACCATGCACCGTCGCAGCCTTCGTTTCGCAGAACCTGCCCCATGAATGCCACCCCCAGAACGTCAGAGGATGCGTCAGGTGCGGCGCGCACTGGCATGTCTTCGGACAGGCCAAACGGGTTCACGTAAGGCGGTTCTCCCCTTGGGCGGTCGAGACCGGCATGGGGCTGGGGCAAGGGGCTCAAGGGGGTGTCTGCAAGTGCGACAAGATCGAGGACCGCGTCGCCCTTGCTCAGGCGCAGGATGTCACGCAGTGGATCGTAGGTGGCTTCGATCCACCCTTCGAACAAGGCGATCATCGAGTCTTCCTGCTGACTCAATCCGTCGCCCGGACAGGCCATGCGCGTGGACGCAACCGGCCTGCTGACAAGCAATGCGCCGTCCTGAAATTGCGCCTCCCCACTGAAACGGTTGCAGCCCGTGGACCCGTTAAAGCGTCCATCCGTTTGAAATGAGAGCGTCGGGCCGTTGAGGGACGGCGCTCCATTGACGCGCGTGACCTGCCATTCGCTCGAATGCGCAACCGTCGAGAGCAGTGTCGCAAGACCAAAAACAGCAAGGCCTCTCGGTCTGTGTTCCGTCAACCATTGCCCCATGGGGCAGAGCAGCGTTGAGAGTGACATCGTGCGAAAACCAGTTTGCGTCAGCCAAGTTTGCGTCACTCGGAAAAAGCGGCATGAGGGCATGTCGCTGGCACAACCACATCACGACTATTCACAACCCCTGCAAGAAAACAAAGGGCGGAAATATGCGTTTGACAGGGATTGCTTCAGACTGATGATCGCGCGCCTTATCCTGCGTGTTGCCTCGGGCCATGAACGGCCAGGATTGCGTCGTCTGCGTTGGGACCGCGGAAGAGGACGTTGACCGAGCCGGGATCATCACGGGGAACAGCCTCGATCAACTCGATGACATCGCCATCCGTCTTTGGAAGATCGAAATAGGCGGTGACATAATTCAAGATCGCGACCACCTCCCCGGCCTGAAACACCGCCTCGTAGACTGTCGAGTGTCCCTTGCCTTTATGGTTTCGAACAAATCGGAAAAAGATGGTCTCTCCGCGCAATAGTCCGGACGCCTGCAATGCTGTTTCCAGATGGGTCAGATTTTCCCTTAGAACAAATTGATCAAGGGACTTACCAAGCAAGGACTCCGGGTTGTAACCACGGTCGATAAAGTGACGCCGGGCAGAGGCCGACATCTCGATCAGCCGCAGTCTTGCGTCCAGAAGGGTGGACGGAAGGAGGTCTTGCCGAACAAAGGCTTTGGCCCGTGCCAATGCCACGTGCTCATCTTGCGCAATCAGAAGCTCTTCCAGTAAGACCTGCCGCGCCGGGCGAGGCGTCTCGACCCCGCGTTCCCAACGGCTGATGGTGCCTTGATCGACTTTCATCACTTCAGCCAGTGCCTTTTGGGTCAGCCCCAAACGCCTGCGGATCGATCTGATCTTGTGGCCTTCGATAACGCGTCTTCCCATTCGAAACTGATGCAGTCCCGAAGACTGTAGCCGTCCAATGTATTTTTGCTCAAATTGTTTTATTGAACTCCGTAAGGTGCCGATAACTCTATCGCCTCGGTTTCAGAACGTGTTCATCCACGCTCGACTGAAAAAACAGTGCTCATGCTTGCCCCATGTCGCTCGGACTTGCCCCATATCGACCACTGGCCCTCACGAGGCTTTTGCCGGAGCTCTCTGCAGCGATTGGGCAAGAGATTCTGGCCTTGGGTCTTAGTTGGGCATCGCTGGACAAGTTGCCCATCCACCGTCACCGACGACAGCCTCATGAGCAATGCCTTGTGGTGCAACCACGCCCGGCATCACAACACTCCGGCAGTTCGGATGTCCTTTACCGCGAAGTCGATCAACGCCCGCAGCTTGCGCGGCAGGGTCCGGCCTTCGAGATAGACGGCGTTGATCGCACTTGGGGGCGATCCGACATCGCCGAACAGCCGGACAAGCTGACCCGTCTCCAGGGCCTGTCCAAGCGCAAAGCGGGGCACAAGGGCGATCCCCAGCCCTGCGCAGGCCAGATCCGTGGCGGCCTGTGCGGAATTGACCTGATAGCGCCCCTGAACCGTGACGGTTTTTTCCTCCGCACCGATCTCGAACACCCAGCGGCGGGGCGCTTTCCGGTTGGTATCGATGATGCAGTCGAAGCTTTCCAGTGCATCAGGGTCCGAGGGCGTGCCGTATTCAGCAAGATAGCCAGGACTGGCCACGGCAATCGACCGGACTTCACCCAGCTTGCGCGCTTTCAGCGAAAGCATCTCCGACGTGCCGATCCGGAATGCCATGTCGACACCTTCGCGTGCGAGGTCCGAAAACCCATCGGTCAGACGCAGGTCGAAACTCAGGCCCGGGTGCAGCGCGCCGAACCGCGCGACAAGGCCGCTGACATAGGTTTCGCCAAAGGTCACGGGGGCGGAGATGCGGATCATCCCGGACAAGCCCTTTGACCCCTCGGCAATGTCTTCCAGAAGACCGTCGAGTTCATCGAGCACGGCAGGCACCCTTGACAGCAGCTCTTCTCCTGCCGGTGTGAGGCCCACGCGTCGCGTTGTGCGCTGCAGCAGACGCACCCCCAACCGCGCCTCAAGCTCGGCAACGTATTTCGAGGTGAGCCGATTGGACACGCCAAGCTGTTGCGCGGCAGCAGTGAAGGACCCGGTCTGGGCGGTGGCGACAAAAGCCTTCAGTTCGTCAGTGATGTCCATGGCATTATTCGGAATGAATTGTGGTAAGTCTTACGTCATATCTACTATTTTGTTGATTATTAGCAAGTCCTAGATTGCGGTCACACACAACACGGCCGCGCCAAGACCGAAGGATCGGCGCGCCTCTCCAAACCAAGGACCGATGACATGACACGGACTGCCACTACTTCCTCTGCCGATTACGCCGCCGCGCTGCTGCGCATCTCTTCCGGCGCGCTCTTCCTCGCCCACGGGCTGCTCAAGGTGAATGTCTTCACCGTTGCCGGCACGGTGGGCTTCTTCGAAAGCCTCGGCCTGCCGGGCTTTCTTGCCTATCTGACCATCGCGGCCGAGATCGGCGGCGGGCTGGCGCTGATTGCGGGCGTTGCCGTGCGGCTGGTCTCGCTGGCGCTGATCCCCGTCCTGCTGGGCGCGACCTGGGTGCACACCGCAAACGGCTGGCTCTTCTCGAGTGAGGGCGGCGGCTGGGAGTTCCCTCTGTTCTGGGCCGTGGCGCAGATCGCCATCGCGCTTCTGGGCGCCGGAGCCTTTGCCCTGCGTATCCCCGTCCTCAACCGCGCCCTTGGCCAGTTCGCCTGAACCTGCCCCTCAGCAAAAACGTACATCCCGTTACGTCCAGACAAGGACCATCCCAATGCTCAAGACCCTGACCTCCGCCATCGCGCTTGGTATCGCCCTCTCCGGCCCAGCCACCGCGCAGGCCATCGCCGAGGCCCCCTCGACCGTCAACGCCACCTATGTCGCCGAATCCGCCACCCAGGCGCTGGCCCCGGGCGAGAAGATCGAGACCCTCTTCACCAAGAACCTCACGCAGGACTACATCCTGCAGAAACTGACCGACCGCGTGTATTTCTTCCAGAGACAATTCTACGGCACCCTGTTCTATGTCGGTGACGAGGGTGTGCTGGTGTTCGACGCGCTCGAAGGCCGCAGTGCGGCACTCGAGGCGGCCATCGACGAGGTGACCGACCTGCCGATCACCGCGATCCTCTACAGTCACAATCACGCCGACCACATCGCCGGCGCGGCAGACCTGATCGCGGCCAATCCGGGCGTGCGGGTGATCGCCACACACGCTACTGTCGAGCTGATGGATCGTCTGGGCTCCGGCCTGCCGCGCCCAACCGAGGTCTTGGCCGAGGATGCCGAGAGCTTTAGCTTCGAAGGGCTCACCGTGCGCGTCGCGGCGTTTGGATCGGACGCGCATGCCCATGACCATGCCGCCTATGTTCTGGAAGGCACCGGCGTGGTGCATGTGCCGGACGTGATCAACCCGGATCAACCGCCGTTCTGGTCTTTTGCCGGGGCCGAAGGCTACCTCGGCTACCGCGATCTGATCGACCAGATCGACGCGCTGGACTGGGAGTATCTTTCGGGCGGACACGGCAATGTAGGCTCGCGGGACGACATCGCGTTCTATCGCCAATTCCTGGGTGACCTCGAAGCCGCGGTGGGCGAAGCTCTGGGCAATGTGCCCTGGGGTGCAGGCGTTGCCGATCCGGCCAGCCTGAACGGCCACACCGCGTATCTTTCCGGGTGGATCTCGGAAATCGGCAAATACGCCACCGACAGACTGCGTCCGCGCTATGGTGAGTATTATGGTTTCGAGTATTCCACACCCAAGAACGCTGAATTGGTCGGGATGTACATGTTCTCCTACCGCTGACTTTGTGGCACGTCGGGCTCTGCGCCCGGCGTGCTTCTCCTCCGCTGGATATCCTGCCGAAGAAAGGCCAAACCCATGTCCGCCACCCGCACGCTTGAAGACCTGAAAGCCACTCTTTCCCCCTCTGACCGGATGCCACTGGTCTTTCTTGGCCACGGCAGCCCGATGAACGCCATCGAAGACACAGCCTACAGCCGCGCCTGGACCACGCTGGGCCAGACCCTGCCGAGCCCCAAGGCGATCCTCGTTGTCTCGGCCCATTGGATGACCCGGGGGACCACGCTGGTGGATGTCTCGGCCATGCCCAAGACGATCCACGATTTCTACGGCTTCCCCGATGCGCTGTTCGCCCAGAAATATCCGGCTCCCGGCAATCCGGGCCTGGCGCGCGAGGTGGTCAGCCTGCTGGCCAGCCACCACGCCGAAGAAGACGACACATGGGGTCTCGATCACGGCGCCTGGACGGTGCTGAAGTTCCTCTATCCCGACGCCGACGTACCGGTGTTCCAGGTCTCGATCGACATGTCCAAGGATCTGGACTACCAGCTCGAGATCGGGAAGGCGCTGTCGGAGCTGCGCAATCGCGGCGTGCTGATCCTCGGATCGGGCAACGTGGTGCACAACCTGCGCGCCGTGCAATGGGGCGCAGGTGCCCGCCCGCATGACTTCGCGCTGGAGTTCGACAGCCTCTTCGCCGACAAGCTGGACGCCCGCGATTTCGGAGCGCTAGCGAACCGTGACGGCCTTGGTTCGTTGCTGGACATCGCCCACCCGTCGGTTGATCACTACCTGCCCGCGCTGACCATCGCGGGGGCCTCTGATGCGGGGGACGATCTGACCTTCATGACGGATGCTATTGACCTCGGTTCGATCTCGATGCGCTCCTACGTCTTTCACGCCCGTTAGGGTCATGGCCACACGATCGCAGGCATGGGCGCAGGCGTGGGCGATCTTTTCGGAGCAGCGTGATCGGGCGCAAGGAACCAGACCCAGTTCCGCGGCATCGTTCATGCTGCTCCAAGCCGCACAAGTCGCGACGCCTTCGAGCCGGTCTAGCGCAGTTGGATCAGGGCAATGTGGTCGGTCCCGGTGAGGGGCACCTGTGTGTAATCAAGGCCGATATCGTCCAGCACGGTATCGGCCAGCGCCTGCAACAGCTTCGCGCGGGTCACATCGCGCCCCGCCGCCTTGAGCGCCTCGGCCAGCATGATCCCCACCTGCTGTGCATGAATGACAAGCGGGTGCACCTGAGCCGCGATTGCGGTGTCGATGATCCGGGGTGTCTCGATTGCGACCATGACCTTTGCCTTTTGGGGCAACGGCATGCGCTGCGCCACAGACTGCCAGGTGATCCAAACCCGTCCGGTCCAGTCAGGCGCGACGTTGAGGTCCGTTCCGGGTAAGGCAATGATGTCCTCTGCGTCATTCGAATGCGATGCGATGGGTCGGCCCGGCGCGGCCAGCGACAGCGCGAGTTCCAGCGCGTGCCGCTCCGCGTCGTCGGACGCGAGTATGGCCACCGGGCCTGTGCCAGCTTCGGCAATGCGTGTCGCCAAGGCGGCATGAAGCGCCTCGCGGCTGGGCGCGATGCCCCGCATTATACTGCTGTCTTCATCACCGGTCAGGGCTCCGATCGGGGCCAGAACCGGTATGCCCCGATTGGTGAACACCGCCGCGGCAGCGACCGAGAGACCGAGAACGGCCAAGCTGTCAGCCTCTCCGTTCGCAGGATCGACCGGCACCAGATTGATCCGGCGACCATAGACATGATCGCCGCCCAACCGATCCTCAAGCGCCTTGGCCAACGTGGTGCGATAGATGCCTGACAGATCGTCGCCGAAAGGCAGGTCCGCGACCCCGATCCGCACCTCGTCAGGGGATACACCCTGCCGCTGCAGATCGTACAGCCGACCAAGGTAATTGGCCAATTGCGCGGTTTCCCCTTCCGACAAGGCGTAGCGTGGCATCAAGCGGCTCAGTTCTCGACCACCGGCGTCCCGCCCCTCTGTCACGGCGCGATGGAACAGCTCGACCGTATAGGCAGGCCGACCGGCGGCGGCGCGCGACAGAAACCGCCAGTCGATGGGCGGCACATCGCCCTCGACCCCTCCCAGAGCGTCGCGCCCATGGCACCTGTGGCACGGAAAGCGCGCGAGCTTTCGTTCCGCGCTCTGATCGGACACCGCAACGGATTGCCCTGTAAACAGATCATGCCCCTCGTCCGCGACTGCCATCCGGGCAGCAAGAACGAGCATCAGCAGCGCGGCGCGGGCACTCACCGGATCAGAGTGCCCACCAGGCCTGCCAGTTCTTCGGGCGAGGGCATGGACTGTGACCGGTAGAATTGCTGCGTGCCCAGGTCACCGACAAGAAAGACGGGTTCGTGCAGGACGATATTCGCGTAATCCGCATCGAACGCCGCCAGCAGCCGGGAGACTTCGCCGGGGCTGCCGGTCAGCCAGGCCCAGCGCTCACTGGCACCGAAAGTGTCTGCCGCCTTGCGCATCTGCGCTGGGGTGTCCCGTCCGGGGTCGATGGTGATCGACATCAGTCGCACGGGCGCCTCGTTGGACAGCATGTCATCCAGGTCGGCCATGACGTCATTGCCGATCGGGCAGATCGACTCGCAGGTGGTGTAGTTGAAGTTGATCACCAGCACCTGTCCCTCGGTCAGAGGGCCATGAAAAGGCTGCTCCTGCGCGTATTGATCGATCAGCGTCACGGGTGGCACCGTCAACCGTTCAATCGCAAAGGCTCCGTGCGACACGTCGCTGGCCAGAGCAGCCGACGCTATCACTCCGACAAGGGGAAGAAGGCTGAAGCGCATCATGGGTCTTTCCTTTCAGAACCGGCTTGGAGGATCAGGGCCGAGCGCAGTGCCAGACCGGCCGGCAGGTCCACGGGCTGAACGACAAACGGGCCTTCATGTGGAAACGTCACCCGGGCGCGCAGCACGCCTGCGTCATCCGCCGTCGCCACCGCCTCTCCGACCCAGCCGGACATCATGCTCGGCACGACAAGGGTCAGACTGGACACGGGCAGCTCGGTTTCGTCCGGCCCGGTCACCTGGAACGCGAGGTCAAAGGGCTGCCCCGCCACCGGGGCCATCGTGGTCTGCGGCGTCAACCGGACCGGCGTGAGGGCCAGTTGCTCCACTTCGCCGCGCACGTGGAACGGCACGCAGGTGGACAACTGGCCGCTATAGGTGGTCAGGATCAGTTCCCGTTCCCCAGCATCGAATGCCCAGACCGTCTCGAAGACACCGGTCTCGATCTCCTGGAAACTGCGATCGACGACATGCACGGACTGCGGAACACCTCCGCGCAGACGGATCGAGTCCATGGGCGGCATCTCCACGGTCGAGGCCACCTCGCCCACCAGCCAACCGGTCTGGAAGCGCGGTTCGACCGCGATCACCTGCGGTGAAGGGAACAGTGGCACGAGCAGCCCGTCGCCCGTACCGGGGCGTTCGGTCTTTGCGCCGAGGTCGATCTTGCGCAGGATCGCCGGTTTGCCAAGTGCCACCGTGGCCAGATCAACCGCACCCAGAAACCCGCCGTCATGGCTGAGGATGAAAGCTGCATTGTCGGTGAAGGTCACTTCGCTGATCGTCGCCCCGGTCAATTCCAGCGACAGCACGACGCGGCCCAGTGCAAGGTCGATGAGCGCCACAATGCTGTCACCGGGTGTGTAGGCCAGCGCGATACGGGCATCGGGTCCGGTTGAGACACGCGCAAAGGATGTGCCCAGCTGGATCATGATCGGGACATCGGGCGCGTCGGCATAGCGCATCTCTGCAACCGCGCTGTCCTTGAGAACCGCCAGCAAGCCGTCTTCGCCCACAATCGTCACATCCGTGATCGGAGCGGAAAATGCGGTGCTCAGAACCGGGTGTCCGGTCACACCGTCGAGCAGCAGGGCCGCGCCTTCGGGCACATATGCCGCAACACGGTCATTTTCGGTGTCGAGCGGGGTCTGGACCACCACCCGCCCTGCCCCGACGGTGATCTTGTCGATCCTACGCCCATCCGGTCCCAGACGCGACAGCCGACCGGCATCATCTCCGATCCAGAGATCACCGCTGCTGACCGCAACCATCGACGCGATGCCACCAAGACCCTCGGCCAGGATCGTGCGATCCGGCCCGGTCAGGCGCGCCTTGACGATGGTGCCGCTGTCCGGATCGGCGACATAGGCGCTCATCTGTCTGGGGCTGACAGCAACCACGCCGGGGTCCATATCAAGCCGATGCGCGGCGACCATGTTCGACGAGTAGAGGTTCAGCTTGGGGTCGATCACGCTCAGCGTGGCATCCCGGTTGACGGTGGCAAGCAGAATACCGTTCAGATCGACGGATCCCACGGGCGTGCGACGGGTCGCGCGGTAGTTCTGTGCGGCGCGTTCGC
Source organism: Marivita sp. (assembly GCF_022763305.1). GTDB lineage: Bacteria > Pseudomonadota > Alphaproteobacteria > Rhodobacterales > Rhodobacteraceae > Marivita. The sequence continues at coordinate 17,555 of NZ_JALEGT010000092.1, read as the reverse complement.
AACCGGGATTGTCCGGCGCGACAGCGCGCACCCATCCCAGAAGCTCCACACCCCGAGGGGGCAGACCCGTGACCGGATCGGTCAGGCGCACCCGAAGGCGCACCGGCTCGCCATCATCCGCAACGGTGGCCGCGCCGGTGACTGGATCATGCAGGGACAGTTCGGCCAGCAGGCTGGCCTGTGCCCGGCTCTCCCCTCCCGCGAGTGCGGCAAGGCAGGCCGCGATCAGCGCCGCGGTCCGCATGCCGTCGCCTCCGGATCACGGGCCTGTGCCGAGGTCAGCACGTCGAGAAGGCCCCAGACGCCGCCCGCGCGCAGATGCAGTGGCCCGTCGAACCACAGATAGCAGCCCGGTTCCACCGTCTTGGTCAACGACGCGGTGATCGCCTTGCCCGGTGCCAGAAGTGCGGCACGCGGGAAGCCGAAGCCGGGGAAGAGATCGCTGTAATCCTGGGCGATGGTGGCAAAGGCGCGCTGCCGCGCCCGGCCTCCGGGGTGAACGACGTGGACGACCACTTCCTCGCCCGCTGTCGCACGCAGCACCGGCATCGGCGCTTTGGTGCGCGGGGGCAGCTCATTGGGCGACAGGCGCCAGAACGCAGTCCCGAAATCCTTTTCATTGAGGTTGAAATGGCTTTCGATGGGTGACGGGTTGGTGTCCCGCAACCTGACATGGAACGGCTCGCTCAGATAGCTGATGCCCTTGTCACCAAAGTCATAGCTGTCGTCGCAGATCGCGCAGTCCTTGACAAGGCGTTCGTTCGAAGCGCCCAGCTCCCAAAGGTCTGCGGTGTTCCGATCCCGTTGCCCGAGACCATCCTGCCAGAACAGGGTGAACTGGCGGATCCGGTGCTCGCCTTCGCCACCCGGCCCTTTGGCCGTCAGCGAGGAGGTCCACATCGGCGACCAATCGGCCCGCGCGCCCGTGCGCGGCACGACGACATAGCTTTCGCACAGCAGACGGATCGTCCGGTTCGGCAGGTTGCCAAGCTCCTGCCAGCGCTGCGCCTGGGCCGGCCCAAGATCGAATAGGCGCAGCTCGGGCTTGATCGTCAGCCCTGGTGCAACAAGGCGGTTCTCGCAGGTGTCGAAGCGGACCTTGCGACCGCGCGCATCCGAAATCGCCGCGTTCTGGGGCACCACGGTGATCGCGCCGATCAACCCATGCGTGGGATGGCCGATCACGTCGCCAAAGGACTTGAGCGGCAGCGCACCGAACGCGTAAGGGACGAAATGCGTCTGCAGTTGTTTGCGCAGGATCGTGAGACTGTCCTGACCACCAATCTCCGTGTCGAGCCTTTGGTTGAAATCGTTCAATATGCGTGCAAGTTCTCGGTTCTGCGCCGGAGAGCGCGCCGTATCCCTCCGATCAATCAGGGTGCCATTGGCAACGTCTACCGGGTCTCCCGGAATGACAATGGTGTTGGTTGTGACATTCGGCAGCGTGACCGGATCACGGGTTGGCAGACGGATGGTTCCAGCCGGCGGTGCCGCGATCTGCGGCCTCTGATCCAAGTCCCGCAGCACGCCGCTCAGGCCGCCCTGAACGCCGGGGGGAACAGGCACGAGGTCGGCAGGCGGTGCCGTGACCGACGGCTGAAGCGCCCTGCGCAACTGATCGACGCTGTCGCTGCGCTGGTCGCGCAATTGCAGCAGGCTGTCGCCCAGCATGACATCAGGCACCCCGGGGGCTGTCCGTATCGGCAGGTTGGCGATGCCTGCGGGAATGGCGATCCGCTGCCCCAGGTCCTCGATGAAGCTGGCCGGTTGGACCGGTGCCGCGGGTCCCGTGGGTGTCGCGAGATCAGCCACCAGAGGTGTCGGAACGGCATAGCGGTAGTCCGCGAAGGCCAGACCAGCATAGAACTGGAACTGTTCGATCTCGGCCACGCGCGGTGCATCCAGCCGGTTCGTCAAATCCCGGATAGAGAGCGTCGGGTCCCGCTGGTCGGCGGGAATGCCGCTGAGTGCCCAGATCGGGTTGCGCCCGTAAGGACGACCGTAGCTGCTTTGCTTGGTCAGGATCGGCAGGGGCAGCGTGACCGACAGGCGCGCCGACGGCACGACATCCTTGGTCCGGTCCGCATTGGTCAGCATGTGATGCGCCGCGTCATCCGGTTCGGACAGGCCGTCCCATGGGCGTTCGGTGTTGAGCGACGTGATGCCCGGCATCATGGCATCGCCCGTCCCATCGGCCAGCCCGGCGATCCGCCCGTCCTGGTAACGCAGGGCATTCAGGAGCGTGACAAACACGCAATCCCCGGCATTCACGTTCAGCACCAGAGGCTCGGGCTTGTCGTAGAACTGCCGGACGGCTGCGACCACACGCGACAGCGGTATCGCGTCCCAATTGGTCCGATCCTCGATGTCCAGATCAGACACGCTCTTTGGGTCTTCCGGCCGGATCAGCACGCGCGGATCGACCAGTGCAAAGAACAGACCGTCAGGATCGACGAGCGTTTCCGAGTACCGCGTTTGCGGTTGCCGAGGAAAGACGGTGCGGCTTTCGATCGCAACGATGGAGGTGTAGACGTTCGGCGCATTTGCAGGGCATTCGGCCACCGGCTGATAGTCGGGCACATCGGTCTTGCCCCGCACGAAGCGATCCAACTGGTTCAGCTCCGGGCGCAGGTTGGGAAGCCTGCGATCAGGCACGTCCAGCTGGAACCGCTTGAGGATGCGGTCCTGTCGCAGGTCCGGGAGGGCCTGAATGCTGCGCTGCGCTTCCTGTTCGAAGCGTTCGAGCGGCAAGACCCGTTGTGCCGGTTCCTGCAGGGGCTCCTGCTGCGGCTGCTCTGGCACGCCAAGCGAGCGCGGCAGGGCGCGGATCTGCGGATCGATGGCAAGCTCCGGCACCCGGTCGAGGATCGTATCGAGCGGCGCACGCAGCAACCGCGTCGCGCCATTGAGCAGGTCGCGCGGTGGAGCGGCCTCCGGGTTTTCGCGCACCAGTGGTTCGACCTGCGCGATGGTCCGGTCGATCTCTTCCAGAAGGGCCACGTAGGCAAAGTATTTGCGGTTCTCTGCCGCGACACGGATCAGGCCCCATGCCCCGTTCCAAAGCGCATCCTGCGATCCGAAATGGTAGGGCGTGTCCGACACGGCCGTGCGCAGCACAAGCAGTTCGCGCCGTTCCAGCAAAAGGTCGAGCAGGCTCTGAATGGTCGTGATGCGCCCGGGAGCAAACCGGTTGTTGCGCACCTTTTCGCCAAGCCCTCCAAAGTTGTTGTCATAGAGGAAGGCCGCGCGGAATTCGAAATGCTCCGAAATCCCGATCTCTTGCGCGGCAATGCGCCCGTCCGCGTTGAAGCACTGGGCCAGTTGCGCCTCCATGTCCTCCCAGAACGCGCGCTCGGAGGAACCGGCAGGCCAAGCGGTGGCCCCGCTGGCCGCCCATGTGCGGTATTCATCCGGTCGGCCAGCACGGGCCATCCGCACGCTGCTGGCGGCGCCCTGCCAGGTCTCGCAGGTCCGCACCAGCGTATCGAGCGGCGTGATCGCGTCGCGTTCGCTTGTCGCGCTTGGGAACATCTGGTCGATGTTGCGCGGCCAGGTCATTCCTTCGACGGTGAAAGTGTGCTGCACCTCCTGAGCGCCCTGGATCAGGCGGAATTGCAGCGGGTCGTTGTCCAGAGCATGGAAGATCGGCGTGGCGGGATCCTTGTGCAGCAAAGACAGCATCACGTTCGCCGGATCGCCCGCATCGCCGGTTTTCTGCCGGCTGATCTCGCAGCGGTCGGTCACACCGGTCAGCAGCGGTGTCACCCAATCCTCGACCCGTGCCGTCAGGTCACAGGACGACCCCGCGCTGGAATCCTCTCCCAGCCGCAGCGGGAAAGGCTCGCCCCTGTAATTCACCAGATAAGGATCGTGATGGTCGACCGAGATGCTTTCGGGCCGCGCCGGCGGCGAAACCGGGCTTGCCAGAAGCGCCCGTGGTCCGGGCAGATGGCCTGCCGCCTTGGCACGGTATTCCGTCAGATAGGTTTGCAGGTAATCCGGTGCCGACATGTCGGTGCCGTGATGTTCGATGGTGATTTCGTCCAGCAGCGCCGGCGCAAGACCCGCCTGGTGCGCCGGATCGCCCGGTCGCCCCGCAGAGAGCCATGCGGGCGGAAGATCGCCCGGTTCGCCATGCACAGGCGACAGACCGGGGAACAGCATCTTCCATCCGCCACTGTCCTTGGTCAGGGCCGACCCGCAGATATCCGCCATGCGTTGCAACCGGGCATCCACATCGGAAGCCGGTTGCCCGGCCTTTTCAAGCCGCGCCGCTTCGGCTCCGTATCGGGCTTCGCAGGCAAGTGTCAGCATGCCTTTCATGGCCAGGGTGTCTCCGCCCAGCAGCGCCTTTTCGACCGCATCCACCGGCACGTTGTTGCGCGGATCGTAAAGCACCGCGAAGTCGGCGATGGAGAGCGCGAATTCGCGGTAGGATAGCTCGTCGGTATCCACCGGCATCAGATCGACGATGACCTTCCGCGCACCCACGTCATCCGGGCTGGCCAGAACCAGATCCCGATCCGTGCGTGGCGACGTGCAGGTGCCGTCGTCCGGATCGCAGATCTGCGCCGATTGCGGCTCGATCACGAGTGCGGTGTAGAAGCCGTGCTGCTGGATCGAGGACGGGCCGAAATGATCATGGCTGAACACCGTCCGCAGAGTCCTGTCTGCCTTCCCCACCCCACCGCTGTCATCCGGTGCACGCGTGTCCGAGAGGATCGGGTCCGCGAACCAGCGTTGCGTCGTGGTCTGGAACAGCTCGCGATGCTTGGACAGGGTGAAGGTCCAGATCTTGTGATCATAGGCCTCGCTCACCTTCCACAGCTCGGTCTCTGTGTCGAAGGTGCAAAGGTCACCTTTGTCGGCCTCCGAATATTCGCGCATGAGCAGTTCGCCGGGGCTGCGGGTGAAGCTGACAAGGCTGGCCGAGCTGGTGTTCTTGGCCGCACAGATGCGGGCCGCGATCTCGCCCGGAGCGAACGTGCCGTCTTCGTAGTTGAAGCCATTGCCCGACCCGTCCGATGCGGTCACATCGAATTTCACGAGATGGATGTGCTGGCCGATGGTGTCGGTCGGGGTCTTGACCTGGAAATCGTCCAGTTCCAGTTCCTTCGGCAATTCGTTGGTGTGACGGAACTCGATGCATTCGCCGGACAGAGCGCGAAAGAAGAACGGCTCTTCGCTGGCCGTGACCTTTGGCGAAATGCGCCCGCCACCCTGCTTGTAGCCGTCCGATCCGTCGTAATCGCCGGACGCGTTGGTCAGGACATTGATCCGGGCCTGCGGGTCATGCCAGCCCGCGCGATTGGTGATGAGATCCACCTGAACGGCCGAGCCTTCATAGCGCCGGTATCCGACAACCGCGGGGTCCGGTGTGAATTGCGTGTTGCTCAGGCCCTTGAGGAACGGATCACCTTCAAGGACATGCGCACCGCGCTGGATCTCCTGCGCCGCGCCGCCGTCGAGGTAATACAGACGGGGCGGACCGTTGGGGAAATGCGCGCTGTCGGTGCGCTGGTGTTCCACCCAGTTCGACACCTCCGCATCCCCGGCCGGCAGACCACCGGACAGAGGTTGACCACCGGCGACGGTAAGGATCTCGAACTGCGTTCCACCCGAGACAAAGCTGTAGCTGTCGGCGTCGTCACGGACGATCTGGCCGAAGGCAGACGGCGCGCCACAGGGATCGGCAAACGGCGCGCCGGGTTTGGCGGGCGCCCCGTTGACGGTGAAGAGGTTGGCACCGCCCTGCGTCTGGTAGCCGCCACCGATCGTCTGGAAGCTTGATCCGCTGCCATCCGGTGCCAGCACCGACAGCGCCGTGCCGCCGGGAAGAACGCCGTCGTGATGAAACGCCATCGCGGCGCGCTCGATGGGTTCGCCGTCGTATTCCAGCAGGTCGATGGTCAGTGCCTTGAGCTTCATGCTCATGTCGCCAAGGGCAAGGGCCGTTGCGAGAACCTGAGATTGCAACGCCTCGCGTGCGGTTGCGGAGGGGCTAGACAAGGCCGAGGCCAGATCGGGTGTTCCGGTGTCCCTGGCCAAGTCATCGGCAACCTGTTGCGGCAGTTTGAACGGCAGGGCACGGCTGCTGTCATCTGTCACAACATGTCGAGGCATGCCGCCGTCAAGGTATTCGCCGGTGACCTGATCCCCATCAAGCGCGCGGGCGATGTCCATCGGCGCCTGCGGCGGACGGTGGCCAGGCTGTCCGGCGATGTAGAAGGGATATCCCGCAAAGGTCGCGATCTCGTCGACCGGGTCCGCCGTGACGGTGCCCTCTTCGTCGAGTGTCGCGACGTCTTCGGGATAGCTGGGCAGGACCGGCCAAGCCTGTCCCGGCAGCGGAACCAGTGCGGGCACGGGTGTTCCGACATTCTGCCCGCTCAGCCCCGCACCGGGCGCAATCCAGCGTCCGGTTTCCTGATCGACCGATCCCGGCCGCTTGCGCGCCTTGATCTTGTCTCCCATCTCGGCCAACGACAGAACCGGTTCCCACTGGCCATCCGGCAGTTTGCGGGAACCGTCTTCCAGCACGTCATGCACGCGCCAGAGCTCCCACATGCCTTGAGCGAAATGCGGGTAGAGGTGACAGTGGAAGATCGAGTCCCCAACGGTCCTGTTTCGGTTGCCCGAGCCCAGGGTCTCGTACCAGCCCTCCTCACCGGGCAGCCCGCGATGATAGACCTCGAGCCCGCCGCCATAGATGTCGTAGGAAAACCCCTGCTGCGGCGCGACGGTCTGACTGTCGAGATAGGACCCGCGATTGCCGTCATTGCCCGCGAACCATTGATGGGCATGCAAGTGGAAGACATGGGTTTCCTTTGGTCCCGCATGGAAGTTCCGGAAGACGACCGCGTCGTTCAGGTACGAGTGATGCACGTTTGACGGATCGTCGCTGTAATGCTCCAGCAGGGACGGATCGCCATTGGCCCAGGATGTCAGGAAGAATTCCTCGTAAAGACATTCCTGGCAATTCGCAGTCGGGCCGATGCCCTTGCGGTTGGCGATCAGCATGTCGCCCATGCCGCTGGCCCCGTAATTGATCGCGAACCCGTCGCGAACTCCGGCCAGCTGTCCGGCGCCGAAGGCACCCAGCTCTTCAAAGTTGCGGGGGTAAAACGTCTTCAGTTCGTCATGGAAGAACACCGAGAATTCCCGGAACGTGAGTGGCGTGCCCACTTCGCGGTCGTTGCGGTGCACAATGGCGTTGAGGTCGGCATGCACGATGTCGAACACGCCCTCTCCGAAATAGAGATTGGGCTGCTCCTCGCGCAGCGCGTCGTCGACACGGTCCACCCGTGCCAGCATGTTCAAAAGCGGCAGCGACTTTCCCGAAACCGGATCCCGCGCAACCGCCTCATAGCGGCTGGCATCGTCTATATCGGCTGCCCGGATGGCATGCCGAACGCCATTGTCGGCCGCACGCCAGACCGTCCGGAAGGTCGCCTGCGAAACCTGGCTGCGATACCAGCGCGATTGCGCAGGTTCGGCCATCACCGCACCGAAAAGCCCATGAACGAGGCTGCCGCCATCGCCTTGCCCCCCAGACGGCGCGCCGGTGCTGGCCATGAAGAACGGACCTTCGCGTTCAATCCTGTAGTAGCAGTCGATGCCCGTGCCCGGCGGGATCGCCGCCAACCCCTTGCAGGCATCATGTGCCTCGACCACGCGACCGTTGCGCAGGCCGAAGGTGCTCAGACCCTGGATTGCCATGTTCGCGCCACGGGTCAGAGGCCAGTTGCCGTCGATATCGGCTTGCGGCGACCCGTTGGCCGGACGGCAGGACGCCTCACCATGCTGAACCTGCGACGCCGTGCCTTCCGACACGGCGGCCCGCAGGCCGTGGAAGTCCGAGCCGAAGGGCATGCCGGGTTCATTTGCGGATGTCTTGCAGAAGGTCTCGGAATAGCCCGGCGGCTTTTCCCGCAGGAAATTCGTCAGCCGCACATGCAGGATATCTCCCACATTGGCCCGCAGCGTGAGAGGACGGGGTCGTTTGCAGTCGCGCAGGCGCAGCTTTCCGGGCGCCAGATCGGTGCCGTGGCTTTCGATGCCAAGGCTGTCATCGCATTGATCTGCGCTCAGCGCGCGGACCGGTTCGGAGGCGCTGATTACGTCGCGCCGCAACGCGTAGATCATGCCGTAAGGATTGAAGCTGCCAAACCGGTTGTACACCAGCATCTGGTCCATCGCGACAATGTCGGCACACAACGTACGGGAGAACCGACTTCCAGCCTCGCTCTCGTTGACGATGTCGTGAACGTTTTGACACGCTATCGGTTCCGCGATGTTCCGATCTTGTGCATATGCCCATAGAGGCATGAAAATAAACGTTATTATCGACAGGCAATAGAAGACGCGTGCCCCAAGGGGATTGTAAAAGCGACCCATGGCAATACTCCACGGCAAAATTAAAAATCATGGCAGCTTTACCACAGGTTGTGATTCGCTCATAGGCCGACGGAAATGATCATCGGCAAAAGACCGCTCTTTGAAGGCTGCCAAGGTCGTGCACCGGACGGAAATCCCCGGTTCAACCAGTTGGAAAAGCACCTTGAATCGCTGCGCTCATGTCACCGTTCCGAGCGGGCAGACCGGCTGAAAATCATGCCGACAGCCAGAGGAAACCCGCATCAAAACGCCCATTGCCATGGCCCGACGCGTTGTCGGTCCGGATGCTGCCCTTACAGAGACGCGGCACGCGCAAGGCCATCCCTGTCCTGCCGTGCCGGCGCAATGGGGCACTGGATGTGGACCCAGAAGCCGGTTGCAGGGCGATATGCCCGGCTGGCACAGGCTGCCTCGAACGACAGCCCGTGAAGCCGGCCCCAGATCAGGCGGTTGATCCAGAAATGACCCACCACGGCGCTGATCGCGTCGGGCGCATGCGGCAACCCGCGGATGACTGCACCAGCCCTGTCCCAGACATCGCACAGCGCCTCGCCCCCCGGAATCGGGCGGTATGCATGAGCTTTGCGAAGACTCACGCCAAGGGCGCCTTTTTCCCGGCCTTCCAGCACCCCAAAGTCGATTTCGACCAAGGAGGGCGTCACCCGCAGGTCAAGTCCGTGCTGACGGGCCAAAGGCCGGGCCGTATCAATGGACCGGGACAGGGAACTGACGAAGATGTGGGTGAGAGGCAGCCCAGACAGGTCTTCCGCGATACGCGCAGCCTGTTCATGGCCGCGCGGCGTCAGCGGGACGTTGCTGCGGCCGGCATAGCTGTGGCCGCTTGTCGTGGTTTCGCCATGCCGGATCAGGATCACCCTCATGCCGCCATCCGCACGCCTTCATAGGCCTGCGTGATCCGGCCCGCCGTGCGCGCCCAGTCGAACCGTGCGGCGCGCGTCTGTCCCAGATTGATCATAGCCGCGCGCCGTTGACTGTCGGACAAAACCGCCCCGATTGCATCGGCAAGGGCGGTGGGATCCTCCGGCGATATCAGCATACCGGCCTCACCAAGCACATCGGGAATGCCACCGACGCGGCTTGCGACCACAGGCAAACCCGCCGCCATGGCTTCGGCCAGCATCAGGCCGAAACCTTCCCAGCGCGACGGAGCTGCCAGGAGATCAAGTGCGGCAAACATATCGGCCATGTCCTCGCGGTGGCCGGGAAAGCGGAAGCGACCGGTCAGACCGGCCAAGTCGATCCGGGACCAGAGATCAGCGGCAAGGCTTGCATCCTCCCTGTCGCCGATGATCACGAACTGCGCCTGTGGCAGGGTCGAGGCGAGCTCAATGGCTGCATCGACAAAGATATCGACACCCTTCTGACGGCACACCCGACCGACAAGCCCGATCACGGGGCCGCACGCCCCGAGCCCAAGCGCAGTGCGCCCGCGTGCCTTGTCGCCACCGATCACCCGCGCCCGGTCAATCCCGTTCTCGGCCACCTCACAGACAAGCCCGACACGTTCGGCCACATGGGCGGCAACCGATGCGGATACTGCGAATGCGGTATCGGTGATCGCGGCAAGACGGCGCTCCACGCACAGCGCCTCGGCGTCCCACTTGTCGTCGTAGTCGTTGTGGTAATGCGCCACGATCCGGAGTCCGGCCGGACGGAGCATCGCGCCTGCCATACGGCCGAAGAGGTTGGGTCGGTAGGAATGGGTATGCAGGACGTCAATCCCGTGATGATCGAGGAATGCCACCAACTCCGTCATCGCGCTGGCCTTGCTGGCCGTGGTCGCGACCCGGATGGGGATGTCCGGGCTGACGGGTGTCCCCTGCCCCGGCTTGAGATAGAAGACAAGAGGCGCAATGCGCATCGGGTCGCTGTGCCGGATCAGCGCGTCCACGACCCGTGGCACACCCCCATGCCCCGGCGAATTGAGCACATGCGCCACACGCAACATCATGCAAGCCGCCCGAGGATGGCGCGGATGGCGCTGTCCGTGTCGGGTCCGGGGCGCTGCGCGTAGAATTTCGGAAGCCGGACAGCGACAATGCCGAGACACCAGTCAAAGGACGTGCCAGCCGCGCTCCGCACCTGCGCCGCAGCGGCCTCGGCGAATTGGCTTGGGAAGCGACTCTCTTGTTCGGCCTGCCAAATCCGCCCGAAGAGCTGTGCCAGATCGTAGTCCGGCAGGCCAAGTGACACGCTTTCGGTGTCGATCAGAGTTGTCTGGTCCGGATCGAGCACAACGTGTTCGAGTTTCATATCCGCGTGGATGGGCCGCAACGGGGCGTCGGGACGGCGTTTTTCGAGGTTGCGCAGAATGCTGGCGACATCCGACAGGCAGTCCGGAGCCGTGATGGCCACGAAATCCACGCTCTCGCGGGCGCGCGCCAGAAGCATCTCGGGGTCCAGCGTCCGACCGCATGGGATCGGTGCGGCCCAGAAATGGCGCAGCCCCGCGATGGTGCGGTCAAGTGGTGCGAGGCTGGTGATGTCGGAGACGGCCTGATCGAGCGGCAGGCCCGGTGCGCTGCCATATGCGACGGCCCCGAGATCCCTGTCGATCCCAAGGACCGGCGCGACCGTGGTGCCTGATGACGCCAGCGCATCCTGCATTGCCCGGTTGGCAGTCTGCAGACGCTGCGGATCATCGTCATTGATCAGCTTCACATAAACCGGGTCCGGTCCATCAATCGCACACCGAAAGGTACAGGACAGTCCCGGCCGGTAACGGAGAAGGACAGGCACTCCGCAGGCTCGGCGGCCTGTCATTTTTTGCAGAACCGACTCGTAATCTGCAAGAAACCTGCGGATCTGCGGCATCCGGTGGTCCTGCGGAAACGCCTCGAACAGGGCTGCCGTCTCCGGGTCGAAAGAGGAGGCCATGCGATTGCGGCGGGCGATGCGCCGACCCTTGTCACCGCCAAAGAACCACAGGGTCCCTTCCGCGCTGTGCCCATTCTTCCATGTAGCCACATGCAGGATCGCCCGCTTGCCGGGCCGGTAGCGCAGGCGCAGCAGGTCCACCTCGTCCGCGCCTGTGATGGCGCGCAAGCGATCCCCGCTCAGGTCGGCGAGCCCCGGCAGATGCGCATCTTCAATCCTCAGCATCGGCCTGCGCCTCTTCGATCAGTCGATCCAGCACCGCCTCGGGTGTTGAGGTAAACGCATAGATCATGGCCAGCCGGAACAGTGCCGCGCGGCGCCAGAGCCCGATCCCGGGCAGATCGAACGCTGACCGAAGCGGTGCTTCGTCCTGACCTGCAAGGACCAGATGCGCCAGCAGATTGCCCACATCCAGCGCCGGGTCAGACAGGCACAGCGTGTCGAAGTCCAAAAGCCCTGCAACACCGTCCGAGACCAGTATCTGCTTCTCGTGCAGGTCCCGGTGACAGGGGCGTGGCGTGGCCGAAGCCTGTTGCAGTGCCGCCATCACCGCGATCAGGTCCGGCGCGATGCGTCGGGCGATCTCGGGCTGCCCGATGCGGCACCGCTCCAGCCACAGGGACAGCAGGCGCGCCTCATCGGTGCCCGAATGCACTGGAAGTCCAGCCAGTTCGAGCCCCTGAAGTGCTGAGACGGCGCGGGCAACCGATCCGACGTCCCGTGCTCGAAGGTCTGCGGGATCCCCCGGCAGGACGCCGAAAACCGCAGCACCGATGTCCGGCAAGGCTCCCAAAGGCTCGGGAATGCGGAGGTCCGTCTGACGCGACAGGCTGTGCCACAGCGCATGGTGGCGCTTGAGGCGCATATCTCCATCTTCGCTCTTGATGGCGCGGAGCCGGACAAAGACGTCGAGACCCGCCCCTCTGATGCGCACCACGGCGCGCTTTCCCAGCCGATGCGCAACGAGATCGACGACAACCGGCCCAACCTCTGTGCCAAAAAGGTTTCGCAGGGCCGCGCGGGCAAAGACCGGATCGTGCAGCAGACGCAGCCCGGGAAGGCGCTCGTCCAGCCCAGGCTTGCGCAAGACCAGCCCCATCGCTTGGGACGCGACCACCGACGTGGCGTGGAGGCCCGGGCGCTGGCCGTTGCGGCTCTTGCCGAGACTTGCCCGGATGCTCTCGACATGCGCCCCCGGCGCAATCGGACACTCTTCCGCGAACACGGTTTCGTGCCGGCCATCCGGAAACGCAGCGCATAGAACCTGCTGAACCGGTTTGTTGCCTGGGAAATGCGTCCGCTCGAGCGTGATCGACGCAGGCTGTTCGCCAAAGACCTCGCACATCGCTGCCATGAGGCCCGGCGCCTGCTGCGGGCAGTCGATCCGCTCAAGAAGGTCCAGCGCACGCGTCATGCCGAAAGGCTCCGCCTTGCGTGCGTGACCTCGGTCAGCTGCCCCCCTTCGACCCGCAAGATGCGATCCGCCAGAGACAGGGTCAGGTCGTCATGAGCGACAAGAAGGGTTGTACGTCCGGCGGCGGCGCGGCGCAGACTGGCCAGCAACCCCCGGGCCGTGACCGGATCAAGCCCGGTGAGTGGTTCGTCGAGGATGAGGATCGGTGCATCCCGCAGGATTGCCCGTGCAATGGCGATGCGCTGGCGCTGCCCGCCTGACACTGTCTCGCCCCGCTCGCCCAGAACGGTGTCATACCCTTCGGGCAGGTTGCGGACAAACCCATCGGCCTCGGCGGCCTTGGCAGCGGCGATGATCTCGTCCTCGGTCGCGTCCAGTCGGCCATAGGCAATGTTGTCCCGCACGCTGGTGCCGAACAGAACGCTGTCCTGCAAGACAACCGCGATGCTGCTGCGCAGACTGTCGAGGGTCACGTTCCGGATGTCCTGCCCGTTGATGCGCACGGTGCCATGGGTCGGGTCATAGAACCGCATCAAGAGCCGCGCGAGCGTCGACTTGCCCGCGCCGCTTGGCCCTATCAGCGCCGTGACTTCGCCGGGATGAAGGTCGAGCATGACGCGATCGAGCACAGGGACGGTCGCGCCGGCGTAGGCAAAGCTGACCTCGTCAAACCGGATCGAACCATGGCTCGGGTGTTTGAGCGGTTTCGCATCCGGGTTCTCGGCGATGTCCGGCTGCAGATCGAAGATCTCGAGCAGACGTTCCCCGCTGGCCGTGGCCTTGGCAACCCGAGCGGTCATCGCAGCCATCTTGCGGATCGGTTTGTAGAGGGAGGACAGGTAGGCTGTGAAGACCAGAAGATCGCCCGGGCTGATCGCGCCCGCGCGCACCTGCGTGACACCGAACCAGACAACAACCGCCGTCCCTAAAGCCAGCAGAACCTGCGTGACGCGGTCCATGTTTGCGGCCAAACGTGTGGTCACAACCCCGGCTTCGGCGGACGAGTTGTTCTGCTTGGCGAAGCGCGCCTCTTCGTAGGACTCGCGGGCAAAGCCCTTGACGACAGTGATGGCCGAGATGCCTTCGGTCATCACCACGGCAATCTTGCCTTCCTTGCGGCGCTGTTTGCGCGCAGCACCCTTGATGCGCTTGCCGAAATGACGGGAGACCAGCCAGAGCGCCGGAAGGATCGTCAGAGCCACGAGCGTCAGCCGCCAGTCCATCCAGAGCATCACGGCGATGGTCAGCAGGATCACCAGACCACGCGCAGCGAAAAACACGACCGCATCAATCAGCAGATCGCGCATCATCCGCACGTCGCCGGTCAGCCGCGCGATGATATCGCCTGACGACGCGGTGTCGTGAAAGGAATGGGACAGACGGTGGACGTGACGGTAAAGATCCAGCCGGATTGCAGCGACCACCTTCTGACCCACGGCCGCAATCAGGTAGGCCTGGGCAAAGCCCATCGCGCCTCCAAGAAGCGCGATGCAAAGGATGGCAGCCGCCATCGCCCCCAGAAGCGCGTCCCCGGTACCGAAGACGGACAGCAGCCAGCCGGTGACGGCATCGGGGTTGTCCTGAGGAATGAGAATGCCATCAAAGACGACCTTGATCGGCCAGGGCCGCATGATTTCCGCCAGCGCGACGCCGATCATTGCCAGAAACCCGAAGGTCAGCTTGCGACGGTGGTCGCCGAGATGCGGGCCCATGCGCCGGAAGAGACGGCGCAGTGCGCCAACCTCGATCTTGCGGTCGCGGTTCATGCGGCGGCCCTCCGGCTTTGAGCGATCTCGACCACACGGGCCGCGTTGCGGGTCCAGTCGTGGCGCGCGCCTTCGGCAGCGGCGGCGGTGGACATGCTTGCGCGACGCTCTGGATCGGCAGCAAGCTCGCGAAGCGCAGCCGTCAAGGCCGTCGCATCCCCCGGCGGGATCAGCCGCGCGGCCCCTGTTCCGGACAGAAGCTCGGCCGTCTGACCGATGTCACTGGCCAGCACGGGCCGACCCATCGCCAGATATTCGAACAGTTTGAGCGGGGAAAAGTAGTGATCCTCGGCCGCTGGATAGGGCGCGGTCGCCACGTCCATCCGGGCGATCAGGCCCGGCAACGCCGCGTGATCGACCCAACCGGCCATGGTCACGGCATCCTCAAGCTGCGCGCCCGCCACATAACCGTCGATCCAACCTCGTTTCGGGCCATCGCCGCAGATCAGCAGATGGGCACGCGGCTCGACGGCCTGAAAATCTCGGAACGCCTGCATCAGCGTATCGACGCCGTGCCACATCTTCAGCGACCCGGTGAACCCGACGACAAAGGCATCGGACGGAATGCCGGGCAGTTCGGTTGCGGGGATGCCGGGATGGAACTGCGCCGTGTCGACGGCGTTCCCGATCACGTGCACGCGGGACGCATCCGCGCCCGCGCTGACGAGATAGTCCGCCATCTGGCGCGAGACCGCTGCGAGAGCATCGGACCGGGCCAATACCTCGGCTTCCATGGCGCGGGCCTCGGCCTCACAGACCAGCGACCGAAAGGCCGCCTGTTCCAGCAGGAGCGGCGCATTGACTTCTGTCACCACCGACACACCCAGCCGGCGCGCGGCCCGACACCCGGCCGCAGACCAAAGCGAATAGCGTTCGTAGATCAGATCAAACGGCCATTCGCGCCAGAGCGACAGAAGACGCGCCTCGATTGCATCGGCCTGCGCCATGGCGGCGCGTTCCTTTTCGGCACGATCCGTGCCTGCCACCCGCGACTTCACTTCTTCGACTGCAAGAGCGGTATCGTCGCCTTCGCCGCGCCGGGCCGCCACCACCCGGACCTCGTGACCCAGTTTATCAAAGGCGCGGATCATTTCCTGGATATGGATCGACGCCCCCTTCTCTCCGAACACGGGGATGCCGCGATCAGCAGTAACATAGGCAATACGCATCAGGCGGCCTCCTGTCCGGCGCGGGCAGGATCGCGCAAGAGCCTGCGCAGGGTTCCGGCATTGGTGGTCAGATCGAACAGACGTTCGGCACGTCGGCGGCCTGCAGCTCCCATCACCTGTGCGCGTTCGGGGAGCGCAAGCACGTCTTCCAACGCATCCGCCAGCGCGGTGGCATCCCCTGGCGCACAGAGCCGCCCGGTTATACCATCCTCGACGATTTCCGGACCACCGGACGTTGTTGTCGTGACGACAGGCAATCCCCGCGCCATGGCTTCGAGCAACACCGTCGGCAGCCCGTCGCGATCACCGCTGTCAGTCACCACGCAGGGCAGCACAGCCGCCTGCGCTTTACCCATCGCGTTGATCAGCGCCTCTTGCGGAAGCGGGCCATCCATCGCGACACAGTCCTCGAGCCCCAATGCCGCGCGCTGTGCGCGCAAGGCCGGCTCGAGCGGTCCGGACCCGATCAGCGACACCGTGAATGGCACCGTTCGGGCCTTGAGCTCCGCACCGGCCTTAAGCAGCACGTCAAAGCCCTTCTTTTCGACCATCCTGCCAACGGCAATCAGATGCCCGGGTATCTGCGTTGCGGGATCGACCGGCGCGAAGGCGTCAAGATCAATGCCGTTGTACAGCCGGATGATCCGGGCCTCAGGGCACAGACGGGACAAAGCGCGCGCATTGTAATCGGAGACGGTGGCCACAAAGGCCGCCTCCCGCATCTTGGCGCGGCGCATGTCAGCGTCAGCCTCGGGCGTCACATAGGTGTGGTAGATATCCTTGGCGTGAGCGGTGAACGAATAGCTGCCCCCCACCTCCCGTGCCGCAAGGCACGCGACAATCGTGGTATCCGATCCGAAATGCGCATGAAAATGCGTGATGCCACGGGCCAATGCGTCCAGTGCCACTGCCTTTGCCTTGCGCTGCAGCGCGCCGATCTCCTGCGCGGTCTTGCCGGAATAGAGCGCCGCATCTCCGGGTGCTGCAACTCCGTCCGGGCCGCTGCCCAGCGCCTTGAGGATCTGCACCTTTGCCTTCAGCTGCGCCAGTCCGGCATGACGGGGCTCTTCCGGAGGTGCCAGAAGCGAATAGACCTGCGTCGTCGCTCCTGCGGCCTCGTGCGCCAGCAATTCATTCAGGATGAAGGTTTCGCTGAACCGCGGAAACCGCTTGAGGATGTATGCGATGGGTGCGTCAGGCATGGGTACGCTCCGGTTCTGCACGTCTGGATTGGGTACAGAGCGATGCCAGAACGCGGGCTGCGGTCTGCACTCCGTTGGTGTTCAAGGGATTGGGCTTTGCGGAGCGCGGGATTCGGCGCAACAGCCGCGCAATGCTGGCAGCGCTGAGATCCTCACGACGCAGGTAATGAGCAAGACCCGCGCGCTCCAAGGCCTCGGCCCGCAGCCGTTGCTCGGCTGATGGACCAAGGCGCGGCACGGTCACGATGGGACAGCCCACCGCGAGCGCCTCGTTGATCGAATTGTACCCGGCCATGGTGATCAGCAGGTCCGAGTGCGCCATACGGGACGGCAGATCCGGGACATGTTCGAGTACCTCGACGCCGTTCAGATGTCCGAGACGCATCGCCTCGGTCTGCAGTTCCCGGTCCATCAATGGTCCGGTGATCACGGTCATCTCGGGCCGTTTGCGCCGGGGCAGTTCCGCCATCGCCAGGATGGCAGCGGAAATCATCGGAAAGGCGTCGCGTCCGCCACCGCCGGAGACAAGGACACGATTGGGCAGCGCCCCCCGACCAAGGCGGGGGTGCGCGCGGGCGGTGGTCACAATCCCACAATCGGTGACGCACCCCGGTTTTATACCCGTCCTCCTGAATTGACCTGACTTTTTGTTAGGCCGATTCACTCTGCCACATGTTGAACAGGGCAGCGGCTGGTACTGTTTGATTAT
>NZ_JALEGT010000091.1 GCF_022763305.1 Marivita sp. | reverse complement strand
GTGCGAGGCCGGCAAGACCTTGCTGGGACGCCTTCTTGTCGCCGCGGTCCGACTTTTCGCCTGAGGCGTTCGCCATGGCGTGGCTTTCATCAAAAGCGATGATCCCGTCGAAGCCTTCGCCGAGCCAGGACGCCACCTGATCGAGGCGAGAGGCCTTGCCCTCGCGTTCTGCCGAACGCAGCGTGGCATAGGTGACGAAGAGGATTCCTTCGGGCAGGCGGATGTCGCTCCCCTGGCGGAATTTCGAGAGCGGCACGATATCGCTTTCACGCCCACCGAGCGCCGTCCAGTCGCGCCTTGCATCTTCGATGAGCTTGTCACTTTTTGAGACCCAGACGGCGCGGCGGCGTCCCTGCAGCCAATTGTCGAGAATGATACCCGCGACCTGCCGCCCCTTGCCGCAGCCGGTGCCATCGCCGAGGAACCACCCCTTGCGCAGACGGAAGGTACCTTCGTCACCCTCCGCCGCCGCCATGAGCTGACCTTCGATCTCGCTGCGCTTGAACCAGCCTTTGAGATGCGTCTCGTGCGCATTGCCCGCGTAGATTACGCTTTCGAGCTGCGGGGCGGAGAGAAGGCCGTCCGCGACGAGGGTCTTTGGCAGAAGGGGACGATAGGTCGGCACGGGCGGCGGCACCGAGGCCATGGCGGCGGATTGGACAAGTGCGGTCGGATGGACCGCCGCGCCGTCGATCCGGATCGCCTGAAGGTCATAGGCCTCGTAGACCGTGTCCTGCAGCGTGCCCTCGGGTTCGCTCCAGGCTTTTGGCAGGTAGTCGAGCGGTACCGTCTCGATGTCATCAAACGGATGCCTCGCGCGTTCTTCGGCGAGCGTACGGGTTTCCTTGCGGGCGGCGTTGCGCAGGGCGTGCAGGTTGGTCCGGGTCGCGGGTTTCGGCACCGCCAAAGCCGCGCTGGTGGGGCAGGGCGGGGGGCTGCGGCGCTTGGGGCAATGGGTGAGCACAGCGGAAAGAAGATCACCCGTGGTCGCGCAGAGCGGATAATAGGCGGCCTCGATGGTGCCCGGTGCGGTCTCTTGTTCGCCGACCGTGCGCTTGTCGATCACGGTCAGCCGCGTATCGATGGTGGTGCCATGCCGCGCAAAGACCTTGCCGGCGATCGCGGCGGAAAACACCACGTCTGCGCTTTGTGCGATCCGCTGGAATGTGGACTGGAAAGATTTCGTCGTGGGGCGAAAGCTTTCGCCGGTGATGACGACAAGCCGCCCACCCGGCGCGAGACGCGCCAAGGCCGACAACACATGCTGGCTGGTGGCCTGCCGGAACCGCCCCTCGACGTGGTTCGCGGCCGAGAACGGTGGGTTCATCACGATGACTGAGGGCGTGATCGACCGATCCAGCCGGTCGTCGATCGAGGCGGCATCGTGATCCGACACCGTTGCTGCTGGGAACAATTCCCTGAGCAGGGCGCGGCGGATCTCCGCGAGTTCATTGAGCGCCACGCGCGCGCCCGCAATTCGGGCGAAGATCGCCTGCATGCCGGTGCCGGCGGATGGCTCGAGCACCAGGTCTTCATCCCGAAACCCCGCCGCCTGGGCCACGATGGCCGCAAGTGGCAATGGGGTCGAGAATTGTTGCAGACGGACACTGTCCTCAGAACGCCGCGTGTGAGAAGGCGCCAGACCGGCGAGACGTTCGATCATGGTGAGGAAGGCCTGTGGCGAAGGTGCCTGACGCTGCATCAGCGCGCCGTAGCGCGAAAGCATCAGGATCTGGGCGGTTTCGGCGGCCTCATAGGCGTCCTTCCAGACCCAAGCGCCACTGGTGTCGCTGACGCCGAAGGCCTCTTCCATGGCGGCGCGAAGGGCGGCGGCGTCGATGGACGTGCCCGCCTCGAACAAGGGGACGAGGGTTCTTGCAGCCTGGATCAGGTTTTGGGCGAAGCCCGAGGCATCCGGTAGGGCAAGGGGCTCGGCCTCGGGCGCAAGCGGGGCGGAATGGGGGTGAGCGTTCATAGGCAATCTCCGGGGTTGAGGGTTGGCCCCAAGCCCCGGGCGCACTCTCTCACCCGGGAGGGGTCACCCCTCCCGCCCTGCCTCTCGCTCCTTCATGGGAGTGCTGGACTCCGCCCCACGGCGGAAACTTATCCCCAGAAACTGGGGATGGGTCTGTGGGCGCTGTCGCGGGAGCCCTTGTCAGCTTGACGCATTACCAGCTCGCCTAAGTCTTGGGCAGTTTGCGGCCTGCGCATCCGAAACGGGTCCGTCGTCGACCGATCGGCGGCCGTACGCACTTGGACAACCTTCAGGAAGAGCTTTGAAAAAGAAAAAGGCGGCATCAGGGAGGAGGTGGATGCCGCCGATTAGCTTTGATCGGCTCAGGGAGGAGGAGAGAACCGATCACATTCGAAACATAGTGGTCATGCTGCGACCGCACAATAGCTGTGCCATGTTGATTCTGCATTGCGGCAATGCGGACGCACTTGCGGTCTGCGTAAAAGCGAAGCCATTTCCAGCCCGTCCCGGCCTCTAAGGGATAGCCTGCGCTTGAGCGGTAGCGGACTGGGGTGTTTGATCCGGCGACGGTGTGGGCACCGCCTCCCGCGCCTCGGGCAAACAGCCCGTCTCATAGTCGCCGACGAACCCCCAGCAGGCATCGACTTCCTCGCCATCGCGCTCGATGACATAGCCATAGACCCGCCCGCCAAGATAGGCATCGTAGCTGACGATTTCGCCGCGCAGGATGTCTGCCGCTTTTTCGCGCAGCGCTCTGGTGACGCGCTTCACGCCGAACTCTTTTCGGACCGCCTCGAGCGTCACATAGACGTAGCCGACCTGGCCGGAATCCCACGGGCAGTGGAAACCGATCGTGTTCATCGCGAGACCGGAATGATCGTAGAGAAACACTGGCAACAGGACGGACTTGCGTTCGGCGCGCTCGCGCAGCTGGTCCATTGAAAGGTCACTCTGATCCGAGACGCCCGAGAGATCACGCAGGAACGCCTCAGGGCTGGCGAACTGGTGGCTGTCACCCAGCCGGTATCTCCGATGCCAGCAGATTAATGTACCGAGATTGGACCACTCCCGTGGGCTTTCTGCGTCGGGGTCGTGGAAGATCTTGATCGTGAGGCCCTCGTAGGCTTCCTGATGGACGGGGTCGTGCATGTCGATTTCCTTTCTTGAAACGCAATCGACCCGCCGAGCCGGTTGAGGCCGCAGGCGGGTCGATTGAGACGTGGTCAGGTGGTTGGTGAATGTGCCGCTCCGCGGATCAGGCGGCGGCGCGGTTCTGGCGATGCTGGATGTGCTCGACAGAGACCTTGAGAAGCCAATCCTCAAACCCGAGAATGGTCTGGTGATTGGCCACCGCTTCGATCCAGACCGCGCGCGGATCGCTGCCGATCTGCGTCGGGTCGTTGTCGATCCGACCATTGGCCATCCACGGTTCGGGTTGTATGCGTCCAAGCCAATCAGCCAGCGACGGGATCCGCCCCTGGCAGTCTTCGCGCACATGCTGCTCACCGATCCAGCGGATCGGGACGACCCGGCCCGCGCTGTTGGTCAGGCTGTGGCCAAATAATCGCTCCGCCTCGAATATCCCGAGAGCGTGTTATCTGGACAGTCAAGCTGTCTCTTCGGAAAAACCTCCTGCCCTCATTGAGGTTTTCCTGTTCGGCATGGGTGAGACAGTTCATGGGGGCTCCCTCTCTTCTTATCCCTGTTTCACCCCCACCCTGCTCACCTCTTTCTCTCTCTGATTGTGACCTCAGGTGCCGCCCTGGGACGGCGGCCTGAACGGCAGGACTTTCGGGTCACCCCTCGCGATCTGCTCTTCCAGAACCGAGATCAGGCGGCTTTGTTCTTCACCCTCCAGCGCGAGGATCTGGATTTGTTGCGCCAGTGTTTTGATGGTCGCGCGCAACTCGGCCATCTCGCCACCGCGTGCGGTCCGGAGTTCGGCTTCGAGTTCGCGGATACGCTCCTTCAAGCCCGCGACAGATCCCGACCGGAACCGCGCCTCCGCCGCACGAAACTCCGCAAGAACGGCGGTGGCCCGGTTGGCCGTTGCCCGGCTGACACCGGCCTCGCGCGCGAGATTGGCGACGGTGAGGCGCCCGTCGGTATGGACGGAGGTTCCTTCGAGCAGTCGCATCATGGCGGCGCGCAAGGCGTCTTCGGTCTTCTGACTGACGGGCCGTGTCATACCTTTGGGTCCTCCAGATGAGCGATCAGCCGGCGCTTTCGATCATTGTCCTGTGTGATTGCGACCTTCTGAACCGCTGACAGGGTGTTGCCCTGCAGGAGGCGCTCACCCTCTTCGATCGAAGCCTGCCAGGGCGCAACATGACGCGTGGTCAGACAGGAATTGGGGCAACGGTCCGGGCTGCAGCGCGAAATCACCGGGGCCACCGGCTTGTCGTCGGGCCGAAGGCAGAGGGCGCTGGCGGGATCGAAGAAGCAATCGTTCAGAAATCCGACATGCAGGGTCTTCCCAAGATGGGCCAGCATCGTTCGCAGGCGTTTCTGATCGAGGATGCGCCCGGGCAGATCACTGAGGGTATCCCGGATGTGGGAGAACTCCTGCTTGAGACGGGACGATGCCGGGCCGCCGGGCTCGTCACCCTGCAGGTAGGCCTCATAATAGGCGACCACATCGTCCAATTGGCCAAGCGCCCGTTCCTGCTCGACCGCCCGGCGAAAATCTCCGTGCGGCGCGCCGGCATAGCCCTCGAACATCGCCACGGAGGCATGCTTGTACTGGATCTTTCCGG
>NZ_JALEGT010000090.1 GCF_022763305.1 Marivita sp. | reverse complement strand
TGTCGCACCTTCTCGAGGTGATTGAGCGGCTTGAGGTCAAGAGCGCCTTCTTCCGCTCGCTCCAGGACCCGATTGACACTGCCTCGCCCCAGGGCAAGTTCACCTTGCAGGTTCTGGGCGCTGCGGCTGAGTTCGAATGCGCTCTGATCCGCAAGCGTACCAAAGCCGGACTTGCCTCGGCACGCTCAAAGGGCCGCGTCAGCGGCAACCCAGGTCTTCGCGCCAAGGACCCTGAAGCGCTGCGCAAGGTGCGGTTGGCACGACACGACGGCTACATGGAGCGCTTGCACGAGACAGCGCAGGATTGGGTGCCCAATGTACGCCGCATGCGGCCGGATATGGCCTGGGAAGACGTGCTG
This sequence comes from Marivita sp., assembly GCF_022763305.1. Lineage (GTDB taxonomy): Bacteria > Pseudomonadota > Alphaproteobacteria > Rhodobacterales > Rhodobacteraceae > Marivita. Next base: position 4,205 of record NZ_JALEGT010000090.1, on the reverse strand, counting down.
CGTATCATCAATGCTCCCCTGCCCCACGACCGCCACTGGGCCCAAAGCCGTTTGCTCCGCGCAGTGAAGGCAAACGTGGGGGACGGATGCCTGCCCGCTAAAGTGCTTGGACGCGCTGGACGTCGCGAAACCGACGATCGCCTGCAAGCGATTGTCGCCGCAATCAAAGGTGCTGACCCCGAGATCACCTTGCAGGCAATCTGCGATCGACTCGAATCCATGCGTGAGCGCACCCCTCGCGGTCGAACCAGCTGGCAGCCTTCCTCAGTCAGAATGCTGCTGGAGCGAGCAGAGCGCTTCGGCCTTTTGTAGGCGCTAATGGTCGGCAAACCACCCTGTTCGCTCGGCCCAAGTCTTCCAGTATCATCGCCTCAATTGGACGAAAACCACGTAAATATCCAACAATGCGTTGGGGTTAGTTTGCGCGAGCAGAAAATATCTCGAATGGTATCGGCTTCGCCAGACACGAACTTTATCTTTGTTAATCAATGAGTTATCTAGCGCAAGCCCCGCGCGGCCAAATTGGTGCTGTGGATAACTTTTCCACTACATCTAGATTCTTCTTGCCGGACTCAGATGTTCGTGGCATTTCCATTCTGACGGCAAAACGCGTCAGACGTGGCTTCGACCGTCAGAACGACAAAGAGCCTTAGCAAAGGCCATGAGAGGCGGCAGAACATGGATGATCGAAATACGGGCTACGCGCAAGGCATAGGCTCTTCCGACATCGGAGCATTCGCAGACAGTCTCGCTGAATCGCTTGACCGGCAGATGAAAGTTGCGTTCGAGCCAGAAGAACGCAAGTCCTTGCGCCGCTTCAGCTCGACCGAGGTCGCCGAGTTGCTGCGCGTTAGTACGTCGAACCTGCGCAACCGCCACAAAGATGGCAGCTTCCCAGAAGTTCACACTGACGGTCGCGGTCATAGGTTCTACACGGCCGAAGAAGTTGACGACCTCCGCAACATTTTGGCGCGGACAGGCAAAAATGCTGACGCGTACAGACCTGGCCGCCGAGACGGTGACCGTCTTCAGGTCATTTCGGTCGTGAATTTCAAAGGCGGCTCCTCGAAGACAACAGCGACGATCCATTTGGCACACAGGTATGCCCTGCGTGGCTACCGCGTGCTTGTGCTGGACCTCGACCCGCAGGCCAGTTTGACGACATTTTTCGGCTTCCGGCCTGAGCTCGAATTCGCCGAAGGCGGCACAATCTACGACGCATTGAGATACGATGATCAGGTTCCGCTCTCGGAGGTCATCCAGAAAACATACTTCCACAAGCTCGACATGGTCCCGGCTGGCTTGATGTTGTCCGAGTACGAAACCGAGACAGCGAATGCCCTTGCGCGCAGGGTTCAGCCGATTTTTGCAGAGCGTCTTGCTCTGGCGCTAGAGGAAGTCGACTCAGACTATGACATCGTGCTGATCGATTGCCCTCCGCAGTTGGGCTTCCTGACATTGACAGCATTGGCAGCGTCCACGGGCTTACTTGTGACGGTCGTCCCCGGCATGCTCGACATCGCTTCGATGAGCCAGTTCCTCAAACTCGCTTCGGAAACGGTCAAAGCCGTCGAAGAGGCGATTGGACGACATGTCACTTGGGACTTCGTAAAGTTCTTGATCACACGCTACGAGCCGTCGGACGGACCACAAACGCAAATGGCCGGGTACCTACGTTCAATCCTTGCGGGCCAAGTCATGACTGAACCGATGCTGAAGTCGACAGCCATTTCTGACGCCGGCATGACTCAGCAAACCATCTATGAGGTAGACCCGAGCCAGCTCATTCGGAAGACCATTGATCGGGCTTTGACCAGCGTGAACAGCGTTGCCGATGAGCTAGAGCAGACAATCCAAATGGCATGGGGGCGTCGCTGATGGCTCGAAATATCTTCAACCAGCCACCGAAAGACGAGAAAGAGTCGGCAGCCCCCTCCCCTGCCCCGGTCAAATCCTCGAAGCTACCTGGCTCGGTTGGCGGATTGCGGGACTCTCTCCGGGAAATCACTGCCAACTCAATCCGAGATATCGAACCTGACCGGATCGATATGGATGGCCTCCGGGATCGCCTGATCCTGGAAGATAGTAGCATTGAAGATCTCGCCGAAAGCATTCGCAAGCATGGTCAGCAAGTGCCGATCATGGTTCGCCCCTCTGACCAACCGGATCGATACCGCATCATCTACGGGCGTCGCAGACTTGCAGCCATTCGAAGAGTTGGTGGAACCGTCAAAGCGATCGTTCGAACGCTCGATGATGATGCTTCTCTGATCGCGCAAGGTCAGGAAAACAACCTCCGGCTGGATCCGTCCTTCATTGAAAAATCTCTTTTTATCAAAGAGATGCAGGAAGCCGGTTACAAGCCTGGCGTCATTCAGGACGCCCTAGGCCTCACCCGGCAAGGTGTGTCGAACCATCGTGTAGTCATCGAGCAGCTGCCTGACGAACTTGTCCGGCTTATCGGCCCGGCTCATGGCGTAGGTCGACGCCAATGGGGTGATCTTGCTGCACTTTCAGAGAAGGTTTCGCTTGTCGACATTGCGCGTGAGACACTTGCCTCTCTGCCTGACACCACTCCAAGCTCGGACAAGTTTCAAGCCGTCTATGTTGCTTGCTCCAGCAAGGCGCGTGGCGCAGCCGACCAAAGCGCCCGTGGCCAAACGACCGTGGTAACGGACAATAGTGGTAGCCCTGTCGGCACACTTTCAGTCGATGGCAAGTCGATCGCTATCAAGATCACCCGCAAGGACAACCCAGAATTCGGCCAATGGCTCGAAGAGCGCGCGGAAACCACGCTGCGACAGCTTTTTGAACAATGGCAGAATGAGAGAGGCTCGGGGAGCTGATCCCCGGTCAAAACCAAAAACACGAGCAGAGGAGAAAGGCGAAGACCAAAAAGAAAAGAGCCCCCCAAGGTTTCCCCCGGAGAGCCCTCATCATCTGATTAGCACCTGTGATGTAGCAATCTCCGACATACCGGTCAAGGGTCACCGATTCGGTGGACGTCTTTTTCTTGCCTTTTCTCGCCAAGAACAGCGGGAAGAGCCGGGGAAGTTGTGGGCCGCAACGGTCGTCGTTCAACAAACATGGCATTCACAAAGCTTTCCATTCAGACCTTTGGCGTCGGCAAGGGCACCCCCGCCACGTCAACACCTGAAACCGACATCTGGGCAGTCTTCCGCGCTCTCAGAGATACTCGCAGCCTGTTCGGTCTCCGTCCAGGACATGTTCAAACGCTCCAAGCGATGCTGAGCTTTCTCAAGCCTGGGCATGGAGACACAGTCTTCGCTTCCAACGACGAGATCTGCCGTCGAGTTGGCGGGATCGATGAACGAACCCTCCGTAGGCACATCGATCGCTTTGTTGAACTCGGTTTCATGAAGCGCCACGACAGCCCAAATCGCAAGAGATACCGAGTGAAGTCCTCCGAAGGTCAGTCCATTAGCTATGGGTTGTCGCTGGCTCCGTTGCTCGCGCGCGCCGGCGAACTACTTGCGTCAGCCCAAGCGATGGAAAACGCTCGTCGGGATCGCGTGTTTTTGCGAAAGCAAATCCTAACCAAACTTGCTCAGATCGACGAAGCTGACCCCGAGAACGAACTCACTCATCAGGTACGCCGAGTTCTTCGGAGGAAGCTCTCGATCGCGGAGTATCGTACTTTGCTCGGCGAGCTAGAAGCTCAATGCAAACAGATGTCCACCGCGGTGGACGCACCAGAAACAATGAAACTGCCCGCCAATGACGGGCAAACTGTCCGCCACCTCTCTAAGTCTAAAAAAGAACAAAAAGATTCAGAAAGCGGGACCAACAGCCAAACACCTCCCCTGGAAACACTCACAACAGTATGTGACCAGGCTACATCGTTTGCAACGAACTCACTTAGGAACTGGCACGATGTCGAAAGCCACGCGAGAACGCTCGCTCCAATGATGGGAATCCACGAAAGCACCTTCGAAAAGGCTGCTAAGAAGATAGGCTCTCAAAAAGCATCATGCGCCATCTTCATAATTCTCCAGATGAGCAATCGCATCCGAGACTTTGCAGCGTATTTCCACTGCATCACGCTGAGTCGCAGAGAAACTGACTTCAACCCATCGCTGTTACTGGAGAGGCTTTCTCGTTCTGCGGCAGCTACCGCGTGATGTCCACCGCGGTGGACATCTTGAGAGGTAGAGAGGGCTTATGAAAGGGATGACGGGAAGTGA
>NZ_JALEGT010000089.1 GCF_022763305.1 Marivita sp. | reverse complement strand
GCGGCCATCGCGTTCCTGGCAACCAGCCTCATGCGCGGGCTGCGCGCCTGACGCCATCGAAGCTGTTGCCATTTAAGGGAAATGGCGGAGAGACAGGGATTCGAACCCTGGGTGGACTTGCGCCCACAACGGTTTTCGAGACCGCCCCGTTCGACCACTCCGGCACCTCTCCGCGGGGGTCTGGAGCGCCGTTTAGCTTCTGCGTCAGGCAGGCGCAACCTCTATTTCGCGCGAAATGCAGCCGAGTGTGATGATGCCTGCGGGTTGGAATTGCGCGGCGCGCGGCATAGGTGTGGACCATGCGGGCAAGGAGGGTCGGAATGATCGGCGCAGTGTTGAGGACGGCAGCAACCGGAGCGGCAGTGATCCTGTGGTCGCTGCCGGCATGGGCCAGCCCGAAAAATGACCTTCTGGACGCGCTTGGCGTGCCGCAGATCGTCAGTATCATGCGGCAGGAGGGCATGTCCTACGGCGACACGCTGGCTGAAGACATGATCCCCGGCGGGGGCACCGCCGGTTGGCGCGCCACGGTCGAGCGTATTTATGATGAAGACCGTATGCTGGCCACCGTGCAGGAGGTCTTTGCCGAAGAGTTCGGCGATGCCGAGATCGACCCGCTTCTGGCCTTCTTCACCTCCGAGACGGGGCAACAGATCGTCAGCCTCGAACTCAGCGCGCGCAACGCCATGCGCGAGCAGGAGATCGAGGACGCGGCGCGCGCGGCCTTCAACGACCTCGACGGGACGGCTTCCGAACCACTCGCCGCGATTGCGGATTTCGTGAACACGAATGATCTGGTTGAGGCGAACCTCGTGGGCGCGCTCAACGCCAACTACATGTTCTATCTCGGATTGGTCGACGGTGGTGCGCTGCAGATGAGCGAATCCGAAATTCTGACCGAGGTCTGGTCGGCCGAGGAGGAAACCCGCGCCGACACGCGTGAATGGGTCTATGCCTTCCTGCTGATGGCCTATCGTCCGCTCGAAGACGGGGTGGTAGAAGAATATACCGAACTGTCCCGAACCGAGGCGGGCCGCGCGTTGAACCGGGCGCTTTTTGCCGGGTTCAACAGGATGTATGACGATATCTCCTATGCGCTTGGCATGGCCGTGGCGCGCGCGATGCAGGTGCAGGAGCTTTAGGCGCGAAACGCGTTGACAAACGGGCGGCGGGATTCCATAAGCCGCCCACGCGAAAGTCGGGGCTTCGGTCCCGCCTTTTGTTTTTGGTGATAACGATGTCCCTGACGGGGCACGCTGTTCGAGGCGGGGCATGACCCCACAAACACCGCAGGGCGGGGCCACAGGACGCGGGTGACAAAGGAAGAACACGATGTTCGCGGTGATGAAAACCGGCGGCAAGCAGTACAAAGTCCAGTCGGGCGATATTCTGCGTGTCGAAAAGCTGGCAGCCGATGCAGGCGAGAAAGTCCAGTTCAATGAAATTCTGATGCTCGGTGGCGACAAGGTCGTCCTCGGCGCGCCTCTGGTGGACGGCGCTGCCGTTCAGGCCGAGGTTGTGGACCAGGTGAAGGCCGACAAGGTCATCAACTTCGTCAAGCGCCGCCGCAAGCACAGCTCCAAGCGGACCCGTGGCCACCGTCAGAAACTGACGCTGGTGCGTGTTCTCGACATCCTCGCCTCGGGCGCGGACAAGTCGGGCGTGAAAGCTGCCGTGGGCGCGGGCTCGGTTGCTGGCGTGGCTGTTGCTGCCGCCGCACCGAAGAAAGCCGCTGCTCCGAAGGCGGAAAAAGCTGCCGCGCCGAAAGCTGCTGCTGGCGCAGACGATCTCAAGCTGCTGTCCGGCGTTGGCCCGGCGCTTGAGAAGAAACTGCACGAAGCGGGCATCACAAGCTTTGCGCAGATCGCAGCATGGACGGACGCAGACGTCGAGGAATTCGGCGAAAAGCTGTCGTTCAAGGGCCGGATCGAGCGTGAAGGCTGGATCGAACAGGCCAAAGAACTGGCATCGAAGTAAGGAGACCTGACCAATGGCACATAAAAAAGCAGGCGGTTCATCCCGCAACGGTCGCGACTCTGCCGGGCGCCGTCTTGGCGTCAAACTCTACGGTGGCCAGTCCGCGATCCCCGGAAACATCATCGTGCGTCAGCGCGGCACCAAGTTCTGGCCGGGCGAAGGCGTTGGCATGGGCAAGGATCACACGATCTTCGCAACCGTCGACGGGAATGTGACCTTCCACAAGGGCCTCAAGGGCCGCACCTTTATTTCGGTCCTGCCAACGGCGGAGGCCGCGGAGTAAGCCGTCCTTAAGGGTTTTGTAAAATCTGGGGGGGATCGGCGAAATCGCCGGTCCCCCCTTCCGTTTTGAAACGGGGGGCTGTCCAATGTCTGCGATGAGGAGAGAGCAGATGAACGTGGAGACCAATGTGGAGTTCGACCAGCCGGTCGTTCAGGCCGACAGGTTCTGCCTGCGACCGTTGCAGGCGTCGGATGTCGGGCTGATCGAACACTACGCCAGCGACAAACGCGTGGCGACGATGACAACCTCGATCCCGCATCCGTTGCCCCCAGGTGCGGCGAAAGCCTATGTGGATCGCAGCCTGTCGGACAAACGGGACGAAGATGTCTGGGCCATCGACGGCACCGCTGCTGGCGGGTCCGAGGTCATGGGCCTCATTTCGCTCCAGCGGATGGATCGCAACCAGTCGGAAGTCGGCTACTGGGTGGCACCGCCGTTCTGGAACACCGGTCTCGCGTCCGAGGCGGTCGAAGCATTGGTCAAGGCCAACCCGCTGGGCAACGCCACGATGTTTGCCAGCGTGTTTCAGGACAACCCGGCCTCGGCCCGTGTTCTGACGCATTGCGGCTTTGAATATATCGGCGATGCGGAATCCTTCTCCGTCGCCCGAAACGCAACGGTCAAAACCTGGACCTATCTCAAACGTATGGGCTGACGCGCGGTTGCAAACCGGATAGACCGCGCACAGGCTCGCTCAAAGGCTAACACATGAAGTTCCTCGACCTCTGCAAAGTCTATGTCCGCTCTGGTGCGGGTGGAAATGGCTGCGTCAGTTTCCGACGTGAAAAGTTCATCGAATTCGGCGGCCCCGATGGCGGCGATGGCGGCTGTGGTGGCGATGTCTGGGCCGAAGCGGTCGACGGGCTGAACACGCTTATCGACTTTCGCTACCAGCAGCATTTCTTTGCCGACAATGGCCGTTCCGGTGCCGGGCGCCAGCGCACCGGGGCTGACGGCGCGGACATCGTGCTCAAAGTGCCGGTCGGCACCGAGATCCTCGACGAGGACGAAGAAACGGTGATCGCCGACATGACCGAACTGGGCCAGCGCGTCTTGCTGGCCAAGGGCGGCAATGGCGGCTGGGGCAACCTGCACTTCAAGACCTCGACCAACCAGGCCCCGCGCCGCGCCAATCCGGGGCAGGAGGGCGTGGAACGCACGCTCTGGCTGCGGCTCAAGCTGATTGCGGATGTGGGTCTGCTGGGTCTGCCCAATGCCGGGAAATCCACGTTCCTTGCCGCCACATCCAACGCGCGGCCCAAGGTGGCGGATTACCCGTTCACCACGCTGCATCCCAACCTTGGGGTGGTCGAGGTGGACGGCGCGGAATTTGTCGTCGCCGACATCCCCGGCCTGATCGAAGGCGCGCATGAGGGCAGGGGGCTGGGCGACCTGTTCCTGGGCCATGTCGAACGCTGCGCCGCACTGCTGCATCTGGTCGATGGCACCTCGGGCACCTTGCTTGAGGATTACCAGACCATCATCGACGAGATCGAAGCCTATGGCGCGGGCCTTGCGGACAAGCCGCGCGTGACGGTGCTCAACAAGATCGACGCGCTCGACGACGAGGAACGCGCCTTCCTCAAGGAAGAGCTGGAGGGAGTGGCCGGGCACGGTGTGATGCTCATGTCCGGTGTGTCCAAGGAAGGTCTGACCGACGTGCTGCGCGCCCTGCGCAAACATGTGAAGATCACCCGCAAGCGCGAAGAAGCGGCCGAGGAGACCCAACCGTGGCAACCCTAGGCGATGCGCGCCGACTGGTCGTCAAAATCGGATCGGCGCTTCTGGTCGACAAGGCCAAGGGCACCTTGCGCCGGGACTGGCTGGTTTCGCTGGCCGAAGACGTGGCCCGCATCAAGGCGCGCGGCACGGATGTGATCCTTGTGTCCTCTGGCTCCATCGCCCTTGGGCGGGGCGTTCTGGGATTGCCGCTGACAGTACTGCCGCTCGAGCAATCGCAGGCGGCGGCGGCTGTCGGGCAAATCCGCCTCGCCCGCGCCTATGAAGAGGTGCTTGACCCGCACGGTCTGACCACCGCGCAGGTGCTCGTCACGCTGGAAGACAGCGCCGACCGTCGCCGCTATCTCAACAGCCGTGCCACGCTGGAAACCCTGATCGGCTTTGGCGTGATCCCGATCGTCAACGAGAATGACACCGTCGCCACCGACGAGATCCGCTATGGCGACAATGACCGTCTTGCGGCGCAGGTTGCCGCGACCGTGGGAGCGGACCAATTGGTGTTGCTGTCGGATGTCGATGGCTTCTACAGCGCCAACCCGCATGTTGACCCGACTGCCGAGTACTTCCCGGTGATCGACGCCATCACCCCCGAGATCGAGGCGATGGCCGGCGATGCCGGTTCGGGCCTGTCCAAGGGCGGGATGAAGACCAAGCTTATGGCGGCCAAGACCGCGACCGCGTCGGGCTGTGCCATGGCGATCACCGAAGGCTCTCGCCTGCATCCGCTCAAAGGGTTGGAAGAGGGGGCACGCGCGACATGGTTCACGCCCTTGATGGATCCGCACGCGGCCCGCAAACGCTGGATTCTCGCAATGAAACCGCAGGGTGCGCTGACCATCGACGATGGTGCCGCCCGCGCGCTTCAGCGCGGCACGTCGTTGCTGCCGCCGGGCATCGTTGCCGTCACTGGCAGCTTTGGTCGCGGCGATCCGGTGACCATCCGGGATGCCACCGGGCGCGAATTGGGCATGGGGCTCAGCCGCTACACCGCGACCGAAGCGCAGGCGATCAAAGGCCACAACTCGGCCGAGATCGAGGAAATTCTGGGCTACCCGGGTCGTGCCGTGGTAATACACCGTGATGATATGGCGATCTGAGCAGCGTCTTCTTTTCAAAAATATGTACTTCCGACTTCCGCAAAGGTTCTCCCGATGAAAGACCTCACAGACATCCCCGCCCTCATGCAGGATATCGGCGCACGCGCCAAGGCAGCGGCACGCGAACTGGCGTTTGCCTCGGCGGAACGCAAACACGCGGCGCTCATCGGCGCGGCAGAGGCGGTCTGGAAGAACCGCGCGGCCATCATCGAGGCCAATGCGAAGGACCTTGAGTATGGTCGCGACAAGGGCCTGAGCGACGCGATGATGGATCGGCTGCTGCTGAACGAGGACCGCATTCGCGGCATCGTGGACGGCCTGCGCGCGGTTGCCGAACAGACCGATCCAGTCGGTGCCGTGATGACGGAATGGGACCGCCCGTCCGGGCTGCACATCAAGCGCGTGCGCACGCCGCTGGGGGTTGTCGGGGTGATCTACGAATCCCGGCCCAACGTGACGGCCGATGCGGGTGCGCTGTGCCTCAAGGCCGGCAATGCGGTGATCCTGCGGGGCGGTTCGGAAAGCTTCCATTCTTCAGGTGCCATTCACGCCTGCCTTGTTGACGGCGTGGTCAAGGCGGGGCTGGCGGAAGACTCCATCCAACTGGTTCCGACACGCGACCGCGCGGCGGTCAGCGAGATGCTGGCAATGACCGATTATATCGACGTGATCGTGCCCCGTGGCGGCAAGGGTCTTGTCGGCCTTGTGCAGCGCGAAGCCCGCGTGCCGGTGTTTGCCCATCTCGAAGGCATCGTGCACATCTACGTCGACAAGGATGCGGACCCCGTCAAATCGCTGAACGTGATCCTGAACGCCAAGACCCGGCGCACCGGAATCTGCGGCGCGGCCGAGTGCCTTCTCATCCACAAGGATGTGGTCGACACGATCGGGCAGGGCGTCATTCGGGCGTTGCTCAAGGCCGAGGTCGAAGTGCGCGCAGATGACACCCTGCGGGCCATCGAAGGCACCGTCGCCGCGACAGACGCGGATTGGGGGTGCGAATATCTCGACAGCATCATCGCCGCCAAGGTCGTCGACGATCTCGACGCGGCCATCGACCACATCAACGCCTACAGCTCCAACCACACCGACTGCATCCTGACCGAAGACGATGCCGCGGCCGACAAATTCTTCGAACGCATCGACAGCGCCATCCTGATGCGCAACGCCTCGACCCAGTTCGCGGATGGGGGCGAGTTCGGCATGGGGGCCGAGATTGGGATCGCCACCGGCAAGATGCATGCGCGTGGCCCGGTGGGCGCCGAACAGTTGACCAGCTTCAAATACATCGTGGTGGGCGACGGCACGACGCGGACCTGAGGGCTTGTGAAGCATGACAGGGGCTGCTACCTGACATGAGCTAATCCGATACTTTTACTCGGAAAACTCGTGAGGCAGCAGTGACCGGCACCCATCCCCGGCTCGAGATCCGCAACATCGTGCGCGACTATGACGGCAAGCGCGTGGTGGATGACGTGTCCCTGGCAATCCAGCCGGGCCATGTGACCTGCCTGCTCGGTCCATCCGGGTGCGGGAAATCCACGACTCTGCGCATCATCGCGGGTGTGGATATGCAGACCAGCGGCACGATCCATGTGGATGGCAACCTGATCTGCGATACGGTCTATCGCGTGCCCCCGGAACGGCGGTCCATCGGTCTGATCTTTCAGGATTTTGCGCTTTTCCCGCACCTCACCGTGGGGGACAATGTGGGCTTCGGTCTGACCGGATCGCGCAAGGACAAGCTGCCCCGTGTGGGAGAGTTGCTCGAACGGGTGGGGCTGTCACACTACATCAACGAATATCCGCATCAGCTGTCTGGTGGGGAACAGCAGCGCGTCGCCCTGGCCCGCGCGATTGCGCCGCGCCCGTCGATCATGCTGATGGACGAGCCGTTTTCCGGTCTCGACAACCGTTTGCGCGATGGCATCCGTGACGAGACTCTTGCCTTGCTGAAGGACGAAGGCACTTCGGTTCTTCTGGTCACACATGAACCGGAAGAGGCGATGCGCATGGCCGACGAGATCGCGCTGATGCGCGACGGCAAGATCGTGCAGCGCGGGGCGCCCTATAACATCTACAACGCGCCCGCCGACAAGGCGGCGGTTGCGTTCTTTTCCGACATCAACCTGCTGACCGGCACGGTGCGCGGCGCGCTGACCGATACACCGTTCGGGCAATTCCTGGCCCCCGGTGTGCCGGATGGCGGGCAGGTCGAGATCGTGTTCCGGCCCCAGCATGTGGGCATAGACTTCGACCGTCACGGGCGCGGGCCAAACCCGACGCCCCTCGCTGGCACACCTGCGCGCGGTGTGGTGGAACGCGCACGCTTCATGGGCTCGGAAAGCCTCGTGGAATTCCGGATGGACTATGACCAGAGCATCATTCGCGCCACGGTTCCGAACGTGTTTCTGCCGAAGCCCGGGACTGTGATGTGGCTGACCGTGCGGCGCGACCGGTGTTTCGTGTTCCGCAAGGACAGCGGGTCTGTCATCCGGACCTAATCTTCGCTTTCCGGCGGTGTCGTGAGAGTGATTTCGCCACTGTCTGCCATCGCGCGGATCGCTTTCACCACGCTGCTCATGGCGCTTTCGGCATCTTTTGGCCTGACGTCTCCCAACTCCTCAGACAGTTCGCGAAGAGCGTCGGACAACCGTTTGGACATGTTCGACAAAATGAAATCGACACTGCGTCGGTCGACCTCGGCGATGGCACCGGCGATGACGCGGGCCAGCGTGTCCTGATCCACATCACGGGTGATCTTCGGAACGTCGATGGCGTTCAGTCTGTCGGGGATGTGGGCGAAGGTGAAGATGGATTTTCGGACCTGTTCCGCGAAGCCTTTGTCGTCCTCGTCCAGCGCTGTCAGCAGACTGTCGCGCGTGGCTGCGCGCGAGAAGTTGAGGATGGCGCCGACCCGTTCCGACGGCTGTGCGCGGAACGCCTTGGGCGGTTCCGAATCGAGCTGCGCCGCGAGGCTCAGGCCAATACGCTCCACCGCGTCGGGGGTGACGGCGTCGGTCATGGACATCGCGTAGGTGATGCGGCGCGCCATATCGCCGGGCAGTGCGCTGAGCAACTCCGCCGCCTTTCCCACGTCGAGCTTTGCCACCATCACAGCCGAGACCTGGGTCGATTCGGAGGTGACAAAGGTCTTGAGTCGGGCCACTGGCAAATCCGCAAGGCGTTTCCACGGATCGCCCATCTGCTGCACACCTGCTTCCTTCCGCAGGCGGGCGGCGGTCTGAGCGCTGATCTTGCCGTCGAGCGCGGACAGAGCCCCGGCCATGTCCCCCGGAAACGACAGCCCGATCGACTCCAGCTCTTCGGTGAATTCGGCGATCACGGCATGCATCGTGTCGCGGTCGATATATCGCATTTCGCCCAAGAGCTGCGTCAGCTGGATCTGCAGGTCCTCGGGCAGAGCCGTCAGCGGGACATTGGCGCCTTCCTTGAGCATGAATTGCACGATGATGGCGGCCTTGGCCCGGCGCGACAGACGCGTGGACGGGGCCGCCACGGCACGGTCCGCTGCGGGTCTGGCAATCGGGGTCAATTGTGTCATGGGCCGCTCTCCTTGCTGCATGCGAAGGATTAGGCGGGGAAGTTTAACAAAGCGTCAGCAGGTTTGGTCGGCGCAGTCGCGAGCAAGAACATCTGGACGGCGGCGCGCAAGGTCGGGTCTCCGTCAGATTGGTGCCCCGTGGCGCGTGGGCCAAAAAGAAAAGACGGCCATGCCGGCCGTCCTCAGGTCAGAATGAGACGCGTGTGTCTCAGCCGCTCACGACCTTGCAGGTGTTCGTGTCCGCGTCATAGACGGTGCCTGCGGCACAGGTCATGGCGGTTTCTTCGTGGCCGGAGCAGGCTGCAAGCCCCGCCGTCGCCGAAGCGAGGGTCAGTGCGAGAGTAGTCAGAAGTGTCTTGATGGTCATCAGTCAGTCTCCTGTTGTGAACGTCCGAAAGGTAGCATGGCTTCTGCATTTGGCAAAATGTTAGATGCTCAGGCGCTCAGAGGCCGGTAGACGCTGATCATTTCATAGGCTTTGCGAGGGCCGGATACCTCCCACTTGGCCTGCCAGATCGGCCAGCCGTCGAAATCGTAGTGTACGATATAGGTGTCCGGATCACACCAATGCGACGCGGCCCGATCCGCGCTGCCAAAGCTGTGAAAGAAGCGCCCGTCCTCGAATTCGACCGTCAGCCTGCCGCCGTCTTCGCGCCAGCGATACCGGCGCTCGGCAAGAAAGGGCGCGTGGCCCGGCAGATGCAGGTGTCCGGTTTCATGATAGGCCAGCCCATCGCCATCGGGGCGAAAGACGGCGGTGCCCTCGAATTGCCCGGTGGTGCCTGCCAGATGGTCGCGGATCCGTCGGTCGATCTGCCAGCGTCCCTCGAACTCCGACAGCGTCGGGGCCGTTGCAACGATCATGATATGGCCCGAGTGCAATCGGTCAGGGCAAAGCGTCTCATTCAGGTTGGCCTCTCTTGTCGCGCTCCGGTCGGCAGTCTAGGAGGGCGCCAGATTTCCGCAAGTCAACCGATGAAAGGATCGCGTTCATGATCCCCCGCTATTCCCGCCCCGAGATGGTGTCGATCTGGGAACCCGCCACCAAGTTCCGCATCTGGTACGAGATCGAGGCCCATGCCTGCGATGCGATGGCCGATCTGGGTGTGATCCCGCGCGAGAATGCCGAAGCGGTCTGGAAAGCCAAGGATGTCGAATTCGACGTGGCCCGCATCGACGAGATCGAGGCGGTGACCAAGCATGACGTGATCGCCTTCCTGACCCATCTGGCCGAACATGTGGGATCGGAAGAGGCGCGCTTCGTGCATCAGGGCATGACGTCGTCGGACGTGCTCGACACCTGCTTCAACGTGCAGCTTGTCCGCGCCTCGGACATCCTGATCAAGGACCTCGAAGGCCTGCTGGCCGCGCTCAAGCGCCGCGCCTTCGAGCACAAGGACACGGTGCGCATCGGCCGTTCGCACGGCATCCATGCCGAACCCACGACGATGGGTCTGACCTTTGCCCGCTTCTACGCCGAGATGGACCGCAACCTGAGCCGGATGCGCGACGCCCGCGCCGAGATCGCCACGGGCGCGATTTCCGGTGCCGTCGGCACCTTCGCCAATATCGACCCCCGCGTCGAAGAGCATGTCTGCGAAAAGCTGGGTCTGGTACCCGAGCCGATCAGTACGCAGGTGATCCCGCGCGACCGGCATGCGGCCTTCTTTGCCACGCTCGGCGTGATCGCGAGCAGCATCGAAAACGTCGCCATCGAGATCCGCCACATGCAGCGCACCGAGGTGCTGGAAGGGGCGGAGTTCTTCTCGATGGGCCAGAAGGGCTCGTCGGCGATGCCGCACAAGAAGAACCCGGTGCTGACCGAGAACCTGACGGGTCTTGCCCGCATGGTGCGCTCCGCCGTGATTCCCGCGATGGAGAACGTGGCGCTCTGGCATGAACGCGATATTTCGCATTCCTCGGTCGAGCGGATGATCGGACCGGATGCCACGATTACGCTCGATTTCGCGCTGGCCCGTCTGACCGGTGTGATCGACAAGATGCTGGTTTTCCCCGAAAACATGCTGGAAAACATGAACAAGTTTCCGGGTCTCGTGATGTCGCAGCGTGTGCTTCTGGCGTTGACCCAAGCAGGGGTGAGCCGCGAGGATGCCTATACCTTCGTGCAGCGGAATGCGCTCAAGGTCTGGGAACACCGGACCGATTTCAAGGAAGAGCTGCTGAACGATGCGGATGTGCGCAAGGCGCTGAGCGCCGAGGAGATCGAAGAGAAATTCGACCTCGGCTATCACACCAAGCACGTGGACACGATCTTCGCCCGGGTGTTCGGCGAGTAAGCCCGCTCGAACGGGCTTGAAGAAAGCGGCTTCGAAGCCGCTTTCTTACGTCCTGTCGCAAGGACGTGGCGAAGGCGCTTCGAAGCGCCTTGCCGCCTATTTCAGATGATCCACAACCATCAGGTGCTGCGCCAGCGTCTGGACCTCGTCCAGCCAGCGCTCGACCAGTTTGGGATCATGCGGGGCAGGGCTGACCCCCGGTGGAATCTCGCGGTTGAGCACCGCTTCGATGGCCAGCGACACCGGCACCGACACCAGCCGCGCCATCGCCGTTCCGCGCGCATCGCCCCAGGCATCCATCACATAGGTCTTGTGCCAGACCGGACGGCCCTCTTTCTCGGCCAGCAGGTCAACGCACAGCACCACCCGGTCGGCCTCGTCCGGCCCGTAGGCGTTCTTCTCCAGCAGCTCTGCCGCCATTTCGGCCAGACGGTCATCGCTGGCGGTGCCCACCTCGGCGAAGATGTCGGCCCAGGCATCCGCCCAGCCGTTCAGGCGCAGGGTGCCCCGGACGAATTCCTTGACTTTCCATGTCGGCTCGAACCGGTAATCGGCCATGAAGGGCAGGCTGTCGCGGTTGGGATAGACCTCGAACGCCTCGGGTTGCGGCAGCGGCGCGTCGTAGCGCGTGATCGCATCCCAAGGGCGTTTGACCTCAAGCTCGGTATAGTGCCGGATCGACCGCGACGGAGAGCGCAGCGCTTTCAGAACCCCGACAGGCGCCCAGCTGAACTTGTAGCGGAACGCGTTGGCGACCTTCGGTACGCCGCCGCAATAGGATTTGAAAGAGATAACATTTTCAGGATCATACGCGGCGCTCTTGCGGTAATCCGTAACGAGATGATGGGCCATCAGATGGTCGATCCCGGGATCCAGCCCCACCTCGTTGACCAGCACCACACCCGCCTGTTTGGCCGCCGTATCCAGCGCGCGCATCTCGGGCGCGATATAGGAGGACGACACGAAATGCGCGCCGTGGTCGATGGCCATCTGCGCGAGTTGCACATGCCAGTCGCCGGGCAGCATCGACACGATCACGTCCCCCGCGCTCAGCCTGGCGGCAAGCGCCGACGGCTCAAACGCATGAATGTCTTCGGTCAGGTCGCCCACCGCCGCCTTGGCCTTGTCCAGTGTCCGGTTCCACACCGTCACCGCATGGCCGTTCTGGATCAGCCGCCGCAGGCCGGGGACCGAGGACAGGCCCGTGCCACACCAATGGATCGTCATGTTGTCACCTTCCGGATATGCGTGTCGAAATAGGTCTTCGCGCGCCCCCAGACGTCCTCGTCGATGGCGCCAAGTGTCTTGAGATGCGGCAGAAGCTGCGCGGCGAAGTCTTCCGAGGACTCCCGCGGCATCAGCGAGGGCAGATTGTCGATGGCCATGACATCAAGCGGCGGGTCCTCGCACACCCGCGTGACCGGCGCAGCCCAGCTTGTCACGTGATCGTAGACCTTGATCGGAGAGAAATCGCTGTCCGGATCGCAGGCGATGTCGCCGATGACAGACAGCGCCCGGGCGCGGTCGCAGCTGTCCTCTGGCACAAAGACCGGTGTGCCGGGACGGGCAAGGATGCAGTTGAAAAACAGTTCGTGATCAAGAACTTCCGGGAATGGGCCACCATGGGCGGTTTCGGCCATGTCCCATTTCGTGACCGACAGTCCGACCGCTTCGCAGAGGTCGGTGGCCCCGGTCCCCACACGTCCCAGCGCACCGATCACAAGGGCCTTGGGGGTGGCACCCGCCAACGCCGCCTTCACGTCGTCCCGCATCGCGGCAGACGAGGGCCATGTGTCGACCGGGGGGCAGGGCGTGCCCGCCCGTTGCGCCGCATAGGCCAGAAGGGACACGGCCGCACCGGCATAGCCCGCCCAATAGCCAAAGGCGGCAACGCGGCGCCCATCGGGATCTTCCAGGTATTCGAGGTCATAGAGCGTGCCGCCCCCGGCCTTGAACCGTGCCAGCAGCCGCTGTCCTGCGGGTTGCCCCTTGTAGGCATGACCGAACATGATGTGTCGGTGACGCAGGGGTGACCCATTATCCGGTAATTCCTTTAACCCGAAAACAACGGCATCCTCCGGCGCATCGACCCAGCTTCCCTCCGGCGCGATCTGCGCGCCCGCCGCGTCATACTCGGCTATCGGGATCACGCGGGTCGGGCTGTCTTCGACCGTGACGGTCATTCCCTGCGCGATCAGCGCCGCCACCCCGTCGGGCAGAATGCCCACCCGTTCTTCGTTTTCGCGGCTTTCCGCGCGCACCCAGAGATGGGTCATGCTATCCCCTCATTCCGACTCGCCGCAGCCTAGCCAGCGCGGATGGCAGACAAAAGCCCTGTCCCGTGCTTCTTTGGGCCGTTCCGTCGAATGCGCTCAGATATGCGTCTGGGCAAACAGCCGGTCCGGCGTGTCCAGATGCGGCAGGGCATTGAACTGGGTCAGTGCCAATTTGCCTCCCATCGGCAGCCATGCGCTGACCGACGTGTTCTGGATCGACAGGCACACATGGCTGAAAGCCGTCATGTCGAGCCCAAGCGTCAGGCGCATCGCCATCCCGATCAGCCCGCCCGATGTCACCACGAGGGACCGGCCGGGCAGGGCGCTGATGTCTTCCAGCACGTCGCGCACGCGGGCTTCGAAATGATCGAACCGCTCCGGTGCGCCTTCGAGCTTGCCCTCCTGCCAATGCCGGAACAGGCAGGGCAGGTGCTCGACAAACCCCTCCCGATCGCTGGGCAGCGTGATGCCGTGCTGCTCTGCAAGAAGCTGCGACAGGGTGAAATACTCCAACTCGTTCAACCGTTCGTCACGGGTTATCGGGCCGGGCGTCTCAGCCGCGATGCCGTCCGCGGTTTCCACATGCCGCCGCAGAGTCCCGGTCCAGACATGCGCAAACACATCGCCGCGCTGGCGGAAATGTGCGCCCAGCCAACCGGCTTGCTGATGCCCGAGCGGACTCAGGCGATCATAGCCCCCTTCGTCGCGGGCAGCGGTGTTGGCCTGTCCGTGGCGGACCAGAACGATGTGCGACATGCGGCTACGACCTTCGCAGTTCAAAAAAGAAAACGCGCCCGGCAGGCGGGCGCGTCGCGTGCCTGATCCGACCGATCAGACTTCGTTCATGATCTGCGCCTTGGCCTCGATCAGCAGCTCGGCCATCTTCGCGCGAATCTCGTCGTCACTGGCCTTGCCGCCCAGATCGCCGGACACCTTGCGCACGACGTCCTCGTGACCGGCTTCCTCGAAATCGGCCTTGACCACTTCCTTGGCATACTCGGCAGCTTCGTCGCCGGATTTGCCCATCAGGCCTGCGGCCCAAAGACCCAGCAGTTTGTTGCGGCGCGCTTCGGCCTTGAACTGCATTTCCGCGTCATGGGCGTACTTGTTCTCAAAGGCGTTTTCACGATCATCGAAGGTCGACATGAGGGGTTCTCCCGGAGATGTGTTTGCGGTTGGCTCTGGTATGGCCCGACGCGACGGGCGGTTCAAGTGCGTGCGTTGCTTGCGGCACGGTCCGGCATGCACTAAGAGGCACTCGAACAACGCCGTTTTCCCCTCGGGACGACGGCAAGACGCATTCCGCATTCGTGCCCTTGGCGCATTCACAGAAAGACCCCACATGGCCCGTCGCAAGAAGATTTACGAAGGCAAAGCCAAGATTCTTTACGAAGGCCCCGAGCCGGGGACAATCGTCCAGTATTTCAAGGACGATGCGACCGCGTTCAACGCAGAAAAGCGCGACGTGATCGACGGCAAAGGCGTGCTGAACAACCGCCTGAGCGAGTTCTTCATGCTGGGTCTCAACTCCATCGGGGTGCCGACACACTTCCTCAAGCGGTTGAACATGCGCGAGCAGCTGGTGCGCCAGTGCGAGATCATCCCGCTCGAGGTCATCGTGCGCAATTTTGCCGCTGGCACCATGGCCAAGCGTCTGGGCATCGAAGAGGGCACGCCGCTGCCGCGCCCCATCGTCGAATACTGCTACAAGGATGACAAGCTGGGCGATCCGCTGGTCACCGAAGAGCACATCGCCGCTTTCGGCTGGGCCAGCCAGCAGGACATGGACGATATCCTGAGCCTCGCGCTGCGGGTCAATGATTTCATGTCGGGCCTCATGTATGGCGTCGGAATCAAGCTTGTCGATTTCAAGATCGAGATCGGCCGCGTCTATGACGGCGATTACCAGCGCCTCGTCGTTGCGGATGAAATCAGCCCCGACAGCTGCCGCCTCTGGGACATCGAGACCGGCCGCAAGCTCGACAAGGACGTGTTCCGCCGCGATCTGGGCAACCTGACGGATGCCTATACCGAGGTGGCCCGGCGCCTGGGCGTGATGCCGCAGAACGCGACACCGATGGAAAAGCCGAAGCTGATCAACTGACACGGCGTCCGGCGACGGGCGTGAGACTGCGTATTTGGAATGAGACGACGGGGGCAGGGGCACTCCCCCGGACAAATCGGAGACTATCATGAAGGCACGTGTGCATGTGATGCTGAAGGACGGGGTTCTGGACCCGCAGGGCGAGGCCGTGCGCCATGCGCTTGGTGGGCTGGGCTTCGACGGTGTCGGGCAGGTGCGTCAGGGCAAGGTGATCGAACTCGATCTGGCCGACGGCACGACCGAGGACACCGTGCGCGAGATGTGCGAAAAGCTGCTCGCCAACACGGTGATCGAAAGCTACCAGATCGAGCTGCACTGATGCGCGCCGCGGTTATCGTCTTCCCCGGCTCGAATTGCGACCGGGACATGGCCGTGGCCTTCCGCGATGCCGGCTGCCAGGTCGAGATGGTCTGGCACAAGGACACCGCGTTGCCGTCCGGGATCGACATCGTCGGCATCCCTGGCGGGTTTTCCTTCGGCGATTACCTGCGCTGCGGTGCCATTGCTGCCAATTCCCCGATCTGTGCCGAGGTCAAGGCGCACGCCGAGCGGGGCGGGTTTGTCCTGGGGATCTGCAACGGCTTTCAGGTGCTGACCGAAACCGGGCTTCTGCCGGGCGCGCTTCTGCGCAATGCCGGTCTGAAATTCATTTGCAGGACCGTGCCTCTGACCGTCGGCACGGCCGACAGTGTTTTCACCAGCGGGTATCAGGCAGGTCAGCAGATCGACATCCCCATCGCCCATCACGATGGCAACTACATCGCGTCGGACGAGGTCGTGGCCCAGCTGAGTGCCGAGGACCGGATCGCCTTCCGATACGCCGACAATCCCAACGGGTCCACGGCGGATATCGCGGGCATCCTGTCGGGCAATCGTCGCGTGCTTGGGATGATGCCGCATCCCGAACGGGCAGCGGATGAAAAGCACGGCGGCACCGATGGCAAAGCCATGTTCGCCAGCATTGCCGGAGCGCTTGCGGCGGCTTGACGCCGGTTGACGCAGGCGTGACGCGGCGCCGCTTGAGAGGCGGTCTGTATTTGCATATCTTGGCGCAATGGCCATGGGCACTTCATTGACGCGACACGCCCCCCGGACAGGCTCCCTGTCCTGGCGGGTCCGCGTCGCCCTCATCCTTCTGACCGCTGTGGCCGTCGCCACGGTGTTCGTCACGAACCGCTTCCTTACGGACCGCTTCACCGAAAGCACCCGCAACCGCGCGGAGCTGCGCCTGGCGCTGTACTCCGGCAACCTCGTGTCCGAGCTGCGCCGCAACGCCATCGTGCCGCAGCTTCTGGCCCGCGATCCGGCGCTGATCGGAGCGCTGAACTCGGGTGATTTCTCGCAAAGCTCGCAGCGCCTGATTTCGTTCGTCGACGAGATCGGTGCGGCCTCTCTCATGCTGCTTGACCGCGACGGTCGCACAGTTGCTGCCACCAACCGCGAACGGCTGGGCGAACAGCACCGCAGCCAAGCCTATTTCGTCGAGGCGCTGCGATCGAACGCAACGGTTTTCACGTCGCAGCGGCAGGAAGTGGGCAGCTACAATTTCAGCTATTCCCGCCGCATAGAAAGCCAGGGGCAATCCATCGGCGTGATCGTGGTCGAGGTGGATCTGGCCAAGTTCGAACGCGCCTGGGCGGGGATTTCCGACGCGGTTCTGGTGACCAACAGCGAAGGCGAGATCATCCTCGCGACCGAACCCCGATGGCGGGGCCAGACCGTGGCCACGGCGCTGGAACGCGAACCCGCAGACAGCGCCATCGAACGCGCGATCCGCGCCACCGCCGATTGGACGGCGCTTCCGGCCGACGCCTACTTTCAGGGCGAGGCCGTGATGCGGATCGAAGGACGCATCCCGTTTCGGGGTTGGAACATGGTGTCCTTCACCACCTATGCCAGCGTGCGCGAACGGGTGAATGCGGTTCTGGCGCTCGAGATCATGGGATTCGCGATTCTGATGGCGCTCGCCTTTTATGCGCTCAGCCGCAAGACGGCGCTGCGCATGGCGCTCTTCCAGCGCGAGTCGGCAGAGCTTCGCGCATTGAACCAGCGGCTGCAGCGGGAAATCGCCGAACGCGAGCGGGTGCAGGAAACCCTTGCCGTTGCGGAACAGACGCTGGCACAAAGTTCGAAACTCGCGGCTTTGGGCGAGATGTCGGCAGCGGTCAGCCACGAGCTGAACCAGCCCCTCGCAGCGATGAAAACCTATCTTGCCGGAGCCAAGCTTCTGATGCGCCGCAACCGCGCCGAAGAGGCGCTGGCCGCATTCAGTCGGATCGACGATCTGATCGAACGGATGGGTGGCATCACGCGCCAACTCAAAAGCTATGCGCGCAAGGGCCAAGAGGCGTTTTCCCCTGTGAACATGGGTGATGCGCTGGCCTCCAGCCTGTCGATGATGGAGCCGCAGCTGAAATCCCGCAAGGTCAAGATCACCAAGATCCTGCCCGAGGACAAGGTGCTGGTCATGGGCGACCGGATGCGCATCGAGCAGGTGATGGTGAACCTGCTGCGCAACGCGCTCGATGCGACCAAGGCGGTGTCGGACCCACAGCTTGAGATCATCCTCGCCAGCGGTGAGACGGCCACCCTGACCATCCGCGACAACGGGCACGGGATCGAGGATCTCGATGCGCTGTTCGAGCCCTTCTACACCACCAAGCAGCCGGGCGACGGTGTGGGGCTGGGGCTTGCCATTTCCTCGGGGATCGTCAACGACCTTGGCGGGCGGCTGCTGGCCCGCAACGCCGAAGAAGGCGGGGCGGTGTTCGAAATGCAGTTGCCGATCTTGAATGACCAAACGCAGGCGGCGGAGTGACCCCCATGGGAAAAGCCATGAAGATTGCCATTGTCGATGACGAGAAGGACATGCGCCAGTCGATCAGCCAGTGGCTGGCACTGTCGGGCTATGACACCGAAACCTTCGCCAGTGCCGAAGAGGCGCTTGGGGCGGTGGGCGCGGATTATCCGGGGATCGTGATCTCGGACATCAAGATGCCCGGAATGGACGGCATCCAGCTTCTGCGCAAGCTGATGGGCTCGGACAGCGCGTTGCCTGTCATCATGATCACCGGGCACGGCGATGTGCCCATGGCGGTCGAAGCGATGCGGATCGGGGCGTTCGACTTCCTGGAAAAACCCTTCAACCCGGATCGCATGTCGGACCTTGCCAAGAAGGCCACCAATGCGCGCCGCCTGACGCTCGACAACCGGGCGCTGCGCCGCGAGTTGGGGGACGGCACGCAGATGATGCGCAAGCTGATCGGCACCAGCCCCGCGATGGAGCGCCTGCGCGAAGACATTCTCGATCTGGGACAGGCTGATGGGCATGTGCTGATCGACGGCGAAACCGGCACCGGCAAGACACTTGTGGCCCATGCGCTGCACGCGGTGGGCAGCCGCGCGGGCAAGAAATTCGTTCTGATCTCCTGCGCCGCAATGGACGAGGATTCCCTCATCCGGCGTCTGTTCGGCCCGATGATGCCGGAAGACAACCGACTGCCCGCCGTTGAAGAGGCACGGGGCGGAACGCTGGTGCTTGAAGACATCGAGGCGCTGTCGGACGCGGCGCAGGCGCGTCTGCTCACCATGATCAACGATCAAGGCACGCCGCCGGAAACCCGCATCGTCGCGATCTGCAATCTTCAGGACGAGGGCCGCACCTGCGAAGACGCGCTGCGCCCCGATCTCTACTACCGGCTGGCCGCGCTCAAGATCACCGCACCGCCGCTGCGCAACCGGGGTGAGGACATTCTGACGCTCTTCACCGCTCTGGCCGATCAGTTCGCCGATGAATACGGCTGCGACGCACCGCAGGTCAGCGCGCAGGAGGCCGCGCAACTGCTGCAGGCCCCGTGGCCCGGCAATGTGCGCCAGCTGATCAATCTTGCCGAACGCGCGGTGCTGCAATCGCGCCGGGGGACAGGCACCATCGCGTCGCTGCTGATGTCCGACCACGACGAGATGCAGCCGGTGATGACGACCGAGGGCAAGCCTCTCAAGGAATATGTCGAGGCGTTCGAGCGGATGCTGATCGACAACACAATGCGCCGCCATCGCGGGTCGATTGCGTCGGTGATGGAAGAGCTGTGCCTGCCGCGCCGGACCCTGAACGAGAAGATGGCCAAGTACGGTCTGCAGCGGTCGGATTACCTTTAGGCGGACAAGCGCCTTCGAAGGCGCTTGTCACGCGGTTTCGAAACCGCGTTGCGAAGGCTTTTCGAAAAGCCTTCGCAGATCATCCAGCGGCACGCATCAGCATCCCGTAAAGATCACGCGGATCGTCCGGATCGGCCAGCAGGTCGAGCGGCAGGTTCAGCCCGGTCTCGCGCGTCAGATCATGCACCACCCGCAGCGCCGAGAAATCCTCGATCGCAAACCCCACGCTGTCGAACAGCGTAATTTCCCGCGCATCGCGGCGACCCTGGACTGCTCCGGTCATGACCTGCCACAGCTCCGTCACCGGATGGTCCGTCTCCAACTGCTGGATCTCGCCTTCGATCCGCGTCTGCGGCGGGTATTCCACAAAGATCGACGACCGGTGCAGGATCGCCGGGGCCAGTTCCGTCTTGCCCGGACAGTCGCCACCGATGGCGTTGATGTGCACGCCGCTGCCAACCATGTTGTCGGTCAGGATCGTCGCGTATTGCTTGTCGGCCGTGCAGGTGGTCAGGATCTGTGCGCCCTCGATGGCCTCTTCCGCGCTGGTGCAGGCGACGATGGTCAGGCCCGTTCCAGCAAGGTTCCCGGCGCATTTCACCGTTGCCGCCGGGTCCTTGTCAAATAGCCGGACCGTGTCGATCCCGCAGATCGCCTGCATGGCGATGCTCTGGAATTCTGCCTGCGCGCCGTTGCCGATCATCGCCATCGTCGTCGCCCCCTTGGGCGCGAGGTACTTGGCCGCCACCGCCGACATTGCCGCGGTGCGCAGCGCCGTGAGCAGGGTCATCTCGGACAGCAGAACCGGATATCCCGTATCCATATCCGCCAGCAGCCCGAAGGCGGTGACGGTCTGCAGCCCTTCGGACGTGTTCTTGGGATGCCCATTCACGTATTTGAACGCATAAAGCGTGTCGTTTGCCGTGGGCATCAATTCGATCACACCCACCGGGCTGTGGGCCGCGACACGAGGTGTCTTGTCGAAGCTTTCCCAGCGGCGGAAATCCTCTTCGATGGCCTTCGCGATCCGGCGGATCATCTCGGCAAGCCCCACGCGATGCACAAGCTGCATCATGTGGTCGACCGACACGAAGGGTACCAGAGCCTTGTCTGACGGTTGCATGGCGGCCTCCTCAGATCATGCGCGGGGTGGGGCGGTCGAAGATGCGACGCCCCAGCGCCGAGGCGGCAAGATCGACCATCAGCTGCGCCGTGCGACCACGCTCATCAAGCATGGGGTTCAGTTCCACCAGATCAAGTGAGGTCATCAGCCCGCTGTCACACAGCATCTCCATCACCAGATGCGCCTCGCGCACTGTCGCACCACCGGGCACGGTGGTGCCCACGGCAGGCGCATAGGCCGGGTCGATGAAGTCCACGTCGAGCGACACATGCAGCGCGCCACCCGCCTTGGCGACATCCTCGAGGAACGGCCTCAGCAACGCCGCCACACCGGATTCGTCGATGGCGCGCATGTCGTAGCCGCGCACGCCGGTGTCAGCCATCAACTCACGTTCCGGCAGATCGACGGACCGCAAGCCGATGATGCAGGTCTGGCTGGGCGGCACGATGGCGGGCAGGGCAGGGAAGCCGTCAAATCCGCTTTGCCCCGTGGCATAGGCCAGCGGCGTGCCATGCAGATTACCCGATGCGGTGGTCTCCAAAGTGTTGAAATCGCTATGCGCGTCGAGCCAGAGCACGAATTGCGGACGCCCGTCCTGCGCGGCATGAGCGGCAACGCCGGGCACCGTGCCCAGCGACAGCGCGTGATCACCGCCCATGAAGATCGGCAAACCTTGCTGGATCGCCTCCTGCGCGGTGCGCATCAGGGCAGTGGTCCAGCCGATGGTTTCCGACAGGTTCACCAGACCGTCGCGTTCGGGGATGTCATTGGCATCTGGCGCGACATTCCCCAGATCGGTCACGCTGTGCCCCAGTGCCGTCAGAGCGCGGGCGATGCCGGCGGTGCGATAGGCATCCGGGCCCATCAGGCAGCCCTTGCGGGCCTTGCCGCAATCCAGCGGCGCGCCGACCAATACAATGTTCTGTGACTGCGTCATTCCTGTCCTCATGATCCAAGGGAAGCTTTGATCGCGGTATAGGACACAATCCGGGCAATCTAGAACTGGTCAAAGTGATCAATTCGGGATACAATTTACCAAAATGGCAAGTTCTACGATCACTATGGACAGCACCGACAAGAAACTGATCTCGATCCTTCGCCATAACGGGCGTGCGTCGGTGTCCGATCTGGCCACCACGCTGAACCTGTCCCGCGCCACCGTGCGGTCGCGGCTCGACCGCTTGCAGGCGTCAGGGGATGTGGTGGGCTTCACCGTCGTCCTCAAAGACGACGTCGCACAGGACCCGGTGCGCGCGCTGATGATGATCGGGATCGAGGGGCGCGGCACCGACCGCGTGCTTCGCCAGTTGACCGCCTTGCCGGAAGTGCGGGCGCTGCATTCCACCAATGGGCGCTGGGATGTGATCGCGGAGCTTGGCACCGAAACACTGGAGGCTCTGGACGACGTTCTGTCCCGCATCCGCCGGTTCGACGGGGTGTCTCAGTCCGAGACCTCGCTGCTGCTGTCGACCCGAAAAAGCGGTGCTTAGGCCGGACGCCGTGCCGCTGCGATCCATAGCCCCACAAGGATCAGCGAAATCACCATGTTCCAGCTGGCCATGGACAGGCCGAGCATCTGCCACGGCACCTCGTCACAGCGCACGAGCGGCGCGTTCATGATCTGATCAAAGAGCTCGTCCGTCGACAGCCCCCCGATCGGGCCCGAAGTGCAGGTGGTCGGACCTTCCCACCAGCCGCGTTCGACCCCGGTGTGGTAGGCCCCGACGGCCGCCGTGGCGAACGCCGCCAGAGCGCCCAGCCACGCCAAGGCTGCATTGCCAAACCGCAGGGCGATCAGACCGATCCCGATGGCCACCACATGCGGATAGCGTTGCCAGATGCACAATTTGCAGGGCGGCAACCCGCCGATATACTGGAACGCGAAGGCCCCCAGCATCAGCGCCAAAGACCCACCCGCCGCGAGCAGCATCAAGGCTCTTCGATCCAGAGTCACAGGAACCTCACCACGTAGAAGCCTCCGATCAGGATGACGACGAAGAGGGTAAAGACAAGGCCCAGGCGCTTTTCGATGAACGTCCGGACCGGCTCGCCGAATGCGCGCAACAAACCTGCGACGACGAAAAAGCGCAAGGCCCGCGCGATCACGGATGTGACAACAAAAGTTGTCAGCGGCATCGCCGTCCAGCCGGACATGATGGTGATCACCTTGTAGGGGAATGGCGTGACCCCGGCGATCAACACCGCCCAGAAGCCCACGCCGTTGAAACGGTCGTTGAATTCGACCATCGAGTCCGCCTTGCCCAGAGCCGTCAGGATCGGTTGGCCGATGCTCTCATAAAAGAAATATCCGATGGTATAGCCCAGCATGCCCCCCAGCACCGATGAGACCGTCGCCACCAGTGCGATCAGCCACGCCCGCGATGGCCGTGCAAGGATCATCGGGATCATCAACACATCGGGCGGGATCGGGAACACCGAGCTTTCGACAAAGGCCACGATGGCCAGCACCCAGAGGGCGCGAGGATGGTCGGCCAGGGACATCGTCCACTGATAAAGACGCTGCAACATGACGGGCTCCGCAAGGCATTGCCGGGCTAAGACCACGCGGCGGCAGAGCGGTCAAGCCCGACGCGCGCAATTGCGTTTTTGCGCTGGACGACGTCCATCAGCTTGGATAGGGATTGCGCGTGGCCCAAGTGGCGGAATGGTAGACGCAGGGGATTCAAAATCCCCCGCTGGCAACAGCGTGCGAGTTCGAGTCTCGCCTTGGGCACCACCTCATCAAACCTGTGTCCCGACCCGTGCGGCCCGTCACCT
>NZ_JALEGT010000088.1 GCF_022763305.1 Marivita sp. | reverse complement strand
TGTTTTAGCGGTGCGCTAGGAAACTCTTGTTCACGGAGTTTTCTAGCACGGCGTCAGGCTTCACGGTCTGGCGTCGTCTCCTTTTCAGGGGTTTTGCACAGCCTCCCGTGCGGGGTTGAGATGATGAGCGCGGCAAAACCGCGCGCAGATTTTGTCAGTAGCGAACTTCTTCAGAACCATAGTTCCCAGCGTGATCACGCCAGTCGACGAAGACGGAGCGGTAGAAGTAGCTGCCGCATCCATTCGGAATGCTCAGGCCAGATGCAGCCGGCACTTGGCCCACGTTGGATCTTGTCCATCGGTAACCGCCTTGCACGCCGTAGGACCCCAATCGCGTGGAGTCGCTGCGATTGCAGTCACCATCTCGGTTCTCGTGCTGGCGGTACTGGATGTGATAGACGCGAATGCTGCGCACGAAATCAAAGGCGTCGCCTGAGATGTCGATGTCGGCGCCATCCGTGGTTTGAACCTTGATCACCTGTCCGTCGTCCGGGAAGGACTGCCGGGGCAGGGTGGCTTGGAATGCGGTGTCGAACAGGCGCTCGGCCGGTCCGGGGCTTTCCAAAGGAGAGAACGCCACCCCCATTGGGCAGCGCCATATCTGGAGCGGCGGCTCGATGGGCCAAGGGGTGATCCGGCGTATGAATACGGCTCGAGCATGGGCACAAGGTGCCGATGCTGGCCAGCCACCAGCAAGACAGAGCAGGATGGCGCAATCCACTTGGTAGGCACTTGCGGGCGTCGCAAGAGGAACTTGGCCCGAAAGCGTCAATGTCGCGGCCATCGCCAGCCGCACGATATGGCGTCTCATGTATCGACTCCCCACAAAACTATTCGCGCGAATACAATACAACACGATTGACAGCAATCGGATTTCTTTGATTTGGATATCCGGCTCGAAGGCTCAGGATCTATGGTTTGGATGCGGCAATTGCTCGGAGAAGCCAGTCAGCGAGACTCAATCACTTGCCTTATGTCTACTTATGCATACATAAAGGCCGCAATAAGACCGAGGATAGAAGCATTGCCTGCGTCATACCTTCCGCCCCCCGCAGCCAAGCGGGCGATCCGCAAGCTCGGGTCCGATATCCGTGACGCACGTTTGCGCCGCGGCTTGCCGGCGTCTGTTGTCGCCGAACGGGCGGGGATTGTGCGCTCAACCTACCACAAGATCGAAAAAGGTGATGCTGGCGTGTCCATCGGCATCTATGCGGCTGTGCTGCAAGCATTGAACCTGATGGATGGATTTGCAGATCTCGCTGATGCCAGGAACGATCCCCAAGGTGCACATGCAGCTCTTGAGCGCTTGCCGAAACGCGCGGTTCTTGCGCGCAAGAAGCCTGGCTCCAAGGAGAGCAGCTAGGCCATGGCAGATCGGGTCGTCGAAATCGACATCGAGCTCGATGGTGCGTTGGTACCTGTCGGGACCATGCGTTGTGTGCCATCCCGGGCGCGCGAAACCGTCGTTTTCGAATATTCGGACGATTGGCTGAACCGGCCAGAGCGGTTTGCTATTGATCAGGGCGCGCCTCTCTCGCCCGGGCCATTTGTGCCATCAGGCAACGGAGAGATGTTTCCTGCCCTTGGCGACAGTGCCCCAGACAACTGGGGCCGTGCCTTGATGCGGCGTCGGGAACGGCGCCGCGCAGCGCGGGAGGAACGTCCGGTTCGGACCTTGTTCGAGACGGATTATCTTATGGGTGTCTCCGATGTCAGCCGCATCGGAGCCTTGCGGCTGCGATGGCGTGGCGATGCCGACTATGCAGCACCCATCCAAGATGGCGTTCCAGGGTACATCGCGCTCCAGCGTCTTCTCGACGCAGTCGGGCGTTTCGAAGCTGGCGAGGAACGAGACGAGGACCTCGATCTCATTTTTGCGCCCGGGGCATCGCTTGGCGGTGCACGCCCAAAATGCTCGGTCTATGATGTGCAGGGCAAGCTCTCGATCGCCAAGTTTCCCAAGGCTGACGACGATTACAGCAAGGAACGCTGGGAGGAAGTCGCCGCGCGATTGGCAGATCGGGCCGGCCTGACCATGGCTGACCACTCTCTGGCAAACATCGGTGACCAGCCGGTCTACCTGAGCGCCCGGTTTGACCGACGCGCAGCAGGCGAACGCATCCCGTATATGTCAGCCATGACCATGACCCAGAACCGGGATGGCGTATCTGGCAGCTATCTCGAGATCGTAGACGCGATCACCAGGACTGGCAGCCAGGCTGCCAGGGATCGTGAAGAACTCTATCGCCGCCTTGTCTTCACTGTTTTGGTGTCGAATACGGACGACCATATGCGCAATCACGGGTTTCTATGGGATGGGCCAGCTGGATGGCGGCTGTCGCCGGCGTTCGACATCAACCCGACGTCCCAGTTGGAAAAACCGCGTGTCCTGCAGACACGGATCGATTTCGACGACGGGACCTGTGACATTGACCTGGTGTTGGCCGTGGCAGCTGAATTCGGCCTCCGCACCCAACACGCCCGGGAAATCGTCTCTGAAGTGGCGAGAGCGACAGCGACGTGGCGCGAAGTTGCGCATCAAGTCGGGGCTCCGGCACGCGAGCTCGACTATCTCGAAAGTGCATTCGAGCACGACGATCTGGAGAAGGCTTTGACGCTTTAATGTCCGTTTATGCGGACATTAAATCCCTATAGTGTCTGCTTTCAAAGTCTCCAACATGGAGACGACGAAGAGTCATTCCAATATCTCGACCAGCCTTCCGTAGTCCCGGCTAACCTCCTGTGCCTCGTGAAAGGCGCGTTGGCGCTCGGCGTCCAAGCAGCGGAAGTATTCTTGTATGTCGGCAATGTAGCCCTCGAAATCAGAACGGAGCAGATCAGCATATTCTCGAATGTCTTCGGACCGCTCAGGCAGGAAGGGCCGTTCCGGCGCGATACATGCATTGGCGATTTGGCCAATCGACGCGAGAGGCACAACAAGACCAAGCAAACCGTATCGAAATGCACAAAACATGCGCAGGGCAAAACTCCTTTGCCACTTCAAATTTATGGTTTCGTGCGGTAGCTACCTATTGCAGCCAAAGACGGTTCGTCAACTCAAATAAATCGTCTTGCAGTCATTTATGTTGTCTTGTATCGCCCGTGTGGAAATGTCCCCGCGGGCCGATACTCATGATGAGGAGGGCCCAGGGGAGGTCATGATAGAAGAAGCACCGAATGTGGTCACTGAAGACGGACTGCGCGGCTTGCTCGCCGAGGGCTACCTCATTGAGGTGGTCTGCAAGGAGAGAGCGGAGAAGCGCCACAACAGCTGGTACGGCTCGTGGGTCATCCGCGCCGTCGCCACTGATGGGCGTGACGATAAGATGCTCGTCACCAGCCGAAGCGTCCTCAAGCTCCGCG
>NZ_JALEGT010000005.1 GCF_022763305.1 Marivita sp. | reverse complement strand
CATAATCAAACAGTACCAGCCGCTGCCCTGTTCAACATGTGGCAGAGTGAATCGGCCTAACAAAAAGTCAGGTCAATTCAGGAGGACGGGTATATGTTCCAAAAAATAGAACCTGTAATGGCTTTGGAGGCTACGCCGCGACGCCTGCGCAGTCCACTTTTTTGTGGTGTCGGTCTTTCCGTCTGGTCAGTATGGGCAAAGGCTTGTAAGTCCCGCGCCAAAGCATCTGGGGATGACCATGACCACGTTCACCGCATTCACCACCTTGTCCGACAAAGACGCGGCCGAAGCTCTGGGCGAGGCGCTCGAGATGATCGAGCAGGAGCCCTATGGCGTCGGCGTGTTCGAGATCGAGGATGGCAGCGGCATGTGGGAGGTGGGCGGCTATTTCCTCGAGGCGCCGGATGACGTGGCACTGGCGCTCTTGGCGGCTGCGCACGACGCCAAGCCCTTTGTCGTGTCCGAATTGCCCGACACCGACTGGGTGGCCAAGGTGCGACGCGAATTGGTGCCCGTGCATGCCGGTCGGTTCTATGTCTATGGCAGCCATGATGCCGACACGGTGCCCGAAGGCGTCGAGCCGCTGCTGATCGAAGCGGCCATGGCATTCGGAACGGGGCATCACGGCACAACGCAGGGGTGTCTGCGGGCGCTTGATCGGCTGATCGAGGCAGGGGTGACCTGCCATAAGGTGGCGGATATCGGCTGCGGAACGGCGGTTCTGGCGATGGGTGCGGCGCGGGTCTGGCCGGAAACGGTCTTTGCCTCCGACATGGATCAGGTCGCGGTGGACGTGGCCGAGGCCAATGTCGCTGCGAACGGCCTGGCTGGACGGGTTGTCTGCCTCGAAGCGATGGGCTTTGAACATCCGGAGCTTCTTGCCGCTGCGCCGTTCGATCTGGTTTTTGCGAATATCCTCAAGCAGCCGCTGATCGACCTCGCGCCGGATATGGCGCGCCACCTTGTTCCGGGGGGATTCGCCATTCTGTCGGGCATTCTGAACGATCAAGGCGATGAAGTGGCAGAGGTTTATGCACGAAACGGCATCAATACCTGGCACCGTGAAGAGATTGGTGACTGGACGACGCTGACGCTCCGAAAAGCGGTGTCTTGATCACGCCGCATTTGCGGGATTCTTCGGATTTTCGCCGCATTTTGAGCGAATTTGCCACGATTGCCCCATTCTTGCCACATTCCGCCCCTATCTCGGACACATCCGGTGGGGGCCGGAACAAAGGCTGCTTCACATGACCAAACAGCAGGACATGTTTGACGAACGGTATCGCCGGGTCCTCAAGCGCCACCGCCAGTTGTCGCGTGGCTATGTGACGAAACTCCAGAAGAATGGTGTCATTGTGCACAAGCCCATCGCGCATGTCCGCGAGGCGATGTCCTTTTCGACCCTTCTGCTGCCGTTCGGCATTCTTTTTGTGCTCAAAGCCGCGATCGTCACCGTGCTCGGGGAAGACGGATATCGTCAGCAAGTCGATCTGATGCGCGAAGGCGGGTTCATCGAACAGATTGGGGCGGTATTTATGCAGATCGACCCGATCACTGCGCCGCTGGCACAGCTTCTGAGCCACATCATCGGCTGATTGCCGCTCCGCAGGATTTCCCTCTCTCTCTTGCTCACAAAAGAAAAAGCCGTGTCAGGTTTGCTGACACGGCTTTTTCACTTTCGTAGAGGTACGGGACAGCTCAGAACGAGTTGATGTCGCCGCGGGTCAGACCGATGTCTTCCAGTTCGTGATCGCTGAGCTGGCTGAGCGCATTGCGGGTCTGGCGGGAATCGTTCCACGCCGAGAAAACTGCGATCAGAGAAGCTGCGAAGCCGCCGAAGCCTTTGGAGGGTGCGGCATAGGTGGGGCGGGATGTGTCAAAAGCGGCCATGGCCATGTTCCTTGGGTAAATGGGGGAGAATTTCGTCTGACGCGCATCTAGTTGCGGATTTTCGCGTCTTCAATTGTCGTTTCCGCATAGTTTTTATGCGGTTTGTGCATGGCTCTTGGCCTAAAATTTTCATGAGGCCGCATGAGGAATGAACGCGACATTTTTCCTGTCGTTTTTGGGTGTGCGAAGTGCGGACCCGACCCCTTGTCTGCCGTTTTCGACATGACCTTTCGGCGCGATGTCGTGTTTTGAAGGCTTGGCGTTTGTTCGCGTTTCGTGCTAGCCGTGTCACAAAAGCAACAAAGGCACGAGCAGAATGCGTGTTTTGGGGATTGATCCGGGTCTGCGTTTCCTTGGCTGGGGCGTGATCGAGGCCGAGGGAAGCCGTTTGCGCCATGTCGCGAACGGAATCTGTCTCTCTGGCGAGGGCGAATTGGCCGCTCGGTTGCTGGCGTTGCACACGGCGTTGACGGATGTGTTCCACCGATTTCAGCCCGATACCGTGGCCATCGAGAAGACCTTCGTGAACAAGGATGCCGTCGGTACGCTCAAGCTTGGACAGGCGCGGGGGGTCGCGTTGCTGGTGCCGGCGCAATTCGGGCTCGAGATCGGGGAATATTCGCCGAACTCTGTCAAGAAAACGGTTGTGGGTGTTGGCCATGCGGACAAGCGGCAGGTCGAACACATGGTCAAGATGCAGCTCCCCGGTGTGGAGATCGAAGGCGCGGATGCCGCCGATGCTCTGGCCATCGCGATCTGCCATGCGCATCATATGACGGGGCCGGGCATGAGGATGCGGGCATGATCGGGCGCATTGCGGGGCGGATCGAATACAAGGCAGAGGATCATGTCCTGATCGACGTGCGCGGAGTGGGCTACGTGGTTTACTGTTCGGACCGGGTGCTGTCGCAGATCGGACGTCCGGGTGAGGCAACGGCGCTCTATACCGACCTCTTGGTCCGTGAGGATATCCTGCAGCTTTTCGGATTTCCCACGCTCGCGGAGAAGGAATGGCATCGCCTTCTCATGTCCGTGCAGGGCGTGGGTGCTAAGGCGTCTCTTGCGATCCTGGGAGCTTTGGGGCCGGAGGGGGTCAGCCGGGCCATTGCGCTGGGAGACTGGAATTCCGTGAAGGCGGCCAAGGGGATCGGCCCCAAGACGGCGCAGCGCGTGGTCAATGAATTGAAGGACAAGGCGCATGGCGTCATGGCGATGGGCGGCGCTGCGTCTGTGGCGACCATCCCGACCGACAGCGACACGGTGATCGAACCGGCCCTCGCCGCGTCTCCGGCTCTGGCACCTGTGATGAGTGCGTCGGCGCAGGCGGAAGCTCTGTCGGCGCTGGGCAACTTGGGCTATGCGCCGGGTGAGGCGGCCAGCGCCGTGGCGCAGGCGGCGGGTGAGACCCCGGATGCGGAGACCGCAACGCTGATCCGTGCGGCATTGAAACTGTTGGCACCGAAAGGGTAGGGCATGGCTGGGCTCATCGGCCCTTCCGGGCCTTTTCGCATCATGAATGTTCTGGCTGCAGGTTTGATCCATGTCCTCTGATCCGATCATGCGTCCTGATCCGCTGCCCGAAGACCGGGATCGCGCCCTGCGGCCGCAGATGCTTGATGACTTCGTGGGACAGGCCGAGGCGCGGGCCAATCTGCGGGTCTTCATCCAATCCGCCCGTCAGCGCGGCGAAGCGATGGATCACACGCTGTTTCACGGTCCTCCCGGTCTGGGCAAGACGACGCTGGCGCAGATCATGGCCCGGGAACTGGGCGTCGGGTTCCGTATGACGTCTGGGCCCGTGCTGGCCAAGGCGGGAGATCTGGCCGCAATCCTGACCAATCTCGAAGCGCGGGATGTGCTGTTCATCGACGAGATCCACCGATTGAACCCGGCGGTGGAGGAAGTGCTTTATCCCGCTCTCGAAGATTACGAGCTGGACCTGGTGATCGGTGAAGGGCCTGCGGCGCGCACCGTCCGGATCGAATTGCAGCCCTTCACGCTTGTGGGGGCGACGACACGACTGGGGCTTTTAACAACGCCGCTGCGGGACCGGTTCGGCATTCCGACGCGGCTGAATTTCTATACCGAGGACGAGCTCAACACGATCGTGTCGCGCAATGCCGTCAAGCTGGGTGTCACGGCCGATGCCGAAGGCGCGCGGGAGATTGCCCGACGCTCGCGCGGGACGCCCCGGATCGCCGGTCGACTGCTGCGTCGTGTGGTGGATTTCGCGGTGGTCGAAGGGGATGGCCGTGTCACGCAGAAGCTTGCGGATGGGGCTCTGACACGGCTGGGGGTCGACGGCCTGGGGCTGGATGCGGCAGACCGGCGGTATTTGCGGCTCATTGCCGAGAACTATGCAGGCGGGCCTGTCGGGATCGAGACCCTTTCGGCGGCCCTGTCGGAAAGCCGGGACGCGCTGGAAGAGGTGATTGAGCCCTATCTCTTGCAGCAGGGTCTGATCCAGCGCACGCCGCGCGGGCGGATGCTGGCACAGAAAGCGTGGACACATCTGGGACTGGCTGCGCCCCGGATGCTGGGGCAGAGCGACCTTTTCGGCTAGGCGCGGCTTGCCCGGCGCGGCTCTGCGTGCCAGAGGTCGTACTGCGTTATTGGGCAGGACAGAAGCAGGGGGGCAGCGCCTCATGATGGAAGCGTCCGAGGTCGAACGGTACTTCACGCGGTCCGATGGGACCTATCTTTTTGCACGCTGGGGGCGCCCGATCGCGCCCATCGTCTTCGGTGTCGAGGATGCCACCCTAGGTGTCGTCAAGGGGGCGCTTGAAGCGGTCTGCGCCATGGCCGGGCACGAGATGGCCGAAACCGACCCCGAGCTGGGCACCAACGTGATGATCTTTTTCTTCCGCGACTGGACCGAGCTGCTGGACGTGCCCGATCTGGATCGTCTGATCGACGGGTTGACCCCGCTGGTCGCCCGCCTGTCAGAGGCCGAGGCAAACCAGTACCGGGTGTTCCGCTTTGACCGTGAGGGTGCGATCAAGGCCTGTTTCGTGTTCCTGCGCATGGATGAGGTGTTGTCTGCGCAGCCTGCCGAAACGCTCGCTCTGAACCAGGTGGTGCAGTCGATCCTGCTTTGGTCCGATCTCGCCTTCACCGACCGGTCACCGCTTGGACGGCTCGAGGACGGGCGTGTCGTTCTGCGGCCGGAAATCGGCGCGCTGATCCGGGCGGGCTATGATCCGGTCATGCCAGCTATGTCCGAGGACCCAAGCCACGCGCTCCGGCTGGCCGCGCGGATGCAGGTGGCGCAGGGTGGGGCGCAGTGATGGTTCACACGTTTCCTGTCCGGGTCTACTACGAAGACACCGACATGGGCGGCATCGTCTATTATGCCAATTATCTGCGCTACATCGAACGCGCGCGGTCTGACTGGGTGCGAGGCCTCGGGGTGGATCAGAACGCCATGCGCGAGGAAGAGGGCGTTGTTTTTGTCGTGCGGCGGGTTGAGGCGGAGTATCTGAAGCCCGCGAGATTCGACGACGCGCTGTCTGTGCAGACGGTGCTCAAGGCAGTTACCGGCGCGCGGCTGGTTCTGGCGCAGGAGGTCGTGCGCGGTGCCGACCTGCTCTTTTCGGCCGAGGTGACGGTGGTCTGTGTCGGCGCAGGGGGGGCGCCTGCGCGGCTTCCGGCAAAGATCCGCCGTCAGCTGGACCCGACTGGCTGAAACAGCATGTTCTGACGCCAATGTGTTGGCGTTTCCCCTGCACTTGCGGTATTGAGAGTGGTAATCAGAGCCCGGCAAATCAGGGCCAACCGGCTAAAGAGCAGGCAGATGGAAGCAGAAACACTTGCGCTGGCGCAGGAGATTGATTTCTCCATGTGGGGACTTTTTGCGCGCGCCACCCTTACCGTCAAGATCGTGATGATCATGCTGACGCTCGCGTCCTTCTGGGCCTGGGCCATCATCTTCGAAAAGCTGATCGCCTATCGTAAGGCGCGGGCAGAAGCGGCGGAGTTCGATCGGGCCTTCTGGTCGGGCGAGCCTCTGGACGAGCTTTTCGACCAGATCGGGCCAGAGCCGGACGGGCGGGCAAAGCGGGTGTTTGCCGCGGGCATGACGGAATGGCGTCGGTCGCATCGCGACGATGGCGGGCTGATTGCCGGGGCACACGCACGCATCGACCGCTCGATGGATGTGGCAATCCAGAAGGAGGCCGAGGACCTGCAGAAGAACCTTGCGGTTCTGGCCACGGTCGGGTCCGTTGCCCCCTTCGTCGGGCTTTTCGGTACGGTGTGGGGTATCATGCACGCCTTTGTCGAAATCGCACAACAGCAGAATACGTCACTTGTCGTCGTGGCGCCCGGTATTGCCGAGGCGCTTCTGGCGACCGGTCTCGGCCTTCTTGCCGCGATCCCGGCGGTTGTCTTCTACAACAAGCTGTCGGCTGACAGCGACCGCATTCTTGCAGGCTACGAATCCTTTGCCGATGAGTTCTCCACCATTCTCAGTCGCCAGTTGGACAGCTGAGCGATGGGGGGCGGTGTCGTGAAATCTGGCGGAGGCGGCGGACGCAGGCGGCGCAAGGGCCGCGCCATGCCGATGTCGGAAATCAACGTCACACCCTTCGTGGACGTGATGATGGTGCTCCTGATCATCTTCATGGTCGCCGCTCCGCTGCTGACCGTCGGGGTGCCGGTCGAGTTGCCCAAGACCGCCGCGTCGGCCTTGCCATCCGAAACCGAAGAGCCGCTGACGGTCACGATTTCGGCGGATGGTGTCGTGTCGATCCAGAACACCGAAGTTCCGCGCGAGGATCTCGTTCCGCGTCTGCGCGCGATTGCGGCCGAGCGTGCCGACGACCGGGTCTTTCTGCGGGCTGACGGGACCGTCACCTATGAAGTGGTCGCGCAGATCATGGGCGCGCTGAACGCGGGCGGTTTCGGGTCGATCGGGCTTGTCACCGATATCGGGGGTCCGGCACTTGACGGGTCGGATGGCTGAGGCGCGCAGTGCATACGGGCCATTATATCTCCGGAAGCGCCCATGGGATTCTGATCCTCTGGGCTCTGTTCGGCGGCATGTTCCGCAGCGATCCGCCGGAGCTGCAGGTGGCTGACGTATCGGTCATCTCGGAAGCGCAGTTCGCGGCCATGATGCAGCCGCAGACTGCACCCGAGTTGGGCGCCGAGCCTGCCGCTCTGCCGCAGCCGGACATCGAAGAGCAGCCGCCAGAGCCGCCTGTTGTCGAGGAACAACCCGCGCCTGTCCCCGAGCCCGTTGCCCCTGAAGTGGCAGAGCCTGAGCCTGCGCCGCAGCCTGTTCTGCCGACACCGGAGCCGGAGGTGGTCGAGACGTTGCCGCAACCGCCCGCACCGGAGCCGGTGCCCGACGTGGAGGCGCCCGAGGTGGCACTGCGCCCGATCCCGCGCCCGGCCCCCCGTGTCGCTCCGGAAGCCGTGCCCGAACCTGCGCCCGAAGCCGAAGTCGCGCCCGAGGTGCAGGAGACCGTAGAGCAGTCCGAGACACCGGACGTGACCGATGCAGAAGAACAGCAGGCGACCGCGCCTGAGGCGGCAACGACAGAGATCGTGACCGAGGCCGAAGAGCCCGCCCGCGCACCGGCCGCATCGGTGCGCCCGCAATCGCGGCCTAACCGTCCGACACCGCCGCCGGCACCGACCCAGACGGCCGATGCGCCGGCGACGTCGGAGCCTGAACGTCAACCGGCCCCGCAACCCACACAAGAGCCCGAGACCACGACGGATACCGCCTCGGCCATCGCTGGCGCACTCGAAGAGGCCTTGGCCGGGGCCAGCACCGGTGCAGCCAGCGGTCCGCCTCTCACACAGGGCGAAACCGATGGGTTCAGGATCGCGGTTCAGGATTGCTGGGTGGTCGATGTCGGCTCCCAGGCGGCGAACGTGACGGTGACGGTCGGATTCGACATGGATCGATCCGGGCGTGTCGTGAGTTCCAGCCTGAGACTGCTCGGCTCTGAAGGCGGCAGCGGGACGGCGGTGGAGACCGCGTTCCAGGCGGCGCGTCGGGCTATTTTGCGGTGCCAGGGCGACGGGTATAGTCTGCCGCCTGAGAAGTTTGACCAGTGGAAGACCGTCGAGATGACGTTCAACCCCGAGAGTATGAGGATCCGATGAAACAGATCGTCGCGTCATTGTTGGCTGTTTTGGTTCTGGCGGTCAGCGCGCCGGGTATGGTGTCGGCCCAGGGCGGACCGCTCCGGATCGAGATCACGGAAGGCGTGATCGAACCCTTGCCCTATGCGGTGCCTGACTTTGTGGCGGAATCGGCGGGCGCACAGCAATTGGCGCAGCAGATCGCGCGGGTTGTCGCCGACGATCTCACCGGGACGGGGCTCTTCCGCGAGGTGCCCCGCGAGGCCCATATCAGCCAGATCAGCAGTTTCGGCAGCCCGGTCCAATTCGCCGATTGGAAAGCGATCAACGCGCAGGCGCTGATCACCGGGGCCGTCAGCTCCGAGGGTGGGCGCATCGTGGTCAAGTTCCGGGTCTGGGATGTGTTCGCGGGGACCGAGCTGGGACAGGGCATGCAATTTGCCGGCACACCGGACGGCTGGCGCCGCATGGCGCATAAAGTGGCCGATCAGGTCTACAGCCGCATTACCGGGGAATCGGGCTATTTCGACAGCCGGGTCGTCTTTGTGTCTGAAAGCGGTCCGAAAGATCAGCGCGCCAAGCGTCTTGCGGTCATGGATTACGACGGGGCCAATGTCCAATACCTGACCGGGGGCAATGCTCTTGTTCTGGCGCCGCGCTTTTCCGAAGACGGGCAGCGCGTGCTGTATACCAGTTACGAAACGGGTATGCCGCGGGTTCATGTTCTGGAGGTCGGAACGGTGCAAAGCCGTATCCTGCAGGGACAGGACGGCGTGATGAGCTTTGCCCCACGGTTTGCCCCGAACGGCAGCACGG
Source organism: Marivita sp. (assembly GCF_022763305.1). Taxonomy (GTDB): domain Bacteria; phylum Pseudomonadota; class Alphaproteobacteria; order Rhodobacterales; family Rhodobacteraceae; genus Marivita. The sequence goes on along the minus strand of NZ_JALEGT010000005.1, from coordinate 13,889 downwards.
TGGTCTATTCGCTGACGCAGGGGTCGAACACCGACATCTGGGCCATGGACATTGCCAGCGGTGGAACACGGCAGCTGACCAGCGCGCCGTCGATCGAAACCGCACCGAGCTATTCGCCGGACGGCAGCCAGATCGTGTTCGAGAGCGATCGATCGGGCACGCAGCAACTCTATGTCATGCCCGCGACGGGCGGAGAAGCGCGGCGGATCAGCTTTGGGCAAGGGCGCTATTCGACGCCGGTCTGGTCGCCGCGCGGCGACATGATTGCCTTCACCAAACAGAACGCGGGACGTTTTCATATCGGCGTCATGCGCACGGATGGATCGGAGGAGCGCCTGTTGACCGCGTCATTCCTCGATGAGGGTCCGACCTGGGCACCGAACGGGCGTGTCATCATGTTCGCGCGCGAAACTCAGGGGGCTCAGGGGGCCTCGTCGCTCTATACGGTCGATATTTCGGGACGTAATCTCAAGCGCGTGCGCACGCCTGAGGGTGCCTCTGACCCAAGCTGGGGTCCGCTCCAGTGACGCGTGTCCCTTCACCAGACTACAAGACCCCGCGCTCGGGATTTTCGGACGGAAATCCGGGCGCGGCGCAGATGACTAGGCGCAGCGCCACCGCTGTGGTAGTTTCGTCCCAACCATAAGAGAGCAGGACATCTCATGCGACTGACCGCGAAATCCACCATGCTGATCGCCGTTCTGGCCCTGTCAGCCTGTACCAATGCCAACCGGTTCGATGACAGTGCCGTCGATCTGAACGCCGCCACCGGAAGCGCCGGGGGCCTTGTGCCCGGCAGTGCGAACGATCCGCGTTCGCCCGCCTATTTCCAGCAGACCGTCGGCGATCGCGTTCTCTTTGCCGTCGACCAGTCCACGTTGAGCCCCGAAGCGCGCGCGACCCTTGATGGCCAGGCCCAGTGGCTGATGACCAACTCGGATTACAACGCCGTCATCGAAGGCCATGCGGATGAACAGGGCACACGCGCCTACAACCTTGCTCTTGGCGCGCGACGGGCGAATGCGGTGATGGAATACCTCATCGCGCAGGGTATCCCCGCCAGCCGTCTGCGCTTTGTCAGCTACGGCAAGGAACGGCCCATCGAAATCTGTTCGGATGAATCCTGCTATTCCAAGAACCGACGCGCCGTGACGATCATTTCGGCTGGTCTGACGGGCTGACGATGCGTCTTAGGGCTGTCTTTCTGAGTTGTGCCTTGGCGTTTGCTCCGCTTGCGGGGCAGGCGCAGGAAACGCTGGCGGATATCCGGCAGGACATGTCTGTGCTGTTCGTCGAGATCCAGAAGCTGAAACGTGAATTGAGCACGACAGGCGGTCCGTCCGTGGCCCTGCCACCCGGCGCGCTCGACCGGATCAACGCCATCGAAAGCGAGCTGCAGCGTCTGACGGCCAAGACCGAGGAACTTGAATTCCGTGTCGGTCGCGTTGCCGAAGATGGCGCGCGCCGTTTGGGCGATCTCGAATTCCGCCTGTGCGAACTGGAAGACGGCTGCGATATCGGGAGTCTCGGGCAGGTGCCGACATTGGGTGGTGAGCCTGAAGCACCTGCCACCGCAATGCCGGCGCCGGCAGCGGCGCCCCAATCAAGTGGGACGCAGCTTGCCGTCGGGGAAGAAACAGACTTTCGGCGAGCCGGGGAGGCGCTCGCCAATGGTGACTTTCAATCCGCCGCTGACCAGTTTGCGGCCTTTCGCCAGACCTATCCGGGCGGACCGCTAGAGGCTCAGGCGTTGGTGGCCGAAGGCCGTGCGCTCGAAGGTCTTGGAAACACGCGCGATGCCGCGCGCCGCTATCTTGATGCCTATGCCGGATATCCCGATGACGCAGCCGGGCCAGAGGCCTTGTGGCGGCTGGGCGTGGCGCTCGGCGAGCTGGGCAATATTGCCGAAGCCTGCGTGACGTTGAACGAAGTTTCGGGCCGCTACCCAGGTAGCGGTGATGCCATCGCGCAGGCGGATGTGGCCAAGTCGAGGTTCGGTTGCCAGTGACCCACCTGCCGCTGGAGCAGCGGTTCGCCGACAGGATGGGACAGCTTCTGGGGCCCGAGTTTCCATCCGATCTTGGTTTGGCGGTGTCGGGCGGCGGGGACAGCATGGCGATGCTCACCCTTGCCCATAACTGGACGCGGAGCTTCGGCATCCGGCTCTGGGTGGTTACGGTCGATCACGGACTGCGCGACGAAAGCGCCGCAGAGGCGGCGATGGTCGCCGAGGACTGCGCGCGTCTCGGCTGGCCACATGCCACACTCCGGTGGCAGTGGGATGGGACCGGCAATGTTCAGGATGCGGCCCGTCGCGCGCGTCTTGCGCTAATCGACCGGTGGCGGGGTAATCTCAAGCACGTGCTGTTTGCGCATACCGCTGACGATCAGGCCGAAACGGTGCTCATGAGGCTGGCACGCGGATCGGGAGTGGATGGTCTGTCGGGCATGCGCGCGTGCAGGGAGGTGACGCCACATCCGCTGGTGCCGCCCTTGCTTGCCGCAGGGCAGATGACAGGACAAGCACCGCCGCGCGATCAGGCTTGTTCCGGATACAGGGTGCTGCGGCCCTGTCTCGACATGGAGCGGGCGGAGCTGCGGCATTACCTGTCGGTACTGAAAGGGCGATGGGTCGACGACCCAAGCAATGAAAACCGCGATTTTGGACGTGTCCGCATTCGCCAATTGTTAAACCTTTTGCGCGAAGAAGGTGTCACGACCTCTGTGCTGTCCGATACGGCGCGCCGCATGGCCCGTGCGCGCGACGGATTGACGGCCCATCTGGTCGAGGCGGTGCGTCGCCTATGCGTTGATGCGCCTTCGGGACAGTTGCGCATCGACAGGGACGGGTTCGCCGCGCTGGACGAGGAAACACGCCTGCGGCTGCTCACCGCGGGCCTGCAATATGTTACCGCCGCGGAATACCGGCCGCGCGCCGCGTCGAGCGAAGCCTTGCTTGATCAGGTGCTCTCCGGACGGGGAGGGACACTCCACGGGGCCGAGGTTCTGGTAGAGAAGACGCATCTGCGCCTCTTGCGGGAGGAGTCGGCGGTCGACGGGCTGTCCTGCGGGTTAGATGCGCTGTGGGACGGGCAGTGGCGCCTGTCCGACCCGGACGGGCTTTTGCCCGCAAACGCAGCCGTGCGCGCTTTGGGCGAGGATGGATGGCGTCAGATCGCAGACCGGTCCGGTCTGGCACTGCCCTTCCGGGCTGCACGCGCATTGCCGTCTGTCTGGGGGGACGGCATGCTTCTTGCCTGTCCTGAACTACAGGTCGGTCCATCCGTCGGGCTGCACCGATACGTGCTTGGGCGGCCGGACACCGGTTTTGAGGCATTTTGTCTTTCGCATTGAACCCGGCCCGCGCATGTCTATGTTATAGGCCAAGAGACAGAGGCCTGTCCGCCCCTGTCGCAGTCAGGAGAATTTTCCTTGGGCAACGCACGAAATATCGCCTTTTGGGTCGTCCTATTCCTGCTGATCCTCGCGCTTTTCAACATCTTCTCTGGCGGTGGAAACACGCTGCAGAGTCGCGAAATCAGCTATTCGGATTTTGTCGCGGCAGTTGAAAACGACACGGTCAGTTCGGTCACTCTGGATGGTGAGCAGGTGCGCTTCCGCAGCACCGATGGTCAGGACTACGTGACGATCAAGCCGGAAGACGCGACCGTCACCGACCTTCTGATCAACAATGACGTACCGATCCGGGCCGAACAGCAGCAGCAATCGGGCTTCCAGTCCTTCCTGCTCAGCTTGCTGCCCTTCCTTCTGCTGATCGGTGTCTGGATCTATTTCATGAACCGGATGCAAGGCGGCGGCAAAGGCGGTGCCATGGGCTTCGGCAAGTCCAAGGCCAAGTTGCTGACGGAAAAGCACGGGCGCGTCACATTCGATGACGTGGCGGGTATCGACGAAGCCAAGGACGAGCTGAGCGAAATCGTGGAATTCCTGCGCAATCCGCAGAAGTTCTCGCGGCTTGGCGGCAAGATTCCCAAGGGGGCGCTTCTGGTGGGGCCTCCGGGCACCGGTAAGACGCTGCTGGCGCGTGCCATCGCAGGCGAGGCGGGTGTGCCCTTCTTCACCATCTCGGGTTCTGACTTTGTGGAAATGTTCGTCGGTGTCGGCGCCAGCCGCGTGCGCGACATGTTCGAACAGGCGAAAAAGAATGCACCGTGTATTGTCTTCATCGACGAGATCGATGCCGTGGGCCGGGCCCGGGGCGCCGGCTATGGCGGCGGGAACGACGAACGCGAACAGACCCTGAACCAGCTGCTTGTCGAAATGGACGGCTTCGAAGCGAACGAGGGCGTCATCATCGTCGCTGCGACCAACCGCCGGGATGTTCTCGATCCGGCATTGCTGCGCCCGGGCCGGTTCGACCGTCAGGTCACTGTACCTAATCCCGACATCAAGGGGCGGGAGAAAATTCTGGGCGTGCACGCGCGCAAGACGCCGCTTGGCCCGGATGTGGACCTGCGTATCATTGCACGCGGAACACCGGGTTTCTCGGGCGCGGACCTTGCAAACCTCGTGAACGAAGCGGCCCTCATGGCGGCCCGCGTCGGACGACGTTTCGTGACGATGGAGGATTTCGAGAACGCCAAGGACAAGGTTATGATGGGTGCGGAACGCCGCTCCATGGTTCTGACGCCGGATCAGAAGGAAAAGACAGCCTATCACGAAGCCGGGCACGCGGTGGTCGGGCTGGCCTTGCCGCAATGCGATCCCGTCTATAAGGCCACGATCATTCCGCGCGGAGGTGCGCTGGGCATGGTGGTGTCGCTGCCGGAAATCGACCGTCTGAACTGGCACAAGTCCGAATGCGAGGAAAAGCTGGCCATGACCATGGCGGGCAAGGCGGCCGAGATCATCAAGTACGGCCCGGAAAACGTGTCGAACGGTCCTGCGGGTGACATCCAGCAGGCGTCGGCTCTGGCCCGCGCGATGGTGTTGCAGTGGGGCATGTCCGACAAGGTTGGCAATATCGACTATCGTGAAGCCGCCGAAGGATATAGCGGCAATACCGCTGGTTTCTCGGTGTCGGCCAACACCAAGGAACTGATCGAGCAGGAGGTGAAGCGCTTCATCCAGGACGCGTATGACCGCGCGTTCAAAATCCTGACTGAACGCAAGGACGAATGGGAACGGTTGGCGCAGGGGCTTCTGGAATACGAAACCCTGACCGGTGACGAGATCAAGCGCGTCATGAAGGGCGAACCGCCGCATGCCGGGGATGATGACGCGTCGGGAGATGTCGCGGACAAACCCAGCATTACGGCCATCCCCAAGACCAAAGCCAAGGCCAAGGCCCGCAAGGACGACGGCGATCTGGAGCCTGAACCGACGGTCTGACGCCGATCCGCTGAAAACATGAAACCCCGGCAGCATCACCCTGCCGGGGTTTTTCTTTTGTCGAAAGCGCATGTTCCGGCTTGTCCTTTCCCAAAAGCCGGGATTTCTTGCGGCAAACCTGCCCGGAGAACCGCCACGTGCCCGCTTTGAAACCTACCGACTTTTATGCAACCGTGCGCTGGATTGGTCGCGTCCCGCTTGAGGGTGACTCGATTGTTGCGATCCCGCAGGACCACATGGACCTGAGCTTTGATGGTCCGGTGGGGGAACGTCACGCCGGACGTACGCGCCCGTCCTGCAGCCGGGTGACAACCCAATACACGCGCGGCACCGAAATCGCCAATGTGCGGCAATTGTCCGTCCTGTCGTCAGAAGAACTCGCAGCAATCGCCGCCGACATGACGCTTGAGGAGATCGACCCCGTCTGGCTGGGTGCGTCCCTTGTGATCGAAGGCATTCCCGAATTCACCCTGGTGCCGCCCTCGTCGCGGTTGCAGGGGCCGGATGGCGTGACACTGGTCCTCGACATGGAAAACCGCCCCTGTCATCTGCCCGCGCGCGAAATCGAAAAAATCCACCCCGGAAAGGGCAAGGCGTTCAAGTCCGCCGCCGTGCATCGACGCGGAGTCACCGCCTGGGTCGAGCGGCCCGGGCGGCTGGCGCTTGGTGATCGGCTGCGCTTGCACATCCCCGACCAGCCCGTCTGGTCCCATCTTGAGTCTGTGCGCGCCTGACCGAAAAGGCGGGATGTTTCCGATCGGCGACGATCCGTTTGTGATCCCGCCGCAGTTTTGTCGGGAAGTGTCGGTTTCACAGCGCCACGGCTCTGGTGCACAACTGTATGCGTGGGGCAAATGTCGTTCCGGAACAGGGGAGCCCTTTCATGTCGTACAAGTCGGATATCGAGATCGCCCGCGAGGCGCAGAAGCGCCCCATCATGGAGATCGGTGAGAAAATCGGGATCGGGTCGGATGACCTGCTGCCCTATGGCCATGACAAGGCCAAGGTCAGCCAGTCCTTCATCAATTCGGTGCAGGATCGCCCGAATGGGAAGCTGATCCTTGTGACAGCCATCAACCCGACCCCGGCGGGTGAGGGCAAGACCACCACGACGGTCGGTCTGGGCGACGGTCTGAACCATATCGGCAAGAAGGCGATGATCTGCATCCGCGAAGCGTCGCTTGGGCCGAACTTCGGCATGAAGGGTGGCGCGGCTGGCGGTGGCTATGCGCAGGTGGTGCCGATGGAGGACATGAACCTCCATTTCACGGGCGATTTTCACGCCATCACCAGCGCGCACAGCCTTCTGTCGGCGATGCTCGACAACCACATTTACTGGGGCAACGAGCAGGATATCGACATCCGCCGTGTCGTTTGGCGCCGCGTGGTCGACATGAACGACCGGGCGCTGCGTCAGATCACGTGCTCCTTGGGCGGTGTGGCCAACGGCTTCCCGCGCGAAGCCGGTTTTGACATCACCGTGGCATCGGAAGTCATGGCGATCCTGTGCCTCGCGAAAGACCTCAAGGATTTGGAAAAGCGCCTGGGTGACATGATCGTGGCCTATCGCCGTGACCGCAGCCCGGTCTTCTGCCGCGACATCAAGGCGGAAGGCGCGATGACCGTTCTGCTCAAGGACGCGATGCAGCCGAACCTCGTTCAGACCCTCGAGAACAATCCCGCCTTCGTACATGGTGGCCCGTTCGCCAACATCGCGCATGGCTGTAACTCGGTGATCGCGACGACCACGGCGCTCAAGCTGGCGGATTACGTGGTGACCGAAGCCGGCTTTGGCGCCGATCTGGGTGCCGAGAAGTTCATGAACATCAAGTGCCGCAAGGCGGGCATCGCGCCGTCTGTTGTGGTCTGCGTGGCCACGGTGCGCGCGATGAAGATGAACGGCGGCGTCGCCAAGGCCGATCTGGGGGCCGAGAATGTCGAGGCGGTCAAGAAGGGCTGCCCGAACCTGGGCCGCCACATCGAGAACCTCAAGTCGTTTGGCGTGCCCGTTGTCGTGGCGATCAACCACTTCGTGACCGACACCGAGGCCGAGATCGAGGCGATCAAAGCCTATGTGAAGGAACACGGCGCCGAAGCGGTCCTGTCGCGTCACTGGGAACTGGGGTCGAAAGGGTCTGCCGATCTCGCGCGCAAGGTGGCCGAGGTCGCGGATGCGGGTCAGGCGAATTTCTCGCCGATCTATCCTGACGAGATGTCGCTGGCCGACAAGATCCAGACCATCGCCAAGCGCATCTACCGCGCCGACGAGGCGCTGATGGATCAAAAGATCCGCGACCAGCTGAAGCTGTGGGAAGAGCAGGGCTACGGCCATCTGCCGGTCTGCATGGCCAAGACGCAGTATTCCTTCACCACCGATCCGAACCGCCGCGGTGCGCCGACGGGGCATTCGGTGCCGGTGCGCGAAGTGCGCCTGTCCGCCGGCGCCGGTTTCATCGTGGTGGTCTGCGGCGAGATCATGACCATGCCGGGGCTGCCGCGCGTGCCATCGGCGGAGAGCATCCGCCTGAACGACGCGGGCCAGATCGAAGGCCTGTTTTAAGCTGATGGCGGGTGGGCGCTCGGGCTTTGCCCATCGCCCCACCCGCCATCCCGCAAAGCGCCTTTGACCAACGTCTGATCGCGATTGTGACCGGCGAATTTGCATATTTTTGAAAAGAAGAAGGACGGATCATGACCGCTCAGATCATCGATGGAAAAGCCTTTGCCGCCACTGTGCGCGGGCAGATTGCGGACCATGTGGCGCGGCTCAAGACCGAGCACGGGATCACGCCGGGGTTGGCGGTGGTGCTGGTGGGCGAAGACGCCGCAAGCGAGGTCTATGTCGCCGCCAAGCACAAGCAGACGGTCGAGGTCGGCATGGCCTCGTTCGAGCACAAGCTGCCTGCGGATGTGTCCGAGGCCGATCTTTTTGCCTTGATCGACCAGTTGAACGCCGATCCTGCAGTACACGGCATTCTCTGCCAGTTCCCGGTGCCCGACCATCTGGACGAACGCCGCGTCGTGGCACGGATCGATCCGGCCAAGGATGTTGACGGGCTGAGCGTCGTCAATGCCGGGCTGCTGGCAAGCGGTGAGAAGGGGCTTGTATCCTGCACGCCACTGGGTTGCCTGATGCTTCTGCGCGATCAGATCGGGGCGATGTCGGGAATGGAAGCGGTGGTGATCGGACGGTCAAACCTGTTCGGCAAACCGATGGCGCAACTGCTTCTGCAGGAGAACTGCACGGTTACGATTGCGCATTCGCGGACCAAGGATTTGGCGTCTGTCTGCAAACGCGCCGATATTCTGGTCGCCGCCGTGGGCCGGGCCGAGATGGTCAAGGCCGACTGGGTCAAGCCGGGCGCAACCGTGATCGACGTCGGCATCACCCGCATCCCGCATCCTGACAAGCCCGGGGCGACCAAGCTTTTGGGGGACGTCGATTTCGCACAGGTCGCCGAGGTTGCAGGCGCGATCACTCCGGTGCCGGGTGGTGTGGGGCCGATGACCATTGCCTGCTTGCTTGCCAACACGCTGACCGCCTGCTGCCGGGCGCATGGGCTTGAAGAGCCCGAGGGTCTGACAGCCTGAGAGTGGAGCCGGTCTGAAACCCGGCCTGCGATAAACGCGGACACTGGCCGGGCAAACGCCCGGCCTTGCTATTTCTGCGCCTTGGGCAAGGCGCAGAGCATCTCGAAGAGCAGGTTCGAGGCGATCAGCGCGGTTGTCCCCGTGGTGTCGAACGGTGGGGAGACTTCGACAAGATCACAGCCCACGAGGTTCAGCCCCGCGCAGCCGCGCACGATTTCCAGCGCTTGCCATGTGCTGAGACCGCCCATCTCGACCGTGCCGGTTCCAGGGGCAAAGGCCGGGTCCAGGCTGTCGATGTCATAGCTGAGATAGACCGGCGCATCGCCGATCTTGGCGCGGATCTCGGTCATCAGCGGGGCCAGTGATTTGTACCAGCACGCTTCCGCCGGGATCACCGTCCAGCCCTTGTCGCGGGCCCAGTTCCAATCGTCGGGCGAATAGCCGGATCCGCGCAGGCCGATCTGCCAGACCTTGTCGTTCTGCAGGCAGCCTTCCTCCCACGCGCGGCGGAACGGGGTGCCATGGGCCTCTTTTTCGCCGAACATCTCGTCACTGGTGTCGGCATGGGCGTCGACATGGATCAGCGCCACGGGGCCGTGCGTTTCCTGGACCGCGCGCAGGATGGGCCATGTCAGCGTGTGGTCCCCGCCGAGGGTCAGAGGGATGGTGCCGTGCTTCAGGATCTCGCGGTAGTGGTCGGTGATGATGCCGATGGTTTTCTTCAGATCGAAGGTGTTGATCGGCACATCGCCGATATCCGCCACCTGCATGCATTCGAACGGCGCAGCCCCCGTGGCCATGTTGTAGGGGCGCATCATGCGGCTTTCCTCGCGGATCTGGCGGGGGCCAAGGCGAGTTCCGGGGCGGTTCGATGCGCCGTGATCCATCGGGATGCCGACAAAGCACGCATCCAACCCTTCGGCTGTGGGCTGCGCGGGCAGGCGCATCATCGTGTTGGGGCCGGAAAAGCGGGGCGAGTCATTTCCGCCAAGAGGCTGATTGTAAGTCGGCATTTACGGTTCCTTCACAGATCGACGGGCATCATCGTGCCCATCAGGCAAGCGATATGGCGTTCGGTGCCATCGGTTTCGGCATAGACATCGGAGGTGACGACAATCAGGCGGCGACCGGGTTTGATCACGCGGCCGCGTGCGATCAGGCGCTGACCTATGGCCGGGGCCAGCAGGTTGATCTTGATCTCGGCGGTCACGACCTCCTGATCGTCGGGGATCATGGTCAGTGCGGCGTAGCCTGCTGCACTGTCACCGATGGAAAAGGTCAAACCGGCATGGCCGAAGCCTTGCTGCTGGCGCGATCCGGGCAGGATCGGGGCGGCAATGGTTGCGGTGCCGTTGCCGGTTTCGACAAGTTCGGCGCCCAATGTCGCCATCATGGACTGTTTGTCGAAGCTGGCTTGAATGCGGGGATGCGTGGTCATGCGAAACAGTGAACATGCCGCGCGGATCAAGACAAGGGGGCGAGGCCCGGCATCGGAATTTTGAAGGGCCTGGGTCCTGTCAGGATTGCCTCTGCGCCGGGCGACATCAAGCGTGTCAGCACCGGGTCGTGGCTGTGCAATCCGCCGGTGAAGGCCCCGTAAGCGGGCAGAATCAGGCGCCTCTCGTCAAAGAGAAAACAGGGACGCGTCAGGGCGCGACCCCGCAGCGAGAGCGTGGCTTTGGGGTGATAATGTCCGGTGACTTCGCCGGGCGACGGTTCCGGCTCTGCGATATGGCGAAAGGTCAGAGGGCCGATGGTGAGGCTGCGCCGATGTGTGCCGCCCAGCTGAACGGGACCGGGATCATGGTTGCCTTCGATCCAGACCCAATCGACGCCCGCCTGCAGCGTTGTCAGGGTCAGCAGGTCGGCCTCGGGCAAGGCGGATTGCAGCGTCGGCGCATCGAAGCTGTCGCCAAGGCAGATCACGCTGCGGGCTTTGGTTGCATCCAGATCACCGGCAAGGCGCGTCAGGGTCTCGGTTGTTTCATAGGGCGGCAGTTGCGCCCCCCCAAAACGTGCGGCGCGGGCGGATTTTCCCAGATGCAGGTCGGAGACGACCAGCAGTTTCTGCGCAGACCAGAAAAGCGCACCCGTGGGCAGGGCGTGCAGGATTTCAGAGCGGAATGAAAACTCAAGCACGTTCATGATTTGTTCATCGCCTGATGTCAAGCTGTTGGCAAGGGCCAAATGCCCTTGTCACAGCATGGCGGGCACAACCTGATCGGGCGGGCGGTGGCCGTCGGCGAATGTCTTGACGTTGATGATGACCTTCTCGCCCATCTCGAGGCGGCCTTCCTGCGTGGCCGACCCCATATGGGGCAGCATGACGACGTTCGGCATGTTGCGCAGTTCGGGATTGCCGCGATGGCCGTGTTCATAGACGTCAAGGCCCGCTCCGGCCAATTCGCCCGCCTTGAGCATGCGGGTGAGGGCGTTTTCGTCAATCACCTCTCCGCGCGAGGTGTTGATGATCACGGCGCTGGGTTTGAGGAGTTTGAGCCGCCGAGCGTTCAGCAGGTGGAAGGTCGACGGCGTATGCGGGCAGTTGACCGAGATGATGTCCATGCGCGCGACCATCTGGTCGAGGCTTTCCCAATAGGTCGCTTCGAGCGACTCCTCGACTTCGGAGCGCAGGCGACGGCGATTGTGGTAATGGATCTGCATGCCGAACGCACGGGCCCGCCGCGCCACGGCCTGACCGATGCGGCCCATGCCGAGGATGCCCAGGCGACGGCCGCCCAGACGCCCGCCGAGGAACGCGGTCGGGGCCCAGCCTTGCCAGTCACCGGTCTGCATGACGCTCAGACCTTCAGGGATCCGACGCGTCACGCTCAGCATCAGGGCCATGACCATATCGGCGGTGTCTTCGGTCACGACGCCGGGTGTGTTCGACACAAGGATGCCCCGGCTGCGTGCGGTGTCCACGTCGATATGGTCGACCCCGGCGCCGAAATTCGCGATCAGGCGCAAGCGCTCTCCGGCTTGCCCGATCAGACCGGCGTCGATCCGGTCGGTCACGGTTGGAACAAGGACATCGGCATCCTTCACGGCCTCGATCAGTTCGGACTGCGTCATCGGTTCGTCGCTGTCCCGAAGGCGTACGTCGAACAGTTCCTTGAGACGTGTTTCCACGGCGTCCGGCAAACGTCGCGTCACGACAACACTCAGACGTTTTGATGGCATGGTTTCGCTCCCGCTACTTCCCCGGCGTGTCAGGTTTTGGCACAGTGTCTCAAAGGCGCGGTCGGCACAAGAACCTGCCGTCAAAAACAAAAAAACCAAGCAAATTGAGGCGCATCACATGAGCTGGCTTTCGTTCCGGGCGATCACGGGCAAATCGGTGCCCGTTGCGTTGATCGTGGGTATGTTGCTGTCTTCTCAGGCTCTGTCGGCCGAGCGGGGGGCTGTCACGAATCTGCCGCTGCCGCGCTATGTGTCGATGAAGGCCAGCGAGGGGAATGTCCGCCGCGGACCATCTCTGTCGCATCGAATCGACTGGGTCTACAAACGCCGCAACATGCCGCTGCAGATCACTGCGGAACACGGCCATTGGCGCCGGGTGCAGGATCGCGACGGGGCAGGGGGCTGGGTGCACTATTCCCTGCTGTCGGGTGTGCGTACCGCCATTGTCGAAGTCGAGTTGCTCAACCTGTATGCCCGCCCCGATCCGGACGCCCCGGTCAATGCGCAACTGGCGCTGGGGGTGGTGGCCGAAGTGCGCGAATGCCAGATCGAGTGGTGCGAACTGTCCGCGGGCGGCTATCGCGGATGGGCCCCCAAAGGCGCCTATTGGGGCGTGGAGCAGGACGAAGTCTTCGACTGACGCCGCTACGGCGCACCGCAGGTCACGCCGCCCGATGGGTCAGGATCGCGGCTTCCGATGCCGAAAGATTGCGTCGGGCAAATCCACCATAGGCTTGCGGATTGAATTCGACGCTGGGCAGCATGTCGCGCAGTCGCGCGCGGTCGGCCGGATCAAGGGTCGTCAGCGCGGCGTTCGCCGGGTGGAAGCTCTCGGATTCAACGCCATTGGCGAACAGGATCTCGTGCTGCGGCAGCAGCAGATGCACATAGGTGATCTCGCGCACGGTCAGGTCGATGGACACGCGGTCATGATCGACCAAATCGCGTGCGGCCACGAGAACTTCGGGCGTGTTGAACAGGTCCATGGCGACGCGGCCCTTGACCAGCATGCGGTGTTCAGGTGACACCAACAGGTCCTCGTCGGGCTCATCGAGACCGAACAAGCCCGCACGGATGCGGATCGGGCGCAGTTTCGGCATCGCAAAAAGCCGCGCGCCGCTCATCCGGCGCTGACCCATCCATTGGATGGGCTGACAACCATTGTCCTTGGTCTGCACATAGTCGCCTTCGCGAAGCTCTTCGATCCGCTTGATGCCATCGGGGGTCAGGATGCGCGTGCCCGGGGTAAAACAGATCACCGCACCCTGATGCTCTGCATCGCTTTGGGTGACGACATTGGTCAGCGCGGCATGCACAACCCATAGATCGCAGTTCCGCGGAGGGAGATTGTTAAGAAACATCAGCAGCGGCGGCTTGCGCGTTCCGGTTTCGATCAACGTGACGGTGTAGGTCTTGTGCCCATCGGTCAGGACAAAGCACTTGTCCGCAATGGGGTGATCAATCGTGATGGCGTTCAGATCGGTGGTTTCTTCGATCGCCGCACCCACCAGCCGACGCACCATGCGCGCCGCTCGCTTGCGCCGTTCCGCTTCGCCTTCCGCCTCGTCCAATCGCAGCAGATCGTTGGGGCCATCCACGCGAACGGCCTCGCCTTCCCAACCCCATGTCACACCGACCTTCAGGAAATCGACCGGAGCCGATTGAAGCGTGTCTATAGTTGTCTGCGACCAGGAGATGACGAACGTGCCATTGTAAGCCGTTCCCATGTTCCCTTTGCCTGCTCTCTTTAGTTTTATTTTTAT
>NZ_JALEGT010000087.1 GCF_022763305.1 Marivita sp. | reverse complement strand
CTAAAGCGCATACACTATCCAATCAACTTCGTGTGTCGCGAACATAGGCCTGTGTTGTTGTGAGATCTACAACCAAGCTTGATGTGCGATCTTGACATGTTCGATGCGTGAGACGAAGTGCACAAGTGCTGCACGCTGGCTATAGGCTATCCAAATGACTTCATAGTCCTCTTACTGCGCACAGCGTGATTCACACACCGTGCAGCGAATGTTGGCTCACCCCCCTACCCCTTCCAAACCTCCGGCGTCACGTAGACCATCCCCTCGTCCACGCTGACCATGACCTCGCCGTCCTGGATGTTGACCCGCATCTTCATGGCGCGGGAGGCCAGACCGGCGAGCGCCGTGGTCTCGGCCTCGGACAGGCCAAGCACCGTCAGGTTGTCGAACCGCGTGGTGCTGCCCTTGACCTTGTCCCACCAGACCTCGGCCGGGCGGCCACCATAGGCATAGACGATGACCTTGCCCGATTTGGCGCAGGACTGGCGCAGCACCTTCTCGGACGGCAGGCCAAGGGCGATCCAGACGTCCAACTCTCCGCTCAGGCTTTTCTGCCAGATGTCCGGCTCATCATCGGTGGAGAGCCCCTTGGTCATCTCCAGATGCTCGTCTGCATTCAGCGCAAAGGCCAGAAGGCGCACCATCAGGCGTTCGTCGGTCTCGGACGGGTGTTTGGCCACGGTGAGCTTGTGGGTCTCGTAATAGTGCCGGTCCATGTCCGACACGCCGAGTTCGACTTTGTAGATGGTGGCATTCTGCGCCATGACGGCCCCCGTGGCTGTGGATGGGCCTGCCTACTGCGTTCGCGCGGGCGGGGAAAGCAGATAGACCACGGGCCCCCGGATGCGTGCTGCGGCGAGTCGGCCCATCGCAGGCACAAAAGGCGGAATTTTCCTCTTGCACCCCGCCGCAACAAGCCCTAAATCCCCGCCTACCAGATTGGCAGCGCGGGCGTAGCTCAGGGGTAGAGCATAACCTTGCCAAGGTTAGGGTCGGGCGTTCGAATCGCCTCGCCCGCTCCAATCCGGTCTGAAACGATGGCAGCGCGGGCGTAGCTCAGGGGTAGAGCATAACCTTGCCAAGGTTAGGGTCGGGCGTTCGAATCGCCTCGCCCGCTCCATCGATCTTCCGTTACATCGGTATGGACATCGCCGCGCGGGCGAGCGTCTCGCCGTTGCGCGTGACCGTTTCGTGGTAGTCGATCACAAAGCCGTGCCGGGCAAAGGCGGGCTGCGCCATCAGGCTGGCATGGGTGCTAAGCCGAGCGAGGCTTTTCTTGCGGGCTTCGTCCGTGATCCGGGATAGTAACGCTGAAAACAGCCCCTGCCCGCGCGCCACCAGCAGGATATACGCAAGGTCGATATATCCCTCGGGCGTCATCGTCATGAAGCCCGTGATCGTATCTTTTTCCGCCAACACCACGTGTTGCGCTGCCAGCCTCGCTGACCAGTCAGGACCGCTGTTGGGCTGGGCCAGCCATGCGATGCGCTGTGCCTGCGAGTAGGGACCGGTCCCCTCATGGATGGCGCGGAACATCACGATCCCCAGCGCGTCGGCATCCGCGGCGGTGGCACTGCGCAGCAAGGGCTGTGTCATGGGCGGGATTCCTTTTGTGACATACAAGAGATGCACGGATGAAAGCGCATCTGCAACAAGGCCTTGGCGCATGCGACAGGCCCGCCTATAAGGCCGCGACACTTGCCAAGGAGAGGCGATATGCGCAGCGCCACCGTGACCCGCACCACAGCCGAAACCAAGATCACCGTAGAGGTGACCCTGGACGGCACCGGGAGCTATGACAACCAGACCGGGATCGGGTTCTTCGACCACATGCTGGACCAGCTGGCGCGCCATTCGCTGATCGACATGAAGGTCCGCTGCGAGGGCGATCTGCATATCGACGACCACCATTCGGTCGAGGATGTGGGCATCGCCCTGGGTCAGGCGCTGACGCAGGCCATGGGCGACAAGCGCGGGATCGTGCGCTATGGCGCGTGCCTGCTGCCGATGGACGACGCGCTGGTGCGTGCGGCACTGGACCTGTCGGCACGGCCTTTCCTCGTGTGGAACGTCGATCTGCCGACCGCCAAGATCGGGACCTTCGACACCGAACTGGTGCGCGAATTCTTCCAGGCGTTCAGCACCCATGGCGGCATCACCCTGCATGTGGACATGCTGCACGGTGTGAACAGCCACCACATCGCCGAAGCCGCGTTCAAGGCCGTCGCCCGCGCGCTGCGCGATGCGCTCGAGGTCGACCCGCGCAAGGCGGATGCGATCCCCTCCACCAAGGGGGCGCTGTAACCCGTGCTGACTGCGATCATCGACTACGAAAGCGGAAACCTGCACTCCGCCGAAAAGGCGTTTCAACGCATGGCCAAAGAGGTCGGTGCCGGCGATGTCGTCGTCACCGCTGACCCCGATGTCATCGCCGGGGCCGACCGTCTGGTCCTGCCCGGTGACGGCGCCTTTCCCGCCTGCGCGGCGGCGCTGCGCACCTCCGGCGCCTTCGCCGCGATGGTCGAGGCGGTAGAGGTCAAAGCGCGGCCTTTCCTTGGCATCTGCGTCGGCATGCAGCTCATGGCCCGTGAGGGTCTGGAATACACCCCGACTGACGGGCTTGCCTGGATCGACGGTGTGGTGGAGCGGATCAACCCTTCGGACGCTGGCATGAAAGTCCCCCATATGGGCTGGAACGATCTGGTGATCGACACAGCCCATCCGGTGCTGGACGGGGTCACAACCGGCGAACATGCGTATTTCGTGCATTCCTACCAGATGCGCGTCGACTCACCCAACCAGCGCGTGGCCCATGTTGAGTATGGTGGCGATGTCACGGCCATCGTGGCGCGGGACAATATGGTGGGTTTCCAGTTCCACCCAGAAAAAAGCGCCGCCACCGGCCTGCGGATGATCGCCAACTTCCTGCGTTGGGCCCCCTGATCCCGCAGGAACCGGGTCGCCTTGCGCGGGATCACGGCCAAGTGTGATGTCCTGACCACAGGACATCCCCATGACCGACACGCTTCTTGCCCTTTTGATCTTTCTCGTCCCACTGGCCTACAGCCCCGGCCCGGGCAACATGCTCTTTGCCGCCAATGGCGTGCGTTTCGGCTTTCGCGCGACACTGTCCGCCAGCATCGGCTATCATCTCGCCACATGGATCGTGACAATGGGGCTGGGCCTCGGCCTTCTCGGCGTGCTCGAGACATGGCCGATGCTGCTTCCCGTGCTCAAGTCCGCAGGCGCTGTCTATGTGCTGTGGCTGGCGCTCAAACACTGGCGCGCCGGACCATCGACATCCGCGCGCACCCCGCGCCCGGCGTCGTTCATCGACGGGGTGATGCTGCTGCTTCTCAACCCCAAGGCCTATGTCATCATTGCCCTGATGTTCTCGCAGTTCCTGTCCCCGACAGAGCCGCGTGTCCTGACGGCCGTTCTGCTGATCACAACCGTCTTCACGCTGAACAACCTTGTGGCTTTCTCGACCTGGACGCTGATCGGGGACAGGCTCGCCCGCGCTTTCCGAAACGACACCAGCGCGGTGAGGCTGAACCGGGGTTTCGCAGCCCTCTTGGTGGGGGTGGCGGCATGGATGCTCCTCGCGTGACGTGCGGCGCCCCTGTCAGCCGCCCAAGCCAGAGTCAGCACCCCCCTCTTCTTCGGTTTTCAAATACTTTGGGGGGTCTGGGGGGCAACGCCCCCCAGCGGGGCGCGG